>VGDM01000048.1 GCA_016869715.1 Alphaproteobacteria bacterium
CAAACTGTCATCAATCAATGGCTCCACCAATATAACCATGTCCGGCCCCACCACGCCCTCGGAATGCGGCCGCCGGCACCCGAAACATGCTTAGTAAACCCACAAATCACTGGTACATAAAAATGGGAGCGGGACAGGCTGGTGCCGCGGCATTACCTCTTGCCATTGCACGTGTGATGGCGTGATCCGCCGTAACGGATCACGCCAAGCGGTTCACCCGCTGCGATGCAGCGCGCAAAGCTTATTGCCATAAGGGTCGCGGACATAGGCCAGATAAAGCCGCACCGCGCCGCCTTCACGCCAGCCGGGCGGGTCTTCAATGCTGGTGCCACCATTGGCCACAGCCGCATCATGGAAGGCCTTCGCCTTTTCTGGGCTGTCGCAGCCAAAGCCAATGGTGCCGCCATTGGCGCCTGTCGCAGCCTTGCCATCAATCGGCTTGCTGATGCCAAGCGTGCCGGTTGGCGTGCGGTAAAAGCAGCGCCCTTTCGGGTCCATCTTGCCTTCCGCAACGCCAAGCACGCCGAGTGCCGCGTCATAAAATTTCTTGGAAACGGCGACATCATCTGCGCCGACGAAGATATGCGAGAACATTTCCACCCCATCATGTTGAACGCCCAACAAAGGGCGAAGTTCCATTTTCCAATACCGCGCGCCGAATGCAAGGGAAATTGCAGCCTGATGCCCGCATCCGCCCAGGGGAAGGCTTTCTGACGCCAGGGCGCTTCCTGCCGGAGCTCAAGCAACTACAGGCGAAGATCGCCTGACCTCACTCCCGCGGAATTCCTGCCTTTTCGATCACATCGCGCCAAAGCGGTACTTCACGCGCAATGCGTGACGCCAGGCCCTCTGGCCCGTGCGCATTCAGCGTAAAGCCTGCGCCCAACAATCGGTTGCGAGTCTCGGCTTCGTTCAACAACGCAATCGCAACCTGTGCGCAGCGATCCAAAATGGCTTGCGGCGTGCCGGCAGGCGCCAGCAGGCCCTGGAAGGTTTCGGAAACAAAACCATCATAGCCAAGCTCCACCATCGTCGGCAGATCGGGCAAATCATGCCAGCGCTGTTCCCCGGTAATGGCCAAGGCGCGCAAGGTGCCGGCCTTGATCAGCGCATGCGCCGGCGGCAGCGCGGCCACGCCAATCGGCGTGGTGCCCGCCAGCACCGCTTGCACTGCCTGCGCCGCGCTTTGATGCGTGACTTGCACCAATTCAATCCCGGTGCGCAGCCGCAACAATTCCGCCGTCAGATGCGGGGTGGAACCCAAGCCTGGATTGGCGATATTAAGCCCGCCTGGCGTCGCCTTGGCGCGCGCCACCAGATCAGCGACAGACATGATGCCGCTATCGCTTTTCGTCAGGATGGTATTGGGGGAAGCGCCCAATTCCGTGATCGGCGCGAAATCCCGGGCGATGTCATAGCCGGGGTTGCGAAACAATGTCGGGTTCACCACAAAACCGGTGGAGGTCACTAGCAGCGTATAGCCATCTGGCGCGCTTCGTGCCGCATGGGCAATGCCGACATTGCCGCTGGCGCCGGGGCGGTTTTCCACCACCACGGGCCTGCCAAGCGCTGAAGACAGTCCAGGCGCGATCACCCGCGCCATGACATCGGTGGGTCCACCAGGGCCAAAGGGCACCACCAGGCGAATGCTGCGTGATGGCCAAACATCGGCACCTTGCGCACGGGCCAACGCAGGTGCTGCCAGAAGCCCCAAAGCAGCCCGGCGCGTGAGACGCAAATCGGCCATGGCAATGAACTCCCCTTCTGGCCACTCTTGAAGCTCTGGCTTTGGAGAAAGGCTGGAACCGGATCAGGCCAAGGTCAAGCGGAAAGCGATGTTATCCCGCCAAGTGCCGGCGCCGGATCACGCGCTGCATGAGCCCATCCACCGGGCCGAATAGTACCGATACCGCCCAAGCCGCGCCCGCCATCAGCACAATCGCGGGGCCGCTCGGCAAATCAGCGTGATAGGACACCAATAGCCCAATCACGCTAGCCACCAGGGCAATGGCGGATGCCGCATAAACCATGCCGCAGATCTCCGCCGCCCAATGCCGCGCCGCAATGGCGGGCAGCATCATCAGGCCGACGGCCATCAGCGTGCCCAAAGCCAAAAAGGCCGAGAGCATGTTCAGCGCTACAAGGCCCATGAAAACCAAATGCCAAAACCCGCCGCGTGCGCCAGTCGCTGCGGCAAAGGCCGGGTCAAAACATTCCAGCACTAAAGGACGCCAGCCAATCGCAAGCAATACCAGCGTCAGCGTCGCGACCCCCGCCATCAACAGCAGCGCGGCGTCATCCACGCCGAGCACGCTGCCGAACAGGATATGCTTCAAATCGCCCGCACCGCCGCCGATGGAAATCAGCGCCACGCCCAGCCCGAGGGCCAGTAGGTAAAGTGCGGCCAATGTCGCATCTTCCCGCCCACCAGTGATACGCGCCAAAGCCCCGGCACCCACTGCAACCAAAAGCCCCGCGACCAAGCCACCAAACCACAGCGCCGGCACGGAAAGCCCCGCCACCAGGAACGCCACCGCCACCCCTGGCAAGACCCCGTGGGAGAGGACATCAGCCATCAGGCTCATCCGCCGCAGCATCAGGAAAACACCAAGCGGCGGTGCGGCGATGGCCAGGGCAAGTGACCCCACCAGAGCGCGGCGCATGAAACCAAATTCGACGAAGGGGGCGAACAGCGCCTCAATCATGATAGCCGCGCTTTAGGCCGCGCGCTCACAAGCCTCAGCCTGATCTGCCCAGCCCTCGGCCATTTGCCGTGCTTTGAGACGATTGGCGGCGGAAAGCGCTTGGTCCGTCGGCCCCCAAGCGATCAGGTCACGCGCAAGCAAAAGGGTTTCCGGAAATTCCCGCGCCACCAGATCAAGATCATGCAAAACCGCAATCACGATGCGGCCTTCACCATGCCATTGGCGGATCAGGTGCAGCAGATCGGCAGCCGTTTTCGCATCCACCGCATTGAAGGGCTCATCCAGCAACAGGATATCGGCATCCTGCACCAAAAGCCGCGCAAAGAGCAGGCGCTGCAATTGCCCGGCGGAGAGGCTGCCGACTGGGCGTTTCGCGAGGCCCGCCAGACCCACCGCTGCCAGAGCCGCATCAACCCTGGTATGCTCATTGGCAGGCACCGCGCGAAAGGCGCCGATGCGCGGCCAAAGCCCTTGCATCACCACATCGCGGCAGGCAATGGGAAAGGCGCGATCGAGCGCGGCCAATTGCGGCAGCAGCGCAATCCGCGCCACCCCATCCTGTGTAATGCGCCCCGCTTCCGGCTGATGCAGCCCCGCGAGGGCACGCAGCAGCGTTGATTTCCCCGCGCCATTCGGCCCGACAATCGCTGTCAGGCTACCAGGCGCAAACCGGCCCGTTAGGTGATGCACCGCCGGGCGACGGCCATGGCAGACCGTCAGGTCCGCGAGCGTCAAAGCGGTGGGCGTCATGCCGAAAGCGCCCAGGCAACCCCGGCCCAAAGCAGCGCAGCAAGCAGGGCGGAAAGGCCAAGCCGCGCGGCGATGCCGGCAGAGAGCGCAAGGGGGTTAGAGAAAGCCATGATTTTCGAGATAGCCATGATGATTGATACAACATAACACCCACACCTGCCAAGCCATGCGCCGCACCCTGGCCGGGTTTCACGGAATTATCGCCAAAGCGTCATTGCAGCGCCATGAACCGTGCGCTAACCAATCATTATGCAATCTGTCTTGCGTAACCTGGAAGAAGCGCTGAAGCCGCGTCGGCAAATGCGCATAACGCCGCTGCGCTTCAAACCATTCATGCCAGGTGTCGCTTGGGGCGATATCATGGAACCGCGCCCACTGGGCGGTCGGTTTCGCGCCATTCGCCGCATTGTCAGCGCCGTCATTTGGACGCTGATCGCGATCCCCATCCAATGCGTGCTGATGCTGCTGCCGAGTCAGGCCAAGATCAGCTTTGGCTGCTTTTATCATCGGGTGCTCTGCTGGCTGATTGGCCTTAGGGTGCAGGTGGTGGGCAAGGTCTCGGACGAGCCGGCCACGCTTTTCCTGCCCAATCATTCCTCCTGGCTTGATATCCTCGTGCTGGGATCGGTGCTGCGGGCGAGCTTCGTTTCAAAATCCGAGGTCGGGCAATGGCCAGTGATTGGCTTTGTCGCCAAGCTGGGCCGGACGGTTTTTGTCAGCCGCCGCCGTACCTCAACCGTGCTCCGCGAAGCCGACACCATGCGCGAAAGGCTGCAAACCGGCGATAGCCTGATCCTATTCGCCGAGGGCACCAGCAATGATGGCACGCGGGTGCTGCCCTTCCGCTCAGCCTTTTTGGCGGCAGCAGTTGATGCCAAGGCGGTGCAGCCGGTCTCATTGGTTTATGATCGGCTTGGCGGGCTGCCAGCCTGCCGGCGGGATAGGCCGCTTTTCGCCTGGTATGGCGATATGGATATCGCCTCCCATTTCTGGCGCATCACGCGTCGTTCCGGGGCGCGGGCGACAGTGCTGCTGCATGAGGTGGCCGACCCCGCCAGCCTGCCGGACCGTAAGCTCCTGACCGCAGCGGTGAACGATGTGGTCGCCGCCGGTGCGGCGCAATTGCGACAGAACCGCCCCGGCACACCGCTTTTCCTGAATGCGCCGCGATAAACCCTTGACCCGACGCGGCGGGAGACCCCAGGCTTGGGCAATGGTTTTTGGCCCCTTGATTTGCGCTTGCGGGTCTTGGCGCGCTTGACCAGCGCAGCCGGCCTGCTCATTTCCCCCGTTTCGCCCCATGCTGGGGCGACGGAGGCCCGGATTTCATGACTGAATGCCACGGCACCCCGGCACGGAAGCGGTTATTGATCCGTACCTGGGGCTGCCAGATGAATGTGTATGACAGCGCGCGCATGGCGGATGTGCTGGCGCCCCTTGGCTATGCGCCGACGGATGTGGCCGAGGAAGCTGATATGGTCATCCTCAATACCTGCCACATTCGCGAAAAAGCGACCGAGAAGGTGTTTTCCGATCTGGGGAGGCTGCGCGAAGCCAAGGCCGCGCGCGGTGGGGAGATGATTGTCGCTGTGGCGGGTTGCGTGGCGCAGGCCGAAGGCGCGGAAATCACGGCGCGCGCCCCTTGGGTGGACATCGTGCTCGGCCCGCAAAGCTATCACCGCCTGCCGGAGATGGTGGCGCGTGCCTCCCGCGCGGCAGGTGCGGTGATTGAAACCGAATTCCCGGTGGAGGGGAAATTCGATCATTTGCCGGAACAGGCGGCGCCGCAGGGGGTGACCGCTTTCCTGACCGTGCAGGAAGGCTGCGACAAATTCTGCTCCTTCTGCGTGGTGCCTTACACACGCGGCGCGCAATATTCGCGCCCGGCGGTGGCGGTGATTGCGGAAGCCAAGCGCCTGGTGGCTTTGGGCGCGCGGGAAATCACGCTCTTGGGCCAGAATGTGAATGCCTATCACGGCGAAGGGCCGGATGGCGCGGCCTGGTCCTTGGCGCGGCTTTTGCTGGCCTTGGCTGAAATCCCAGGGCTTGATCGGCTGCGCTATACAACTTCCCACCCGCGCGACATGGGCGATGATCTGATCGCGGCGCATCGCGACATCCCGGCGCTGATGCCCTTCCTGCATCTGCCGGCGCAATCGGGGTCAGACCCTATTCTGAAGGCAATGAATCGCGGCCATACGGCGGCGGAATATTTGCGCCTGATTGAAACTCTGCGCGCCGCGCGGCCTGATCTGGCGCTGTCTTCCGATTTCATCGCGGGCCACCCCGGCGAGCGTGATGCGGATCATCGCGCGACGCTCAAGCTGATTGAGGATATCGGCTTCGCTTCGGCTTTTTCCTTCCGCTATTCCGCGCGCCCCGGCACGCCGGCGGCAGGCATGGCAGGGATGGTGGATGAAGCGGTCGCTGATGAACGTTTGCAGGAAATCCAGGCGCTGCTGCGCGATCAGCAATACCGCTTCAATCAAAGCCGCGCCGGCATGGAAATCCCGGTTCTTGTGACCGGCCCCGGTCGCCATCCCGGCCAAATGGCCGGGCGGTCGCCCTGGTTGCAGCCGGTGCATTTCCCGACCCCCGGAGACCTGACCGGCCAGATCGTAACGGTCCGCGTGACCGCCACCAACCCCAATTCCCTCGGCGGGGAGCTTCCTGCCGGGTCCAAACCCCAAGCATCGGAGAGAGACGCCGCTTGAACATCCAAACCCCTGGCCTCCGCGCTGCGGAACCGCGCCAATCCAGTGATCAGCGTTCCATAACGCTGCAATTCCACGACAATGCGCTGCTACCCCTGCTGCATGGCGAACATGATCGTCATCTGGCGCGGATCGAACAGGTGCTTGGCGTACGCGTGGCCTCACGCGGGAATCGCATCGCTATTTCCGGCGGGGCGGAACGAACGGAAATGGCGGAAGCAGCGCTGCTCGCGCTATGGAAACGGCTGGAACGGGGGGAACATGTCGGCACGGCGGAAGTGGAAGCGGCCTTGAGGTTCGCGGAAGGCGGGGCTGCCCAGGGCGAACCGCGCCTGCCCTTGCAGGATTTGCCGGCGATCCGCACCCGCAAGGGCGCGATTGCACCGCGAAGTGCCGCCCAGGCAGCCTATATTGATATGCTTTCGCGCAGCGACATGGTCTTGGCATTGGCCCGGCCGGCACGGGCAAGACCTATTTGGCGGTAGCCCAAGGGGTGGCCCTGCTGCAATCCGGCCGGGTTGACCGCATTGTGCTGTCCCGCCCAGCGGTTGAGGCCGGCGAAAGGCTTGGCTTCCTGCCAGGCGATTTGAAGGAAAAGGTGGACCCTTATCTCCGCCCGCTTTACGACGCCTTGCATGACATGCTGCCCGCCGATCAGGTCGCGCGGCGGATCGCGGCTGGGGAGATTGAAATCGCCCCGCTCGCCTTCATGCGAGGCCGTACCTTGGCCCATTGCTACGCGATATTGGATGAGGCGCAGAACACCACCCCGGCCCAGATGAAGATGTTCCTGACCCGTATGGGGGAGGGCAGCCGCATGGTGATCACGGGCGACCCGACCCAGATCGACCTGCCCGCCCATCAGCCGTCTGGCCTTGTCGAGGCGCTTTCGATTGTCTCCGGCGTGGAAGGCATCAGCATGACGCGCTTTTCTGATCAGGATGTGGTAAGGCATCCTTTGGTTGCCCGGATCGTCGCCGCTTATGGGCGGGCCGACCAGCAGGACTGGGCAAAGAAGGAGAAGTATGGAACCGGAAAGTAGCCGTCCCGGCCAGGGGCGCCGCGAGGGTGCCTCGGCTGGGCTTCGGAGCGGATCGGCGGAGGGGCTTGATATCTCCGTGATCCTGGCGGCGCCAGGCTGGCGCGCTGCCATCAAACAACCTGAGGCGCTGGCGCGCCGCGCAGCTGGTGTTGCATTGCGCGAAGCAGGGGCTTCGGGGTCGGTCACAGTGCTGCTTGCCGATAACACCACCATGAAGCGGCTAAATGGCACGCATCGCGCCAAGGCAAAGCCTACCAATGTGTTGTCCTTCCCCGGCGGTATGCCGGGCTATCTCGGCGATGTGGCACTCGCCCTTGGGGTGGTGCAGCGTGAAGCGCGCGGCGCCGGGCGCCGGGTTGCAACGCATTTCGCGCATCTGGTCGCGCATGGCGCGCTTCATTTGGCTGGGCATGATCATCTGCAAGCCGGTGAGGCCCGGCGGATGGAACGCGCCGAGGCGCGCGTGATGCGCCGGCTTGGCCTGCCCAATCCCTGGCGGGGCGCGACATGAGCGAGGCAGGTCACAAACCTAGTCTGTTCTGGAAAATCCAGGGCATACTGCGCCGCAAGGAAGCTGAATCCATTCGCGATCAGGTGGAAGAACTGATCGAACGCCATGAAGCGCCAAGCGAAGCGCGCCCCGGCGATGGCCAGACCACGAGCCTTGATGCCGAAGAACGCGCGCTGCTTGGCAATGTCCTTCGGCTGCGCGGCATTACCGCCTATGATGTCATGGTGCCGCGCGCCGATATCATGGCGATACCGGAAAGCCATTCGTTGACGGAAACCATCGCGCTGATTCAGACTGAAGGCCATAGCCGTTACCCGGTCTATCGCGATGGGCTCGATGACATTATCGGCATGGTGCATATCAAGGATGTCTTCGCTTCCGTCGGAAAGGAAGAGAAAGCCTTTGCCTTGACGGATGTTCTGCGCCGCCCGCTTTTTGTGGTGCCATCCATTCCCGTGCTCGATCTGCTTTTGCAAATGCGCCTGGCGCGCGTGCATATGGCGCTGGTCGTGGATGAATATGGCGGCATTGATGGCCTGATCACGATTGAGGATCTGGTGGAAACCATTGTCGGCGATATCAGCGATGAACATGATGAGGTAGAGGCGCAGCAGATCACCGAACGCCACGATGGCACACTTGATCTTGATGCGCGCACGCCGATTGCCGCCTTTGAGGAAAAGCTCGGCAATGTGCTGACGGATGAGGAACGCGCCGCCGATATTGATACGGTGGGTGGCCTTGTGTTCACGCTGGCGGGGCGCGTGCCGGCCAAGGGGGAATTGGTTTCTCACCCCTCGGGGCTTGAATTCCGCATCTTAGACGCCGATCCGCGACGCATCCGGCGCTTACGCGTGCGCCGGCCTGGCGCCAATTCCCGCGTCGCGGCGGAATAGAGAGGCTTAGTTCGGATGGGCTGGATTTGGCGGGCACTTGCTGCGCGGCGCGGTTGGCGCGCCCAGGTGACTGCCTTTGGGCTTGGCATGCTGGCAGTCCTTGCCCTGCCGCCGCTGCATATCATCCCGGCCCTGTTTCTCGCGATCCCCGGGTTGCTCGCCATGATTGGCGGGGCAGCGAGCTGGACCGCCGCCTTCGGGATCGGGCTTGCCTGGGGCTTTGGCTTCTTCGCCGGCGGGCTTTACTGGATTACTTCCGCCATACTGACCGATGTGGCGCGGTATTGGTGGCTGGTCCCCATTGCGGTGCCAGCCTTGGCGCTGCCGCTTGGGCTGTTTGTCGCGGTGCCCGCTGCCATTGCCTGGGGGGCACGGCCCGGCTGGCCACGCAATTTGGTCTTTGCAGGCGGTTTTGTCGGGTTTGAGCTGCTGCGCGGGGAAATCCTGACCGGCTTTCCGTGGAATCTGTTGGGCACGGTCTGGGCCTTTGATGCGCTGCCCATTCAGATGGCGGCGATGATCGGCGTGCATGGCCTGTCGCTCATTACGCTTTTGTCGGCCGCAACGCCCATTCTGGATCGGCGCGCCTTTCTAAGCGGTGTCGCGGTGCTGGCGTTTTGTGGCGCCTTCGGCTTCGCCCGGCTTTGGGCGCCAGAGCCCGAGCCTCAGCCGGTCGGCCTGCTGATCGTGCAGGGCAATATCGCGCAGGAGGTTAAGTGGCGCGAGGAATCCCGCGTGCCAATCCTGCGCCGCTATGTGGAAACAACCCGGGATGCGGCGGTGGCCGCCTTGCGCGAATTGCCGCCAGGGCATCGGCTGGCCGTGATCTGGCCCGAAACCGCCGTGCCCTTCCTGCTGCCCAATGACCCGGAGGCGCGGCAATTGGTGGCCGGCGCCCTGCCGCAAAACGCCCTGCTGCTGACCGGGACCGCGCGCGGCGATTTCACCCCGGCGGGCTATGCGCGGGATTTATTCAATAGCCTGGTGGTGATCAGCCCCACGACGCAGGTTCTGGCCACCGCCGATAAGATGAAGCTGGTGCCCTTTGGCGAATTCATGCCCTTCAGGGGGCTTCTGCCCATTCGGCTGGTGCAAAGCACGCGCGATTATTCCGCTTCCGAGGAAAGGCGCCTTGTGGTGGCAGGCTGGCTGCCGCCCCTTGTTGGGCTAATTTGCTATGAGGTGATTTTCACCGGGCGGATCATGCCATCGCGGCGTCCCGCCTGGATTGTGAATGTCACGAATGACGCCTGGTTTGGCATTACCGCCGGCCCCTGGCAGCATTTTGCGGCAGCACGGCTGCGGGCGGTGGAAGAGGGCCTGCCCTTGGCGCGCGCGGCGCAGACAGGGATTTCGGCGGTATTTGATGCCCGCGGACGCTTGGTGACTCGCGGACCCCTGGGCGAATCAGCAGTTATTCTGGCCTTGTTACCCTCGCCGCGTGCGCCAACCATCTATGCTGATCTTGGGCTGATGATGCCTTTGGGGCTTGCCTTGGCTATTTTCGCCTTTGGGTGGATTTTGTCAGCCAGAAGTCAACGCTGAATTCCGAGTTTTGCTTCACGTGAGCAAAAATAATGTAGTTTTTTGAGAATTAGGAAAAACCTGTAGCTTTTTTGCCCCTAAGGGTAATAATAACTGTTGTTAATCGCTGTTGGGGATAGGCGTATGATGTTTCATGCAACCGAAACCTAAGGGTGTGGTTTGAAAAACGCGCCATGGTTGCCTCTCTGGCAGGGTGGAGGAAAGAGATGAAATTTTTAGTTGCCATGAATGATATTGATGAAGCCAACACCAAGGGGGAGCGGGAACATCGGGCCAGCCCGATTGACGCACATGTGGGGTCCAGGGTGCGTCTACGCCGCACATTGCTGGGCATGAGCCAGGAAAAGCTCGGCGAAGCGCTGGGCCTGACGTTTCAGCAGGTGCAGAAATATGAACGCGGCGTCAACCGCATCGGCGCCAGCCGGCTTTTCGATCTGGCCCGCGTGTTGGATGTGCCGATCGGCTTCTTTTTTGACGATCTGCCACCCGAAATGGGCGGCAATGTCGCGGTGCGCAGCCGCCCGGCGCTTTACGGCTTTGCCGAAGCCCCGGGCCGGTTTGAAGATAACAATATGAGCAAGCGCGAAACGCTGGAGTTGGTGCGCGCCTATTACCGGATCACCGATCCTGCGGTGCGCAAGCGGGTTTTCGACCTGATCAAGAGCCTCGCACCCATAGAATAGGCGCAAGCGCGCCCGGGTCAGGCCCCAGGCCCGGCCCGGCGCAGCATAAACAGCGCTTGCTCGCCAAACAGATTGGCGAGCCTCAATGAGCGGCGCCACGGCGCCCTCAACCCCTGTTCATCAACCGCCAGCCAGCGTTCCACCGCATAACCATCCAGCGCGCAAAGCGCGGTGAAATCCGTGATGGTGCAGGGGTGGATATTGGGCGTTTCATACCAGGGGCGGTTCCAGGTTTCCGTATCCGGCATCCGCCCACTCCACAATAATCGCCAGCGCATCTGCCAATGGCCAAAATTGGGGAAGGACACAATCGCGTGCCGCCCGATGCGCAGCAATTGGCGCAACACTTCGCGCGGGTTTTCCACCGCCTGCAGCGTGCGTGACAGCACAACATAATCAAAAGCGCCATCGGGGTAAAAGGCAAGGTCATTATCTGCATCGCCGTGAATGACCGCGAGCCCGGCGGAGACCGCCTTCGTCACCTGTGCCATGTCAATTTCAATGCCGCGCGCATCGGCGCGTTTTTCGCGCGCCAGATATTCAATCAGCGCACCATCGCTACAGCCAATGTCAAGCACGCGCGCATCATGCGAAATCATCTCGGAAATCAGGCGAAGATCAAGGCGCATATTCTTTGCGACATATTGCACGCCATCCATTGTGATGACCTAAACCCCAAGGCGTTCAGCGCAGCCGGCGAGGAAACCGCCAAGCGCGCGATGGAAATCGGGTTCGTCCAGCAGGAAGGCGTCATGGCCCTTGTCGCTGTCAATCTCCACGAAACTGGCATTGGCCGCGGCCTTGTTCAGCGCACGCACCAGCGTGCGACTTTCGCTGGTCGGGAATAGCCAATCACTGTTGAAGGAGGCAACAAAAAACCGCGTCGCCGTGCCGCGAAACGCCTTGGCCAAATCGCCTTCATGATCGGCAGCGAGATCAAAGAAATCCATCGCCCGCGTGATGGTCAGGTATGAATTGGCATCAAAACGACGCACGAAGGTGGAGCCCTGATGGCGGAGATAACTCTCCACCTCAAACACATCTTCGAGGAAGGTCAGTGCCGAGGCGCCACGGAGCCGCCGGCCGAATTTCCGTGTCAGCGCCTTTTCGGACAAATAGGTGATATGCGCCACCATGCGCGCGACCGACAGGCCCTTGGCCGGGATGATGCCCGCTTCCCAATAGCGCCCACCGCGCCAATCGGGGTCGGAATGAATGGCCGCGCGGCCCACCTCATGAAAGGCGATATTCTGTGCCGAATGATGCGCGGCGGTGGCGATGGGGGCGGCGGCATAGACCGCTTCCGGATAGGTTGCGGCCCATTCCAGCACCTGCATCCCGCCCATGGACCCGCCAATCACGGCAAGCCAGCGATTGATGCCAAGCCTTTCCATCAGGCGCTTTTGCGCGCGCACCATGTCGCGAATGGTGACCGAGGGAAAATCCGTTCCCCAAGGCCGACCCAGCCCGCGCCCGGCGGCATCGGTCATTTCACTGCGCGGCCCGGTAGAGCCCATGCAGCCACCGAGCACATTGGCGCAAATCAGGAAATAGCGGTCGGTATCCAAAGGCCGACCGGGGCCGATGATATTTTCCCACCAGCCAGGCTTGCCGGTGATGGGGTGGTTTTCGGCGACATATTGGTCGCCCGTCAGCGCGTGGCAGATCAGCACGGAATTGCTGGCCGCCGCATTCAGCCGCCCATAGGTGCGATAGGCGACCGTGAGGGGCGCGATGACCGCGCCGCATTCGAGCGCGAGCCCATCGGGGAACAGAGCAGCCTGATGGTCCACATCAGGCAGCGGGGCGATGGCTTGGCTCATGAACGCGCTTTTACGCTGCCCCCTCCCCCAGGCGCAACCTTAGCGTGTCACTTGGGGGCGCTTGGCGCCGGGCGATGTGGAGGTTATTGCTACTCGAGAGATTTGGTCCCGCATGAACGACAAGCCACCTGCCACCCCCACTGCCGATCCGGCCCTTCAGGCGCTGCGCGCCGAGATAGATGCGCTGGATGATGCGATGCATGATCTGCTGATGCGCCGCGCTGGCGTTGTGGCGCGCATGGCCGCGAGCCGCGTCAAGGCGGGCGCGGGGTCCCCCTTGCGGCCCGGGCGGGAAGCCGCCGTGTTGCGTCGCCTTCTTGCACGGCATTCGGGTGCGCTTTCTCGTGGGGCGGTGGTGCGCATTTGGCGGCATATCATCATGGCTCATACCGCCATCCAGGGCGCCTTTACCGCCGCCGTGTCTGCTGCGAGCGAGGCCGCTCAGACATTGGCGCTGGCGCGTGAGCATTTCGGCACCGCCACACCCCTGACCCCCTTCGCTGCCCCGGCGCAGGCTTTGGCAGCGCTCAGCGTCGGCAAGGCATCGGTTGCGGTGCTGGCCGCCCCAACCGGCGAAGGTGAGGGCGCCTGGTGGCAAAGCCTTGAAGCGCCCCGGCTTTCCGTTGTGGCGCGCTTGCCCTTCGTGGCAAATGCCGCCCATGCCGATGCCGCAATGGTTGTTGCCCCCTTGGCGGCCGATGCCTCGGGCGAGGATCGCAGCCTCTTGCGCCTGGAAGGCAGCGCCGATGCCACATGCGAAGGCTTCGCCCGCATGCTGACCGAAGCCAGGTTTGCCGGGCGTATCCTGAGCCTGGTGCGCCAGGGTGGGCGCAGCCTAGCACTCGCTGAAATTGATGCCTTCATCGCTGCGGGAGACCCGCGGATTGCCGGGCTTCAAGCTGTTCTGCTGGGCGCCTATGCCGTGCCCGTTGCTGGAGATCTGCCATGACCGTAATGCCGCGCCCTTCGATCCTTTCGGTGGAGCCCTATGTTGGCGGGGAATCGAAAATCCCCGGCGTAAATCGCGTTGTGAAGCTTTCATCCAATGAAGGCGCTTTCGGCCCGCCCCCCGGCGCGATTGACGCGATCCGCAATATGGCAGCCGAAGCGCATCGCTACCCCGATGGCGGCGTGACCGCTTTGCGGGAGGCGATTGGCGCGCGCTTTGGCCTCGACCCCACGCAGATTGTCTGTGGCAATGGCTCCGATGAATTGCTGGCGCTGCTGATCCTTGCCTATGGCGGTGAGGGGACAGAGCTTGTGATGTCTGCCCATGGCTTCCTCATGTATGACATCACCGGGCGTTGGGCTGGCTGCCGCGTGATTAAGGTGCCGGAACGCAATTTGACCGTTGATGTGGATGCGATGCTGGCCGCGGTCGGGCCGCGCACCAAGCTTGTCTGCCTCGCCAATCCGAATAACCCGACAGGGTCCATTCTGCCGCAATCTGAAATTATGCGGCTGCGTGTGGGGCTGCGCGATGATATTCTGCTGGTGCTTGATTCTGCCTACGCCGAATATGTCACGCGGATGGATTATGACGCGGGCGCGGCGCTGGTGGATGCGGGTGGCGGCAATACGGTGATGACGCGCACCTTTTCCAAAATCTTCGGTCTGGGCGGCATGCGGCTTGGCTGGGCTTATGCGCCGGCAGCGGTGGTTGGTGTGCTGTCGCGCGTGCGCGGGCCCTTCAATGTGAATGCGGCGGCCATGGCGGCGGGCATTGCGGCGGTGCAGGAAGCGGGCTGGATCGAAAAATCCATTGCGCATAACACCGAATGGCGCATCAAGCTTGGCGCGGCGCTGACGGCAGCCGGCGTTAAGGTTTGGCCGAGTGAAGGCAATTTCCTGCTGGCGGATTTTGGCTCGGCAGAAAAGGCCAAGGCCGCCGATGCCGCGCTGAGATCTCGCGGGCTGATCATGCGCGCCATGGGAGGCTATGGGCTGCCGGCGTGCCTGCGCATCAGCATCGGCACGGGTGAGGAATGCCAGACGGTAGCGGATGCGATTGCAGCCTTCATGGCGCAGCATGGCTGAACCGCTGTTCAATCGGCTGTGCCTGGTCGGCATTGGGCTGATCGGATCTTCCATTGCGCGGGTTGCGCAAAAGCGTGACGATATCGCGAAGACCATCGTGGTGACTACACGCCGCCCGGAAACGCTGGCGCGCGTGCGGGAATTAGGCCTGGCTGATGTGGTGGAAGCCAATGCCGCGCGCGCCGTTGCAGGCTGCGATGGTGTGATTTTCTGCATCCCCGTCGGTGCTTATGCGGACGCCATGCGCCATATCGCGCCGCATCTTGCCCCTGGAGTGGTGCTGACCGATGTTGGCTCCACCAAGGGCAGCGTGGTGCGTGATCTCTCGCCCCTTGTGCCGGCGGGCGTGCATCTTGTGCCGGCGCATCCCATGGCGGGCACCGAATATTCGGGCCCCGATGCAGGTTTTCCGGAATTGTTCGAAGGCCGCTATTGCATCGTGACACCGCTGCCCGAGAGCGACCCGGCGGCGGTGGAAAAGGTGAAGGAGTTGTGGCGGCGCTGCGGTTCCATGATCGAAACCATGGACCCGGTAACGCATGACAAGGTTGTCGCCATTGTCAGCCACCTGCCGCATTTGATTGCGTTTACCATTTGCGGCACGGCGGATGATCTGGCGGAAGAAACCAAGGAAGCCGTGCTGAAATTCGCCGCCTCCGGCTTTCGGGATTTCACGCGCATCGCGGCATCCGATGTTGATATGTGGCGCGATGTGTTTCTGAATAATCGCGAAGCGGTGCTTGAGATGCTATCGCGTTTTGCCGAGGATGCGCATGCCTTTGGCCGCGCCATTCGCCGGGGTGAGGCGGGGTTCATCGAAGACCGCATCAAGCGCGGGCGGAAAATCCGGCGCAGCCTGATTGAACGCAAGCAGGCCTAAGCGGCGGGTCGAAATTTCTTGACTCTTGGCAATGGCAACCGGATGAATGTCAAAGCGGGGTGAGGCTGAAGCGCTGTTAAGGCGCCCCCGAGATTGCTTCCATCAATCACTGCCCGGGAGGAGAACGAATGTCCGCCAAGCGCCCAAACTGCCTTGCCGTCTTTGCTGGTGCTGCCATGACGGCATGGCTCCTCACATCGGCTCCGGCTGCCGCGCAGCCCAGCCCTGATGCGATTGTGGACGCCTTTGAAGCCGTGCTTGGGCCGGTACGCACCCATCGCCCCAGCCACCCCAAGGGCGTTTGTGCCGCAGGGCATTTCGTGGCGACCGCAGAAGGCACCAGGCTTTCAGTCGCGCCCGTGTTCAGCGGCCAGCGCAATACGGCATTGATCCGTTTCGGCGTGGCGGGCGCCAATCCCAATGCGTCGGATACCGCGCGCGGTACGCGCGGCCTTTCCATCCGCTTTGAATCGGCCGCCGGTGATCTGTTCGAAATGGCGAATATCTCGGCGCCGGTATTTATTGCGCCGACACCGCAGGCCCTGGTGGATGGGCTGCTAGCGCGTGCGAATGACCCCGCGACCGGAAGGCCAAATGCTGAGCGCGCGGCGGCCTTCGCGGCCTTTGTTGCGGCCAATCCTTCGGTCGGCAATCAGGCCGCTATTTGGGCGGCCAATGCGCCGCCGGCCAGCTTCGCCACCACGCCCTATTGGGGGGTGAATACCTTCAGATTCCGCGGGCAGGATGGGCAAATTCGCCCGGCACGTTGGGTGTTTGAACCGCGCGCCGGGGTGGAACGCCTGACAGCGGAGCAGATGCAAAGCCTTGGCAATCACTATCTGGCCGATGAGCTGCGTCGGCGCGTCGCCACCGCGCCCATTGAATTCGATATGGTGCTGCAATTCCCCGGGCCGGGTGATGATTTGCTGAACCCGACCATCGCATGGCCGGATAATCGCCCGCGCGCCGTTGTTGGCCGTCTGACAGTGACCGAGGTTTCGGCGAGTCCCGGCGGGCCATGCGATCCGATCAGCTTCATGATCCTAGATCAGGCGCCGGGGATTGAAATGAGCGATGATCCGGTATTGCAGGCGCGCGCATCATCCTATGCAGTTTCACTTTCGCGCCGGACACAATAGAAAATTTCCTGTGTTCGGCGGAGATTCAGCCAAGATCAGCCTTCAGCACCTCGCCCGCCAAATAGAGACTGCCGGCGATCAGCACGCGGCCAAGTTTGGCAGTGGCGGCGATTTTGCCAAGTGCTTCCGTGATGGTTGGTCCGGGTTCGGCGATGCCGCCACTCGCGGCGATGATGTCGGCAACAGGCATGGCCAAATGCTGGCCTGGTTCGGCCACCGCATGGAGGCTGGTGGCGAAGGGCAGCAAGGGGCGGAGGAATTCTGCACTCGCCTTGCCCTGCTTCATGCCGATCACAAGATGCAAAGGCTGATCGCGCCATGCTGTGAAATGCTGCGCGAGGGCCTGCCCCGCCCCGGCATTATGCCCCCCATCAAGCCAGAGCGAAAAACCGTTGGGCAGCAGGGCAGACAAGCGCCCTTCAAGGCGCTGCAAGCGCGCGGGCCAGGTGGCGCTGGCAATGCCGCGCACAATCGCTGCATCGCTCAGCCACGGCAGGCCAGCGGCGCGCAAGGCCGCGATGGCGATGCAGGCATTGTCGGCTTGGTGCGGGCCGATCAGGCCGGGTGGCGGCAGACTCAGCACGGCGGCGGCATCATGATATTGCAAGCCATTGGTGGTGGCGTCACAAAACCATTCCCCTCCACGCCTGAGCAGCGTCGCGCCGCGTTCGCGCGCCGTGTTGCTGATAACCTCCAGCGCTTCCGCCGCTTGCGCACCGGTAGCGCAGGGCACGTTGGCGCGCATGATGCCCGCTTTCTCCGCCGCAATATTGCCGAGCGTATCGCCCAGGAAATCCATGTGATCCATGGAAATTGAAGTAATGGCCGAGGCTGCCGGGCGCGGCACAACATTGGTCGCATCCAAACGCCCACCCAAGCCCACTTCCAGCACCAGCAAATCAGCCGGCACGCGGTTGAACAGCACGAAAGCCGCCGCCGTGGTGACTTCAAACACCGTGATCGGCGCGCCGGCATTCACCGCTTCCACTTCTTCCAGTGCAGCGGTCAAGGCCTCATCCGTCACATACGCACCTGCCAGCCGGATGCGCTCATGAAACTGGACCAGATGGGGCGAGGTATAGACATGCACGCGCTGCCCCGCAGCCTCACCAATCGCGCGCAGAAAGGCGCAGGTGGAGCCCTTGCCATTCGTCCCCGCCACATGGATCACAGGCGGTAGCTTCCGTTCCGGATGGCCGAGTTTGGCGAGCAAAGCCTCCATCCGGCCCAGGCTCAGATCAATAAGCTTCGGATGGAGCGCGTGCAGACGCTCCACAATCGCTTCAGCGCGGGACATGGGAATTATTCCGCAGGTGCGGCGGCGGCTTCGGCTTCTTCATTGCCACGCGTAAGTAGTGGTTCGCGCAGCAGTGAGATCACGCGCGCGAGGGTTTCGCGCATCTCGCCCCGCTTCACCACCATGTCCAGAATGCCATGTTCCAGCAGGTATTCGGCGCGCTGAAAACCTTCCGGCAATATTTCGCGCACGGTCTGTTCAATCACGCGCGCGCCGGCGAAGCCGATCATCGCCCCAGGTTCGGCGATTTGGATATCGCCCAGCATGGCGAAGCTGGCGGTGACACCGCCCGTGGTCGGGTCGCACAGCACGGTGATGAAGGGCAGGGCCGCTTCCTTCACCATGCGCGTCGCAATCACCGTGCGCGGCATTTGCATGAGGCTGATGGCCCCTTCCTGCATGCGCGCGCCGCCCGAGGCCGTAAAGACAATTAGCGGCGCATCCTGCAACACGGCAAGCTTGGCAGCCGTGACAATCGCCTCACCCACGCCGGCCCCCATGGACCCGCCCAAGAAGGCGAATTCAAACGCGGCCACGACGGCGCGCTGCCCGTTGATGGTGCCGTGTGCGACGGCAACCGCATCATCCATGCTGGTCTTGGTCTGGCTTTCGCGCAGTCGATCCGTATAGCGGCGCTGGTCCCGGAAGCGCAGCGGGTCCGTCGGCGCCTTGGGCAATTCAATGCGCGAAAAACCGGGGTCGAGTGTTGCTTCCAGCCGCTGCGCCGCGCCGAGCCGCATGTGATGCCCGCAATGCGAACAAACCCGCAAAGCCTTTTCCAGATCACGATGAAAAATCATCTGTTGGCAGGAAGGGCAGTTGTGCCAGAGGTTTTCCGGTGCTTCCCGCTTGAACAGGCCCTGGATCTTCGGCAAGGCCCAATCGCTGATCCAGTTCATGGCATATCCTCAAAGCTTGGGTGTCCGGCCCTATGACGGGGAGATAGCCCAAATGGGCGCGATGGGGAAACCTGGCTTTATTCCCTCGGCTTTTCAGGGCTTTCTGGCTTTGGCGGCACATCCGCGGCATCCCTGGCTCGCGCCTGGGCCTTGCGGCGGCGCAGATTCTCCCGCAGTGCGGCGGCCAGCCTTTCTTCGCGGGACAGGGCCTGCTTTGATGGGGTTTTGCCTCGCTGTTCCATGGAGCTGGCAATTGGCAGCAGCCGCGCCTGGCATCAAGGGGTTGCGGGACGCCTCGGGCTGGGGCTAAAGAGCCTAGGGTGTGTTGCGCTTGGCTGTTGTAGCTCAGTGGTAGAGCACTCCCTTGGTAAGGGAGAGGTCGAGAGTTCAATCCTCTCCAACAGCACCATTTTTTTCTCATCGAATCAATAAACTAGATCGGAGTCGCTTCACTGGGGTGACGAAATACGGGCATATTACAGAGTATTACACTTCACCCCGCACCGCCGCTCCTGATATCCTGGGGTTATGTCTAACGGCAGAATCATCAATCGGCAGAGCTTTCGCGAAGGTAAAATCGTCATTTACCAGCTCGAAGATCGCCCAAAGCAGCTATGGATCTGCCGGATCAAGTTGCCGAATGAACCGGGTTATGTTTATCGCGGCACCGGTACTTCTGATTTGTATGAGGCGCGCAAGTTCGCCGACGATCTGCTCGATGAGCTTCGTATTAACGCGAAGCTTGGTAGATCAAATAGCGCGACCAGCTTCAAGCAACTGGTTACTGAATATGAGATTGGTAATAGCAGGGCAGGTGTCACGACTAGGCGAGGAAAAGCGATCCTGGCATTCCTGAAAACTTACGCGACTCCATATTTCGCAGAACGTAAAGCAGTGGCGCTCACATCCGCCGAGGTGACAAGCTTTTTTGACTGGCGCATGAAAACCGTCTCTTAGGGCGATTTTTTATCACGCTCCGTGCCCTCTATATTGTCCGAACATATATTGGCATCCGATGGTTTACAGAAAGAAAGATCATGGTATTATTAAGTTCCGAACTCGCCCTTGCTCGGACCCGCACGCATGAAACGCCTGGAAGCGCTTTTATTTCTACAGGTATCGTTCGTGTCGTTGGCGCCTACGGCGTCAGTAGCGCAATCGGCATCCGCGCTGCTTCTGATGATGGAGCGATGCGAGAGAGAGACTGGTGATGTCGCGATCGAAGCGTGTACTCGCGTGCTTCGGGAAAACCCAAGAAATAGTACTGCGCTGGGGCGACGTGCTTTTGCTTTTGTAGGAAAAGGCGAGCTGGATCGCGCATTCAGCGATGTTGCGGAGGCTCTTCAGATTAATCCCAACTATGCCCGCGCTTATAATACGCGCGGTAATGTATGGTTTGGGCGGGAGAATTTAGATGAAGCGCTTCGCGACTATAATACTGCAATTCGAATCGATCCCGCCTACGCAAATTCTCGAAGTCATCGCGGACTTATAAAGAGTCGCCGTGGAGATCTTGATGGAGTACTCATTGACCTAAATGATGCTATTCGGCTCAATCCTAATGATGCGCTCGCATATAACAATCGGGGTAATGCTTGGAGTAAAAAAGGAGACCTTGATTGCGCAATAGCCGATTACGATACTGCGAGC
>VGDM01000049.1 GCA_016869715.1 Alphaproteobacteria bacterium
TGCTGGACCGTGTGCGCATCAAGCGCAGAACCATCCAGCACCGCCGCTTGATGCATCACCAAAAGGCAGCCTAACCTTAAACCCAGATGAGCCAGATACTCCGGCACAAAGACCGCCAATTGGTCTCAAATGATTTGACGACGGACACCATAGGTGCTGACGGGGGACAGACATAATGACCTGGAGCATCCATCAGCGCCCCGGGCGGGCTATTCAGTCGATTTCGGCGCAGGCGTAGCAGTTGATTTCGCTCGCGAGCCACACTTCGACGATCTTCCGGGTCTTTCAGGACATGGTGCGTCCCTTCGGTTAATGCCCCTGCTAGACACCGCACGATGGCATATTAATTATTTCGCCCAGCTTCAGCGAGCGGCATTCGCGCGGTCTTGCGTATCTCTGCGGTAGATCAAGGTGGTGCGGGCCAGCCTTGCCATGATGGCGCTTGGCTTTTCCGGCATCTGGGTCAGAATGGGTTCGCCGCACCAGGGAATAGGGATTAATGGGCATGAGCGCAGTGATGGAAGCGACACGGGCAAAGGGCAGCGACAAGGGGCTCGACTACGATGCCATCGTCATTGGCGCGGGTATGTCCGGGCTTTATCAGCTGATCCGGCTCCGCCAATTGGGCATGAAGGCACGGGTGTTTGAAGCCGGCACGGGTGTGGGCGGCACTTGGTATTGGAACCGCTATCCGGGCTGTCGCTTTGATTCAGAGAGCTATTCCTACGGCTATTCCTTTGACAAGGATTTGCTGAAGGAATGGCATTGGACAGAACATTTCGCGCCGCAGCCGGAAACCGAACGCTATCTGAACTTGGTTGCCGATAAGTATGATTTACGCCGCGATATCCAATTCTCTGCCCGCGTGAAGGCCGCGTGCTGGGATGAGGCTGCGCGCCATTGGACGGTGGAATTGGAAGATGGGAGTGCGCATAAAAGCCGCTTCCTGATTACGGCGATTGGCGCGCTTTCCGCGCCCACCATGCCGCAATTTCCGGGGATTGCGGATTTCAAGGGCCAATCCTTCCATACGGGGATGTGGCCGAAGGAAACGGTGGATTTCACAGGCAAGCGTGTGGCGGTGATTGGCACGGGAGCATCGGGCGTGCAGACCATACAGGAAGTGGCGAAAACCGCGAAGCAGCTTGTGGTGTTTCAGCGCACGGCCAATTGGTGCGCGCCGCTGCATAATGGCAAGATCAGCGCCGAGGAAATGGCGGAAATCCACGCCTGTTATGATGAGATTTTCAAGCGCTGCCAGGTAACCTTTTCCTGCTTCCTGCACACGCCCGATCCACGCAATACCTTCGATGTCTCGGCCGAGGAACGGGAGGCTTTTCTGGAAAAACTCTATTCCGAAAAGGGTTTTGGGATTTGGGTGGGCAATTTCAAGGATTTGCTGACCAATCGTGCGGCGAATGACGAAGTCTCACGCTTTGTCGCGAACAAGATCCGCCAGCGCGTGAAGGACGCAAAAGTGGCGGAGATGCTGATACCGAAGAATCACGGCTTCGGCACCAGGCGCGTGCCTTTGGAGACTTTCTATTTCGAATGCTACAATCAGCCGAATGTGACGCTGGTGGACAGCAAGGCAACACCGATCGAGCGCATTACACCAACGGGCATCAAGACCAGCGAAGCCGAATATGAATTCGATATCATTGTTTATGCCACGGGCTTTGATGCTTTGCGCGGTGCCTTTGATCGGATTGAATTCCGCGGTGCCGGCGGCGTGACGCTGAAGGAAATCTGGCAGGATGGCGCCACATCGCTGGTCGGCATGTTGCAAAAGGATATGCCGAATATGTTCATGCTGCTGGGCCCGCATACCGCGCTTGGCAATATTCCACGCTCCATCGAATTCAATGTAGAATGGGTGAGCAATTTGCTGGCCTATGCGCAAGCCAAAGGCATCACGCGCGTGGAAGCCAATGAAGCAGCGATGGAAAAATGGATGGATCACGTCTTGGAATTGGCCAAGGGCCTGCTTTCCATGGAGGTCGATTCCTGGATGACCGGCGTGAATCTGAATGTCGCGGGTAAACAAAAGCGCGTTGTGGCGCGCTATACCGGCAGTGCGCCGGCCTATCGCGCCTGGGCGAATGATATGGCTGCGGCAGGCTATGCCGGGATTACGCTGGAATAGGCAAAGCGTTACGCATTGAAGGCAACGGCACCAAGCGCGGCAAGATCATAGCCGCCGAGCCGTGCGGCGCGTGCGGCGAAAACCTCGCCCCGCGTGAAGGCCAGTAGTTTCTGTACGGGATCGCTGAAGTAATGGCGGTGATCCATCACCAGATCGAAACGCTCACGAAACAGCGGCAGGAAGGTCAGGCCGCGCGTTGCGGCCTCGGCACGAATGCCAAAACCCGCATCGGCGCGACCTTCGGCGACACTCGCCGCGACCTCATCTTCCGAAAGAGCAGGGTTGGGCAGGAAGCCGATCTGATCCAGCCGCAGCCCCGCTTCTGAGAGCAAATGCGTGAGTAAGACATGGCTGCCTGCGCGCGGCTGCCGCCCGGCAATACGAAAGCCAGGCCGCGCCAGGTCCGTAATGCTCGTCAGCGCGGCGAGATTGCCCGGCGGTAGGATCAGGCCTTGTTCTCGCCACGCCCAAGTAATGCCGACAAACCCGCGCCCGGCCAGAAACTCCCGCGCCGCGAGCTCATTAAAGCGATTGCTGTCCGGGTCGAGCAAATGGCTTGCGGCGACCAAGGCCTCATTGGCGGCAAGCGCGATCAGCCCATCCAAACTACCGCCGCCGCGCAAGGCGAGCCCGCAGCCGGATTGCCGCGCGGCCCAATCGAGCAAAGGGTCATGGCTGCCGGCCAGGATGGGCGGCGGGTCGAGGCGTTGTGCGGCGCCGGCATCGGCCTGGGCCGCGAGCCAGCGTTCCAGCTGCCGGCGCGGGAAAAGCCATTTCCCACCAAGCTGCGCCGCCGGGAGCTTTTGCGCGCGTGCGAGCTCATAAAGCGAACGTTCGGAAAGGCGGAGGAAGCGTGCGGCTTCCTTGAGTGTCAGCACATCAGGCATTCACTGGCGAAATTAGGCAAAAAAGGGCAATCAATCAAACCGCGCGCGGTATTGATGCTGGTTTTAGCCATCCGCATATAAACCTCTTACCGTGAGGATAGGGTGGGGGATCTTTCCAGCGCATTCAAAACAGCCCTTGGCCTGATCCTATCCCTGGATCCGGCGGTGCTGGCCATTGTGACGCTATCCTTGCGGGTGAGCCTTTCGGCCCTGGTGCTGGCGGCGCTGATCGGCCTGCCGATGGGGGCGCTTTTGGCGGTGGCGCGGTTTCCGGGGCGGGGCAGCGTGATTTCGCTCATCAATGCGCTGATGGGGTTGCCGCCGGTGGTGGCAGGGTTGCTGATCTATTTGTTGTTGTCTCGGTCCGGGCCCTTGGGGTCTTTCGGGCTACTGTTCACGCCCTCAGCCATGATCATCGCGCAGGCGGTGCTGATCACGCCCATCCTGGCTGCGCTTACGCGGCAAGTGTTGGAAAGCATGTGGGAGGAATATGCCGAACAGCTTCGGTCCTTCGGGGCGGGGCCGTGGCGTGCGGTGCCGACCTTATTGTGGGATGGCCGCTTCATGCTGCCGACAGTGCTGCTAGCGGGGTTTGGCCGCGCGGCAGCGGAAGTCGGCGCGGTGATGGTGGTGGGCGGCAATATTGAAGGCTTCACCCGCGTGATGACCACTGCGATTGCGCTTGAAACCAGCAAGGGCGATTTGCCGCTGGCGCTCGCGCTTGGGGTTGTGCTGATGGCGATTGTGCTTGGCGTGAACGCACTCGCACAAGGTGTGCGCGGCATTGCCGCGCGCTGGGCCGGCTGACATGCGCGTCCCTGATTCCATCCTGCCGCTATGCACTGAAGGCTTGGGTTTTTCCGCCGGTGGTGTCGAGATCCTGCGCGATATCTCGCTGACGATGACGGCAGGCGCACCGACGCTGCTGATTGGTGCCAATGGCGCCGGCAAAAGCGTTTTGCTGCGGCTGTTGCATGGTTTGCTGAAGCCTTCGGCCGGGCGTGTGTTTTGGTCCCGCCCGCCCGAGCAAGCCGCGCGGCGCCAGGCGATGGTGTTTCAGCGCCCGGTGCTGCTGCGGCGATCCGTGCTGGCCAATACGCTTTACCCCATGGTTTTGGCTAATGTGGCGCGGGGCGAACGCGAAGCGCGTGCGGCGGAAGCTTTGGCGCTGGTTGGTCTTGCTGATCGCGCGGCGGATCCCGCGCGCAAGCTTTCTGTGGGTCAGCAACAGCGCCTTGCCTTGGCGCGCGCTGCGGCCTTGCAGCCGGAATTGCTGTTTCTGGATGAACCCTCCGCTAGCCTTGATCCCGCCGCCACCCGCGCGGTGGAGGAGATTGTGCTGAAGCTCGCCGCCCGCGGTACGAAGATTGTGATGACAACGCATGACCTGGGGCAGGCGCGGCGTCTGGCGGGCGATATCATCTTTTTGCATCGCGGCAGCGTGCTGGAACAGGCGCAAGCTGAGGCATTTTTCCAGCAACCCGCCTCAGCGATCGCGCGCGCCTTTTTGCGTGGCGAATTGGTTTGGTGAAGCGTTTGAAGGAAGGGGAAGCAATATGATGGGTATTTTCCGACGCGGCATTTTGCCTGTGCTGATCGCAGCTTTTGCGCTGCCGGTCCTGGCACAGGAGCGCAGCATTACGGTCGCTTCCACCACAAGCACGAAACAATCCGGGCTATTTGGCCATATCCTGCCGATTTTCACGCGCGAGGCCGGCATTGCCGTGCGTGTGGTGGCCTTGGGCACCGGGCAGGCCTTGGATGTCGGGCGGCGTGGTGATGCGGATGTTGTTTTCGTGCATGATCGTGCAGCGGAAGAACGCTTTGTCGCTGAAGGTTTCGGCGGGCCGCGGCGGCATGTAATGTTCAATGATTTCGTGATCACCGGCCCCGCGGCCGATCCTGCGCGCATCGCTGGGCTTGGTGATACGGCGGAAGCGCTGCGCCGCATTGCCGCCGCGCGCGCGCCCTTTTTCAGCCGAGGTGATCGCAGTGGCACCCATGCGGCGGAGCTTCGCCTCTGGCAATTGGCCGGCATTGATCCCGCAAGCGGGCGCGCCCAATGGTATCGCGAAGTGGGCCAGGGCATGGGACCGACCTTGAATACCGCCGCCGCGCAGGGCGCCTATATTCTGGCCGATCGCGGCACCTGGCTGAGTTTTCGCAATCGGCAGGATCAGCGTATTTTGGTCCAAGGTGATACGCGGTTGTTCAATCAATACGGCATCATGCTGGTGAATGCGCAGCGCCATCCGCATATGAAGGCCGCCGATGGGCAGCGCTTGATTGATTGGCTGCTGTCAGCCGCCGGGCAGGCCACGATTGCATCCTATCGCATCAATGGGGAACAGCTTTTCTACCCCAATGCGCAAAAGCCGGAACCGGTTTCGTGAAACGGCGCTACGCCACCGCGACGCGCGCTTCGGCGCGCGCCTGACAGCCTTTTTCATCGGTCCAAATGAATTCAAAATGGCCTGGCTTGTCCAACCGCACGAAAAACACGTGATAGGGGTTGGTCGCGGTGCCATTCTGGAAATCAGCGGCCAAAACCGTTTCGCCATTCAGCCGCACCATCAGCCGTGTCAGCATATCGCGCGGCAAGGCGCGGCCCGCTTCATGGCGCAGCCCGGTTTCCATCGGGTGTTGGATCAGGGTGCGGATTTCAATCACCTCACCAGCGCGGGCGCTGCGCGGGATGCGAATGCGGGGTTGGGATGGCAGCGCGTTCATGAAAGGCACCCCCCGGCGCCAACTCGCAATTCCGCGCTGACACGCAGAACGCGGCCAGTGCTGGTTTCCGCCAGCACGATCAGCCGCTGATCTTCAGCCAAGCGAATGCGCGTTTGCACTTCAGCGCGGGCAAGCATCGGTGTCAGCCGGAAGGTTGCCACACCCGGCGTCGGGTTGCGTGAGGCAAAAACATGAATGGCGGTGATGTAGTCCTGCGCTGTCATCGGACTTTCCACCACAATCCCAAGCGGTACCTGGCCGCCGTTTTCGGCAAGCGTGGGCACGCGGAGCAGAATGCCGCCATCGGTCACAGGCTTGTCGCCGACTGCATCCCGGAGCGCGGTGTTCAGCGCCTCATCCGCCCGCGCCGCGGTGGCGAAGGGCAGCGCAAATAGCGCGAGGCAGGTTCTGCGAGCGATCATCAATACCTCCATGCCACGCCAGGGGAGGGAGTGGCGCAGCAAGAAATTCTCTAATGAAGGGCCATTCAGAGCCCCTTTGATGATTGATATGACAACTGTATTTTCCGGGCGCAAGCCAAAATTTTCATACTATCAGTGGATTAGATGGGATAAAGGGCTTGCTGCCTGAGCGGTCAAATTTGGAAATTCTTTCTCAGCGATCCAGGTGGAATAACGAGCGCAAATTCAGCCCGGCCCAATTGCCGGCGATGCCCGGCAGTATCCAAAGCCAGCCATGCAGGCTGCCGGAAGCGATCCCTGCGAAATAGGCGCTGATATTGCAGCCCGAGGCCATGACAGCGCCATAGCCAAGCAGTAGCCCGCCCAGCACGGAAGCGCAGCCATGCCGCCAGGGCAGGCGCCATTGCGGCTTTATGCGCGCGGCAAGCGCTGCGGCGAAGAACGCGCCAAGCATCAGGCCGAAATTCATGACACTGCTGCGCTCAGCGAGCAGTGGGCGGAGAAAAGCTTCCGTGCGTGTCGGGTCTTCCCAAAAGGCCCAGAAGGCCGGTTCGTCCCAGCCGAATTCCGCGACGGCGCGCGACCCCCAGAGTGGGAAAGACGCGGTGATCACCCAAGGCCGGCCAGCAGCCCAGAGTGTCATGATGTTCAGAACAGCAAGAATGATGGCGGCCATGGCCCAGGGCCAAAGCCGTGGTGATGCTGCTGATGGCGCGCTGAAAATTGGTTCAACACGACCATGGCGGCGTTGTTCGATCACGCGCGAAAGCAGCACCACGCAGAGGAAAACGGTGAGGCTGCCGAGGATTGTCGGCCATAACCCGATCAGCTCTGGCAGGGGTGTCGTAGCAAGCGTCGGCAGATCGGCCCATCTTTCGGAATCATAAGCCGCGATGGTTGCACCGATGATGAAAAACACCAGCGTCAGCAACATGCGCGTATTGCCACCGCCCGCGGCATAGAGCGTGCCGGAAGCGCAGCCGCCACCCAACTGCATGCCGATGCCGAAGATGAACGCGCCGATGATCACGGCAACACCAGCGGGAAATACAATGCCGCGTACTGGCGCACCGGCGAGTGTTCCGGCATGAATGGCGGGCAGCATGATGACAACGAGAATGCCAAGCATGAGCATTTGTGCGCGCAGCCCCGCACCGCGCCCCTCAGCCAATGCCTGGCGAAAACCACCGGCAAAGCTGAAGGCGCCACGATACAGTGCGAAGCCAAGTGCAGCACCAAGCGCCCAAAGCAGCGCGTGAGTGGTGCCGTAATTCAACGCCAGCCCAAGCGCACCTACCAGCAAAAGCAAGGCTGCGATGATGGCGGGCAGGGCCTGGGGCAAGGTCGTATGTCTCCGTGATGAAACTGTCGTCTGATAGGGCGAAGTGCTCCGCCTTGGCTAGGCCCGTGGGTCATTCATGGCCTGCGCTGCCCAGTAAATCCGATGTAGGAAACATCTTTGCCAAAGCGAGAGAAGGCCGCATAATCTCCACCGCACCAGGAGGCTTGATATGATTCCCCGCCGCGTTCTGCATGCCCTATTGGCCGCACCCTTGCGGGCGCGTGTTGCCTCGGCGCAGGACGCTTTCCCGATGCGCGGCATTTCCATCATCGTGCCCTTTCCACCAGGCGGCGGCACGGATGTACTGGCGCGGATTCTGGCCCAGCATTTTTAGGAAAGCTTCAAACAACCTGTCGTTGTTGAAAATCGCAGCGGTGGTGCGGGGCGCATTGGCATGCAGCAATTGCTGCGCAGCGCAGCAGATGGGCATACGCTGATGGTGACCTCCACCGGCGGTATCATGGGGCTTGCGGGCGCGCATGATGCCTTCAAGGTTGATGCGGCCTTGACGCCTGTCACGCTATTGGCCGCGCCGGCCTATGTGGTGGCGGTACATCCAAGCCTTGGCGTGAAGGATGTCGCGGGTTTGATCACGCTCGCCAAACAAAGGCCGGGTGCTTTCGGTTTTGGCAGTTCCGGCACTGGCGCGGCGAGCCATTTGGCGGCTGAGCTTTTTGCCTCCATGGCCGGCATTGAAATGCTGCATGTGCCATATCGTGGCACGGGGCCTGCGCTGAATGATCTGATTGGCGGGCGCATTCAATTGATGTTCGCACCACCGCAGACGGTCGCCGCTGCTGTTGCATCGGGCCAGGTGCAAAGCCTGGCTATGACGGCAGAGCGCCGGTCCGCATTATTGCCCGGCATACCAACGGTGAATGAAAGCGGCCTGCCGGGCTATTCCGCCATCGGATGGTTTGGGCTGTTCGGCCCACGCGGCATGCCCACTGCCGTTACGGCAAAAATCGCCACCGAAGCCGCGCAAGGCATCACGACAGATACCACGCGCCAACGCCTGGCCGCTTTGGCTGCGGAGCCTGAACCAACGGCCCCTGATGCATTTGCACGCTTCATTGATGCTGACATTACCAAATGGCAGCAGGTTGTGCGAGAGCGCGGCATTACTCTGGAGTAGAAAATCCCATGATCAGATTGGCAAGTTTCCTCGCCCCCGGCGATCTGCACCCAAGGCTTGGCGCGGCAGAGGGCGCGATGATACGCGACCTGACGGCAACCCATGGTGCGGATTGGAATATGCGCCGCGTACTGACGCTGCCGATTGCGGAATTGCGCGCCTTTGTCGCGGCGGGAGGGATCATGCTGCCGGCAGCGCAATGCCATTTATTGCCGCCCGTTCTTGATCCTGGCAAGATTTTTTGTGTGGGCAAGAACAGCAAGGTGCATCGCGCGGAATTGGTCGCGCAAGGCATGTTGAAGGAAGACCCGCAGAAACCGACAAGCTTTGTGAAGCTGACGGAGACCCTGGTGGGGGATGGTGCGCGCGTCGCACGGCCGGAAGGCATCACCACCTTCGATTATGAACCCGAATTGGCCTTCATTATCACGCGCCGCGCCTTTCAGGTCGGCCGCGAAAACGCGCGCGATTATGTGGGTGCGATCACGGTATTGAATGATTTGACGGCACGCGAAATCCAGAAGCAGGAAGTGCAGCTTGGCACGAAGTTCTGGGTCTCCAAAAACATGCCGCGCTTCACACCGGTTGGACCCTATGCGGTGCCGCTCGCAGAAATTGCTGACCCATATGATTTGTGGCTGACTTGCCATGTGAATGGCCAGCAGCGGTTGCGCGTGAATACGGATGAATATATCCATCGCATTGAAAGCATCATCGCACATTTTTCGCGTTTCATGCCGTTTGAGGTGGGTGATGTTATCGCGACCGGCGCCCCGCGCGGCACCGCGATTGGCCATCCGAATGCGGCGGAGCTCTATCTGAAGCCAGGCGATACCTGCATCGCCGGGCTGGAAGATGTGATGCAGATCACTACCCATATCGTTGCCCCTGGCGAGGTATAATGCCGCTGACCGCTTGACCTTTTCCCTGATCCGGGTTGCAGTTGGAGGATACCTATATACGCCAAGCAAGAAGGCATGGGGAAAATGAAGCGTCGCGCGATTTTATCGGCAGGGGGAGGGATTTTGGCTGCGCCAGTAGCTCAAGCGCAAAGCCAGCCGCCCTGGCCCAATAGGGCCGTGTGCATCATTGTTCCCTTTGGCCTTAGTGGTGCGGCGGATGTTGCGGCGCGCTTTGTGGCTGAACCGCTTTCAGCGGCGCTTGGCGTGCCGGTGGTGATTGAAACCCTATAACCGGGGCGCGGCTTTGTGCTGATGCGTGACCTGACGCCTGTGGCAGCAATCAATATCGCAGATATTTTTCTGGCGGTGCCACTCACGACACCTCTATCGCGCTGGTCGAAGAGGTGCGTTTTGATCGGCGGCGCGTGACTTCCGATTCATGGGAAAGCCTCCCGATCCTGCGATTTTCGGAAGTGCCCAAGGTGGATGTTGCGCTGATCAATCGGCCCGAAGCGTCCTTCCTGGGCGCAGGAGAGGCAAGCCTCGCCCCAACTATCGCCGCCATTGCCGGGGGCATCCACGCCGCCCTCGGCGCGCGGCCGCGACAATTGCCTTTCTCGCCCGAAAATATCGCCAAGGTCGGATGATCTGGACGCGCGCGCCAAGCTGTATCACGCTGCGTGCAGTATTCGCCTAATCGGAGACGCCTCATGGGTTCCCTGCTTTTCTCGCCGCTCACCATTCGTAGCGTGACGATTCCAAACCGCGTGGTGATGCCGCCGCTTTGCCAATATTCAGCGATCGAGGGCTTGGCGAATGATTGGCATATGGTCCAGCTTGGCCGCTTTGCGGTTGGTGGCTTCGGGCTGGTCTTCACTGAGGTGACTTCCGTGATGCGTGAGGGTCGCATCACCCATGGTGATCTTGGGCTTTGGTCTGATGCGCATATTGAACCGGTGCAGCGCCTCGCGCGCTTCATCAAGTCCCAAGGGGCGGTACCGGCGATGCAGCTTGGCCATGCGGGGCGCAAGGGTTCGTCGCAGCGCGCCTTTGAAGGCAATGGACCCTTAGGCGCGCCGGAAATCGCCAAGGGCGAAAAGCGCTGGCCCTTGGTAGGGCCAACTTCAACGGCGATTGGTGAAGGCCATGTGCAGCCCGAAGCACTTACCAAGGAAGGCATGGCCGATATTCATGAAGCTTTTGCCACGGCCGCACGCCGCGCCTTGGCCGCCGGCTATGAGGCGATTGAGGTGCATTGCGCGCATGGCTACCTGCTGCATCAATTCCTTTCGCCTTTGTGCAATACGCGCAATGATGAATTTGGCGGCGACCTTGCCGGGCGCATGCGCTTCCCGCTTGAGATTGTGCGCGCGGTACGTGAAGCCTGGCCGGAAAACCTGCCGCTTTTCGTGCGTATTTCTGCAGTGGATGGCGCTGATGGTGGCTGGGAAATGGAAGATAGCGTAGTTTATGCGCGCGAATGCCAAAAGCTTGGCGTGGATGTGATGGATTGTTCATCGGGCGGTATCGGTGGCAGCGCCACTGGCAGCAAGCGGGTGCCGCGCGGCTACGGTTTTCAGATTCCCTATGCTGCGCAAATTCGGCGTGAACTTGGCATAAAATCCATGGCTGTTGGGCTGATTATCGGCCCGCATCAGGCAGAAGCGGCTTTGGCGGCAGGTGATGCCGATCTGATCGCTATTGGTCGTGAAGGCATGAATAATCCGAATTGGCCTTTGCATGCGCGCGCCGTGCTGGAACCCGGCACGACCGAGGAGGTTTTCGGCTACTGGCCGGCGCAGCATGGCTGGTGGATGGAAAAGCGCGGTGCGGTGATGAATGCACTCGGCACCCCGCCGGCATGATGAATTTGCACTGAGACAAAGGAAGGAAACGAAGCATGAAACTCGCCTATTCACCCAATAGCCCCTATGTGCGGAAATGCGTTGTGCTTGCGATCCAGCGCGGCATTGACAAGCAGATGGAGCTTTGGGCGGTTGGCACCACCGATCCGGCGCTGCTGAAGGTCAATCCGCTTTCGAAAGTGCCGACCTTGGTGCTGGATGATGGCACTGCGCTTTATGACAGCCCGGTGATTTGCGAATATCTGGATAGTGTCGGTGATGGGCCGAAGATGTTTCCGCCCCCAGGCCCAGCGCGCTGGAAGGGGCTGCGTCAGGAAGCGCTTGGCGATGGCATTTTGGATGCAACGCAACCGCGCAGGCGCGAAATTGCGCTGCCACAGGATGAGGGACGGCAATCCTACATCACGCTACAGCAGGGTAAGGTGAAGGCTGCGCTCGGGGTGCTGGAAGCGGAAGCAGATAGCCTTGGCATGCTCACGACTATTGGGGAAATCACTATTGCCTGCGCCTTGGGCTACATGGATTTCCGTTATGCGAATGAGCCATGGCGGCCTGGGCATCCCAAGCTTGAAGCCTGGTATGCGAAGGTTGCGGCCATGCCGGCCATGACCCGTACGGTTCCTCCTGGCTGACGGGGTGTTTTTACCGCTGCGGCCTGCGTTCACACGCGGGTCGCAGCACGCCAGGCTTTCGCAATATCCATCCGCCGCGCCACCCAAATCTGTTCACCCAATTGGGCGAGCCTTGTGAGCACTTTTTCAAACGCAGGGAACCGCGCGGGTCGCCCAGCAATGCGCAGATGATAACCGATATTGAGTAGGCGCGGCTTGCCCTGGCTTGCTTCGGCGAGCAGCACATCCAGCGCGTCGTTCACATACTCCACCATCTCACTGGCGCGCACAAAGCCATTGGGATGAAAGAATTTCATGTCGTTGGTATCCAGCGCATAGGGCAGCACCGAAAGTCCTGGATACGCAGGATCACCATAGGGCACATCATCATCGAAAGCGTTGGATACCCAGACAAAGCCGCGTTCCTGCAGCAAGTCGCGCGTCCAGATGCTCTCTGAACCGCGGCAGAAGAAACCTTGTGGCGCTATGCCACACGCCTTGGCGATGGCAGCGATGCAAAGATCGAGATCAACAGCCTCTGCCTCACGCGATGTGTAATCGGCCTGCGGGCGCCAAAGCCAGCCATGCGCCGCGGCTTCATGGCCCCGCCTTGTAACCTCGGCGGCGAGTGAGGGCGCCCGTTCAACCGCGCGACCGCACATCAGGAAGGTTGCGGGAATGGCGTGACGGTCCAGAGCATCCAACATGCGCCAAAAGCCGGCGCGCGTGCCATAGGCAAAGATCTGCTCCTGCCCCATATCGCGCACACCCGGGGCAACGACGCTCATCACCTCGCCCATGCGTTCGCATTGCGGGTCACCATCACCTACCTGCTGCTCGGCGCCTTCTTCAAAATTGAGAGCGACGGAAACGGCAAGCCGCGCGCCATTCGGCCAGGCCATATCGGGCCATGTGCCGCCATAGCCAAGCATATCGCGTGTCATGTGAAATCTCCCCTGCACGCATGGCGCCCGTACCAGCACAGTGCTGCACCGGCAAGCGGCAGCGTTGCCAATATCGCGAAAGCGTAGCGATAGCCGTGTAATTCCTGACCAAGCACGGCGATCAATGGTGGGCCGAGCACGGCGCCGGCGAAGCTCAGCGAAATCACCGCACCGGATGCAGCGCCTGCTGTACCTGGCGGTGCAAGGCGCACGCTTTCTGCGACCAAAACGCCATTCCACCCGGCGGTGCTGGCGCCAATCGCAATAAACAGCAGCACCAGAAGCAGGGTCTGCGTACCGCCAACCAAAGGCAACATCATGAGAAAGATTCCGGATAGAGCGCCGATCAGCATCAGTGCGCGCTGACCGCCCATGCGAGTATCGGCCACCAATGCCCAGCCAATGCGCGAAAGCCCGCCCACCACCTGACAGAGCCCCACGAGGGCGCCAGCCGAAACTGAATCCCAGCCATAATCACCAATCAGCATCGCAACCATATGCGCCCCAAGGCCAATCTGCACCAAGGCATAACAGGCAGCCGCAAGACCAATCACGCCCAGTGCGGGCGATTTCAAAAGCAGTAATGGTCCTGCTTGTACAGCAACTGCGCCGCGATCCTGATCCCAATCCGCGCGCTTCAATTGCAGCCCAATCACCATCATCAGCAACATCGCCGCCGAAATCAGCATGGCGTTACGCCAACCCAGGAATTCTGCCGTGCCAGGCAGCATCAAGCCTGCCAAGGCAACGCCAAAGGGTACGCCCATTTGCTTCAAACCGAAAACCATATTGCGGCGTGATGGCGGCGCAAGCCTGCCTAGCAATTGCGACGCAGCCGGATTGGTCAAGCCATAAGCGAGCCCAATCAAAATCGTCGCTGGCACCGCAACGGCAAGCTCAGCAAAACTCAGCATGGCAACGCCGATCGCTGCCGCCAGCAGCGCGATTTGTGTAGTGCGCGCCGGCCCCCATATCGCAAGCCCGCGCGGCCCGTAAGCGGAAGCGAAAACCGCACAGAGATACACCAAGCCCACCTGATAGCCGATATTGGCGCGCGCCATGCCAAAATCCGGCGCGGCATAGGCGACCAATACGGGCAGCGCATAAACCGCCATGGTCGCCAAGGTTTGCGAACCCGCCAACAGAAACAGTGCGAGCGTGAGGCCGTGAGCGCTGCTCATGCCGTGGTCCCGATCACGCCTGATGCAAGCCCCGCCGATAGGTTGAAGGCTCCATATCCTTCACCGATTTCGCACGTTTTTCGAGCCAATAGCTCTGCGCCGGTGGCATGGCATCGAAAGCCCCATCCACGCCAAGCTTGTGCGCGGCATCGGTTGGCCAATTCGGGTTGTAGAGAATTTCTCGCCCAATCGCGACAAGATCAGCATCGCCGGCTTGCAGAATTGCCTCGGCCTGATCGGCATGCACAATGAGGCCAACCGCCATGGTGGCGATTGGGGCCTCGTGGCGCAAGCGCCGCGCATAAGGCACCTGATAGCCATAGCGAGGCCGCGCCGCTTTCGGTAGGCCGCCGGTAATGCCGCCCGATGAACAATCCACCACATCAACGCCAGCGGCGCCGACAAGTGCGGCGAGGCGAATGCTTTGTTCCACATCCCAGCCCGCATCATCTTCAACCGAGAAACGCATGAATAGTGGTTTATGCGTGGGCCACACTGCGCGCACTGCCTCTACGACATCAAGCGCAAAGCGCATGCGGTTACGCTCGGAACTACCATAATCATCATTGCGTCGATTGGCGGAAGGCGAGAGGAATTGATGGATGAGATATCCATGCGCCGCGTGGATTTCGAGCAGATCAAAACCCGCAGCATCGGCGCGCCGCGCAGCATCAGCCCAATGCTGCACTAGCTGTGGAATCTCATCGCGCGTGAGCGCACGCGGCATGGGGTCACCCGCGTCGCCAATCTCGGCACTTGGTGCGACAAGTTCCCAAGCTTCCCAATCCATAATCGCAGGGCTTTGCACGAGTGGCGCGCCACCTTCCCAGGGACGAAAACGGCGTGCCTTGCGGCCGGAATGGCCAATCTGGATTGCCGGCACTGAACCATTGGCGCGAATCAAATCCGCCACACGTTTCATGCCTGGGATGAAAGCATCATCCCAAAGCCCGGTATCACCAAGCGTGCCGCAGCCGCGCCGTTCAACCTTGGTACTTTCCACCATGACCATGCCAGCGCCACCTGCGGCAAAACGCCCGGCATTCATCAAATGCCAATCCGTGATGAAGCCACGATCCGCCGCATATTGATGCATCGGCGCGACCACCACGCGATTTTTCAGCGTAACACCGCGCTTGGTCCAAGGCGTGAAAAGCAGGGGTAGGGTCATAGCGGTATTGCTCTCCAATAGCTTGGAAGTCTCGATTCAGGCGACCGGTAATGGCGGCATCACCTCGCCGGATGCACCGCCATCCAATGCCGGGCAATATCAATGCGGCGCGTGATCCAGACATCGCGCTTTTGCGCCATGTAATCCAGCAGCCTTTGCAGCGCGACCGCGCGCGCCGGGTGGCCAATCAGGCGCATATGCAGCCCAACCGACATCATCTTGGGCTGCCCCTTGCGACCTTCTTCGTAGAGCATGTCGAACGCGTCGCGGATATAGCAAAACCATTGATCCGAGGTGCCGATCCCGCCGGCATATTTGCCGTCATTATTCGTGAGCGAATAGGGCACGATCAAATGTGGTTTGTCGTTCACGCGCGTCCAGATTGGCAATTCATCGCCGTAATAATCGCTGTCGTATAGAAAGCCGCCCTCTTCCACGACCAAACGTCGCGTATTCACGGAAGGTCCATAGCGGCAATACCAGCCATCCGGCCGATGTCCGACAGTCTTTTGCTGGCTGTCAATCGCCTTGCGGATATGGTCGCGTTCTTCTTCCTCCGAAAGCTCAAAATGCTTCACCCAACGCCAACCATGGGAACAGACATCATAGCCCGCGGCCTTGATGGCGGCTGCTGCCTCAGGGTTGCGTTCCAATGCCAGCGCGCAGCCGAAAATCGTCACCGGCAGATTGCGTTCCTGAAACAGCCGATGCAGGCGCCAAAAGCCAACGCGGCTGCCATATTCGAACATGCCCTCGGCCGCCAAATCGCGGCCGGACTTCACCTGATTGAGGCCATGCGCCTCCGTCAGCCCATTTTCCGTGACGCTATCACCAAGTTCGAAGGACGGCTCGCTGCCTTCCTCATAATTGATGACAAAATTCACGGCGAGCTTCGCGTCGCCTGGCCATTGCGGATCGGGCGGATTGGCGCCGTAGCCGATGAAGTCTCGCGTGACTTGATAGGTCATGGCATCAATTCCTTTCAGGGGAGGGGGCGTTCTGAAGCGCGCGCCAAATCTTCTCGGGCGTTGCGGGCATATCGGGCGCAGTGGTGCCCCGCAGCGCCAACGCATCCGCAATGGCGTTCATCACTGTCTGCGGCGCGGCGATGGCGCCCGCTTGACCAGAGCCCTTGACGCCGAGTGGATTGGATTTGGTCGGCGTGCCTTCCAACTGTACTTCGATCGCTGGCACATCATCCGCACGAGGCAGCGCGTAATCCATTAAGGAACCAGTCAGCAATTGGCCTGACTCACGATCATAAATAATGTCTTCCAGCATGGCTTGGCCAATGCCCTGCACCAGCCCGCCCTGGACCTGCCCCTGCGTGAGGCTTGGATTTATTAGGCGTCCGTAATCATCCACCGCGACATAGCGTGTGAGTCGCGCATACCCGGTTTCCGGGTCAATCTCAATTTCCGCGACCTGGCTCCCATTAGGGAAGGTCACGAGGTCGGAGGTATTGTGACCAGAAGCGGCAAGCCCGGGCGTCATGTCTTCCGGCAGGCTGGTGGAATTGTCGGCGGCACGCGCGATTTCCGCCAAGGTGATGAAGCGCTCGCCATCCGGCATGGTGAAGCGCCCATCTGCGAAAGCAAGCGCAGCGGGATCGGCTTGCAGCAAATGCGCGGCAATCAGGCGTGCCTTTTCCATCAAGGCATCAAGCGCCAGCACCAGCGCACCACCGCCAAGATGCAGAGACCGCGCGCCGCCATGCCCATTGCCATTGGGCAGCAAATCCGTATCGGCCTGCTGCACGCGTACTTCTGCCGGCGTCAGACCAAGCCGGTCGGCGACGATTTGCGCATAGCTGGTTTCATGGCCTTGCCCATTATTATGCGTGCCAATCGCCGCTTGCGCATGGCCGGAAGCGTCAACCGAAACCGAGGCCCATTCACCCGGCGCACCGCGCGCGGTTTCCAAAAAACAGGCAATACCGCGGCCAAGCAGCATGCCGCGCTGTGCTGCCTCCGCGCGCCGCGCCGCGAAGCCTGCCGCATCGGAAACCTTGGCAAGTACCGCAAGATTGGCGGCAAAGCGCCCGCCATCCACGGCCATGCCCATAGCGGTGCGATGCGGCGCATTGGGCAGCATATTCATGGCGCGCAAGGTAGCAGGATCGCGCCCTAATTGGCGGGCCGCTTTATCCACCAGCCTTTCGATGATGTAATTCGCCTCTGGCTTGCCGGCGCCGCGATAGGCATCCACCGGCAGGCTATTGGTGAAGGCGCCACGCACTTCCAGATGCATGGCAGCGATGGCATAAACGCCGCCCATGGCGGTGGAGAAAGCATTGGTCGGGCAATGCGGGCCAACCGCGGAAAGATAGGCGCCCATATCGGCGATGCTGCTGATGTCCAGGCCCAGAAAGCGACCATCAGCAGCCAGCGCCAATCTGGCCTTGGCGCGCAAATCGCGGCCATGCACGGCGGCAGCGAATTCCTCGCTCGGTTCTGCTTGCCAGGCAATGGCGCGGCCAAGTCGCCGCGCGGCCCAAAGCGCCAGCACATATTCTGCAAAGAGGAAATTCTTGGCGCCAAAGCCACCGCCTACATCGGGGCAGACAAGATGAAAGGCATTTTCCGGCAAGCGAAATACGGTCGCGAGTTGCCGGCGAATGCCATGCACGCCCATTCCGGTGAAAATCAGTTCAAACCGCTCATCATCAAAGCGCGCCAGCGCCGCACGCGGTTCAATCGGCACGGCATGAACGCGGTTATTGAACAGATCCAGATTAACAACATGATCGGCCTGCGCGAAAGCCGCATCGGTGGCAGCGCGATCGCCTTTCAAAAAACGAAATGCCTTATTGCCTGGCGCTTGCGGCCAGATTTGCGGCGCCTCTGCGCCAAGCGCAGGCGCGCTATCAATCACGGCGGGCAAGGGATCGTAGCTGACCTCAATCGCCTCCGCCGCGTCACGAGCGGTGGTAGCACTAGTTGCGATAATCAGGGCAACAGCCTCACCCAAATGCCGCACGCGATCCGTTGCCAGCACAGGTCGTGGCGGCACAACCATGGGCGCCACACTCGCGACCACTGCGGTGCAGGGCAAAGGCGCCAGATCATCAGCAGCAAGATCGGCGGCAGTGAAAACACCCACCACACCTGGCATGGCGCGCGCTGCTGTCGTGGTGATCCCATGTAATACCGCATGGGCATGGGGTGATCGCAGCACCACGGCATGCAGCGCATCCGGTGGAATGATGTCCGAAACATAACGCCCGCGCCCAGTCAGAAACCGCGCATCTTCCAGCCTTGCGATAGATTTACCGCTGAACATCAAGCGCCTTTGCTCAAGCGCTTGGCGACAAATTCAAGCCTGTCCTGGCCCCAAAACATATCCTCACCAATTACATAGCAGGGCGCGCCAAAAATACCGCGTTCCAACGCCGCAGCGCTATCGGCCTTGCGCTGTTCCAGCCAGCGCGGGTCTTCCGCCAGACGCAGCAGCGCATCCGCATCTAGGCCGCAGTCGCGCATCAGCGCCGCGAGGGTCGCCGTGTCGCCCGTATCCTGTTCTTCCTGCCAAAGCGCTTTCAGGATGCGATGCGCCAGGCGAATGGCCGGCGCATGGCCTTGCGTTTCGCGGAGCGCAATCACACTGGCCGCGCCCGGCAATTCAATGGCTGGGAAATGCTTCGGATGAATATTGATCGGAATACCCAGCGCATCGCGCCAGCGCTGCAACTCCTGCAAGCGATAGGCCTGGCGCTGCGGTGAACGTTTGGGTAGCGGCAAGCCGCCGGAACCGGCAAAGATGGTGCCGAAATCCACCGGCCAGATGCGGGTTTCCGCCCCATGCTGTGCCGCCAGGGCTTCAATGCGCGCCGCACCCAAATGGGTCCAGGGCGAATTCAGCGAGACATAGTAATCAATCAGTAAAGCCATTGTGTTTCCTCAAGCGATGATGGGGCAGGCGGTGGCAGCGCGCACTTCTTCCAGCGTTACGTCGGGGGCAAGATCGCGCAACGCGAAGCCCTCACCCCTGGGTGCGAATAGCCCAAGATCCGTCACTACCAGCGTCACCACGCCGGCGGCAGTGATCGGCAGGCTGCAACGCGGCAGCAATCGGGAAGCGCCATCACGCGTGCGGTGTTCCAGCATGATGAAAATACGCTGGGCACAGGCGGCCAAATCCATTGCCCCGCCAATGCCGCCACCCTTGGCGTCTTTCAGTTTCCAATTAGCGAAATCACCATTAGCCGCGACTTCATAGGCACCCATCACTGTCATATCTATCCGCCCACCACGGATCAGCCCAAAACTATCCGCGTGATGCACAATGGAAGCGCCTGGGTTCAGCACAACATTCTGCCCACCGGCATTGACCAGATTGAGATCTTCCGTACCCGGCGCGCAGACGGCGCCATAACCAATCACGCCGTTTTCAGCATGAAAGATGATATCGCGATCACCCATGGGTACATCGGCAATCATGGTCGGCATGCCGACACCAAGATTGACCACCCAACCATCCTGAAATTCGCGCACCAGCCTTTCGGCCATTTGCATGCGTGTCCAGCTCATTTTGCGGCCTCCCGCTTGCGGGTCCAAAGTCCCATGGGGGGAGGCGGTACGCGGATCAGCCGATGCAC
>VGDM01000050.1 GCA_016869715.1 Alphaproteobacteria bacterium
ATAGCGCGGCGTGTTTTGATGCGATACTGTCACGCCTGACGGGCGAATTGCGTCTGAAAGAGGGGAAAGACACCCCATTCCACCCCGAAAATGGGCAGGGAAGCGATCAACATTGGCGGGAACCTCAGCGGGATCACCGTGATCACGAAAAATCGACGCTAATTGCAGGGTTGATCAGGGGTTTCTTAGTGAAAAGGAAAGATAGAATGATGGATCAGATCAAGGCGGAATTGGTGCCAACGGGCGTTTTGCGCGCCGGCATCAATATGGGAAATTTCCTGCTGGTGACGAGCCGCGCGGAAAATGGCGATCCCGCCGGGGTTTCGCCCAGCATGGCGCATGCGATCGCCGATACGCTGGGTGTGCCCGTGCAATACGTGCCCTTCGCACGGCCGGGTGATTTGGCTGACGCTGTGGACCGCAATGTTTGGGATATCGGCCTGATCGGTGCTGAACCGCAGCGCGCGGAGAAAATCGCCTTCACGGCTGCTTATGCGGAAATCGAGGCCACCTACATGGTCCCGCCCGGTTCCCCCATTACAAAGATGGAGGAAGTGGATCGCCCCGGCAATCGTATCGCCGTGACCGCGCGTGCGGCTTATGATCTGTGGCTTGAACGCAATATCCATAAGGCAAAGCTCATTCGCTCTGCCACGTTGGACACGGCGTTTGAGCAATTCGCTGCCGAGAAGCTGGAAGTGCTCGCCGGGCTGCGGCCGAAGCTGCTGTCAGACATTGAAAAAATGCCCAGCGCGCGGATTCTGGACGGTAAGTTCACCGCCGTGCAGCAGGCGATTGGTACATCACGACGCAATAGTGCTGCCGCCGCCTTCCTTACGGATTTTATCGAACAGGCGAAGGCGTCCGGCCTTGTGGCGCGCTTCATTGCTGAACACAAGGTGCGCGGGCTGTCGGTGGCGCCGCCGGCCTGAATTTGATTATCTGATGTAACCGCGCGGTGGGTAGCAATGCCCGCTGCGCCTTCTGTTACAATACGGTGCCCACCCGGAAGCCGTCTCGCATCTTGACCCATATCAACGCTGGTTTCTGCGCGCGGCGATACCCACATATCGCGGTGGTGAGGTCATATGCCGGCCCCGAAAACCAAACAAAACGCCATCGCGGGAAATAACCCAAAAGATGCGCGACAGCCGGAGAAACCGTAATGACTTTCACCAGTATCGTGACGCATCTTGACCCGGCCATGGCGATAGAAGCGGCGGCGGCAGCGGCGATATCCCTCGCGCTTGCGGGAGCCTTTTCGGTCCATGTGACCGCGCTGATTTTCCTAATGGATAGCGCGCTTACCGCGCCCACGCCGGCAAATTATGCAACGAAACAATTGGAAGACCGTGCTGTCGCGGCATTCGCTGCCATCGCGCAACGCCGCGATGTGGCGTATCAGACAAAAAGCGCATCAGCTTGGCCTATGGCAATGGCGAAGCCTTCGCTGACCATCTGCGCGTGAGTGATCTGGCAGTCCTTACGCAACATGGTGCGCCGAGAATTGCTGCGCAAATACTTCAGCATGCCGCGATTTTTGACTTCGGACGGCTGGCTATCCTGGTGCCCCAAATGCGGCCTTTCTCAGGCTCGCCGCAGCGTATTCTGGTAGCTTGGGATGCAACCCCCGCCTCGGTTCGGGCCATTCACAGCGCACTGCCGCTTATCCGCCGCGCGGCGGAAACCGTGATAGCAAAAGTCACCGATGACAAGGAACTGCGCCCCGGTCAGTCGGGGATTGAACTTGCTCATCCGCTCGCCCGCCATGGTGCCAAGCCGCGCTTCATGGTCTTGCAGCGTGGCGGTAGGGGCGTGCTGGAAAGGCTGCCGTCGGCGGCAGCGGATACGGAATCAGACATGCTGGTGATGGGTGCGGTGCGGCATTCACCGCTGCGCAATCTGGTGCTGGGGAATGCCACAGCGGATGTGCTGGCCGTCGGGCCGAGGCTTCCGATGTTAATGTCAGCCTGATCACGCGTCGCGCGCCAGCAATTCCTTCAGCAATTCAACCGTGCGCGCCGGTTGTTCCTGCTGCACCCAATGCCCGGCACTCGGCACCAGATGCGCCGCCGCCATGCGGGTGCAGGCAATGTCCTGCATCCGCTCAAAAGCGCCGGGGGCTTGAAACACGCCCCAATCTGCCGCACCGGCGATAAAGACCGAAGGCACATCAATGCCGCGCCCGGCGAATAGAGCCAGATCGGCATTCACTTCCGGTGCGAAGCGGGTGCGATACCAATTGAGCCCGCCCTGAAATCCGGTGCGGCCATATTCACTGGCGTAGACAGCCATTTCCGCTTCCGTCATCCAGGCGCAGCTTGCAACCTCAGCAGCGCTTGGCATTTCATGCGCCACCGTCTCTGGCATCGTCTCGGCACGGTCCATGACGTAATAGGTTGGCAGTTTCGCCATTTCCTCGGCGGACCAATCGCGCAGCTTATGCGGTTTATTGGCCGCCCAATCGGCGCTCTTGTGGTGGTAATAGGCGCGCATGAAAGCGTGTAGCCCCTGCGCCGCACCTATCATATCCGCATTGGCCGGGCGCGTGGCGTAATAGGCGTGGTAGTGTTTGCGCGGGCGCGACAAGGTGGCCAAAGCCTCATCCAACCCCGGCATGGCGGAAGAACCGACGGATTGCTGCCCTGGCTTTGGCCAATCCGGCCCGCCGGCGAAAGGCGCGCTCATCAGCGCCACACGGCGGAACACATCGGGCCGCGTCAGCGCGCACCAGGCCGCGACCGGCGATCCGAAATCATGCCCGATCACCGCCGCCACTTCCCGGTAGCCGAGTGCAGCCACCACGCCCAACGCATCGCGCACCAGATTGGTCAGGCGAAATGGCGCGAGTGACGCATCATAATCGGTATCGCACCCCGTGGTGCGGCCATAGCCGCGCTGATCCGGCGCCACCACATGGTAGCCCAGCGCCGCCAGCGGCAGCATCACATGCCGCCAGGAATAGGCGAGCTCCGGAAAGCCATGCAGCAGCAAAAGACACGGCTGGCCTGGCGTTTCATGCCCGGCTTCCAGCAGATGGACGCGAAGCCCCTTGATACCCTCCAGAAAGCGGGCGCGGATGCCTTGCGGCAGGGTTGGCGTGGCAAGCGGTTCCATGGCGGTGTTTCCTTCCTGCCCCCCATCCCGCCCGAAGCGCGCCCCGCAATCAAGCCCCGCATTGACGCGCGCCGCCGCTGGCGAGACTTTGCCACCATGCAGGATGGTATCCCTTGGTCTTCCGACCTTCTGACTCTGGCGCAGCGCTTCGGCCCGCGTAGCGCTGTCACTGATGGCAGCGCCACGCTTAGCTATGCAACGCTATCTGCCCGCGCCCATGGTCTGGCGCGGCGGCTGGTGGCGGAAGGCTTCAAACCCGGCCAGCCGATTGCGACCTTCGTGCCCAATGGCTGCGATGCGCCCTGGGTCAGCTATGGTCTGACCATGGCCGGCGTGGCGGAAACCCCCTGCAATACGGGCTCCACCGATGCGGAGCTTGGCTGGTTTGCGCAGCTGACAGGCTTCAAACGTATTGTCGCACCACGAGTAGCCTGCGCGCGGTTGACAGGGCTTGGGTTTGAGACGCTCGCGCTGGAAGACATCGCGCCGGATGCAAGCGGGGCGCCGCTGCCCCCCGTGCCGTCCGATGCCTGGGGGCGGATCATTTTTACCTCCGGCACCACGGGCAAACCCAAGGCCATTTTGCATAGCCATGGCGGGCGTTACCTTGCGAATATCCTGCAACGCGCCGTTTTGCCCTTCACACCTGAACCCGGTGAGCGTGTGCTGCTCATGACGCCCTTCACCCATGGCGCGGCGCTGATCACCTATGCCTGGCTTGATCATGGCGGAGAGGTTGTCTTGCAGGATGGCGTGCGGGCTGAGCGCATCGCGCCGGTGCTGACCGCGCCCGACCTATCGGCGATTTTCGCCCCACCCACGGTGCTGGCCAAATTACTGGCGCTGTTTCCGTGCCAAAGCGTGCCGGGGCTCAAGGTGATTTTCTGCGGCACGCAGACGCTGACGCGTGATCTTTACGCCCGCGCCAAGGCGCAATTCGGCCCGGTGGTGCGAGTGACCTATGGCATGAGCGAATGCTTCAACCCGATCACCGTGCTGGAAGGCCCGGATGTGGCGGTGGCTATGGAAGAAGCCGAGGATGGTCTGGGCGCCAATCTGGGCTGGCCGGCGACGGGAGTTGAAATCGCCATCCGGGATGAGGCTGGACGCCCCCTGCCACCAGGCGATTCCGGCGATATCTGGCTGCGCGCCCGGCATATGAATATCGGCATGATCGGCCCGAATGGCTTTGTGCCGCGCCCCGCCGGCGCCTGGCACCGCACCGGCGATCTGGGCGCGGTTGATGTGCGCGGGCGGCTCAGGCTCGCGGGCCGGGCTTCAGATGTGATGAAAACCGGCGGCTACCGCGTCCATCCGACCGAGATTGAAACCGCCCTGGATCCCGCCGCACAGGGCCGCGCGATTTGCGTGCTGGGCCTGCCTTCCGATTACTGGGGGGAGGTGATTATCGCGGTCTCCGAGAACCTGCCGGCGGGGTGGGAGCATGCGGCCCTGCCGCTGGCCGAAGACCTTGCCAAGCATAAGCGCCCGCGCGCCTGGCTGACGCTGGCGGAATTGCCGCGCAATGCACAGGGCAAGGTGGTACGCGCCCGGGTGCGGGATGCCGTGCTGGCACGCTGGCGGCTGGAAGATGGGCCGCATCCGCGCTTGATACCTGCCCTTGCTGGAAAGGATGAATAACCATGGTGATTGAGGGCCTTGCCCCCTTCTATGCCTGGACGAAGGCTTTGCATCTGATCAGCGTTTTTGCCTGGATGGCAGGGCTTTTCTACCTGCCGCGGCTATACGTGTATCACACGCAACAGCCGTCTGGTTCCGCGCAGGGGGAGCTGTTCAAGACCATGGAAAGGCGCCTGCTGCGCGCCATCATGAACCCGGCCATGATCAGCGCCTGGGTCTTTGGCCTAGTGCTGATCCTGACCCCCGGCGTGGTGGATTGGGGTGCCGGCTGGTGGCACGGCAAGCTTTTCGGCCTTTTGGCCATGACCGTCTTTCACATGGACCTGGCCCGCGCACGGCGGCTTTTCGCCGAGGACCGCAATACCCGCAGCGAACGTAACTGGCGCATCGTCAATGAGGTGCCAACGCTGCTGCTGATCCTGATTGTCGTGATGGTGATCGTGAAGCCGTTTTGATCCGTGGTTGACGCTGGGCGGCCGGCTTTATACATATCGGGTCCTTCCTCTCGCGGCCCCGGCGATCCCTGATCGGCGCTGTCGCTTTTCCCTTCTACCCGATAAGGGGACATTCATGGATGCGCCGCGTGCTGAGTTGTGCATCCTGCTTCAGGCCCCACTTTATCAAGCCTCACGGAACGCCAAGGCACCAAATGCATCTTTCAGAACTCAAGGCGAAAAGCCCCGCGGATCTCCTCGCATTGGCCGAGGAATTGCAGATCGAAAACGCATCATCACTGCGCAAGCAGGATATGATGTTCGCGATCCTGAAGACTTTCGCGGATAATGAACAGGCGATTTTTGGCGAAGGCACGCTTGAAATCCTCGCCGATGGTTTCGGTTATTTGCGCAGCCCGCAGGCAAACTTCCTGCCCGGGCCGGATGACATCTATGTCTCCCCCGCCCAGGTACGCCGCTTCGGCTTGCGCACGGGTGATACGGTGGAAGGCCAGATCAGGGCGCCCAAGGATGGGGAACGCTATTTCTCCCTGCTCAAGGTCAACGCGATCAATTTCGAAGACCCGGAAACCCTGCGCCACCGGATCAATTTCGATAACCTGACGCCGCTTTATCCGAACCGCCGGCTAAAGATGGAAAATCCGGAGGTTGAAAGTGTCGCGAAGGGGCCAACCAAGGACAATACGCATCGTGTCATTGATCTGATTTCCCCGATCGGCATGGGCCAGCGCGCCTTGATTGTGGCGCCGCCGCGCACGGGCAAGACCGTTATGCTGCAAAATATCGCCAAATCCATCACGGCGAATAATCCCGAGGTCTTCCTGATGGTGCTGCTGATTGACGAACGGCCCGAGGAAGTGACCGACATGGCCCGCACCGTGCGTGGTGAAGTGGTGGCGAGCACCTTTGACGAACCGGCGACACGCCATGTGCAAGTCACCGAAATGGTGCTGGAAAAAGCCAAGCGCCTGGTGGAACACAAGCGCGATGTGGTGATTTTGCTGGATAGCATCACGCGCTTGGGCCGTGCTTATAACTCCGTTGTGCCGTCATCGGGTAAGGTGCTGACCGGTGGTGTGGATGCCAATGCGCTGCAACGCCCGAAACGGTTTTTCGGTGCTGCGCGCAATATTGAAGAAGGTGGGTCGTTGACCATTATCGCGACAGCGCTGATCGACACTGGCAGCCGTATGGATGAAGTTATTTTTGAAGAATTCAAGGGCACCGGCAATAGCGAAATCGTACTGGATCGGAAGCTGTCTGACAAGCGCACCTTCCCCGCCATTGACATCACCAAATCCGGCACGCGTAAGGAAGAATTGCTGGTGGATCGTGGCACACTTTCCAAGATGTGGGTGCTGCGCCGTATCCTGAACCCGATGGGCACGCAAGATGCGATGGAATTCCTGTTGGATAAGCTGAAATACAGCAAGACCAACCAGGATTTCTTCGACGCGATGAATACCTGACCAGGGAAGGGTGGCGTCATGGTCATCTTGCTGACAGGCGGGATGGGCTTCATCGGATCGGCGGTGGCGCGGCATTTGCTGGCCACCACCGATGCGTTAGTGGTGAATATCGACAAGCTGACCTATGCCGCGAGCCCCGATATCCTCGGCGATTGGCTGAAATCGCCGCGCCATCAGCATCTGGCGCTGGATATTTGCGATGCTGCCGCGATGCATGATGTCTTTACCCGCTTCAAGCCCGCGCGCGTGATGCATCTGGCCGCCGAATCCCACGTAGATCGTTCCATTGATGGGCCGGCAGAATTCATCCAGACTAATGTCGTAGGCACGCAAGTTTTGCTGGAAGCGGCGCGGGAATATTGGCAAGCGCTGGAAGGCGCCGCCAAGGCCGAATTCCGTTTCCATCATGTCTCAACGGATGAGGTGTTTGGTTCGCTGGAAAGCGCGGAGGATGCGCCGTTTGATGAGCATACGCGCTACGATCCGCGTAGCCCTTATTCCGCTTCCAAGGCAGCGTCCGATCATCTGGTGCGTGCCTGGCAGCACACTTATGGATTCCCATCTTTTGTTTCGAACACCACGAATAATTACGGGCCGTGGCAATTCCCGGAAAAGCTCATTCCCCTGGTGACGCTGAACGCCCTGGAAGGTCGCCCTTTGCCGGTTTATGGCGATGGGTCGAATATCCGCGATTGGATCCATGTGCAGGATCACGCCGAAGCCCTCGTGCTGGCACTGATGCGCGGTGTGCCCGGGGCGACCTATTGCATCGGCCCACGTCAGGAACGGACCAATCTGCAAGTGGTGAAGGCTATTTGCCGCACGGTAGATCGGCTGCGCCCTGATCCTGCGGGTCCGCGTGAGCGCCTGATCACCTATGTCAAAGACCGTCCCGGCCATGATTTCCGCTACGCCATGGACCCAAGCGGCGCCGAAGCGGCCTTTGGCTGGAAAGCGCGTTATGATTTTGAAGCCGGGCTTGATCAGACCATTCGCTGGTATTTGAACAATGAAGCCTGGTGGCGGCCCATTCGCGAAAAGCGCTATGCCGGGCAAAGGCTTGGGGGGGTGAAATCGTGAAGGGCATTCTGCTTGCAGGCGGGTCCGGGACGCGTTTGCACCCCATGACCTTGGCAGCGTCCAAGCAATTACTGCCTGTCTATGACAAGCCGATGGTTTACTACCCGCTTGGCACGCTGATGCTGGCAGGCATCAAGGATATTCTGCTAATCTCAACACCAGCCGATCTGCCGGCATTCAAGCGGCTGCTGGGAGATGGCGCGCAATTCAGCATTCGTATCAGCTATGCCGAACAGCCAAGCCCGGATGGTATTGCGCAAGCCTTTAAAATCGGGGCGGATTGGATTGGTGGGGAAGCCTGCGCGCTCGCGCTCGGTGACAACATCATCTATGGCCAGGGCCTGGTGGAAAGCCTGAAGGCGGCGGCCGCCAATACGCAAAATGGTTTGGCTTCCGTCTTTGGCTATCGCGTGGCCGATCCAGAACGCTATGGTGTCGCGGAATTCGATGCCAACGGGCACGTGCTTTCCATCGAAGAAAAACCCGCCAAGCCCAAATCAGATTGGGCGGTGATTGGACTTTATTTCTACGACAAGCGCGTGACGCAAATGGCACGGGATTTGAAGCCCTCTGCCCGTGGTGAATTGGAAATCACCGATCTTAACAAGGTCTATCTGGCCGATGGCAGCTTGCGCGCGGAGCAATTGGGCCGCGGCTGTGCCTGGCTTGATGCCGGCACGCCTGCGTCCCTGTTGCAGGCGGCGCTTTTTGTCCAGACGGTGCAGGAACGCCAAGGGCTGCAAGTGGGCTGCCCGGAAGAAATCGCTTTCCGCATTGGCCTCATTGATGCGGCTGCGCTGCGTGCGCAAGCGGATCGTTTGGGTAAGACCGCTTATGGCGTCTATTTGCGCGATCTGGCGGAGGGTCGTCTTTCATGAAGGCAGCGCGCCTCGCCATTCCTGACCTGATCCTGATCGAACCCGCGCGCTTCGGTGATGAGCGCGGTTTCTTCAGTGAAGTCTGGGCGCGCCGAGCTTTGGCAGCGCATGGGATTACCGCTGATTTTGTGCAGGATAATCATTCGCTGTCGCGCCAAAAGGGCGTAGTTCGCGGGCTGCATTTTCAGCGGCCACCTACTGCGCAAGCCAAGCTGGTGCGCGTGGTGCGTGGTGCCATCCTGGATATTTCGGTGGATATCCGCGAAGGCTCCCAGACCTATGGGCAGCATGTAGCGTGCGAACTTTCGCCATCCAATTGGCAGCAGCTTTGGATTCCTGCCGGCTTTGCGCATGGTTTTGTGACGCTCGAAGAAGACACTGAGGTCCTCTACAAGGTTGATGCCTATTATGACCGGGACGCCGATGCCGGCATCGCCTGGGATGATCCCGCTCTTGGCATTGATTGGCCGGTGGACAACCCGATTCTGTCCGACAAGGACCGCAAGGCACCCAAGCTTGCCGATATTGCGCCGCCCTTTCCGAAAGGTTCCTGGTAATGCGCCGCATCCTCGTCACCGGTCGTGGCGGGCAATTGGCGACCGGGCTTGAAGCGGCACTGCCCGCAGAGGGGTTTGAGGCGCTGCTGGTCGGTCAGTCGGAATTTGAATTCGACAAGCCCGAGACAGTGATCGCTGCCTTTGCCGCGCTGAAACCCGACGCGGTGGTAAATTGCGCCGCCTGGACGGCCGTTGATGCGGCGGAAGATGATGAGGCCGGCGCCTTCCGCGCCAATGCCTTGGGGCCGGCCTTGCTGGGACGGCTTTCGCGTGCAGCGGGCATCCCCATCATCCAGATTTCCACCGATTATGTTTTTGATGGGCTGAAAGGCGCGCCATATCTGGAAAGCGATTTGCCCAATCCTATCAGCGCCTATGGCCGCACCAAGCTGGCCGGTGAATGGGCGGCACAGGCTGCCAATCCGCGCAGCATCATCCTGCGTACGGCATGGGTCTTCGCGCCCATGGGCAAGAATTTTCTGCGCACCATGCTGGCGCTCGGCGAACAGCGGCCGGAGCTTCGGGTGGTGGCGGATCAATGGGGCAGCCCGACCGCAGCACCTGACCTTGCTGATGCCATCACCGCCATTCTGGCGCGGCTCCGCGATCATGGCTGGCGCGATGATCTTGCCGGCACCTATCACGCGACCGGCGGCGGCTTCACCCATTGGCACAGCTTCGCCGAGGCGATTTTCGACCTGAATGCCCAGCATGGCGGCCTGCGCCCCAAGGTGCATGCCATCACCACCGCCGATTACCCGACCAAGACCAAACGCCCTGCGGATGGCCGGCTCGATAATGGCAAGCTTGCGCGTACCTTCGGCGTGGCGCTTCCGCCCTGGGAAGCTGGACTTGCCCGCGTGATGGCAGCACTACGCCAAAGCTGAAGCCTTCCCAAAAAAAGTTTTGGTGCCATGATGCGCGTAAGAATTCAGGGAGAGTGCCCCATGTCCAAGCTCACCCGCCGCGTGGCACTTGCCTTGCCGTTGCTCGCCGCGCCAGCCATCGTCCGCGCGCAATCGTGGCGCCCGCTTGGTCAGGTGCGCATTATCGTCCCCGCCGCTGCGGGCGGCACCACGGATATCATGGGAAGGCTGCTCGCGCAGTTTCTGCAACCGCGCTGGGGCACGCCTGTGGTAGTGGAAAACCGTACCGGCGCCGGCGGCACCATTGGTACCGTTGAAATGGTGCGTGCGCGGCCCGATGGCCTTACGCTGCTCATGGGGAATATCGGCCCACAAGCAATTGGTTATTCGCTGTTCCGTAACCTTTCGTATCGCGCGGAGCAAATCGCCCCGATCGCGGGCACCATCGCAGGCCCCAATGTGCTGGTGGTGAACAACAACGTCCCGGCGCAGAATGTGGCGCAACTTGCCGCCATGTTGCGCGCCAAGCCAGGCGAGATCCCCTTTGTCTCAACCGGCGTCGGCCAATCCACGCATCTTTCGCCGGTACTGTTCCTGCAAATGCTGAATGCGCAGGCCATTCACGTTCCAACACGCGGTTCCGCCCCGGCGCAGATTGAATTGCTAGCCGGCAATGTATCCTTCTTGGTTGACAATCTGACAGGGATCATCGGCCATATCCAGTCCGGCCGCGTGCGTGCCCTGGCCGTCACCAGCAAGGAACGCCACGCGCTGCTGCCCAATGTGCCGGCCATGCGCGAAACCATGCCGGAACTTGCGAATTACGAAGTGAATACTTGGTTCGGTGTTTTCGGTCAGGCAACCATGCCGGCCGAGATCATCAACAGCATCAATTCCGATGTCATGGCGATGCTCGCACTGCCGGAAACGGTGAAGCGCTTCGAAGAATTGGGCGGAGTGCCGATGATTGGCAGCGCGCAGCACTTCGGCGCCTTCGTCGCGCGTGAAATCACCAAATGGTCTGATGTGATCACGCACGAAGGCTTGCAGATAGACGTGAGCTGAAGCGTTGAGCGTCCCGTCAAGCGTGGTGCATTTCCGTTTGAAAGTTGTGTGCGGTGTGCGCGCCAAGTCTTCGGGAAGGTCAGTTTCCGCTTCGCTGGAAGCGCGCCATTGGGCGTGCGCAATGGCGCAACCCCACACAACTTCCATAGGTTTTTGTTTGGGTGTCAGACTGGGCGTTCGACCGACCAAAATGTGTCGGCGCATTTAACCTTTGAAGACCAGCGCTCTGCCAAGGCATTGGCTTCAGAGATGACATCGGGCCATTCGGCGCAGTAATCATGGCCTGACGCGACGCCTCCCGGTTTGATCCGGCTGCTCCAGAAGGCCATGTTCTGACCCAGCACCGGATTACCGTGCATCGCATCTTCCACATAGAGATCGATACCAAACTTCCGGCCGCGGGCGATCTGCGGGCTATAGCCCTGGATCATCACGATATTGTCGCAATCCCTGGTGAAATGGGCGAATGCTTGTCTGGAAAAGGGGGCGCACGCTGCGGCTTTTCCACAAGATCAATGATCCACTTGGCCCTTTCCCAGGGGGCCACGCAGAACAGGGTGACCCCTCTTGGCAGGCTTTGGAGGTATGCCAGGAGGAAAGCCCATAAAGACAACCGCTTTTACAATGATGCCGCCAGGCCGCACGCGGCTGGCCAATTCCATCAGCCCGTGGAGTTCGGTTTTGGTCATCTGGCCAGGGATAGAGAGATTGAGGGCCAATTTCGGACTCCAAATGGTGTTGCAGAGACTTCACCGTTTTCTGGTGAGTAGTTTATCAAGAAAAGACCAAAAAGGCGGGATTAAATCAGAGGTTCCCTAGGCCAAAAGACGATTTTGGTATTTCCATCATGGCCGATTTTCAGCCGTATCGGCTTGGTCAGGCATGCCGACCGCTTCTGCCTGACTATCTCCCGGGATATTCCAACTATATGTGGATAGACGCAGACGCCTGGATTCAAGATGCGTCAATTATCTCGAGTTACATGCAGTCTTTGGCGAATGGTGATGCCGCCATTCCGCCGGAATTAGATATCTCCTATAGGTGGTAATCGAGACCGTCCCATTCCGTATCATAATTACAAAATTATGCAGTGGACAGCAGCATTTGGTGACGGGGTGGCCCGACAATATGTGTTGCTGCCAATTCTCAACAACGGCGTTTACGCAATGTCCCGAAACTCTCCTGTCTGGCAATCATGGGCCAGCATTCTTGCGCTTTCATTAACGCGCGGCCTGACTGATCTTTTTGATCAACTATCGTTACAAAAAGCGCTTCTGGAGAAAGGTAAATGGATTGCCCTCCCCTCACGCGCCAATTGGATGAGCCATTATGCGCTACCCCAGAAGCGTCCCGAAGACGGCATCTGGATTGAACCCAGAATGGGCGGTCAACCGATCGGCGTCATCCATCTGGTGGCCGAAAAAATGCGTGAGACCAATCTGCGCCATGGGCTGCTTTTTGATGGCGGCGATTACCTCTCCCCTGAAGAGGTGCCGGAAAACCTGAGCGCAGCTTTTCTGGCCGGGCGCCGCCGCCCGGTCATTGGGGAAGGCCCTGGCGCCTAAACCTTCGCGAACGCCACATCCCGCGTCGCGGCTAGCTTGTCATAAGCCAATCGTACCGCCTCAGCGCCATGCATGCGTTCCAGCCGCCTCAGCGTGAAATGCCCGCGCGCTACGCTGCGGAAATGCTCAAGAAACGCAAGGTTGATCGCTGCCCCCGCCGCGGCGCCAATCAGGGGCGCGGCCTGGGCGGAAAGCTTCAAGCCGACCGGCCCGACAAAGCGTGACGCAATGGCCGCGATGAAACCATGCAGGATGCTTGTGCCAATGCTGCCCTTTAGCGCCTCAGCCAAGGCAATACGCAGCGCGAAATAGCCGGATTCGGCGGCATCATCGGCGCGTCCGCGGCCACCAAGGGCAAAGATCTTCAGGCATTCGGCGGTGATCTCAGGCCGGGCCAAATCCTCGCCTTCCTCGGCAGCAATGGCCGCGATCTGGCGGAGCAGAATGGTGGTGGAAACCGGCAATTCCACTAGCGTGCCGGCCAGGCCAAAGGCCCCACCCGCCGCACCGGTTGCCGCCGCCAGCCCGCGATGCAGCCAGGAGGAAGGAACAACGCTGGGCGTCGCCGCCGGCAATGACCGCAGCGCCGCCGCCATCGCCGTGGTGAGCGCCGTGCGTACCGCGCCATTCAGCCCACCTTGCAAAGGGCCTGGCAGGCGTGCGGTCAGAGCCTCGATTGGCGTGCCGACCGTCGCCGAAAGCCGCGCGGCCAGGGAGGGGTTTTCCAAAGCTTCAAACGCCGCGCGCAATTCAGTCTCGGCGCGCGGGCCAAGCGGCGGCGGCGCTGGACTGACCGTAAGGCTCATTGCCGAAGCTTTTTCAGGCCAAGTGTGCGCACTTTGCAACTCGGAAAATGCGACCAAACATGAGTTTTCAGGCCAAGAGTGCGCATTTGGCGCCTCGGAAAATGCGACCAAATACAGGTTAGGGGATGTCTGGTGAGCGGATGCGAAACAGGCATGGACTATAGGATATAGCGCGAAAGATCGGCACTGGCCGCGAGTGGCGCAACACGGTCACGCACCATGGCGGCATCCACGGCAATGGTTTCGCCGGCGCGGTCAGTCGCGGTGAAGGAAACTTCTTCAAGCAACCGTTCCAGCACCGTCGCCAGGCGCCGCGCGCCGATATTCTCCACACTCGCATTGATCTCGGCGGCCAGATCGGCAATCGCTTCAACTGCATCCGGTGCGAAATCCAGCGCGACCGCTTCGGTGCCGAGTAGTGCCGTGTATTGCTTCAGTAAGGAATGTTCGGGCTCCGTCAAAATCCGCCGGAAATCATCGCGCGACAGCGCCTTCAATTCCACGCGGATCGGCAAGCGGCCCTGCAATTCCGGCAAAAGATCAGAAGGCTTCGCCAGATGGAACGCGCCAGACGCGATAAACAGCACATGATCCGTCTTCACCGGCCCGTGCTTGGTTGTCACCGTGGTGCCTTCAATCAGCGGCAGCAAATCGCGCTGCACCCCTTCGCGGGAGACATCGCCGCCACGAAAGCCGCTTTCGCTGGTGCGGGCGCAAACCTTGTCAATCTCGTCCAGGAAGACTATGCCATTCGCTTCCACATTCAACAGCGCGTCGCGCACCACCGCATCCTGATCCAGAAGCTTATCGGCTTCATCCTTCAACAGGGCAATGCGCGCTTCGGCCACTGTCATCTTGCGCGATTTACTGCGCCCGCCAAACAACTTGCCAAACATATCCTGCAAATTCTGCATTTGCGGCGGCTGCCCGCCCGGCAGATCAATCATGCCAATCGGCATGGCGGGTCCGCTATCGGCTAATTGCACTTCAATTTCGCGGTTTTCCAGCTGGCCTTCGCGCAGCATGCGGCGGAATTTCAGCCGGGTTTCACCAGACGCGCCTTCACCCACCAGCGCGGTCAGCAGGGTTTCCTCGGTGGCCAATTCCGCCTTGGCTTGCACACCCTTGCGTGCAGCTTCGCGGCCCATGGTGATGGCAACCTCAACAAGATCACGGAGAATGCTTTCCACATCCCGCCCGACATAGCCAACTTCGGTAAATTTCGTCGCTTCCACCTTCAGAAACGGCGCATTCGCCAAACGCGCCAAACGTCGCGCGATTTCCGTCTTGCCGCAGCCGGTCGGGCCGATCATCAGAATATTCTTCGGTACCACTTCTTCGCGCAGCCCCGGCGCCAATTGCTGGCGCCGCCAACGGTTGCGCAAAGCAATCGCCACGGCGCGCTTGGCTTCCTGCTGGCCGACAATATGCCGATCAAGCTCCGAAACGATCTCACGCGGGGAGAGGTTGACGGTTTCGGTCATGCCGCGTCTCCCGCGCTGGCGGCCAGCGTCTCAAGTATGATATTTCCATTGGTATAGACGCAAATATCGGCAGCGATTTTCATGGAACGGCGGCAAATCTCCTCAGCCTCAACACCCTCCACCGGGAGCAAAGCGCGTGCGGCAGAAAGCGCGTAATTGCCGCCGGAACCAATGCCAATGATCGCATCTTCCGGTTCCAGCACATCGCCCTGCCCGGTCACCAGCAAGGACCTTTTGGCATCCGCCACCGCCAGCAAGGCTTCAAGGCGGCGCAAGTACCGATCCGTCCGCCAATCCTTTGCCAGATCAACGCAGGCGCGTTCCAATTGATCCGGGAAGCGTTCCAGCTTGGCTTCCAGCCGCTCCAAAAGCGTAAACGCATCCGCTGTGGCGCCGGCGAAGCCCGCCAGCACCTTGCCGCCAGCGATTCGGCGGATTTTGCGCGCATTGCCCTTCACCATGGTCTGCCCTAGGGAGACCTGGCCATCCCCGGCCATGGCCACCTGCCCCCCCTTGCGGACGCATAGAATGGTGGTGCCGTGCCAGCCCAGGGGGTCGTGTTGTGTCTGTGTCATGGCCCATGAAATGGCGCGACTGGGGCGCGGAGACAACCGCCCCCACTTTCGGTTGCATCTCCCCCACCGCGAGGCGTAGTTAGGCGCCATGAAAACCACCCCGCCCTGGAACCGCCGCGCGGAGATCAGCCGCGAGACCTCGGAAACCGCGATTACCGTCGCCCTTGGCCTGGATGGCGAAGGGCGCGCCGATATAGCCACCGGCATTGGCTTTCTGGATCATATGCTGACCGCCCTTGCCCGCCATGGCTTGTTTGACCTGAAGGTGCAGGCCAAGGGTGATCTGCACATTGATTTCCACCACACCACGGAAGATGTCGGCATCGTCATCGGCCAATGCCTGCGCCAGGCCTTGGGCGACAAGCGTGGCATTCGCCGCTATGGCGCGGCTGTCATCCCAATGGATGAAGCCTTGGCCGAAGCGGCGGTGGATATCTCTGGCCGGCCTTTCCTTGCCTGGTCGGTTACTTTCGCCCAGCCGAAGATCGGTGGGATGGATACGGAACTGTTCGAGGAATTCTTCCGTGCGCTCGCCTTCAATGCCGGCATTACGCTGCATGTGACGCAGAAATCCGGCACCAATACCCATCACGTGGCGGAAGCCTGCTTCAAGGCTTTGGCGCGGGCTTTGCGAGAAGCGGTGGAACCGGACCCGCGCGCCATTGGCGCCATTCCGTCCACCAAGGGCGTGCTGGAAGCCTGACATGCGGGTTTGGACCGTGCATCAACGCCCGGCAGTGGCGGATAAACCTGCGCGGACGGTCATGCTGCGCGAAGGCTTCTCCTGGTGGGCGGCACTGTTTCCGCTGTTCTGGTTCCTGGCCAAGCGGCTTTGGATTGCCGCCGCGCTGTATTTCGCGCTCGCCACGCTGCTGGGCTTTGTGCTGCCTTCCCGCATCTCGCCCTGGGCGATGATTGCTTTGCAAATCCTGACAGGGTTTGAGGCGCGGAACCTCCAGCGTTGGACCCTTGAACGGGGCGGCTTTCGCCTGATGGGCGTGGTGCAGGGCCGCGATGAGGAAGGGGCGGTGCTGAACCTCGCCGATCGCCGCGCCGATCTGGCGCGTGGGCTGACATGAAGCTGGTCATCATTGATCCGGGTTCGGGCAACCTCGCTTCCGTGCTGCGCGCTTTCCAGAAGGTGGCGGCGGAAGCCGTCGTCGCCGCCGATATCCTTGTGACGCGTGAGGCATCGGAAATCCTGGCCGCTGATCGGCTGGTGCTGCCCGGCCAGGGGGCCTTCGCCGCCTGCCGGCGTGGCTTGGATGCGCTGCCAGGCGCGGTTGCGGCCCTCGAACGGCGTGCGCGCAGGGATGGCGTGCCGTTTCTTGGCATCTGCGTCGGGATGCAGCTGATGGCATCGCGTGGCTTGGAGCATGGCAGCACGCCGGGGCTGGATTGGCTGCCAGGCGAGGTAGCGCCCATGGACCCGAAAGGCGCCGATGGCGCGCCCCTGCCGCTGCCGCAAATGGGCTGGAATGGGCTCACCTTCCGCCCCGGCTGCCACCCCTTGCTTACGGGCATTACGCCAGGGGACCAGGTTTATTTCGTGCATTCCTATGCGTTTAGGGCCACGCAGGCGGGGGATGTGATCGCCACCACCGATTACGGTGGGCCGGTGACAGCCGCGATTGCCCGCCATAATCTTGCAGGGCTGCAGTTCCATGTGGAGAAAAGCGGCCCGGTGGGGTTGCGGATCCTTATGAATTTCCTGCAATGGGTGCCATGAATAGCGCAATGACCATGAGCTTCACCCATGATTTGGCGGTAGAACTCGCGAAACAGATATCGGGTGCGGATATGGCCGATCTCTGCGAAGCAACGGATGCGGCCATCATTGAAGGCGGCGGCTTCGGCTGGCTGGAACCGCAGGGGCGGGAAGCGCTGGCGCGGCATTTTCGTGGCACGCTGCTGGTGCCGGAGCGTGAATTATTTATCGCGCGCCTGGATGGCCATGTGGTGGGATCAGCCCAATTGGTGCGCCCGCCGCGCCATAATGAAGCGCAGTCCTTTGGTGCGACGCTGACCCACGCCTATCTGGCGCCTTATGCGCGTGGCCATGGTCTGGCGCGGATGCTGGTGACGCGCGTTGAAGAACGCGCCGCGGCTCTTGGCCATCGCGTCCTGAACCTTGACGTGCGGGAGACACAAAGCACCGCTATCGCGCTATTTGAAGCGCTGGGTTACGTCCATTGGGGCACGCATCCCTTCTATGCGCGCGTTCATGGGCAAACGGTTTCCGGGCGCTTCTATTACAAGCCGCTTGAACCCGGTCGTGGGCGTTCCACCGGCGCCTTGCTTGATCCCACCCAGTAATGGGCTTTTCGCTTTATCCCGCCATTGATTTAAAGGGCGGGAAGGTCGTGCGCCTGAAACGTGGGGAGATGGATCAGGCCACCATCTATGCCAATGACCCTGCTACGCAGGCGCGGCGCTTCATCGAGGCCGGATTTTCCTGGGTGCATATGGTCGATTTGGATGGCGCCTTCGCCGGCAAACCGGCCAATGCGGCGGCGGTGCGCGCAGTTATTGCTGCCGTACCGGGGGCGAAGCTACAATTGGGTGGCGGCATTCGCACCATGGCAACGGCTGTAGCTTGGTTGGAAGCGGGTGTCAGCCGGATCATTCTGGGTTCAGCCGCCGTGAAGGACCCGGATTTCGCCCGCGCCGCCTGCCGCGCCTTTCCGGGCCATGTGGCACTTGGGATTGATTCGCGCGATGGCATGGTCGCGACAGAAGGCTGGGCCGAAACGAGCGATGTAAGCGCGACCGACCTCGCCCGCCGCTTTGAGGACTCCGGTGCGGCGGCAGTGATTTATACGGATATTGCGCGCGACGGCATGTTGACCGGCGTGAATGTCGCAGCAACGGCGGCACTCGCGCGCGCGGTGCGTTTGCCGGTGATTGCCTCAGGCGGTGTCGCGGGGGTTGAGGATATCACCGCGCTGCGCGAGGCGGGCGCCGGTATTGAAGGCGCGATTTTGGGGCGCGCGCTTTATGATGGGCGGATTGAACCAAAGGTCGCGCTGGCTGCGGTGGCGTGAGGCATTAGATCGAAATTTTGAGTTTCCCCCTACGGTAATCCCCTGACATAGGCCACCGGCGGAACCGGGCGCGAAGCGTAAGAGTCTGCGCGCCCGGTTCACGGTGGCCGGACCGCGTGGAAGCGGGTTTGATGGCGTTGCGACACAACCCTCAAACACGAAAGACCACGATGATGACCACGAAAGACAAGGTAGCACGACGCAAGCTGTCGTTGCTCGAACTCGCCAAAGATTTGTCGAATGTGAGCCGCGCCTGCAAGGTGATGGGCTATTCCCGCCAGCAATTCTACGAAATCAGGCGGAACCTCCAGACCTATGGGGCGGACGGCCTGATTGATAGGCTGCCTGGCGCCAAGGGGCCTCATTCGAACCGCGTTGCGGCCGGGATCGAGGCCGCGATCCTCGACCACGCCCTTGCCCATCCCTGCCACGGCGCCACGCGTGTCGAGCAGGAACTGCGGTTGAAGGGGCTGCAGTTCTCCTCAGGCGGTGTGCGCGGTGTCTGGATGCGCCATAACCTATTGACCAAACACGAAAGGCTGCTGCGGCTGGAAAAGGCAACCGCTGAGCGGACCATCACGCTGACCGAGGAACAAACCCGCGTGCTGGAACGCTTCAGCCCAAAATTCCGCGAGCGCCACACCGAAGCGCCCTACACCGGCGCGCTTGACGCCGCTGATACCTTCTTTGTCGGCATCTGTGGCAAATTCGTATTTTCCGAGCCGCCAGGCGATGCCGCTTGGCTTGAAAATACTTGAAGGGCGTCGGGAAGATCTTTCTGCAGACGGCGATTGACTGCCATTCCCCCTACGCTTGGGCCAGGCTCTACCCATCGAAGCTGCCGGTCACCGCGGTGCATCTGATGAATAGTGATGTCCTGCCGACCTTTGAGGCGCATGAAGGGAAGATCGAGACCGTACTCTCCGACAATGGGCGGGAGTTCTGCGGCAGGCCCGACCAGCATCCTTATGAATTATTCCTGCAACTTAAGGACATTGCCCACCGCACCACCCGCGTGAGGCGCCCGCAATCCAATGGCATCCTTGAACGCTTCCACCGCACCCTGCTCGACGAGCATTTCCGGGTTGAGGGGCGGCGCACCTGGTTTGAGACCCTCGAGGAGATGCAGGCCGTCCTTGATGACTACCTCGAAGGATACAACACCAGGCGGCCCCATCAGGGCCGCGGCATGAATGGGCGCACGCCCATCCGCGCATTCACCAAGGACATGCAAAAAATCAGCAACACGGAGGTGACCAGCCAGACAAAAACTGCCAAACTCAAACCCGC
>VGDM01000051.1 GCA_016869715.1 Alphaproteobacteria bacterium
ATTCGAGCCCTGACGGGCAGACACCTGACGAGGCCTATTTTACCGCGCTGCCATCAATCCTGATGGCGGCCTAACCAAGGTAGGAATACACTTAGGGAACGCCCAGGAACTGTTCAAACAAACCGAGCCGGCTCTTACCCTCCCTGTGGCATCAAACGTCTTTTCAACCAATCTGCCAAACGAAGCGCGCCCAGTACGCGCAAGGCGCGCAGAAACGTAAGGGTAAGAAACATCCCCAAGAGCCGTGACCCGCCCTTTGTAGCAATGATAAAGCTCTGCTGTATCTAGAAAATTGTTGCAACAAAAGAAAAGAGGAAAGCCTCACCAAAATTGGGATAATCAAATACAGCAGGAGTGGTTTCATACCATGGTAAGTTCTTCCAAAGCCAAAGTGTCCAAAACCAAAAGAGAAAAATGCCGATGGCCCAAGAAAGTACAAAAATGTGAAAGCAATCTTCGATAAGAGAATGGGTGCACGACCGAAGTTTTTTAGGGCGACTTCGCCCCCAACAATGGAAATGATTCTGGAGCTAAAAAAATAAAAAATGGATGGCCTCGGGCTGCGTCAATGTCAGCGAAATGGGAAACGTGTCGGGTGCGGCCTTGTTGTAACTCATTTAGCGAGACTCCACGTGGAAAAAACCGTTCGTGGCGGCAGAGGCTGGTGCATAATGCAAGCACGCATTTTCGAATGATAACAGGGCAATGTCCTAAAGCGCCAGTCGCTAAAACCCAAGCCTCTCCGCGTAACGCCCCCGCCAATCCGCCCCGCTAATCCAGCGCTTGAGTGATGCCCCATCCGCGGCCTCATTTTGCAGCGCCGCAATCGCGCGCCACATCAAGGCAAGATTGCAGGAAATCACCGGTGCGCCGTCCACCTCTGGCTGCGCCAGCATGGCGCCGAGGGAGGGCATGCCGGTACCGAGCAGAATAATCGCCTCAACCCCCGCGCCCCGCATCGCGTCCAGCGCGGCGCCGGCATCGGCCTCAGCCAGCGCATAAATTGGGTGAAAGGCCGCACCCGGTGTTGCGATGGCAACAACCCGCGCCACCTCGAACCCCCTCGCCGTCCAATAGGATTCCGAGGCTTCGGTCAGATCAGGCGGGTAGGGTGAAACCAGACCGATGCGTTTGGCGCTGAGCGCGGCGAAGGCATCACACACCGCGCGGCCTGCAGTGATGAAGGGCGCGCGGGTGGAAAGCCGCGCGACAGCTTCGTCCTCGGCTGCCGGCCCCACCAGATAGGAAGACCCCGTGCAGGCAAAGGCGATGGCACCAAGCGGCGCATTGGCGAATTGCGCGCAAGTGGCATCCAGCCCCGCAACATAATCGCGCAGCCGGTCATTCAGGTTGGGCTTTGTGCTGACCAACCGCGCGGTCAGCATCGCGGTTGCGGGAGGCAGCAGCAGCGAAAATTCCGGCTCCACGGTCGTATTAGCCTGCGGCGTCAGCACCCCAAACAGGCCATTCCTTGTATAGGCGAGTGACATGGCATCCTCCCGCGCCATGAAGACATGGCGGCGCCTTCTGGTCTATGGAAAGCTTAAATTTTCGGGGGATCACGACATGAACACCACCAAGCGCCGCGCCATCCTCGCCGCCATGCTGGCCTCACCTGCGCTCAATGCTGTCGCGCAAACCGCCCGGCCCATCCGCTTTATTGTTCCCTTCCCACCCGGCGGCACGGCAGATTTGCTGGCACGCCTAGTGGCGCGAGAGATGGAAAACCGTCTCGGCGCGCTGGTGGTGGTTGAAAACCGCGCTGGCGCAGGGGGTGTGGTCGGCAGTGATTCGGTCGCGAAAAGCCCAGGCGATGGCACGACCATTCTGCTTTCCAACATCGCCTCCCAGGGGATCGCGCCGGCCATCTTGCCCTCCATGCCTTATGATGTGCTGCGCGATTTCACCCATATCGGGCTGCTCGCCGCGGTGCCGAGTGCGATTGCGGTCTCCGCCACCGGCCCCTGGCAGAACCTGCCCGCGCTGATCTCCGCCGCGCGCGAAAAACCGGGCAGCATTCGCTTCGGGTCCAATGGCAATGGCACGTCCTCCCACGCCAAGCTCGAAATCCTGAAGCGGCTGGCGGGGGTGGATATCACCCATGTGCCCTATCGCGGCGCGGCGCCGGCGGCGACGGATGTGATTGCCGGGAACATTGATGGGCTGATTGCGGCCATTCCCGATGTCGGGCGCAATGAACGGCTGCGCTTGCTTGCCATGACCACGCCGGAACGCCTATCGCGCTGGCCCGATGTGCCATCTGTCTCGGAACTCGGCCTTGGCCAATTGGTGGCGGCGAATTGGTTTGGCATCAGCGGACCGGCGGGCCTTACGGCGCCTGTGGCGGATCGGCTGAATGCCGCGCTGGTGGAAAGCCTGGCCACGCCCGCCATCACTGAGCGCCTAGTGGAATTGGGCGCTGCCCCCAATCGGCTGGACCGCGCTGCCTTCACAGCCCTGGTGGACGCTGACATGAAGCGCTGGGCGCAGATTGTGCGGGATGCCGGAATCAAGGCTGACTAACGCACCTGGCACGGTGATTGCCTAGCTTCCAGGCAAAGGCGGCCATATCGCGGGAAACCGGGCCATTCTGCGCGTTTTTTGAGCGGTTCAGGCCGACTTTGCAGCGAGGAGCTTTCGCAAGAACCGTCGTCGTCTTCTTGGCCTCACCGGGGGCGCCATTGCCGGCGCGCTGCCTAGCCCAGGCATTGTCTCCGCGCAAAGCGGAGCTTGGCCCAGCCGCGGGTCCATTCGCCTGATCGCACAATTCCCGCCCGGGGGCCTCGTGGATACCGTGAGCCGCCTGATGGCCCCTGCCCTATCCCAGGCGCTTGGGCAGACCGTGGTGGTGGAAAACCGAGCTGGCGCCGGTGGCGTGATCGGCTCGGATTTCGTGGCCAAGCAGCCTGCCGATGGCTATACGCCGCTGGTATCGCACGCTTCGGTGCATGTGTTTTCGGCGGCAACCATGCCGACCCTGCCCTTCAACCCGATCACGGATTTCACCCATATCGGGCTTTTGGTGGAAGCGCCGAATGTGCTGCTGGTGAAGGCAGAAACGCGCTTTAAGACACTGGCGGATTACATTGACGCAGCAAAGAAGCGCCCGGTGCGCTTCGGGCCTTCGGGCATTGGCTCAGCGCCCCATCTGCTGGGCGCGATGCTGTCCGGTGAAGCCAAGCTCACCAATTTGGATCACGTGCCCTATCGCGGCAGCGCGCCCGCCATGCAGGATCTGATGGCCAATCAGATCGAAAGCCTGATCGATCCCATCACCACCAATGTGCAGCTGATGAAGGATGGCGTACTGCGCGCGCTGGCGGTTTCATCGCCGCAGCGTCTGCCGGCCTTCCCGAATGTGCCGACCTTTGCCGAGCTTGGCTTCGGCAAGCTGACGTCAGCGCAATGGCTTGGGCTATCCGCGCCGAAGGGCCTGCCGCAGCCGATCGTGGACAAGCTCGCTGGCCTCATTGATCCCATCCTGTCACGGCCGGAATTGATGACGCGGCTTCAGGAATTGCAGACCCTGCCGCGCCGTCCTTCGCCGATGAATGGCGATTTCGTGAAAATCATCCGTGAGCTGATCGCGGAATGGACCGCGGTCGCGAAGCAGTTCGATATCGTTGTGACCTGATGTTGGGCACCCCGCCCGCTGCCTTGCGGTGGCGGGGTGAACCCTTACTTCATACCAGCATGGGTTTTGCACCAGCGCGCCACTTCCTCATGCGTCGCGAACCAGACATCGCCAAAACTTTTCATGTGGTGCACCAGCCGATCCAGCAGCGCGATACGGCTGCGATGGCCGATCACATGCGGGTGCATGGTCAGCAGGAACAAGCCGCCTTCGCGAAAGGCGCCTTCGAATTCGGCGATGAAAACCTCCTCCACGCTTGAAGGCGCCGTATAGGGGCGCAGTGCCGAAAAGCGCAGCATATTGAAATAAACCGCATCATCGCGGATCCATTCCGGCGGCAATTCGACAATGCCGGTGGGTTTGCCCTGATCCAGCAATTCATAGGCATCATCATCGGCCATCAGCGATGAATCATACAGCAAACCCAATTCGCGAATGATCGAAAGCGTATCCACCGAAAAATCCCAAGACGCGGTGCGGATACCAACCGGGCAGCGGCCTGTCAGTTTTTCCAGCGTATCGGCAGCGCGGAATGTCAGTTCACGTTCAACGCCCAGCGGCAATTGCGTATTAGCCTCATGAATCCAGGAATGGATGCCGATTTCATGGCCCTCATCCGCCACACCGCGCACCTCATCCGGGTGCAGCAGCGCCGAGACGGCAGGGTAGAAGAAGCTTGCCTTAATATCATGGCGGGCCAGCAGCGCACGGATGCGCGGCACGCCTTGCCGAGCACCGTATTGTCCCTGACTGATCCGCATCGGGCTTTCATCGGCATCACGCAGCGGAATGGTTTCGTGATCCGCATCGAAGGAAAGCGAGACACAGCAGCGCGCCCCATTGGGCCAGGACGCGGGTGCCAATGACCGCCCGGCGCGGGCGCGGCCCACAATCTCGCGCCACTGCGCTTCGGGCCATTCCCAGGGTTTGGCGGGTTTGTCATTCATCAGGGGTTCTCCTGCCTGCAATCCGGCGTCATGCTGCACCCTGAAAGAGCCTACCGGAACCCCCATGAGCGATACCGATCCCGCCCTAATGTCTGCCGACACCTTGCTTGGCCTTTACGCGCGCCGGCGGCTTTCGCCGGTGGAGGCGCTGAAGGCCGTGATGGAACGCGTCGCGCGCTACAATCCTTGGGTCAATGCCTTTGCCGCGATGAACCCGCGCGCGCTGCAGGCGGCGGGGGAATCCGAAGCGCGCTGGCAGGCGGGCCGCCCCATGGGGGCCCTGGATGGCGTGCCGTCCACGGTGAAGGATTTGCTGAATATGGCGGGCTTCCCGACCAGGCGCGGTAGCCGCAGCACAGACACAACGCCGGCGATTGAAGACGCCCCTGCCGTGTTGGGCCTAAAGGAAGCCGGCGCGGTGATCATCGGCAAGACCACTACCACCGAATTCGGCTGGAAATCGCCAGGGGATTGCCCCCTGCATGGCATTACGCGCAATCCCTGGAACCCCAAGCGCACACCGGGCGGGTCATCCTCCGGCGCAGGAGCGGCAGGAGCGGCCTGTTTCGGGGCGCTGCATATCGGCACGGATGCGGGCGGGTCCATTCGCATTCCAGCAGCGTTTTGTGGGCTGGTCGGCATGAAGCCTTCCTTCGGGCGCATCCCGCAATGGCCGCTTGGCGCCTTTAGCCATGTCGCGGTGGCGGGCCCCATGACCCGCACGGTGCGCGATGCTGCGCTGATGTTTGGCGCCATGGCGCGGCATGATCTGCGCGACCCCTATGCGCTGCCGGATGACCCGCGCGGTTGGTTGGCGGGCATTGAAGATGGTGTGGCCGGCATGCGTGTTGCCGTGGTGCGCCGCATGGGCTTCGCGCCACCCTTGGATGCGGAAGGCGAAGCCGCTTTGGCCGGCGCCGCGCAGCTTTTGGAAGAACAAGGCGCGCATGTTGAGGAAGCCGATCCTGACCTGCCCGATACCCGCGCCATTTTCGGCCGCGTCTGGGGCGTTGCGCTTTCTCGCATCATCGCCACCACGCCGGAAGACAAGCGCGACTTGCTCGATGCCGGCATTGCCGAGGTTGCGGCACGTGAGGGCGAAATGCTCGCCGTGGATTATTTGGCCGCCGAGGCAATGCGGTTGGAAGCCGCCCATGCCATGGCGCGGTTTCACCAGCACTATGATCTGGTGCTGACCGCCTGCACGCCGACGGCTGCCTTCGCCGCCGATCAACCGACCATCCGCCCCGCCGAAGCGCTTTGGCGCGATTGGGCGCCCTGGACCTTCGCCTTCAACCTGACGCGCCAACCGGCGATTTCGGTGCCGGTGGCTTTGGATTCGGAGGGCATGCCGCGTGCGGTGCAGATAGTTGCGCCGCTCTATCGCGATGATCTTGCGCTACGCGGTGCGCGGGCGTTGGAAAACGCCGCCAGCCTGCCGCTTGCCAAGCCGGAGGGTTAAACGACAACACATGGCACAATGCCTTTGGGAAGGCAGATGGATGCGCGCGGCCATGCAGGAAGCACCAGCGGCCACTTTGCATTGGGACCTTGGCGGTCCGTGGCTGGTATTAGCCGCTGCGGCGCTGGCGCTGCCCCGGGCGCTTTATGGCGTGGTGACCGGCGAGGCGCCGGGGGGATTGTGGAGCACCTCAGCCATCGCGCCGGTCTTAGCCGGATTGGTTTTCGCGCTGTTTTGGGCGCGCAATTTTTAGCGCGTGCCGGAAGTGCCTGCGGGCGATGTTTTGGTGTTTGCTGAGCGTGGATCGCCAATGCGGGATGCCATGGCGCGCGCCGTTGTCGGGCTGGGATACGTAACGCTCCCGTGGGCTGTTGCGGGCATTGCGCTGATGCTGCTGATCCTGGCGTTTTATGGGTTGATCGGGATTGGCGGGTGAGGTTTTTTGCTCATACCCGAAAGGGTTAGCGGTGATCGCAGCCCCAAGACGGCGCAGAATGCACATGCTGGCGCTGTCAGGGCAGAGTTATTTGCCAAATAATGGCGCCGACCCTTCGCCTGGCGAACTCCCCCGGCTAGGCTATTAGTTCCACCTTCGAAGTAGAATGAGTTCGTTGGCTTACCCTGAGCGGTTCACTCTTGCCAGGCGCCGCCGTTCGTGGCACACGCATTTTATCAATGCGGGCGTAGCTCAGGGGTAGAGCACAACCTTGCCAAGGTTGGGGTCGAGGGTTCGAATCCCTTCGCCCGCTCCAGTCGCCAAATAGCCGAACCGGCTTAGCACCCCAGGCGACCACCTAAACCCCCTTGAAAACAAAGCTTTTTCTGGCGACGTTGAGGGGGCTCAAGCGGAATGTTTCGGCGTTTTCTCTCCGAATCGCCGAATTCTCTCCAAAGCTTGAGGGTAGGCCTATTTTTCCAACAAGGTTTAACGCGTTGATCTGAAATGGTTTTGTCTATGCTGCGGTGCAGCGTGGTTGGGAAATGGACTGGTGGGGCGGTGGGGGCTGAGAAAGGAAAGTTGATCGGGGAATACAAGGTTTTTCTTGGGGTGAGAGTACCACGACAGTCAGAAACCGACGAGCGCGACAATCAGGATGAGATGCTACGGCTGAGTTTGTGGGTGAATGTTGCTGTTTTTGATCTTTGCAATGCCTGATTGATGTCGCGGTCTCAGCTTGATTAACGTTGATCAGTGCGGTGCACACGATAACCCCCGCGTAACGGGCTTAAATTTTGCCGGTTCATCCCTGCATGTGCCGGGAAACATACTTGCTACCCGTGCGACCGTATCAATCCAGCGGGCCATCCCCGCGTGGGCGGGGAAACCCCTTAGCCTGCCCTTCCTAGCTGATACTGACAGGGGCCATCCCCGCGTGGGCGGGGAAACCCGATGAAGGCCGCAATCGGCGGCAGGACGAACAGGGCCATCCCCGCGTGGGCGGGGAAACCCCAAGCCCAAACACCTCCGCCAGCCGCGTAAAGGGGCCATCCCCGCGTGGGCGGGGAAACCATTGTCAAACCATCCAGCCACCCAGAGCCAGCGGGGCCATCCCCGCGTGGGCGGGGAAACCTCTGGCGACGGGACGCCATACGCCCTAGCAGCCGGGCCATCCCCGCGTGGGCGGGGAAACCAGATTTTTTGCCCACCTCGGCTATCGCCCGGAGGGGCCATCCCCGCGTGGGCGGGGAAACCTATACACGGGCGCAGAATTTCCGGTACCGGCCAGGGCCATCCCCGCGTGGGCGGGGAAACCGCTGCATGATCATATCGTGGTCATGGGCAGCCCGGGCCATCCCCGCGTGGGCGGGGAAACCACCCTACCGGCCAAAACCGGGCAAAACTGGCCCGGGCCATCCCCGCGTGGGCGGGGAAACCGGCATGCCGCCCCGCAAGACGGAGATTGAAGATGCAGCAAACGGAAACCGCAAAGCTCAAGGGTCTCGCCGAACACGCCCGGCTGAGCCACGCGCATTGGCTCGGCGCAGCACGCAAGGGCGGCGCTGGCAAATACGGCCCGGCCTATTGCATTGAGGGCGCAGGGGTATGGCGCCGGAGGCTTGGCGAATTACTGACGCAAATTCGCAGTGCGGAGCCGGCGCAATGAGCGCCGGCGTGCAGCAGCGATGGATTGTACTCGGCACGGATGGCCGGCATGTTTCCCTCGGTCGCACTGAGCCAACTGAGGCAGAGATAGCGACCGCCAGCGACGCCCTTGCCGCGCAGGGGCTTTCCGGATGGCTGGCACGCATGCAGGGCGAATACTACAGCCGGAGCAGGATCAGCGTCGAACCACTGCAGCGCATCGGCATTTCACATGATGCCGATTGGCAAGCCACCCTTTCCGCATTCCACGCAGCGCGCCAGCGCGCCACTCACTGACGCCCTGAACCCTCACCAACGCGCGGCGGGAGGTCGCCGCCATGGCTGAACTGACATCCTCCACGCGCGAAGCAGCGCGACGCCTTGGCGTCAGCGACACCACCATGCACAAGGCCGAGCGCACGAAATGCTTATGGAGGTGCGAAGTCGATAAATGAAAAGCACGGGTCGACAGCTCTAAAGGGCAACCTCCGTGCCAACTCAGACGAAAGAGCAAATTTGGAAGATCTCAAAATTGAAGAAGCGACACCAATCGGATTCAGTTTATATTGCATACTACGGAAACAAGCTGCTAAGTTTTTTCCTTGCGGTTAAGCTTTCTGCCGAGCGAAGGGCGGCGGCCGCGAGGGAAAGGACAGGAAACGCTCCATGCAGGGGTTGCGTCTCTATATCATGAGGCGGCTAATGACGCTCTCCTTCGTCATCTGGGCGATCCTCACCTTGCTTTTCATCGTGCTGAAGACCCTTCCTGGCGATCCCACGGCGATTTTCGTCGACAGCAACTTCGCCCCCGAAATGATCGCAGCTCAGCGCGCAGCCTGGGGCCTTGATGATCCACTTCTCGTGCAGTACGGCCGCTATATCTGGAACATGGCAACCTTCGAATTTGGTCAGTCCTTTTTCCAAGCGGTACCGGTCAGAGAAATTGTTTTCGAAAAGTTGCTGAACACATGGGCGATGGTATTGCCAGCGCTTGTTATCGCGATTGTCCTTGGCGCTATCCTCGGTGCAATGCTGGGCTGGCGCCGCGGTTCCCGAGGTGAGGGAACCGGCGTTGCCTTGCTGCTGGCGCTGCGTTCAGCACCGTCCTTCTTTGTTGCCATCCTGCTGCTGATGCTTTTCGCTTATCAAGTGCGCTGGTTGCCCTCTGGCGGTATGGTTTCATTGGACAATGATGGTGAGACCTTTCTCGCGCGTATTCTCACCTTCGACTACCTCTACCACCTGATTCTGCCCGGTCTTGTGTTGCTCTCGCGCGAAATCACCACGCCGGCACTCTTGCTTCGCAGTACCATGCTTGAAGTTCGCAATAGTGACTTCGTCGACATACTGAGGGCTAAAGGGCTGAAGGAACGTGTCGTGGTAACACATGCCGCGCGGAATGCCATGCTGCCGCTGGTCACAGATGTCGCCGTCTCACTCGCCCTGCTTTTCGAAGGTCAGGTTCTGCTTGAGATCATCTTCGCTTGGCCCGGCATCGGGCGCGAATTAGTGACAGCACTCAACAATCTTGACTACCCCATCGTCCAAGCCTGCTTTTTCCTCATGGCGCTCACCATTCTTGTTCTCAACTTCATCGCCGACCTGCTCTATGGCCTGATTGATCCGCGGGTGACCTATACATGACCCGAAACGCACCCAGGCAGCGAGGCTCATGGCATGAGTGACAATACACTCGGCGCCCGGCGGAGTTGGCAAATGGCACGGCTGTTTCGTACCATCATGCGCTATCCATCTGGCAGCGTGGCCCTTGCGTTTCTGCTGGTTTTCTTTGCCATGGCACTGATCGGGCCATGGGTCGCGCCGTATGGACCCTTTGAGACAATTTATGACAAGGATGAAATGCCAATACGCTTGGCAGCACCATCCGTGCAGCACTGGTTGGGTACAACGAATCACGGTGTTGACGTATTCAGTCAGCTTTTATGGGGCGCGCGCATAGCCCTTGTGGTTGGCGTTCTCTCGGCGCTCGGGAGCGTATTGCTCGGTACACTGATCGGGCTGCTGGCAGGTTATTTCGGTGGTATCGTGGATGAGATTATCATGCGCTTTACCGATATCGCCTATGGCATTCCCTTCCTGCCCTTTGCGCTGGTGGTCATCTCGATAGTTCAGCCAAGCATCGGCCTGATCATCATTCTGGTGATCGCCTTCCTGTGGCGAACCACAGCACGGGTCATACGGTCTCAGGTGCTAACGCTGCGTGAACGGCCCTTCGTTCTGGCCGCGCGCGCGGCCGGGCTCAGCGAGCTTGCCGTATTGTTTCGCCACGTCGCGCCCAATGTCCTGCCGCTCAGCTTCCTGTATATTGCGATTGGCGTACAAGCAGGCGTCATGTCTGAAGCTGCGTTGAGTTTTCTTGGCTTTGGTGATCCAAATGTCATGAGCTGGGGGCTCATGTTGAACGATGCCTTCAGGGCCGGGGCCATGCGCAGCGCCTGGTGGTGGGTTCTCCCGCCCGGCATCTGCCTCTCCATCCTGGTGATCTCAACCTTCATGGTCACACGTGCTTATGAGGAATTGGTCAATCCAAGGCTGAGGAAGCGTTGAGTATGGCAGTACTCGAAATTCGTGATCTGACAGTCACCTATCGTACTGCGGACGGAGAAGCGCGCGCGGTGGATGGCGTATCCTTCAGCCTGGAGGCGGGACAGTACCTTGGGATTGTTGGAGAGAGCGGCTGCGGCAAATCCACTATCGCCAAGGCAATCATGGGTATACTTCCCGAAAACGCGCATGCGGGCGGTGAGATCCTTTATGAGGATCGTAATCTGTTGGCGCTGGATCGGGAAGCGCTCAATAAGGTGCGGTGGCGTCACATCGCCATGGTACCGCAAAGCGCCATGCACGCGCTTGATCCAGTTTATCGCGTGGGGGATCAGATTGCTGAGGCCATCCAGGCCCATAAGCCGATGGATGGAACGGCACTCCATCAGCGCCTGGAGGCGCTTTTTGAACTTGTCGGTATCTCAAAAGCGCGGCTCGCTGATCATCCCCATCAGCTTTCCGGTGGGATGCGGCAACGTGCCATGATCGCCATGGCGCTCGCGCTTGATCCCGACGTGATTGTTGCAGATGAACCGACCACCGGACTTGACGTGATTGTCCAGGATCAGATCCTGCTGCGCATCAAGGAAATTCAGGAGAAGATGGGCAAGGCGATGCTGCTGATTACGCATGACATCGCGGTTGTTTCCGAAAATTGTGACCAGGTGGTTGTCATGTACGCAGGCCGCGTGATGGAGCGCGGCAGTCACACCGTTCTGGAAAACCCGTCCCATCCCTATACGGTCGGCCTCATTAACGCCTTTCCAGATCTGGATGGCGAAGCACGAGAGCTGATTTCAATTCCTGGCTCTCCGCCGAGTTTGCTTGATCCGCCGAAGGGTTGTCGCTTCCACGCACGCTGCCCCTTTGCCCTGCAGCTTTGTACCGAACAAGAACCTGAGCTTTTGCAGGTTGCACCGGGGCACTTCGCAGCATGTCACCGAACGGGAGATATCTTGGAAATCCGCCGTCGCGGCGCTGACCCGGCAACATGGCAAGCAAAGGGCCTGCTTGCGTGAAGCGGCAAGGCCCGGCACGCAACGGGTGCGCCAACCACCCGTTGCGGTAGCGCGGCCGATCAGCTTCCGATCATCTTAAGACCGCCCCAGGTGTAGCCGGGCACGCAGACACGCTCCACACGCTCACGCCACCGCGCATCATCGGGGCGCGGATAGACAAGGCGCTGATCATCTGGTGCCCAGGAGTAGCCCGCATCACCCAGAATCTCGCGCGCCTTGGCCAGGTCAAAGCCCGCAGGCGCCGGGAGATCCGGGTTTGTCCAAGGATTGCCATCGACCAGAAAAGTATCGGCCCTGGGCACCCGGCCACTGCCTTCCCAGACAACGCGCACCAGGAATTCACGATCAATGGTATGCGACCAGGCTCTACGGAATTCAACGTCACGCCAGGGAAGCCAGGAAATCCGCTTCACTGCATGCATCCAGTTGATATCCGTGGTTCGTTCCACCTTGATATGACGCTCCCGTTGTAGCGTCGCGATTTGAGAAGGCATGAAATCCACGCCCTCGGCAAAATCAAGGTCGCCGCCCTGCAACCGACCGAGCAGACCATCGGTTGAAGGCACAACAACAACCTGGATTTCGTCAAGTGACGGACGAGAGAAATGATCCTTACGAGCGATCAATTGCATCTGGGTGTCGGCCTGATAGCGGCCGATTGCGAAAGGACCGCTGCCGATCGGGCGTTCAAAACGCAGGGCACGCGGATCGTCACCCACATTCTGCTCCTGCAGGATGTTTTCCCACAAATGCTTCGGGAAAATGACATTAAGGAGCAGAAAATATGTCTCAAACTGACCATAGGGCTGCTTGAAGCGCAGCCGGACGGTCCGATTTCCTTCGCTCAGAATTTCCGTAGATGCGAGGTATTGGTTCGCGGTCCAAAAGAAGCCACGATCATAGCGTGTCAGGAAATCAAGGGTAAATTTCAGATCATGCACTGTCACCGGGCGGTCATCATGGAACTTCATGCCGGCACGCAGCGTGACATCATAGGTAAGCTCATCAAGCCGTACCCATCGCTCAGCCGCCCAGGGAATAACCTTCAGATCCTTGTCGAGGTAGGCCAGCCGATCATAGATCATACGACCTATGGAACGGAAGCGATTGGCCGCCTGGATGATATTCAACGTCTCGACAAGCGAAAGCGTTCCGACCACGACACGCCGACGCTGATTGGCACGCCGTGGCTTAAGCCCCAGATAGGTCTGGAACATGTCAAAGGAACAAATGCCAAAGCCAGTCACCGGCACCACGCCTTCCCAACGCTCCGCATTATAGGGGTCAATAACACCGGGTCCCCAGCCAAGCTGCGTGATATAACGGTCTTCGGCGAGCACTTTCTGTGCTGCGCGCACCTGTTCAAGTCGCTTCGCAGGATCGCTTTCGGCGGATTGAAGATCAATCAGACTATCATATTCCTCATTCGCCCATTCCCCGTAATTGCGACGATCCTTGCCATAGGCGCGGCTGATTAACCATTCCGAAGGATCAACACGTTCCGGACGTGCCACGGCGGGGTGGAATTGAATATCACCATGCATGTGGGTAACGATCGCTTCAAGCCAGCGTGATTGCGATACCTGCTGCATCGTATAGCGCAGCCCAACCTGCCCGCCATCACGCGACCATTTACGAAAAGCATTGAGCCAGGCCGGCTGGGTGGTTGGAATAAGCACGCCAAGTTCTGGCACCTTGGTTCCGGCGGCAGGCCAGGTCAACCGCGCAACCGTATCACGGACCCAGGCCGGATTCTGGATGTAATAGCCGCGCTGTTCCGCATAAAGCTGGCGAAAGGCTGGGTTGGCTAACTGGATCTGCGATGCATCCTGCGCCGCGGCGCGTGGCAGTAATCCCTGCGATCCCTCGGCCGCCATCAGCCCGCCAGTGACTGCGGCAAGCTTCAGAAATTGCCGCCGTTCAACGGATGGTGAGGCGATTTGTTCCGGTGTCTGCTGCATCCTTGGCCTCCTGGCTGGTTGTTGTTGTCATAAGGTGGCAGGCCGTTTCCTGCCCGCTGGCAAGCTTCACCCTTGGCGGATCGGCCACGCTGCAGATCGGCATGACTGCCGGACATCGCGGGTGGAAGCGACAGCCAGTTGGGATGGCCATGGCATTCGGAACCTGACCGGAAAGGGGCAGGCGCTTGCGGCCGCGCCAACCGCGCACTGGCACCGAAGCCATCAGAGCCTTGGCATAGGGATGAACCGGGTGGGAGAGAACCGCCTCTGCCGGGCCGTATTCGACGATACGACCCAGATACATGACTGCAACACTTTGACAGAGGTAGCGCATGGTCGAAAGATCATGCGAAATATAGAGGATGGCCATGCCCAATTCGCGCGCAAAACTGCGAAATAACGAAAGGATACCGGCACGAATCGAAACATCGAGCATGGATACCGGCTCATCCGCTACCAGGATGCGTGGCTCGACACCGATGGCGCGAGCGATGGCAACGCGCTGCAATTGACCGCCAGAAAGCTCATGCGGGTAACGTTGCGCGTAGATATCAGCAGGGGCCAGGCCGGCGCGTTCAAGCGCACGTCGCGCTCGCGCCAATTGATCCCCTCGCGGACCAGGGAAATGCACCGCAATCGGTTCTAGCACGCTCTCCAGCGCCGTGAAGCGTGGGTTGAGCGCCTCAAAGGGATTCTGGAAGACTATCTGCACATCACGACGAAACGCAAGCTGCGCGGCACGGTTGCGCCGCAAGTCAACATCACGCCCAGCGACACGAATACAGCCCGCAGTACGCGCCACAAGATCAAGCACGGCCATGCCCGTGGTGGATTTGCCGCAGCCGGATTCTCCAGCCAACCCAAGTACCTCTCCTGGCGCGATAGTGAAGCTCACGCCATCCACCGCGCGCACCAGCGACGGTTGCCGGCCGAGCATTGCCGCAAGCACGCCCTGTCGCACCGGATAGTGCTTCTCAAGACCATCCACTTCCAGAAGCGCGGTATTGGCGGGTGCTAGAGCCAGGAAACCTCCTCCTTCTGACGGGCCTCAAAAGCCGCAATCTCTGATGCATGGCTGAGCGTGAGCGTAACGCTATCAACGCCGCGCAACAGGCAATCCTTCCGGAAGGAATCGATTTCAAAATGATCGATTTTGCCGTCAGGCCCGGTCACTGTCTGGGATGCCAGATCCACGGTGATGTTTGCACCTGGCTTGGCATGAAGTGCAGCACGCAGCTCAGCCACGCGCGCTTCCGGCAGCATGATGGGCAAAGCGCCATTTTGGAAACAATTATTGAAGAAGATATCGCCGAAGGACGGTGCGATAAAGGCGCGAAAACCATTATCCACCATGACGGTCACGGCATTTTCGCGAGATGAACCACAGGCGAAATTTCTTTCCGCAACGATGATACCCGCGCCGGAAAAACCATCCTGATTCAGCGGAAAATCGGGGCGTAGACTTCCATCAGGCGCGCGTCGCATGTCATGAAACATGGCCGGGGCCTGTTCTTCCCGCGCGCGACCAAGGAATCGCGCGGGAATGATCTGATCGGTATCGACATTCGGCAAATCCACCGGCACGGCGACTGCGGTGAGCGATGTGAAAGCTTCCATGCTGCTACACTCCTCTCAGGCTTGGGCCAGTTTGCGGACATCCGTAAAGCGGCCGTTCACGGCTGCAGCGGCGGCCATCGCCGGGCTCACGAGGTGTGTGCGCACACCTTGCCCCTGCCTGCCAACAAAATTACGATTTGATGTGGAGGCAATGCGTTGGCCTGGCTTGCCTGTATCGCCATTCATGCCGACACACATGGAACAGCCCGGTTCACGCCATTCGAAGCCCGCCTCACGGAAAATGCGATCAAGCCCTTCTGCCTCCGCCTGCCGTTTCACCACGCCGGAACCGGCAACCGCCCAACTTGGCACCACCGCCTTACGTCCACGAACGACAGCGGCTGCGCTCCGCAAATCCTCAATCCGACTATTGGTACAGGAGCCGATGAAGACGCGATCCACCGCGACATCTTCCACCGGGGTGCCAGGCTGCAAACCCATATAAGCCAGGGCGCGCTCCATCCCCTCGCGCTTTGCGGCATCCGGCGCTGAGCTTGGATCAGGAATGCGCGCCGTGATCGGCACAGCATCCTCAGGGCTGGTGCCCCAAGTGACCATGGGGGCTATGGTCGCGCCATCCAGCGTGACTTCCTTATCGAAAACAGCGCCCTCATCACTCGGTACATCGCGCCAATAGGCGAGGGCCTTGTCCCAGGCTGCATCCTTGGGGGCAAAAGCGCGTCCATGTAGATAGGCGAAGGTCGTATTATCCGGCGCTACCATACCCGCTCGTCCACCGGCTTCAATGGACATATTGCAGAGCGTCAATCGTCCTTCGACGGAAAGGCTGCGAATGGCGCTGCCGGCGTATTCGACAACATGACCAATCGCACCACCGGCACCAATGCGCGCAATGATGGCCAGGATCACATCCTTCGCCGTTATACCGAAGCCAAGATTTCCTTCAACCGCGATCCGCATGGCCTTGGGCTTGCGCTGCCACAGGCTTTGTGTGGCCATGACATGCACAACTTCAGAAGAGCCGATGCCAAAAGCCAAGGCGCCAAGCGCGCCATGGGTAGAGGTATGGCTATCTCCGCAGACCAAGGTGAGCCCCGGCTGCGTGATTCCCTGCTCGGGGCCGACAACATGCGCTATGCCTTGCCTTTCATCGCCAATATCAAAAACGGTGAAGCCGTATCGCGCATGGTTAACCGCCATTGCTGCCACGATGCCGCGGTGATGACTGTCTTCAATGGCGCCAAGGCCGCGTCCGCCGGTGGCAACATAATGGTCCGGTGTTGCGAAGCTACGATCTGGTCGGCGCAACGACAAGCCGCGCGCGCGCAGACGTGCGAAACTGCCGGCAGATCCATCATGCATCAGGTGGCGATCAATATAGAGCAGCGTATACCCATCTGGTCGGTCAACAACCACGTGACGACGCCAGATTTTCTCGAACATTGTCAGTGAAGGCTGGGCCATGGCGCAGGAGCCTTTCTTGGATTGCCATCAGGTGGTGGGATCACGCCGCAAATTTCGTGAAGGAACACGGGAAGTCTGCCGACACTGCCAGTGCAGCGCATGGCCAAACAACCACTGCCTTCAGAAATTTCGGTCACTTTCCCGCCACTCCGTTTCCTGTATTGCTTGTTATTGAAAAAAGCGTAGTCAGGCTAGAGCGGAAGAGTCAAGAACTCCCGCGAGTCATTCGGCCGCTGCGCGCGGCATATGGCCGAGTGTCCCATCATATTTCTTTGCGGTTTCTGCAGGCAGGAAGCTTTCTTCCATGGTGCGGATGCGGTCGAAGCCGGCAAAAACATGGGTATTGCCCATTGGATGCCCCTTGGCGCGGGCGTCGAGCTCGGCCTCAGCCATCGGCCCTTTCTCACGCAAGGCGGCAGCAAGATCATGCATAGCAAGCAAGGCTGCACGCATGATGGCGCCTGGCAGAATGGTGATCTTGATGCCAAGCTGCGCCATGGTTTCGCGGTCCATGCGGGGGGAAATGCCCGTCATATTGTAGAAGACCGGCCCCTTCACCTCCTGGCAAATACGCTCGACTTCGGCCATGTCCTTGGGGCCCTCCACAAAGGCAAGATCTGCGCCGGCGTCGAGGAATGCATTGGCACGCAAGATGGCCTCATCAAGTGACCCACCATGCGCGCCGCGACTATCGGTGCGCGCTATCAGCACAAAGTCAGGCTCCATCGCATCGCGCGTTTTTGCTGCAGCACGGATTTTGAGAACAGCTTCCTCGCGCGCTATGACTTCACGCCCGGCGACATGCCCGCAACGCTTGGGGGCTACCTGATCTTCAAGATGCATGCCGGCAACACCTGCGCGGCAATACTCCTCAACCGTACGGACAACATTGATGGCGTTGCCGAAGCCGGTATCGGCATCCGCAATAACGGGAACGGAAACGGCGGCGGCGACACGGCGCGCATTTTCTGACATCTCCGTCAAGGTCATTAGCCCGGCATCCGGCAGGCCAGTAACTGAAAGCGATGATCCGTAGCCGGACATGTAGACTGCCTCAAAACCTGCCTGCTCAAGCACACGTGCCGACATGGCATTGAAGCAGCCAGGAATGATGAGCGGTGCGGCGTCGCGCATCAAGCTACGAAGCCGGGTTGTTGGGCGAATGGGATAGGGTTGGCCAAGGCGCATGGTTGATTTCTCCCCTTTTGTCACGCTTTGTCAGGTGGTGCATCGATCACCGCTCCATCCTATCTGAAGGAAACCTGACATTTCAACAAAAAGTGATTTGAGAAATTACACCTAAGGAACCTCTGATTTAATCCTGCCCTCTTGGCCTGTGATTGATTTTCTGATTCTGTTGCGTCTCGGCCATTCACCCCTTGAGCGTGACCCCCATGCAGCAAAAAAGCTTCTCGAGCCTCGGCTTTGACCGTCCCCGCAAGCAAACACGGCGCGAGCGCTTCCTGGCCGAGATGGAGATTGTCGTTCCCTGGGCCGCGCTCTCAGCCCTGATTGAGCCCCATTACCCCGCAGGCGAACGCGGCCGCCCGCCGATCGGGATCGAACGGATGCTGCGCATCTATTTCCTGCAGCAATGGTTCAACATGTCTGACCCGCAAGCCGAAGACAGCCTTTATGACAGCGCCGCGATGCGTAACTTCGCGGGCATCGATCTTGGCAATGAGGCCGCGCCAGACGAGACGACAATCTGCAAGTTCCGCCATTTGATTGAGAATAATGGGCTCAGCAAGATGATGCTGACAGCGGTCAATGATCACCTGAAATCCAAGGGCATCAAGATTGGCACGGGGACGATCATGGATGCGACGCTGATATCGGCACCGTCATCCACCAAGAACGCGAAGGGTGAGCGCGACCCCGAAATGCACCAGACGCGTAAGGGCAAACAATGGTATTTCGGGATGAAGGGTCACATTGGCGTGGACAGCAAGGAGAAGGTCATCCATTCCACTGAGGTGACCGCGGCCAATGTGCATGACAGTCAGATGGTCCCGAGCCTGCTGCACGGAGCGGAGACGAAGGTTTGGGGCGACACTGCCTATCAGGGCCAGAAAGAAGCGATACGGGCTGCGGCCCCCGCCGCGCAGGACATGACCCAGCGCAGAGCATCGCGCGGGCATCCCTTGTCAGCGGA
>VGDM01000052.1 GCA_016869715.1 Alphaproteobacteria bacterium
GGGGACAAAACATCCGGGCCTCAGGCCGCGTCCTTCTTGGCGTATGCCGCCAACACCCGCGCCACCTGCCCACCAGGGGCCTGAAGCACGCCCGCGATCCGCGTCGCCGGGGTCTGGATAAGACCCACAAGCTGCGCGCGCAGCGTCTCCAGGGACGGCAACTCGGCCAGGGCCTTCACGCCATCGGCGTTCAGCGTCTGGGTTCCAAGAGCACCGCCCAGGACAACAAACTTATCGTTTGTCTTGGCGAACTCCACGGCGGTTTTGGCCACAGCCACAGGATCAGCTGACCACGCAAGCGCGGTCGGCCCCTTCAGCATTGGCGCAACGCCTTGGAAACGGGTGCCTTCGAGGGCGCGGGTGGCCAAGCGGTTCTTCGCGACCTTATACGAAGCCCCCGCCGCACGCATCTTGCGCCGAAGCTCACTCACATCCGCGACAGTCATCCCGGCATTGCGGGCGACCAGCACGAAGGAGGTCTCGGCGAAGATCGCAGCGAGGGATTCGACGAATTCGCGCTTCTCCGATCTTTCCACTCTACGTCTCCGTCGGTGACTGGGGCCTTTTGGAAGGGCTCCAGCCGGGTTCACTCGGGGGCGGGTGCCGGCATGGCACCAACCCCGGTTCGCCTGTCAGTCCGGAACGCCAAACCAAGCCATTCCAGGGGCTTGGCCCCGGGGTGGTCTCTGCTTGGGCACACCGTCTATCCCCTGCGGGCCAAAAGGCCCTTCACTGTCCCTAAGGACTACAGGGGGTCTCCGACAGGTTCGGGAATGGCAATCGCCATCCCCTGCCCGCCCGGCCTTATCGTCCGGGCGTATTCTGCGCGTGGGGCGAACCCACGCGAAAAACTCAATTGGCCGAGGCCGAAAGGCTGGTGACATCCACCTTCACGCCGGGGCCCATGGTGGAGGAAACCGCCACCTTCTTCACATAGGTCCCCTTGGCGCCGGTCGGGCGCGCGCGCTGGATCGCTTCCACGAAAGCGCGGGCATTTTCAACAAGCTGCGCCTCAGCGAAGGATGCCTTGCCGATACCGGCATGCACAATCCCGGCCTTCTCCGCGCGGAATTCCACCTGACCAGCCTTGGCTGCGGTCACGGCACCTTTCACATCCATGGTCACGGTGCCGAGCTTCGGGTTCGGCATCAGGCCACGGGGGCCGAGCACCTTACCAAGCCGACCCACCAGGCCCATCATGTCAGGGGTCGCGATGCAGCGATCGAACTCGATCTTGCCTTCCTGCACCATCGCCGCCAGGTCATCCGCACCAACAACATCCGCGCCAGCGGCCTTGGCTTCATCAGCCTTGGCGCCACGGGCAAAGACGCCGATGCGCACGGTCTTGCCGGTGCCATGGGGCAGGCCCACCACGCCGCGCACCATCTGGTCCGCATGACGAGGGTCAATGCCAAGGTTCATCGAAATTTCAATGGTTTCGTCGAATTTCGCCTTGGCCGCACCGCGGGCGAGCTTCACAGCTTCGTCCAGCGCATAGGTCTTCTCACGGTCAAAACCCGTATAGGCCGCCTTCAGGCGCTTACCGATCTTCGCCATGATCTTAGCCCTCCACCACGGTCAGTCCCATGGCGCGGGCGGAACCCGCGAGCATGCGCACGGCAGCGTCAACGTCATTGGCGTTCATGTGCTGCATCTTCACCTTGGCGATTTCCACCAGCTGAGACTTGGTCACCCGGCCAATCGGTGCGGATTTTCCCGGCGCGGTTGAGCCCTTGTCGAGCTTGGCGGCCTTCAGCAGGAAATAGGTATTAGGCGGCGTCTTGGTGATGAAGGAAAAGGTGCGGTCCGAATAGGCAGTGATGACCACGGGCGTTGGCGTGCCCGGCTCCATCTGCTGCGTCGCCGCGTTGAATTCCTTCACGAATTGCATGATGTTCAGGCCACGCTGACCAAGCGCGGGACCGACGGGCGGCGACGGATTCGCCTTGCCGGCTGGGATTTGCAGCTTGATATAGCCTGCAATCTTCTTAGCCACTGTCTATATCCTCTCTCGTGCAAGACCGAGAGGACCGCGGTGCATGCGACCCCAAAAGGGTCTCCCGCGTCCCCAAAAACGCTAAACAGCCCCTGGGTTTCTCCCGGGGCCGATACGCGTCGCCGAGCGTGTAGGGGGTGTGGGCGGGCGCGTCAAGCAGAGGTGTCTCTCTGGTGTTTTGGACGGGCTTTGCCCATAAGGGGGCATGCCCGCTCAAGCCTGGATTGTCGTCATTGCCGCCGCTGCCTCGGTCTCCCTGGCGCTTGGGGCGCGGCAGACCTTTGGGTTGTTTTTGCTGCCCTTGGGGGCGGAGCACGCCATTCCGGCCTTTGCTTATGGCGCGGCGGTTGCCCTGCATAATCTACTTTGGGGTGTGGGCCAGCCCTTTGCCGGTGCCATGGCGGATAAATACGGCGCCGGGCGTGTCGCGCTTGGTGGCGGTGCGATCTTCGCCATTGGCCTGATCCTGCCAGCCATTTGGCCGACGACGCCAAGCCTGATCATCGGCATTGGGGTTTGCACCGCACTCGGCGTGGCGGCGGCGGGGTCTGGCACGGTGCTCGGCGCGGTCGCGCGTGCCGTGCCGGAAAACCGCCGGGGCGATGCTTTGGGGCTGGCTTCCGCAGGCGGGTCCATCGGTCAGGCCGCCATGATCCCTTTCGTGCAATGGGGAATTACGGATTATGGCACCCCCGGCGCCTTTCTGATGCTGGCGGCCACCATGGCGCTGTTGCTTTTTGTCGCACCCCGGCTGGAATGGGCGCCGCCCGGCCCTGGCACTGGTCGCCCGACGGGGCTTGTCGGCCTGCCAGCGCTCGCGAAGCGTGCCTTGGCGCAGCGGGATTTCGCGCTGCTGACGCTGGGCTTTTTCGCCTGTGGCTTTCAATTGGCCTTTCTGACGACGCATCTGCCTGCACATCTTTCGCTTTGCGGCCTGCCAGCCGGGCTCGGCGTGACAGCGCTGATGCTGGTGGGGCTATTTAATATTCCGGGATCTTGGGTTTGCGGGCGGATTGGCAATAGCATTCGCCCGGAAGTGGCCTTGGGCGGGATCTATATGATCCGTACGCTGGCAATAGCGGTCTTTGCCAATGTGACGCCCACCGAATGGGGCACGCTGATCTTTGCCGCGATGATGGGCTTCATTTGGTTGGGCACCATCCCGCTGACCTCGGCTGCGATTGCCCGGCGCTTTGGCGTGGCGGACCTCGGCGCGCTTTATGGGATTTGCTTCTTTTCGCACCAGCTCGGCGGGTTTCTGGGCGCAGGCGCCGGTGCGTGGGTGGTGGATGCCACGGGCAGCTATGCGGCCTTTTGGCCGGTGATGATGGTAGTCGGCGTGATTGCCGCGCTGGCGAATTGGATCACGCGCCCGCCACGGATGGTGACGGCGTGAAGCGCCGCGCGGCGCCGGTTGTCCCCCTGCCCCGGCTGGGCTAAATCACGCCTCTCGAGGCGCCGCGTCGCGCCGCATTCTTGAGCCAGGCCAGACCACCATGCCCATCATGCCCGATAGCTGGATCCGCAAAATGGCGGCGGAACACGGCATGATCGAGCCTTTCGTCGAGTCTCAGCGGCGGCAGGGCGTGATTTCCTTCGGCCTGTCATCCTACGGCTATGACGCCCGGGCGGCGGATGAATTCAAGATTTTCACCAATGTGGACAATGCCCTTGTGGACCCCAAGGCATTCTCGGAAGACGGGTTTGTCACGCGCAAGGGCCCGGTTTGCATCATCCCGCCCAATTCCTTCGTGCTGACGCATACTGTCGAATATTTCCGCATCCCGCGCGATATTCTGGTGATCTGCCTTGGCAAATCCACCTATGCGCGCTGCGGGTTGATTGTGAATGTGACGCCTCTGGAACCCGAATGGGAAGGCCAGGTCACCATCGAAATCAGCAATACCACGCCCCTGCCCGCCAAGGTCTATGCCAATGAAGGCATTTGCCAATTCCTATTCCTGAAGGGTGATGCCCCGCCCGAGGTCAGCTATGGTGACCGCCGCGGAAAATACATGGGCCAGCGCGGCGTCGCGCTGCCGAAGCTCTGATGGATCGCATTCGGATCCATGGCGGGCGGGTGCTGTCGGGCAGCATTCCGATCTCGGGCGCCAAGAACGCAGCATTGCCGCTGATGGCGGCCGGCTTGCTGTCTGATGGGCCGCTCACGCTCACCAATGCGCCTGACCTTGCCGATGTTGCCACCATGGCAGTGTTGTTGGCGCATCACGGCCTTGATGTTTCACGTGACACATCAGCGCGCAGCATCACCATCAGCGGGGCGGCGACCGATCTGGAAGCGCCTTATGATCTGGTGCGCAAAATGCGGGCTTCCGTCCTGGTGCTTGGCCCCTTGCTTGCCCGCCATGGCCGCGCGCGCGTGAGCCTGCCCGGTGGCTGCGCCATCGGCACGCGCCCGGTTGATCTGCACCTGAAGGCGCTTGAGCAAATGGGCGCGGAGATCGAGATCACCGCCGGCTATATCGAAGCCCGTGCTCCCCAAGGCTTGAAGGGTGCGCGCATCATCTTCCCGCAGGTCTCGGTCGGTGCCACCGAAAACATTCTGATGGCGGCAGCCTTGGCGCGCGGGCAGAGCGAAATCATGAATGCGGCGCGTGAGCCCGAAATCACCGATCTTGCCGCCTGCCTGATGCGCATGGGGGCGCGGATTGAAGGTATCGGGGCGGATCGGCTGCTGGTGGAAGGTGTGGCAAGCCTTGGTACCGCGATGCACCCCATCATTGCGGACCGGATCGAAGCCGGCACCTTTGCCTGCGCCGCTGCCATTACTGGCGGATCGCTCCTGCTGCAAGGCGCGCGCTTGGATCATCTGGGTGAGGTGACGCGCACACTCCGCGAAGCCGGTGTGGATGTGGCGGAAGAAGAAGGCGGCTTGCGCGTGACGCGCAGCAATGGGCTTCGCGGTGCCGATGTCATGACCGAACCCTTCCCAGGCTTCGCCACCGATATGCAGGCGCAATTCATGGCGCTGATGTGTGTCGCCGAAGGCGCTTCCATGATTACGGAGACGATTTTCGAAAACCGCTTCATGCATGTGCCGGAACTGTCCCGCATGGGCGCGCGTATCAATTTCCACGGCGCTTCCGCCATTGTACGTGGGGTGAAGCATCTTTCCGGCGCGCCGGTGATGGCAACCGATTTGCGTGCTTCGGTCTCCCTTATTCTTGCGGGGCTGGCCGCTGAAGGTGAGACGATTGTGAACCGCGTCTATCATTTGGATCGCGGTTATGAACGCGTGGAAACGAAACTTGCGGCGGTGGGCGCCGATATTGAAAGACAGGCGGGCAGGTAGCCATGGACATCCCGATCCCCAATGCGCTGAATGGCGCCCCGGCGCAGGCTGATGCGCCTTTGATTATCGCGCTTCCCAAGGGGCGCATCCTGAAGGAACTGCACCCTGTATTGGCGCGCGCCGGCCTGATCCCCGCTAAGGATTATGCGGATGAGGATAGCCGGCGGCTGAGATTCCCGACCAATGATCCCTCGGTGGATGTCATTCGCGTGCGCCCCTTTGATGTGGCGACTTTCGTTGCGCATGGCGCGGCGGCGATTGGCGTTTGCGGCGCCGATGTGCTCTTGGAATTCGATTATCCGGAAATCTATGCGCCGCTTGATCTGGGCATTGGCCGCTGCCGCGTCTCAGTCGCGGAACCGGTAAACGCCACAACAGACGATCCGCGCCGCTGGTCGCGCGTGACGGTCGCGGCCAAATACCCGAATATCGCGCAGCGCCATTACGCCGCGCGCGGCATCCAGGCAGAGATTGTACATCTGAATGGCGCGATGGAATTGGCGCCTTCCATGGGCCTTGCGCGCCTGATCGTGGATTTGGTGCAAACCGGCTCCACGCTGAAGGCCAATGGCCTTCAGGAGACTGAGGTGATTGCGCATGTCACCTCCAAGCTCATTGTCAATCGCACCGCGTTGAAAACGCGGCCCGAGGCGATTGGCGCCTGGATCGCGCGCTTCCGTGCTGCCTTGGACGCCACCGCATGAAGCGCCTTGATACACGCGACGCCGGCTTTGAAGCTGCCTTCACCGCGTTATTGGATGATGCACGCGAAACCACGCAGAAGGTGGATGGCGTTGTTGCCGGCATCATCGCCGATATCCGCGCCCGCGGTGATGCGGCGCTTGTTGAATGCACTGCGCGGTTTGATCGTTGGCAGCCCACGAATGCTGCGGCGCTGCGTGTAACGCAGGCCGAAATTGACGCGGCGGATGCGACCATCGCGCCCGAACTCCGCACCGCACTCAATCTGGCGGCAGAACGAATCGAGACATTTCACCGCGCGCAATTGCCGCAGGATTTGGTGATGCGCGATGCGGCGGGCCTCACACTTGGGCTCCGTTGGGGGCCGGTGGATGCGGTCGGCATTTACGTCCCCGGCGGCAAGGCGGCGTATCCATCCTCCGTTTTGATGAATGCACTGCCAGCGCGCGCGGCGGGTGTGCCGCGCATTGCCATGGCGGTGCCAGCGCCGGATGGCGTGCTCAATCCTTTAGTGTTGGCGGCGGCGAAACGCGCTGGCGTGATGGAGATTTACCGTATTGGCGGCGCGCAGGCGGTGGCGGCACTCGCCTGGGGCACGGGCAGTATCGCGCCGGTGGACCGCATTGTCGGGCCAGGCAGTGCCTATATCGCGGAAGCCAAGCGCCAGGTCTTTGGTCGGGTCGGCATTGATTCCATCGCCGGGCCTTCCGAGGTCGTGGTGATTGCCGATGGCGCCAATGATCCCGCGTATGTCGCCATGGATTTGCTGGCCCAGGCCGAACATGATGAAAGCGCGCAATCCATCCTGATCACGCCGGATGCGGCGTTGGCGGATGCGGTGACTGCCGCCGTGCAACACGCGCTGAAAACCCTGCCGCGCGCGGCGATCGCCAGCGAAAGCTGGGCGAGGCATGGCGCTGTGATTCTGGTGCGCGACTTGGGCGAAGCAGCCGCGCTGACCAACCGTTTGGCGCCGGAGCATCTGCAATTGATGGTGGATGATCCGCAAGGCTTGCTCTCCCAAATTCGCCATACTGGCGCGGCGTTTCTGGGCCGCTTCTGCCCGGAAGCCGTTGGCGATTACATCGCCGGGCCCAATCACGTGCTACCCACCGGGCGCACCGCGCGCTTTGCCTCCGGGCTTTCGGGTTTCGACTTCCTGAAGCGCACAAGCTGGGTCGAAGCCGATGGCGCGGCGCTCAAGCAAATTGGGCCGGCGGCGGTGGCTTTGGCGGAAGCCGAGGGGCTGCAAGCCCATGGACGGAGCATCAGCATTCGCTTGAACTGATCAAGAAAAAGGAGGCCGGGACCATGATGAAAAAACGCGACTTGCTTGCCGGTTTGGCGCTGCTGCCTTTGGCCAAGCCCGCTTTGGCACAGGAATACCCCTCTCGCCCGATCCGCCTGCTGGTGGGCTTTGCCGCAGGCGGTTCCACGGATGTTTTGGCCCGCGCCATTGCGCCACGCTTGCAAGCGCTACTCGGCCAGCCTGTCGTCATCGAAAATCGTCCCGGTGCGGGCGGCAATATCGCCACCGAAGCAACCGCACGCAGCGCGCCTGATGGCTATACGCTGCTGCTCGGCACCATCGGGCCGCTCGCGATCAACCCCACACTTTACGGTAATCTTTCCTTTGATCCGCTCAAGGATCTCACCCCCGTTTCGCTGGTGGGTGAGGTGCCGAATGTCCTCGCCGTGCCGGTGGATCGGCCCTTTCGCAGCGTGGCGGATATCATCGCTGCAGCGAAGGCGCGGCCCGAGGCGTTGAATTTTGGTTCTTCCGGCATTGGCTCAGCGGGGCATTTGGCGGCGGAACAGCTCAATCTGATGGCGGGTATTCGCACAACCCATGTGCCCTATCGCGGCGGCGGCGCGCTTTTGCCGGAATTGATTGCGGGGCGCGTGGATTACGCCTTCACCACGGCGTTGAATGGCATTCCGCAGGCGGAAGCGGGCAAGCTGCGTATTGTTGGTGTGCCCAATGGTAAGCGCGTGCCGCTGCTGCCCGAGATTCCAACCATCGCGGAGTCCGGCCTGCCTGGTTTTGATGGCGTTGATTGGGCGGCGATGGTGGCCCCGCCTGGCCTGCCGGCGCCGATCCTAGCGAAGCTCAATGCCGCGATGCAGAGCGTGCTGAAGGAACCGGAGTTGGTCTCTGCCATGGCCGCACGTCGCCTGGTGCTGGAAGCATCCACGCCTGAGGCGCTGGCGGAATTTCTGCGGCAGGAAACCGCGCGCTGGGCGCCGGTGGTGCGCGCTTCCGGCGCGCGGCCTGACTGACGTTTTAGCCCTTTACGGCGAAACCTTCTTCTTCCACCGCGCGCACTACCGCCGCGCGCGGTAGGTTGGTTTGCGCGACAACGCGCTTGGCGGCCAAATCCACCTCGACCATCGCCGCGCGATCCAAAGCGGTGATGGCCTTGGTCACGGCGCGGATGCAATGCCCGCAACTCATGCCCTCAACGTTAAGCGTGATGGCGTCAGCCATGGCAACCTTCCTTTCCTTTGTGTCTGGTCGCATTTTCCTGTCCGCCAAGTAAAGCCACTTGGCTTGAAAATGCTCCGCCTAACTCTTCCAAAATCGGGCAATCCGGCCGCGCATCACCATGGCAATGCGCGGCCAGATGACGCAGGCTTTCCGCCATGGCGCTGAGGGATTTGGCCTTGGCTTCAAGTGCCGCGACATGATCCAGCGCAAGGCGTTTCACCTCCGCACTCGCGCGCGCGCGATTGCGCCAAAGATCAAGCAAGCGTTTCACATCCTGAAGCGGAAAGCCAAGGTCACGCGCATGGCGGATGAAGCGCAGCTCCGCAACATCGGCCTTGCTATACACACGATAGTGGTTGGCGCCGCGCCCTGCAGCGATCAGCCCAATCGCCTCATAATGGCGGATCATCTTTGCAGAAATGCCCGAAGCACGGGCTGCGTCACCGATATTCATGGCCGGGGCCTCCAGCGTGAAAGTAATAACGCATTTGTCAGCACACTGACACTTGATGCCGCCATCGCCGCGCCGGCAATCGGCGGAGACAGCAAGCCGAAAGCGGCCAGCGGCACACCAAGCAGATTATAACCAAAGGCCCAGAACAAATTCTGCTGGATCTTGCGCAAGGTGAGCCGCGTAATCTCCAAAGCCGCCGGCACTAGCGCTGGATCGCCGCGCAACAAGGTAATGCCCGCCGATTGAATGGCGATATCCGTCCCCGTGCCCATCGCAATGCCAAGATCAGCGCGGGCAAGGGCCGGCGCGTCATTCACGCCATCGCCAACCATGGCGACAGTTTCACCCGCTTCCTGCCAGGCCGTAATGCGCGCGGCCTTGCCATCGGGCAAAACCTCGGCAGCGACATCGGTAATGCCAAGCGGCGCCGCGACAGCAAGGGCCGCGGCGTGCTGGTCCCCGCTGATCATGGCAGGCTTCACACCTAGCGCGGTAAGGCCTGCCACCGCAGCGGCAGCGCCGGCGCGCGGTGCATCCTCGGACAGGAACAATGCGCGGGCTGCATTGCCTTCGATCAACCAGGAAAGGGTTTGCCCCGCTGCTTCGCCGGCGATGGCCGCCTCGGCCAGGGCACCGCGAGCAGCGCCTGCTTCCCGCAACAACCGCGAACTGCCAAGCGCATAGCGTCGTCCACCGACCACGCCTTCCACACCGCGTCCGGGCAGGGCGCGGAAATCGGCGGCGGGCGGCACAGCGCCCGCTGCGCGCCACACCGCCCGCGCCAGGGGGTGTTCACTGCCCGTTTGCAGCGCGGCGGCAATCGCCAAAGCTTCCTCGCGCGTCATGCCGGGTGAGGGATGCAAGCCGACCAAGCGCGGCTTGCCTTCCGTCAGCGTCCCGGTCTTGTCAAAGGCAACCAGGGTAATGCGCCCAGCACGCTCAATCGCCTCAGCATCGCGCAGCAAAATGCCGGCCCGCGCCGCCGCCCCGGTGCCAGCCATAATCGCTGCAGGGGTTGCGAGGCCCAAGGCACAGGGGCAGGCAATCACCAGCACGGAAACCGCATGGATCAGCGCGGCTTCAAAACCTGCGCCTGCCAGTAACCAACCGATGAATGTTGCCAATGCCAGCGCGAGCACCACTGGCACGAAGACTGCACTCACGCGATCCACCAGCTTTTGAACTGGCGCGCGTGATGCCTGCGCTGCAGCCACCAACTGCGCCACGCGGGCCAGCGTTGTATCGCCACCCACGGCAAGGGCTTCGATCACCAAGCGCCCATCCAGCGCCATCGTGCCGGTTGAAACCTGCGCCCCTTCTTCCTTTTCCACCGCGCGGCTTTCGCCGGTCAGCGCGCTTTCATCCACGCCCGCGCGACCCTCTCGCACCAGCCCATCCACCGGAATACGCTCACCGGGGCGCACCACCATCAGGTCACCGATGGAAAGCAAGGCAGCGGGCACTTCGCGTTCTTCACCAGCTTCCAGCCGCCGTGCCTGACGTGGGCTGAGGTCAAGCAAGGCGTGGATCGCGGCACCAGTCGCGCGCTTGGCGCGGGCTTCCAGATATTTGCCGAGCAGGACGAAGAAAATCACCACCGCTGCCGCTTCGAAATAAAGATGCGGCGTGCCCTGATGTGCGGGCGCGGTCAGCAATAGCCAGGTGGAAAGCGCCCAGGCCGCGCCGGTGCCGAGTGCCACCAGCGCATCCATATTGCCCGTGCCACCACGCACCGCGGCATAGCCCGCGCGCCAGAAACGTGCGCCGAGCCAGAATTCCACAAAACTCGCGAGACCAAATTGCGCCCAATCGCTTGGCATCCAATCCTGGCCGAGCCCCATGCCGATCATGCCGATCAGAAACGGGGCCGAGAATATCCCGGCCAGCACCACATCGCGTCGTTCAGCAGCAAGCGCTCGTGCGGCGGCTTCTTCCCCGGCTTCAAATGTGCTGCCGCGTAATTCATAGCCAGCGGCTTCCACCGCGGCGCGGAACGAAGACTCGGGCACACCCGCAATCGCCCTGACATGCGCCTGTTCCGAGGCTGGGTTGACGCGCGAGTCCAGCACGCCCGGTACGGCGCGGAGTGCGGCTTCAACGCGCCCCGCGCAAGCCGCGCAACTCATGCCGCCAATAGCAAGGTCGAATTGCGCTTCCGCCACGCCATAGCCGGCGCCCTCAACCGCCTGCTTCAACGCCGCCGCATCGGCACTGCCCGCTACTTCCGCCCGATCAGTCGCGGGGTTTACGCGCACCTCCACCACGCCGGGCAGTTTGCGGAGTGCGCGTTCCACCCGCCCGGCGCAGGCTGCGCAGGTCATCCCTTCAATGGGGAGGGAGAGGCGCGGCAGGGGGGCAGCGGCATCGGGCATGATGACGCCTATGTGGCGCTTCCCATCATGGGAAGGTCAAGCCCAGAGCGATTGACGAAGGCGTCATCCATGCCGAGATAAAATGCATCATGCCTGCCCTGTTCCTTACCCTTCTCGCCCTGCTCCTGGCCCCATCCCCTGCGCTGTCGCAGACGGAGCCCTTCAGGGTGCTCAATCAGACCGAACAATCGGCCCATTCGCTTTTTGCCGTGCGCACGGGGCGGCCGGATTGGGGCGCCAATATGCTGACGCGCGGCCCGCTGGCACCAGGTAACGGGATTAACATACGCCCCGCCGAGAATACCGGCTGCCGCTTTGATCTCCGCATGGTGCTGAGCGATGGGCGGGAGGTCATCAATCGCGGCCAGGATATTTGCGCGGAAAAAGTGGTGGCGATGCAATCACCCCTGCCCCGCCCACCCGGTGCCGCCGCGCCGGCCCCAGGCGCACCGCCGCAGGCAGGCCGCGGGCGCGCCTCCACCGGCACGGGCTTTATCGCGGCGCGTGACCGCGTGCTTACCAATCATCATGTCATTGATGGCTGCAACGCGATTACCGTGCGTACCGCCGATGGCCGCACCCTGCCCGCCACCATGCCAGCGCGGGTTGATGTGCAGCGTGACCTGGCGCTGCTTGCCGTGCCGAATGATCCCGGCCCCGTTCTGCCATTCCGCGCCAATCCCGTCCGGCGCGGCGAAAGTGTGGTGACTTATGGCTTCCCGCTCGCGGGACTTTTGGCGGCCGGGCCAACCCTGACCACAGGCGATGTCAGCGCACTTGCGGGCCTCGCCAATAATGAACAGCATTTTCAGATCAGCGCACCGGTGCAGCAGGGCAATTCCGGCGGGCCTCTACTCGATCGGCAAGGTCACGTGATGGGCGTGATTGTGTCCAAGCTGAATGCCCAGCGCATCGCGCAACGCACCGGCGATATTCCGCAGAATGTGAATTTCGCCGTAAAGGGAACCGAGGCGCTGGGCTTCCTCCGCCGCGCCGGCGTTGAACCCACCTTGCGCGAAAGCCCGCCCACGGAATTGAGCGCGGCCGAGGTCGGCGAACGCGCGCATGCCAGCACGGTCTTTATTCGCTGCGAGAAATAAAACCGTCAGCTATTCAGGCCGGCGCAGCGCGATATCGTACAGCGCCTCACCTTCCAGGCAGAAAAAGGCGACGGACCAACCGCTGCTGACGGCGAATTCGCATACCGCCTGATGCACGCCAAGCACACCAAAGCCTGGGCGGATGATGCGCGCAAAATCATTGAACACCAGATAGCCACCGGGCTTCACCTTGGGCGCGGCGGCGGCGGCATCGGCAATCACCGCCGCATACCCGTGATCGGCATCAATATAGATCATGTCGAAACTGGCATCGGCACAGGCTTGCAGGAAGGGCACCGACAGCCCCTCATGCCGTTCAACCCGCGGATCGGCCAGGACATCGGCCCGACACAGGCTGAAGGTGATATCCGCCAAATGCAGGCGGGACGGCGCCATGATGTCCAGAATCCCGCGCGCAAAATCGCCTTGATAGGTGCCAACTTCCGCGACAACCCCGCCCTTTGGCAGGCGGTGCAGCATTTCCAAGCGATTGGTGAGCAATTGGCAGCCTTCAAGCTGCGCTTGTGGAACTTGTGGCGCGGAGGGCGGCACTGGTTGCACCGCCAGCCGCCCAAGCCGCCACAGCTTCTTGAAGCTTTCGGGCAGCGCTCGGCGCAAGGCCAATTCCAGCCGATAGAAAGATCCACTTGCCATCCTAGTGGCGCGATTCATGCTGACCTATCTCCTGCCCAAACAGCGCCAGCGCAACACTAGCCTGACATTTGCTGGGCCGATTCACGCCACTGTCGGGAACCGACAGCGGCGATCGGACCACAAGCCTCAAGCCCCGTCTATTGCCTGCGTGAGTGCCGCAACGGCTTCCTCAACCGTTGAAATCTCGCCCTTGCGTTGGCGGAGCACCGCTTCAATCCGCGGTGCCAGCTTCACCGCCGCATCCGCTTCCGGATCATTGCCGGTGCGATAGGCGCCAAGCCGCACAAGATTCTTCACGTCATTATAGTTGGAGAGCAAGCGCTTGGCTTCCAACACCAATTCCCATTCCTGTTCCGCCAAAACGCCCGGCATGCTGCGCGAGACGGAGCGCAATACATCCACCGGCGGATAACGCCCGGCCTCCACAATCCCACGGCCCAACACCACATGACCGTCAAGAATCCCGGGCACAGCGTCCGCCACGGGTTCATCATGTTCACTTTCGACCAGCACGGTGAAAAGCGCGGTGATCGCACCAGGCGCATTATCTGGCCCGGGCCCGGAGCGTTCCAGCAAGCGCGGCAATTCAGTAAAGACCGAAGACGGATAGCCGCGCGTGGCGGGTGGTTCGCCGACGGCCAAGCCAATTTCACGCAGCGCTAAGGCAAAACGCGTCACGCTATCCATCCGCAGCAGCACCTGCAGACCCTCATCGCGGAAATGCTCGGCGACGGTCATGGCGGCGTAGGCGGCTTCGCGGCGCAAAGGTGCGGCGCTATCCGATGTGGCGCAGACAACCACGCTGCGCGCCAAGCCTTCCAGCCCCAAATCATCTTCGATGAATTCGCGCAATTCGCGCCCGCGTTCGCCAACCAGCGCAAAGATCATCACATCCACCGCCAAGCTGCCTGCCAGCATGGCCATCAGGATTGATTTCCCAACGCCGGAGGCCGCGAAAAGCCCAAGCCTTTGCCCGCGCCTGACGGGCGTGAACAGATCAAGAATTCGTACACCAAGCGGCCGCCGAACGCCAAGCCGAGAACGCTGCCCCGCCGCCGGCGCCGGCGCATGGGTTGGGCGTTGAATTCGGAAACGGGCAAGGCCGGGCGCGGCGCCAGCGTGGCGCGCATGCCGGATGTCAGGCCCGTCAGCGGCCCAAGCGCAATCGCCTGCGCCTTTCCATCACGAAACCCGGCGATTTCCGCCATGACCGGCGCGCCGGTTGGTGGCGTGATCGCCACGCGATCCCCAATCGCCGCCAGCGGGCCAAAGCCTTCCAGCGTGATCGTGAGCCCGGTAATGGCATTGACGCGGCCATGGACGCGTTCACGCGGCAAGGCGCGCAGGGCAGCGGCGGTGGCGTTGAAATCAGGCAGCATCAGCACCAGATAACACAGCGTGGGTAAAGAATTCAGCCCTGCCCCGGATAATAAAGCGCGACGGTATGCGTGGCCTCCGCAAAAATCAGCCAGCGTTCCACCAGAAGCCCGGCGACGGCGCTGGCTGCGGCCAACAGACCCAAGGCCATTGCCGCGCTGCCGCCGATGATGATCGCAAGACAGAACAGCAGCGCCGGCAGCGCAAAGCCGAGCAGTAATGCGATGCTGCGCAGCTTCGACGCGTGCACGCGGCCCACGCGAAACACCATCTCTCGCAATAGGTAATTCGCTTCGGTATGCGGGCTTTCCAGTGGGCGGACTTTGCCAATGAAGCCAAGCCCCGTGGCGCTTTCCCGCGTGCTGCCGGCCGGTGTGGCACCCACACTCGTCCAATAGGCGCGCTTGAACATCAGCGCCGCAAGACCAAGCGCGGCTGCGGCCAAGGCGGGAAAGAAGCCGCCGCCCCAGAAAATGGCAAGCATGGCAAGCAGGGATGCGCCGGAGAAACTCGCGAACAGCAAATAGCCCGGCGCCACCATGGGGTGATGCCATTCCTTGATCGGCTTCAGCGACGCATAGATCATGCCGGTGCAATAAACCGTGATCGCAGCACCAACGGCAGAGAGCAAACCAGCAATTAGGATCAGTCGTTTCTCATCATGCGCGAGCGCGATCATGAATATCGTCGCCGGCAGAAAGGTGATCACCGCCGCAACGCCTTCGCGCGACAGCCAGGAAGACCGCCATTGGCTGAGCGCGCGCCAGGCGCGTTCCGGCCGGCCAAGATGCAGCAGCGATGAACAGAGCCCCGCCGTGATCAGCGCCAGCGCGATAATGGCCGCGGTCGCGCCGAAAAGGCTGCTCGCGGGCAGCAGGCCAAGCGGCTTCAACACGCCAAGCCAGAACAAAAGCCCATAGCCCGCGCCAGATGCGACTGTGAAGAAAATGATGGAAGGGGCGGGTTTCATCGGGACAGCACCTTATCCATCCAACGCAGCAGCGGGTTGGTAATCTGGCTTGGCAAAGGCCCGGCTTCCTTGGGCGCGGTATTCACCTGACTTGAAGCCTTGCGCGGCGGCAGATAGCGATTGACCGGCTGGTAGCCCATCTCCGGCATCAGCTCATAGCCCGCGCGTTCGGCAACCAGCTTTGATACATCACTGTTTGGATCACCAAGATCACCAAAATGCCGCGCATTGGCCGGGCAGGTGGAAACGCAGGCCGGCGCGCGGCGGTCTTCCGGGATGGTTTCGTTATAGATGCGATCAATGCAGAGCGTGCATTTTTTCATCACACCCTGGTCTTCATCCAACTCGCGCGCACCATAAGGGCAGGCCCAGGCGCATAGCTGGCAGCCGATGCACATATCCGTATTGACCAGCACAATGCCATCTTCTGCGCGCTTATAGGATGCGCCGGTGGGGCACACCGTCACGCAGGCCGGCGTTTCGCAATGGAGGCACGACCGCGGGAAATGCACCGTGCGGCCTTCATCGCCATCACCGGCTTCATAGGCATGCACGCGGTTGAACCACACACCTTCCTGCGCGGCAGAGTAAGGATGCTGATCGGGCAAGGGCGCCATATGGCCGCTGGTGTTCCATTCCTTGCAATTCGTTGCACAGGCATGGCAGCCGACACAGGTATCCAGATCAATGACAAGGCCAAGCTTTTTGGCGCCCGGCGCGGGTGAGGGCAGGGATGTCATAGCTTTTGTTCTCCTGCATTGAAGCGCAGAATCTTGGGCGGTTCGGGCATATTGGGTGGCGGTGTCAAAGCGCTTGGATGGGGCGCCGTGATGCCTTCCTCGCCCTTCGCGCATTTCTTGATGTTGACGCGCAAATCATACCAGGCGGCCTGACCGGTAATGGGATCGGCATTGGCAAGGCGCGGGCCGGTTTGTGCGGGCAGCCATTCGCTGATCACGTGGTTCAGCAAAAAGCCACGCTCGGCTTCCGCCGCATTTGGGCTCAACATCCAGGCGCCGGCGCGTTTACCTATGGCGTTCCAGGTCCAAACCGTGTCGGGGTTCACGCCTTCCATTAGCGTCACCTGCCCCTTCACGCGGCCATTGCGGCTTTCAACCCATACCCAATCATCGTGCGCAATGCCCATGGCTTCCCCCTTGGCGCGGCTCATATACAGGCGATTGGCGCCGTGGATTTGCCGAAGCCAGGCATTCATTGAGCCCCAGGAATGATACATCGCCATGGGCCGCTGCGTGACGGCCGAAAATGGGAAGCCCGATGTGTCATGCGCTTCCTGCTCCAGCGGCGCATACCAGATGGGCAGCGGGTCGCAGTAAGTGCGCACGCGCTCTCGCAAGGCTTCGGGCGGCTGCTTCGCGCCATGGCCT
>VGDM01000053.1 GCA_016869715.1 Alphaproteobacteria bacterium
CACCCCATTCCACCCCGAAAATGGGCAGGGAAGCGATCAACATTGGCGGGAACCTCAGCGGGATCACCGCGATCACGAAAAATCAACGCTAATTACAGGGTTGATCAGGGGTTCCCTGAAACATATTACCCTTTCCCTCTCTATCACACTTGTGGATTTGAAATCTGCGCCGGCAAGGCGCACATAAGTTTCGTATCCCTACTGTGCTGCGACACAGGTTTGGCGATTGGAGAATGAAATGGCAGCCCACGAGCCAGCCCCAAACACCGCATCCGCGCCTTTACACGCGGTATCCGCGTCTGACCTGCCGCGGTTTCTGGAACAGCTTGGGGCGCCTTCGGCGGCCTTTTTGCGCGCTTCTGGTTTCAGTGCCAAGCCTGGAGAGATGGCCTTGATCCCTGGCGCGAACGGCCTTGACGGCGCGGTGATTGGGGTGGGTGCTGAAGCTTCGCCATGGCATTTCGGCGCAGCGCCTTGGGCCCTGCCCGCGGGCACAAAATGGCATCTTGCTGGAAACGGCGCCGATCCCTCCGAAGCGGTCCTGGGTTGGCGGCTCGGCGCCTATCGTTGGTTGCGCCACAAGCAGCAAGACCGTCCCTCAGCCGAGCTGATCCCGCCGCCTGGCACGGAAATGGCCGTGACGATCGCTGAGGCTGTTTGCGCAGCGCGCGACTTGATCAATATGCCAGCTGCTGAATTGGACCCGCAGGCGCTGGCCGAAGCGGCGGCGGCGCTGGCTGCAAGACATGGCGGCAGCGCCGAAATCATTGCTGGCCCAGCCCTGGAAGAGGGTTTTCCCTGTATGGCCGCCGTCGGCGCCGGCAGCCCGCGCGCGCCACACCTGGCCGTGCTGCGCTGGGAGGGTGATGCCAAAGGCCCGCTCATAGCGCTCTGCGGCAAGGGTGTCTGCTTTGATACGGGCGGCCTGGATCTGAAGCCCTCTGCCGCCATGCTGCGCATGAAAAAGGATATGGGTGGTGCCGCAGTAATGCTGGCAGTCGCAGAGATGGTCATGCGCGCTCGGCTGCCGCTTAGGCTGCTGGTACTGATCGGCGCGGTGGAAAACGCCATTTCCGGCTCAGCGATGCGGCCCATGGATGTTTTGCGCACGCGCAAAGGGCTCAGGGTTGAAATCGGCAATACGGATGCCGAGGGAAGGCTGGTCTTGTGCGATCTGTTACAATTTGCTGCGGAACATAGCCCCAACATGATCCTGGATGCGGCCACACTGACGGGGGCGGCACGGGTTGCACTCGGCCCGGACCTGCCGGCGTTGTTCAGCAATAATGACGCCTTATCGGAAGTACTTTTGAGCGCGGGTGTAGCGGTTCAGGACCCGCTTTGGCGCCTGCCACTCTATGAAGGCTATGATTTCTGGCTAGATAGCTCTTACGCAGATCTTTCCAATGTATCAACAAAACCCATGGCGGGCGCGGTCACTGCGGCCCTGTTCCTGCGCCGATTTGTGCCCCAAAGCCAGCCTTGGGCGCATCTTGATGTCTATGCCTGGAATGACACGACGCGCCCTGGCCGACCGGAAGGCGGCGAAGCCCAAGGCGCGCGTGCCATTTTCAAAATGTTACAGGATTTTTGGAAGGGAATGTAATATGAAATTTTATTGATATCGTTACATGTCATCAAGAGAGGTCATTAGGCCTTCACCTAACTTCAAAGAATATAGGGTTCCAAAAGCCTAAATCAGTCGTACGGAAAGGAAAAACACTTTGGCCAACAACAACAGTGCTTCGGAACATATGATCCGTGTCCTGCAGGAAACCATCGTAGCGCTGGTGCGTCGCGACGGTACTGATCTCTCATCCCGCCAGCTTGGCGTGATGCTGATTAGCTACCTGACCGATGGCCCGCATACGGTGCGCGGTCTCGCCGCAAAGCTTAATGTTTCCAAGCCCGCGATCACGCGCGCGCTGGACCGTATCGGGGATCATGATTTAGCGCGCCGCAAGGCCGATCCTTCAGATCGCCGCTCTGTCCTGGTGCAGCGCACGCCGAAGGGCAATGCCTTCATGCGGGAATTGCGGAATACCATCCTGGCAGCAGAACAGCGCGTGAATGAAGCGGCGAAGGCCGAAAACGGTCGCAAGTAACCGCCTCAGCGGCGTCGGTACAAAACCCGGCACGGCTTCGCTTGACAGGCCCGCGCAGCACTGCTTTGGCGCACAGCGTGCGTTTTGGGCCTTATCATGACCAATTTCGTCTACATCTTTTCGAAGATCATTTGGTTTCCGGCGCGGCCGGGCCACTTCGCATTGCTGCTTGGCGCCATCGGGCTTGCGTTGATCTGGCGTGGGCGTCGTTATGGCCGCTGGCTGATCCTGGCCTGCCTTGCATTCTTCTTCCTGCTGATCGCAACCCCGATCAGCCAATTCATCCTGCTGCCGTTGGAAGACCGTTTCCCACGCCCCGCCGAGGCACCCGCGCGTGTAGATGGCATTGTGGTATTAGGCGGTGCGGTAGATCAGAATATCACCGATGCGCGCGGTATTCCCGCCATCAATGGCGCGGCTGAGCGCATGACGGAAGCAGTTGCCCTCGCACGCCGCTTCCCCGATGCGCGCATTGTCTTCACCGGCGGCCAGGGCTCCTTGGTCCATGGCGGGCTGACGGAAGCCGATGTCGCGCGACAATTCTTTGAAAGCCTCGGCCTTGCCGGCCCACGCGTGATTTATGAAAATGCAGCACGCAGCACGCATCAGAACGCGGTACTGACGCGGGATTTGGTGCAGCCCAAACCGGATGAGGTGTGGCTGCTGATTACCTCCGCCAGCCATATGCCCCGAGGCATGGGCGTATTCCGCCAAGCGGGCTGGTCCAATATCATTGCCTGGCCCGTGAATTACCGTACCGGGCATGGCTTCGCAGCACTTTACGACGCCCCCTTTCCTGAGCGTCTTGGCCAATTCGAATGGGGCTTTCGCGAATGGCTGGGGCTGGCTGCGTATCGCCTAATGGGGCGCACGGATGCGCTTTTGCCAGCGCCCTGAAGGCTTCAATCCACCCGAATATTCCCATCACGAAGCATACGAGTCCATCTTTTGCGATTGGTTGCGATGAAACCCCGAAAGGCTTCCTGCGTCATCGGTGCGGGTTCAGTGCCCTGCGCCACCAGCCGCACGCGAAAGGCTTCGCGGACGAGTGATGTATTCACTTCCCGATGCAGCCGATCAATAATGGCAGCGGGCGTGCCGGCGGGCGCCGTCAGGCCGTAGAAGCCCACACCTTCGTAGCCGGTGACACCAGATTCAGCGATGGTCAGCACATCGGGCAGTACGGGATCTCGCCGCGCGGTGGTTACCGCAATGGCGCGCACACGCCCGCCCGGAATATGCGGCAGTGCGGTTGGCATCGTATCAAACATCATGGCAAGCCGTCCGCCGATGGTGTCCACCATGGCAGGACCAGTGCAGCGATAGGGCACATGCGTGATATCCACGCCGGTCATTTGCTTCAGCAATTCCATGAAAAAATGCTGCGCGCTGCCCGTGCCGCTTGACCCGTAATTCAATTCACCCGGCTTGGCGCGTGCCATGGCCAGCAACTCACCAAGATTGCGCACCGGCACAGAAGGATGCACCGCCAGAACGGAAGCGACCGTGGAGATCATGGCGATCGGTACCAGATCACGCCCGGGATTATAGGCAAGGCGCAATAAAGCTGGGTTGATCGCGAGCGGGCCGGTAGAGCCCATCAGCAGCGTGTAACCATCAGGCGCGCTTCGCACCACGGCTTCCGTACCCACAGACCCCCCCCGCGCCGGTGCGGTTTTCGACCAACACGGATTGGCGCAGCGCGGGCGTGAGTTCCTCGGTCATATTGCGCGCCAGCACATCGGCGGCACCGCCAGGCGGAAAGGGCGAGATCAGCCGCAGGCTGCGTGCGGGCCAAGCTTCCTGTGTGGAAGCAATCTCGGGAAAGGCAAGAAGCCCGGCAAGGGCAGCGCGTCTTGTTGTCATGGACGGATCCTTCTTTTAGCATGCAGCCATGATGTGGGCGACCCGGCAAGGCTTGACGCCCGGGTTTGAAAGACCAGACTAACTTTGAAGTTTTTCTCAAGGAAGCCCTGCATGTCCATGCCTCTACTCTTCACCCCCATCACCTTGCGGTCCGTGACGCTGCCCAATCGTGTGGCACTTTCGCCGCTTTGCATGTATTCGGCCAAGGATGGGTTGGCGAATGGGTTTCATTTTTCGCATCTGACAGCGGTGGCGCGTGGCCGTGCTGGGCTGATCTTTACGGAAGCCACCGCAGTGGCGCCAGAAGGGCGCATCACGCATGGCTGCTGCGGGCTTTGGAATGATATGCAGGTGGAAGCCTATCGCCCCATTGTGGATGCCATCATCACCTTTGGATCAGTGCCTGCCATTCAAATTGCCCATGCCGGGCGCAAGGCTTCCGTGCAGCCACCCTGGAAGGGCAGCACGCCGCTCCGTGCCGAAGATGCCGCGACGGGCGCTGCGCCTTGGGATTGTTTCGGCCCGACAGCCGCTCCAGTCAGCGCCGGCTGGCATGCGCCAACCGCGATGACGGAAACGAAAATTCAGGAAACCGTGCAGGCTTTTGCCACCACTGCGGCGCGCGCGGCAAAGGCAGGTTTTCGCGTTTTGGAAATCCATGGCGCGCATGGGTATCTCATTCAAACCTTCCTCTCGCCCATCTCGAATAAGCGCAATGATCGCTATGGCGGAGACCTTGCCGGGCGCATGCGCTTTGCCCTTGAACTGACCGAAGCGGTGCGCGCCGCCTGGCCAGCTGATCTGCCGCTATTCTTCCGCATCTCTGCCGTTGACGGCCCCGCTGAGGGCTGGAGCCTGGATGATTCCGTGGCACTCGCGAAGGAATTGAAGGCGCGCGGTGTGGATGTGGTGGATTGCTCGGCGGGCGGTGTTTCGGGAGCGCCTGCCTTCCGCGCCAATGACTCAGGCCAACCGCTGCGCACCCGCGCGGAACGCCCGCCGGGTTTCCAGGTGCCTTATGCGGAACGCGTGCGGCGCGATGCGGGTGTGGCGACCATGGCGGTGGGCGTGATTATCGCGGGCGATCAGGCGGAAGCGATTTTGCAGGAAGGCCGCGCTGATCTGATCGCGGTTGGGCGCGAATTGATGTATGATCCCTATTGGACCTTGAAGGCCGCTGAAAGCTTGGGTTGTGATCCGGGTGCGCAGATGTGGCCCGAAAATTATGGCTGGGCTATTCAGCGCCGTGCGGAAATCATAGCGGCGGCGGGGCGGCGATAGACTAAAGCGAGGCTGGCCAGCCGGGCCGCCGACGCCCCTGAGCGCGCGTCGGGGATCGAGCCAAGCTGAGTTTTGCCGGCGGCCAGACAGCCTGGCCCTCACGCGAAATCGCCTATAAGGCCCCTGCCCCTTTCAGGAACGCAGAGCCTTCATGATTCGCCTTGATAACATCAGCAAGCAAATTGGCCGACAGATGCTTTTCATTGAGGCATCTGCCGCGCTGCAAAGAGGTGAGAAGATTGGGCTGGTCGGCCCGAATGGGGCCGGCAAGACGACGCTATTCCGCATGATGACGCAGCAGGAACAACCCGATAAGGGTTTGGTGATTGCCGAGAGGGGCCTCAGCATCGGTTTTTTCAGCCAGGATGTTGGCGAAATATCTGGCCGCAGCGCGGTGGCCGACGTGATGGATGGCGCGGGCGCCATCAGCGGAGTGGCAGCCGAATTGAAGGCGCTGAAAATAGCGCTCGGTGATCCGGATCAGGCCGATGAGATGGACCAATTGATCGAACGCTTTGGCGAAGTTCAGGCGCGCTTTGAGGAATTAGGCGGTTATGCGCAGGAAGGCCGCGCGCGGGAGGTTCAGGCGGGCCTGAATTTCAGCTAAGACATGATGGAAGGCTATTTTGGTGCCCTGTCTGGCGGCTGGCACATGCGCGTGGCCTTGGCGCGCGTATTGTGGATGGCCCCCGATGTGATGCTTTTGGACGAACCGAGCAATCTCCCTGATCTGGAAAATCTTATCTGGTTGGAGAATTTCCTGCTCGCCTATGAGGGCGCGCTGCTGATGACATCCCATAATCGGAAATTCATGAACTGGATCGTGAATAAAATCATTGAAATTGATGCAGGTTCGCTCACCACCTATGCGGGTAATTACGAATTTTATGAACAGCAACGCGCGCTGAATGAAAAGCAGCAGCAGGCGCAATTTGACCGGCAGCGAGCCATGCTGGCCAAGGAAATCAAATTCATTGAAAGTTTCGAGGCGCGTGCCTCTCACGCGGCGCAGGTGCAAAGCTGGGTCAAGAAGCTGGAGAAGATTGACCGTGTGGAACCACCCAAGCGGCGCCAGACCATATTATTCAAATTTCTGCCGGCGCCGCGTTCCGGCGATGATGTCGTCAATCTGGGAAACATTCATAAGGAATACAGCAAACGCGTGATTTATGGCGGTCTGGATTTCCTGACCCGGCGCGAAGAGCGCTGCTGTGTCATGGGCATTAATGGCGCCGGCAAATCAACCTTGCTAAAGCTCGTGACCGGTTTCACGCAACCCGATGCTGGTACGGTCACTTTGGGCGGCAGCGTGACACTCGGCTATTTCGCGCGGCACGCCATGGGGTTATTGAATGGTGAGCATAGCATCTTTGAGACCATGGAAGACACCTTTCCGCGCGCTGGCCAAGGCTCCTTGCGTGCCTTGGCTGGGTGTTTTGGCTTTTCCGGTCATGAGGTGGAAAAGAAATGTCGCGTACTATCGGGTGGAGAGAAGGCCAGGTTGGTCATGGCGCTGATGCTGTATGATCCGCCCAACTTTCTGGTGCTGGATGAACCGACCAATCATCTTGATATGGTGACCAAGGAAATGCTGATCAGCGCCCTCGCGGCCTATGAAGGCATCATGCTTTTCGTCTCCCACGACCGGTATTTTCTGGCGGCACTCTCCAACCGGGTATTGGGATTGACGCCAGAAGGTATCCATGATTCTGCCGGTGGCTACATGCAATATGTCGCACGCACGGGCCAGGAAGCGCCCGGCCTGCGCAGCTAGGGAGCGTCTGGCCAAGTGGTTTCACCAAGAGCACCAGAAAGTAATACGAGAAACAGTCTCAGTAAGTTCCCGCTCGCGCAGCTACGCTGAAAAGCTAACGCTCCTGCCGAACGACGCTCAGCATTTCGTTTGGCCATGTAATACGCATGATACTTTCCCCCTGGTCACTTCAAGGCTGCGGTGGCACACGTCATCTTGCATAAGCAGCCCTTGCTGAAAGGAGCAAGCGTCAGCGCTTTTGCGCTGCCGCGCGACATTCGGCAGCACTGGGGCGCTTCAATCCCATAATGTCGCGCAGTGTGCTGCCGGGATATTCCTTCTGGAACACGCCGCGCCGCTGCAATTCCGGCACCACGAGCCGCACGAAATCCTCATAGGCGCCGGGGATATGCGTGGCTGCCATGACAAAACCATCACAAGCACCGCCATGGAACCATTCTTCCATCTGATCGGCGACCTGCTTTGGCGTGCCGACAAAGGCGTGATGTTCATGGATGGTACCGCGGCCTGAAACCTCCACAAAGTCGCGCACGCTTGGGTTCTTCTTGCCCGACAGCATGATCACGCGATCACGGAAACCATGCCAGGAAAGCCCCGCCAATTCGTCATCCGTCAGCCGCTCATCATAGGGCTTACTGCCCAAATCCCAGTTCAGCACTTCGGAAAGCAGCGTCAGCCCATCAATGGGCCGCGCGGTTGCTTCAATTACCGCCTGTTTCTCGGCGGCCATATCGGCACTTTCGGCGGGGATGGCATAGCAGGCGGGCAGGATTTTGACGCTGTCCGGATCACGCCCTTCGGCAGAGACGGCGGCGCGGAATTCACGATACTGCTTTTTGCCATTTTCCAGATTGGGATAGATCACGAATACAGCCTCACCCCAACGCGCGGCAAAGCTGCGGCCGCGGCCGCTTTGACCCGCTTGCAATAAAACAGGATGGCCCTGCGGTGAGCGCGGTACGGTGAATGGCCCGCGAGATTTGAAATACTTCCCCTGATGATCCAGCCGCCGCACACCATCGGGTTTGGCGAAGGCGCCGGCTTCCTTATCCACAATCAGCGCATCATCATCCCAAGACCCCCAATGGCCCATTACCACTTCCATGAATTCATCGGCACGATCATAGCGCAGATCATGTTCCAAATGCTCGCCATGGCCGAAATTCAGCGCTTCACTATCATTGAGCGAAGTCACGATATTCCACGCCAAGCGTCCATGCGTCATCAGATCCGCTGTCGCGAAAAGCCGCGCGACGTGATACGGTTCATAATAGGTGGTGGAATAGGTCGCACCCAGGCCAATGCGCTTGGTGGCCGCGGCCATCATCATGACAATCGTCAGCGGATCAAGTTTCACCGCGCGTACGCCATGCGCCACCGTATTGCGGAAATCATTGGCGTAGATGTCGGGCATTGCCAGCCGATCATCGAAGAAGGCCATGTGGAATTTACCATCTTCCAGAATGCGCGCAATGCGCTGGTAGTAATCGGGCGTCAGAAAATCGCTCATGGAGGCAGGATGGCGCCAGGAACCCGGCAGATTTGAACAATTCTGCGCTTGCAAAAAGGCGACCATGGTCATTTGACGATGAGTGTTCGGCATCGGAAAACCCCCCGGATCAAAAAGGAATTTCAACATCAAGCAGAGGCGCATGCTGCTGGCAACCATAGACATCCGTATCGCCAATGCCGCCCGCCGGCACCAGTCGAGGGAATGTCGCCTTGATCGCCATGGCGGCATCATAGGGCGTCAGCAGCACATCATCTACCGCGACGCCATAAAGCCGCGCAAACAAGACTTCGGAAATCACGCCGGAAGCGCGCACCTTTTGATAGAGCGCGACATCGTCAAAGACGATATCAATCGTCAGATCAAACGGCCCGGCATTCTTGCTTTTGCAGATTCGCGCCAATTCACGGATGCTTGGCATGATCGTCCTCAGATATTTTCGTAGGTGATAGGGAAAATCTCGCACGGGTGGTCCAGTTCCAGCACGTGGTGGATGCTGAAGCGATAGACCGGCCCGACTGGGATATCGGATGGCGAGAAAGGGAAGGCCATATTGCCTTCGCGGCACAGCCTGCCTAGGAAGTCTGTATGCAGCATATTGGTGCGCGCAATGCCAAGCACGGCAGCGGCGATTTCCGGGGTTTCGGCGATGACTTCAATCACAAAGCCAACCTCATGGCCCGCCACCTGCTGCTCGGGTTCGCGCGCGCCCATGACGCCATCCAGCCCATAGGTGCGGATGATCAGGGAATAGCTTTCCGGCGCCGCGCCAAAAGCCGCCGCCTTTTCGTGCACAATGCCGCGCACTTCTTCCAGGAACAAGGGTAGGCGCGCAATCAGCAACGGGTCGCGCGTGCCGCAAATGGAAATGCAGCGATAGCCTGCAAATTCCACGCCTTCCAGCTTGGCCGTGTATTGCGCAGCCGGCCTCCAGCGCATTCCACTGATCCGCACGGCACGATCACTCAGCGCCTCAAACCGGCAATCGGATGTATCCAGCATGCCGCCAGGTTCGATGTGATGAATCGGGCTGCTGTTTTCATGCAGAGAATGATTGGCAATCGAAAGCGGTGTGCAGCGCCGGATGGGGTTCATTGGTTCGCATTCCACGCCGTCTTCGCGCACCGTCACCAGCAGGCAATCATGTCCTTTGGGGATGGAAGGGGTCGCGCCACATTCCAGCATCTTGCCGGCATACCAGGCGGGCGCGGGCGGCAATTGCGCGCGAATGGCAGCCGCAGCCCAGGGCGCGGGATCACTCGCACGGCCGGCCAGGATCACCTGCGCGCCATTGTCCAAAGCCTCCATGAAGGGCTCTGGCCCCATCATGCCCACCACGCGGCTTGCGCGCTCCAAAGCCTCTGCCGTCAAGGGCGGCTGTTTGCCGAGAGGGCGGATGCGCCCTGCCGCCAGGCGGCGCTGCAATTCCACGCGCGGCGGTTCGGCTTGAATCAACGCCAGGCGGAACTGCAAGGCTTCCTCGGCAGCGATTTCGCGCACCAGCTTCGCGGTAAGCTCCAAATGCGGCGCGCCGCCCGCGCCGCCCGAGGTGCCGATCATCAGCGGTATGCGCGCTGCAATTGCCGCGTGCAGCATCAGGCGCAAATCGCGCCGGATTGCCATGGTGGAACAAAATGGCACGCCGGCGCCAAGGTAATAGGGGCCGGGATCAACACTGCCGCCATCAACGCCAATGACATGCGGCGCGCGCGCCATGCCAGCCTGAAGACTCGATTCCGGAAAGCCGTAGCCCAGGATCGCACTGGTGGAGAGAAGGCGTATTTCCTTCATGCCCTTTCTGACCCCTTATCCGCGCCGCATCCGCCGCACTTACGAAAAAGGCTGCCATGAAGCATGCGGCGCGTATAGCGCCCCGTCCGACTGTTACAGCAGCACCATATCATCGCGGTGGATGATTTCATCCCGCCCGCGCCAGCCAAGAATCTCTTCCAAAGCTTCGCTACGATGTCCAGCAATCAGCCTCGCCGAAGCCGCATCATAAGCGCAGAGCCCGCGCGCCACTTCAACACCTGCGGCATCACGCACGCTCACGGGATCACCACGCGAAAACTCGCCTTCCACGGCGCGCACGCCAGCGGGCAGCAGCGATGATCCGCGCTTAAGTGCGCGTGCTGCCCCCGCATCCACCACCAGCACACCAAGCGGCGCAAGGCTGCCCGCGATCCAGCGCTTGCGCGCGCTGCGGCCTTCTGGCAGCGGCAGAAACCAGGTGCAGCGCGCGCCTTCTTCCAGCGCTCGCAGCGGATGGTCACGCTGGCCAAGCGCAATCGCCATGGCGGTGCCGGCAACGGTTGCGATGCGTGCCGCAATCAGTTTGGTGCGCATCCCGCCCGAGGAATAGCCAGGTGGCGGCTCACCACCCATCGCCATGATCTCCTCCGTCAAGCGTTCCACCACGGGCAGATGTTCGGCCTCAGGATTCTTGCGCGGATCAGCGGTGTAGAGACCGTCAATGTCGGACAGCAGCAGCAACGCATCGGCCTGGATCATCTCGGCTACACGCGCCGCCAGCCGATCATTATCGCCGAAGCGGATCTCGGCTGTTGCAACCGTGTCGTTTTCATTGATCACCGGCACACAGCCAAGGCTGATCAAGGTGGCGAGCGTGGCGCGCGCATTCAGATAGCGGCGGCGATCTTCCGAATCTTCCAAGGTCAGCAGCAATTGTGCAGCCTTCAGCCCATGCGCGGCCAGTGCTTCCTGCCATGCGCCCGCCAGGCGAATCTGCCCCACCGCGGCCGCTGCCTGCTTTTCTTCCAGCCGCAGCCGCCGCTGTGTTAGCCCAAGCGCCTTCCGCGCGAGTGCAATGGCGCCGGAAGACACCACCACAACCTCAGCCCCCCGCGCGCGCAATGCCGCGACATCAGCAGCGACCGAGGCAAGCCAGGCAGCCCGCGGCTCGGCGGTGGCGTTATCCACCACCAGCGCAGAGCCGATCTTCACGACAATGCGCTTGGCATCTTTGAAGCGAGGCTGGGCGGCATTGATCATGGAGTGACGCTTACCATGCGAAAGCCCAGCCTGTCAGCGCGCCGCCGTGATCATGTCAGCCAGGGCACGCAGCAAGGCGGGCACGCCCTCACCTGTCGCGCCGCTGATCAGCATGACAGGTTTGCCCGCCGCGCGGGAAAGTGCCTTGACGCGGGAGATGCGCGCCTGGGGTGTCATGGCATCGACTTTGTTGAGCGCCACCAATTCGGGGCGATCTTCCAACCCATGGCCATATTCGGCCAATTCGCGGCGAATGGTGCGATAGGCCCGCGCGGGATCAGTGGCCGAGCCATCCACCAGATGCAGCAGCACCTTGCAGCGTTCCACATGGCCAAGAAAGCGCGTGCCAAGCCCAGCGCCTTCGGCGGCGCCTTCAATCAGGCCCGGCAGATCGGCCAGCACAAATTCCTCGGTCGCATTCAGGCGCACCACGCCAAGCTGGGGGTGGACCGTGGTGAAGGGATAATCCGCAATCTTGGGACGCGCGGCTGACACTGCAGCCAGAAAGGTGGATTTGCCGGCATTGGGCAGGCCGACCAGCCCGGCATCGGCAATCAGCTTAAGCCGCAGCCACAGCCACCGTTCCTCACCCGGCCAGCCCTTATCGGCACGGCGTGGCGCACGGTTGGTCGAGGTTTTGTAATTCGCATTGCCAAAGCCACCGTCACCGCCGCGCGCCAGCACCACCCGTTTGCCGAGCTGATCGAGGTCCGCGATCATTGTTTCCCGATCTTCGGCGAAAATCTGTGTGCCGACGGGTAATTTCAGCACGACATCTTCGCTGCCTGCCCCGGTGCGGTCAGACCCCGCGCCATTGCCACCCTTGCGCGCCTTGAAATGCTGCGCGTAGCGATAATCAATCAGCGTATTCAGGCCGGCGACGGCTTCGGCAATCACATTGCCGCCCTTGCCGCCATTGCCACCATCCGGGCCGCCAAATTCGATGAATTTCTCGCGCCGAAAGGCGATGACGCCATCGCCGCCATCGCCGGCCTTCACCCAGATTTTTGCCCCATCAAGGAATTTCATGACCGATCCGAGGGGGAGCATGGCCCCAAAAACAAAACGAGGGCCCCAAGAGACCCTCGTTCTTTGAAGGATACCTTGAAGGGCGGGTTATTCCGCAGCCTGCGCCACCGGCTGCACGGTTACATGAACGCGGTCTTCACCCTTGCGTTCGAACACCACGCGGCCATCCACAGCGGCATGCAGGCTGTGCTGGCGGCCGGCATAGACATTCGCGCCGGGGATCATCTTGGTGCCGCGCTGCGTCACGATGATGGACCCCGCATTCACGGTTTGCCCGCCAAACAGCTTGACGCCGAGGCGCTTACCGGCGGAATCGCGACCATTGCGCGAAGAACCGCCTGCTTTCTTATGTGCCATGGCTAAGTTCCTTTCCGATCAGGCTGCGTTGATGGAGGCAATGCGTAGCACGGTCTGGTGCTGGCGATGGCCATTCTTGCGTCGGCTATTCTGCCGGCGACGCTTTTTGAAGATAAGCACGCGGTCGCCGCGGTTCTGTTCCACCACGGTTGCGGTGACGCTGGCGCCAGGCACGGTTGGCGCGCCAATGGCAAGCCCCGCTTCGGTCGCGATGGCAAGCACATTATGCAGCGTCACCGTTGCACCCGGTTCGGCATCAAGCCGCTCAACGGTGAGCACGGCGTCAGGCGTGACGCGATATTGTTTCCCGCCGGTGCGGATTACTGCATAGGTCATGGGGATGCCCCGAAACTCTTTCAAAAAGTGCCTGGTTGGCTTGTGCCACAGGCACAATCCACGACCCGGACGCAGGGCGCTAGGCCGGAAGAGGTGGGGATATAGACGGGCGGGTCCGGCCCGTCAACGCCAGAGATTGCACCGGGAAGTCGAGGCAATTAAAACGATTCCTTGTTCGCGGGGAGACAGCTTCCCCGTCCCGCTGGAGAGGTGCCGGAGCGGTCGAACGGGTCGGTCTCGAAAACCGAAGTACGGGCAACTGTACCGTGGGTTCGAATCCCACCCTCTCCGCCATAAATATATTGTATCTATATGATTTATCTAGAAAAATGAATGAATCACACATTTGAACCCACGTCTCTACCCACGCCCGCGCGTGGTCTCCGGTGGGACTGGATGGGACAATGGGTGGTGAGGGCACGATTGCAGGCGCACTGCTGTTACGCTGATGCAGAAGCTTCAGATTGTGCGGGAAGTACGGATGCGAGTAACCGGCCATGCCCCACCCCGTGATGGCGCCTCGACCTACGAGCATCATGACTTCGAGCAGGAAGTCCATGCAGCAGTCGAGAAGCTCGCGGCTGAATTGGAACGGGTCAGGTGTCCAGCCCCTTTTTTATGTACCAGTGATTTGTGGGTTTACTAAGTATGTTTCGGGGGCCGGCGGCCGCATTCCGAGGGCGTGGTGGGGCCGGACATGATTATATTGGTTGAGCCATTGATTGATGACAGTTTGGGCCTGGCGGGTGGTGCTAAACCATTCAGCGTTGAGCACCTCACGAGACGTTAAAGGCACCATGACCCACGCCTCGTCGGGAGCCATCCGAAACAGAGGAACTACGAAGCTGTAAAGTACTCGGAATGGTTCCGTAGTTGCATGGTTTCAGGTGAGTGTGCCCGTCACATCAGGTGGGGTACAGGCTCGTTGGCGTCGATACCCATCAGGCTCATTGGCATGCCCAAGGAGGAGGCGCCGGTGCCAATGGCATCTGAGTAGCGGTCAGTTAGGGCGTTAGCCGCTGTGACGGTACTGGCAAGGTGCGTGACGGAGTCCATGACGTCGATGCCCCAAGTGGTATTGTTGAGACCCTCATCGAAGGCGAAGTGGTTTCCGACAGCCACCTTATTGGCCAGTGTTTGGCGGTCTGTCGCGCTACCTGAGGACGCCTTTGCGCCGTTGATGATGGCAAGCAGGAAGACGTCTCGGCTAATGCTGCCTGTATCGATTTCACGGGCCCAGTAATTCAAGCCTTCGGTATCCGGAGCGCGGCTTAGGACGTTGTTGTAGACTGTCGTGACGAAGGTCTGGTTGGACATGCTGGAAGGGTATGCCGCGACTGTCTCTGACTGGACAAAGAACGACCGGGCAATTTCAGCAAGTGACATGCCATCGTAGAGGCGCCCTCCCCAGTAGTTCAAGCCGATAGCATCGGGTGCGCGGTTGAAGCTCGCGATATATAGCTCAACAAGGCTGCCCTTTTGGGCAGATGTCAAGGCATCAGTCTTTGAGAACCAGGAGGTTTCTAGCCTTAGGTCGGTAAATTGGGCTAGTTCAATTGACCTAAGTGTATCGGAACCAATTTGTCTAGCAGAGCCACGGATATAAAAAGTCTCGGAAGAATAAGTTGATTTGGAGGCCGCAGAACTGGCGGCATAGATAGCAATATCGTCGCCTGCCCCTCCAATTAACGTGTCATCGCCAAGGTTGCCGGTTAATCGGTTATTCGCCGAGTTTCCTACCAAGGTATCATTCCCAGACCCTCCAACAGCATTCTCAATCAGAACACCGCTTGCGATAGTGAAACCGCCCAGTATCCCATTGGCATATGAAACGTAGCCACCGGCATTCGATCCAGAAAGAGATGCGGCATTCAGATTGATTGTACTGCCAATAACCGAATGTTCATTGGTTAACTCGTCGATACCATCTGTATCCCAAATACATCGCCAAAATGTCCCAGACGCATTCATTTGAGGAAGGGCATAACTATTGTTACCGGAGGCGTAAGTTGTATTGGCACCGTAAATTGTTTGAATCGCGGCAATATCAAGGGCCATAGGTGTACCCTCCCAACCGTATCCTACGCCATCACCCTCGGCATTGTGCGCCGGGAATTGAATGGCCCAACCGGAATTGTAACTCATAGTGGTGAAAATTCCCTGATTCAAATTATAGTCGCCGTAGCTGCCTCGATCACTGGAAACACCAGGGAAAATAGTGGCGTCTGAGGAACCGCCGCCATCGTGGGGATGCGCAAGTCCAATGCCATGGCCAATCTCATGAATGAGAGTGCCAAAGGCGTATCCCCCCTGAGAAAGACCCTGTGAATTCCAACTCGACATATTAGGATTAAAAATCCCATACAGAGGAGAGGCAGTCCCGGTCCCCGGCACTTGGTGCAAACCTAGGACATTTTCGCCAATAGAGTCCGTTAGCCAGTAACTAATCGTGGCGGCAGCACTTGCCACCTCGACAAAATCTATATTCGCCACTGCTTCCCAAGAAACAAATGCCGCTCTAAGAAATTCCTTTTCTGAAGCTGACCACTCGCGTCCAGAAAATAATTCACCTTCTAAAGAGCCTTGTCCTGACATGAAGCCATAGCCAACGGTAGTAGTGCCGCCGTCACTGTCTGACCACCTACCGCCCCAAACAAGACTATCGATCCATGGGTTCAAACCGCCAGTTGGCGCTCCATTGGTCAAGGCTTGATAGGTTGTCATACACGTGTCCTTTCGTAAAAATTTAAACGAAGGATATCATTTGCAAGAATCTGAGAGTACCACTTATCTATCCATCGTCAAATGATTTGAGGCCGCTTTGCGTGCTTCCTAACGAATTAGCTGGGCCATCAGTGATTAAGTGTCACCCGCACCTGTTCTGCTGCAACTATACAACTACGCAACTGGCTGGCATCGGACTGATTGCACGGTTGCGCAGTTGCAGGAGGGTGTCTGGAAGGGGGTAGGCATCCGGGGGCTGGAAAAACTACCCCGGCTTGTGATGGGGGTCAGAAAGGTCCTGCCAAATTTGCATAGTTTATTGGAGTTGGTGGCTGGTGGTCATCTTCGCTCTGCTTGATTGCTTTTGGCGCCCAAGCAAAACACACCACAACGCTCCGTCGTGTCTTATCCCCCTAAAGTTGAGGCACTATTGTTGTGTCATAGGGGAGTGTTTTGGATGGCTCGGAAGCGCTATTCGGATGAGGATTGTCTGAAGATTTTACGTCAGGTTGAGCTTGATTTGGCT
>VGDM01000054.1 GCA_016869715.1 Alphaproteobacteria bacterium
CAACCAATATAACCATATCCGGCCCCACCACGCCCTCGGAATGCGGCCGCCGGCACCTGAAACATGCTTAGTAAACCCACAAATCACTGGTACATAAAAAAGGGGCTGGACACACCGGCCCACCCAACTCGAAAAATCCACGCGAATCTGTCAGGGTCATTCCTAACAAACCAGTGGCCGGGGGTCATTTTCCAGTCCCCGCCGCCCCTACCCCCTCGCTGCCGGATCCAATCCATGGGCTGCACGGTCCTGCCCTCATTCCCCGAATTTGCCGCTACACCGCTACACTGCCGGGTAGGGGGCTGTGGGGTGTGCTGGCCATCTACGCGCGGGTGACGTGGCTGCGCCTCGGAGATGCCTGCGACCTATCGAAATTTTTGCCGCTACACCGCTACAGGGCAGGGATAGGCATCCCAACAGCGGGACCTGGGGACGCCGCTGCTCCAGACTTAAGGTGCGCGGCGACCGTTTGGGGCAACGATATGGCGCCGAAAAATGTGTCCCTGATGTGTCCCGACGCCCTGAACTTCCAGTGTCTCAGCCGTGAGGCGCGATTTAAGTCACTGAAAATTGGAGCGGGCGGGGGGAATCGAACCCCCGACATTCAGCTTGGGAAGCTGACGTTCTACCTCTGAACTACGCCCGCGCATGTGATTGGGTATACCCGCCAGGACAGGGTTTGGGCAAGCCGGAGCATTTTCAAGCCAAGCGATATCGCTTGGCGGCTCGGAAAATGCGACCCTAAATCTCTTCCTCAGCCGCCCTATCCCGCGCCGCCGTCGCCAGCGCATCGGCGCGTTCATTCATCGAGTCCCCGGCATGGCCGCGCACCCAATGCCATTCAATCTCATGCGGCTTGGCAGCGGCCAGAATGGCCTGCCACAGATCCAAATTCTTCACCGGCTCCTTCGCCGCATTGCGCCAATTGGCGCGCACCCAGCCATGGATCCAGCGGCTGATGCCATTGCGCAGATATTCGCTATCCGTATGCAAGGCGATACGGCAGGGTTTTTTCAGCGCCTCAAGCGCCCGCAAGGCCGCGGTCAATTCCATGCGGTTATTGGTGGTCTCGGCCTCATGGCCAGAAAGCTCTCGTTCGTGTTCATCAAAGCGTAGAATGGCGGCCCAGCCGCCGGGGCCGGGGTTGGGTTTGCAGCCGCCATCGGTCCAAATCTGAACCAGGGGGCGCGGGTCTGCGCTGCCGGTCACAGGCCAAAGGCCGCAAGCGTTTCAGCGCCGCTGAAGAAGCGTAGTTTCCGCAGATATTCCCCTGGGTCTTTGCGCGTCACCAAGGCGCCTTCGGGTGTATGCGTCCAGTCATACAGCCGGGTCAGTAAAAAGCGCAGCGCCGCACCGCGGCACAGCACCGGCAGCGCGGCCAATTCAGCCCGAGTCATCGGGCGCATGGCACGATAGGCGCCAAGCATGGCCCGCGCGCGCGTCACGTTGAAGGAATAATCAGCCTCAAAGCACCAGGCATTCAGGCAGACCGCGATGTCATAGGCGAAAAGATCCGTGCAGGCGAAATAGAAATCAATGACGCCTGAGATGCGCGGCTGGCCATCGGCGCCCGGCAGGAAAAACGCGTTATCGGGGAAAAGATCGGCATGGATTTGCCCGATCGGCAGGCTGCGCTCGGCCGGCCAGGCAGCGAGAATGCCAGCCAGCGCCGCGTCTAATTCCGCAATCAGGCCGGGCTGCACCTCATCCCCACGCGCGCGGCAACCATCCAGCAAGGGCGCCCAGCCTTTGGGGCCCAGCGCATTGGGCCGGCGCATCTCAAACCCGGCCCCAGTGAGATGCATCTCCGCCAAGGCCCGGCCCAAAGGCGCGCAATGCTCTGGCCGCACGCGGCGCGGCCAGACGCCGGGCAGAAAGGTGACAATCGCCGCCGGCCGCCCCGCCAATTCGCGCAAGGCCTCGCCATCCCGCCCATGCACCGGTGTGGGGCAGGCCATGCCGCGTGCAGCGAGGTGGTCCATCAGCCCCAGGAAATAAGGCAGTTCCGCCGGGTCCACGCGCTTTTCATAGAGCGTCAGGATGAAATCGCCCGCTTCCGTTTTCAGCGCGTAATTGGAATTTTCCACACCCTCGGCAATGCCGCGAAACGCCAGCAATTCACCCAGCGCATAATCCGCCAGAAAGGCGCGCAAAGCCTCATCCGAAACTTCGGTATAGACAGCCATTATTCGGCGGCGAGCCCGCGCGGCAGGCGGAAGGTCATCTGTTCCACCGCCACCACCACTTCCTCGATATCCAGGGAATAGGCTTCAGCAAGCCGCGCGATCACTTCTTCCACCAGCACTTCAGGCGCGCTGGCGCCCGCCGTCACACCTACAGTCTTGCAGTCCTGCACCAGCCCAAGATCAAGATCAGCGCCGCGTTGCACCATCACGGCACGGCCGGCGCCGCTGCGCTCGGCCACTTCGCGCAGGCGCTGGCTGTTTGATGAATTGGGCGCACCCACTACTACTACCAGATCGGACCGTGCCGCAATCGCCTTCACCGCCGCCTGGCGATTGGTGGTGGCGTAACAGATATCTTCCTTGGCGGGGCCACGAATATCCGGGAAGCGCCGTTGCAGGATGGCGATGATCTCGGCCGTGTCGTCAACGGAAAGCGTGGTTTGCGTGGTGAAGGCAAGGGTGGCACCCTCAGGCGGGATCGCGCTTTCCGCATCCGCCGCATCCTGCACCAGGGTCACCACGCCTTCGGGCAATTGGCCCATGGTGCCGACCACCTCCGGATGGCCGGCATGGCCAATCAGGAAAAGATGGCGGCCATGTTCGTGATGCCGTTCGGCTTCGCGATGCACCTTGCTCACCAGCGGGCAGGTGGCATCAAGGGCGAACATCATGCGCTTGGCGGCCTCGGCGGGGACGGATTTCGGCACGCCATGGGCGGAAAACACCACCGGCTGGCCGTCATCGGGGATTTCATCGAGTTCCTCGACAAAGACTGCGCCCTGCTTTTCCAGGCTTTCGACGACGAAGCGGTTATGGACAATTTCATGCCGCACATAAACCGGGGCGCCGTGGCGCTTCAGCGCTTCCTCCACAATTTTGATGGCGCGGTCCACGCCAGCGCAGAAGCCGCGCGGGCCGGCAAGTAGGAGATGCAGGGCGGGCTTGGCAGAAGCCATGGGCGCTTGGGTCCATTGAATGGGGCCGACCACGGGTTGCGGCGCGACGCGAAGAATGGTGAGAGTAGCCCGCAGCCCGCTCGGGTCAAAGGGGATTTAAGCATGTGGCGCTTCGGGGTTCTGGTTTTTGCGGCGCTGGTCGCGGCTTGCGGGTCTTCCACCAAGGAAACCGTGCTGGCGCCCTGCCCCATGGTCACGATCCTGGCGGATGGCGCGGATGTCACGCGCTACAGGCCCGGCGCGCCGGCTGATTTGGCCGCTATGGTGGTGGATGGCCGCATGGCGGGCGTTGGTGTCACCTGTGATTACGTCCGCGGCGGCGGGGTTGAGGTGAAAATTGCCGCCATCATGGATGTGGAACGCGGCCCGGCTACGCTCGGGAACCGGGCGGAGCTCCCCTGGTTCCTCGCCGTCACCAGCGGGGATGACAGCCAGTTGGTCCAGCGCAAGGAGGCGCTGCTTTTGGTGAATTTTGAGGGCAATCAGACCCGCGCCCGTTTCACCACCGCGCCTGAGAGCATCCTTTTCCGATCTGGGCGCAACCCGGCAGAACACCGGGTGCGGATTTCCTTCGCCCTGACGGCTGAGGAGCTGGAGCGCAACCGCCGCCGTGGGCCGCGTTAACCCAGCTTTTTGCGGGTGATCGGGCCGGGGCATCTTGTCTCACCTTGCGCTGTTACATACATCCGCCGGATAGGCGCGGCGCCCTTTCGGACGCGGCTTCCTGCAATCCCATCCGCGATGGCGCTTGGTCATCGTACAGCACAGGGGGTCGCCGTGGTGCCATTCCGGGCCGCCGCGATCCGCCGCAGAGGAGACTACGGATGAGTAAGGTCATTGGCATAGACCTCGGCACCACCAATTCCTGCGTTGCCATCCTTGAAGGCAAGGATGTGCGCGTGATTGAAAACGCCGAAGGCGCGCGCACCACGCCCTCCATGATCGCGTTTGCGAAGAATGGCGAAAGGCTGGTTGGTCAATCGGCGAAGCGCCAGGCGGTTACCAATCCTATGGGGACGCTTTACGCGGTGAAGCGCCTGATTGGGCGGCGCTTTGATGACCCGATGGTGCAAAAGGATATCGGGCTCGCCCCCTTTAAGATCACCAAGGCGCCGAATGGCGATGCCTGGGTTGAGGTGGATGGCAAGACCTACGCGCCGCAGCAGATCAGCGCCATGGTGCTGACCAAGATGAAGGAAACCGCCGAAGCACATCTCGGCGAGAAGGTTTCCCAGGCGGTCATTACTGTTCCCGCATACTTCAATGATGCCCAGCGCCAGGCCACAAAGGAAGCCGGCACGGTTGCCGGGCTTGACGTGCTGCGCATCATCAATGAACCGACCGCCGCCGCTTTGGCTTACGGCATGGAACAAAAGAAGGGCGGCACTATCGCGGTCTATGACCTTGGTGGCGGCACCTTCGACGTTTCCATCCTGGAAATCGGCGATGGCGTGTTTGAAGTGAAATCCACCAATGGCGATACCTTCCTCGGCGGTGAGGATTTCGACCAGCGCGTGATCGATTATCTGGCCGATGAATTCCGCAAGGAACAGGGCATTGATCTGCGCGGCGACAAGCTGGCGCTGCAACGCCTGAAGGAAGCGGCAGAAAAGGCGAAGATCGAGCTTTCCTCCTCCAAGGAAACCGAAATCAACCTGCCCTTCATTACCGCCGACGCCTCCGGCCCCAAGCACCTGGTCATGAAGCTGACGCGCGCCAAGCTGGAAGCGCTGGTGGATGATCTGATCAGCCGCACCATGGAACCTTGCCGTCAGGCGCTGAAGGATGCCGGCCTTGCCGCCAATGAGGTGGATGAGGTGATCCTGGTCGGCGGTATGACGCGCATGCCCAAGGTTGTGGAAGCGGTACGCCAATTCTTCGGCAAGGAACCCGCTCGCAACGTGAACCCCGATGAGGTTGTCGCCATTGGCGCGGCCATTCAGGGCGGCGTGCTGAAGGGTGATGTCAAGGATGTGCTGCTGCTGGATGTGACGCCGCTCAGCCTTGGCATTGAAACCCTCGGCGGGGTCTTCACGCGGTTGATTGATCGCAACACAACGATCCCGACGAAGAAGAGCCAGACCTTCTCCACGGCGGATGACAATCAAACCGCGGTCACTATCAAGGTCTATCAGGGCGAACGTGAAATGGCTGCCGACAATAAGCAGCTTGGCACCTTTGACCTGACCGGCATTCCCCCCGCGCCGCGTGGCGTGCCGCAGGTGGAAGTGACCTTCGATATTGACGCGAACGGCATTGTCAGCGTCAGCGCGAAGGACAAGGCGACCGGCAAGGAACAGCAAATCCGCATCCAGGCGAAGTCGGGTCTGTCTGACGCCGATATTGAACGCATGGTGAAGGATGCTGAAGCCAACGCCGAAGCCGACCGCAAGCGGCGTGAGGCTGTGGAGGCGCGCAACGGGCTTGATGCGTTGGTGCATTCCACTGAAAAGACGCTGAAGGAAAGCGGCGACCAGGTGCCGCCGGCTGAAAAGCTGGAAGTAGAATCGGCGCTCGCCGCTGCCCGCACCGCTATGGAAGGCCAGGACGCTGCTGCAATCCCCGAAGCTTCCGAAAAGCTGTCCCAGGCCGCGATGAAAATGGGTGAGGCGCTCTACAAGGCCGAACAGGCTGCGCCGAAGCCCGAAGAACCGGCGGCCGGTGGCGGCGCTGGTGGTGTTTCCAAGGACAAGGTTGTGGATGCCGAGTTCGAGGAAGTGGACCCGAACAAGAAGAAGCCTTCCTGATCCCTTCGGGGTGGTAGCTCCTTTGACCAAGAATTTCCCCTGGTGCCTTTGGGCGCCAGGGGTCGTCTTGCGTCCGAAACGGTAGCCCGATCATGGCAAAACGCGATTATTACGAGGTTCTTGGCGTCGCGCGCGATGCGGGGGAGGATGACCTCAAGAGATCCTATCGCAAGCTCGCGATGCAATGGCACCCTGACCGCAATCAAGGCAATGCCGAAGCGGAAGCCAAGTTCAAGGAATTGAATGAGGCTTACGATGTACTGAAGGATTCTGAAAAGCGCGCGGCCTATGACCGCTTTGGCCATGCTGCCTTTGAGCAGGGCGGGCCTGGCGGCGGTGACGGCTTTGGCGGTGGCAGCCCCTTCGGTGGCGGTGGCTTTGAGGACATTTTTGAGGAAATGTTCGGCCGCTTCGGCGGCGGCGGGCGTGGCCAGCGCGCGGCATCCGGCCGCGGGTCTGATTTGCGCACACAGGTAGAGATTTCTCTGGAAGAAGCCTTCGCCGGGGCGAAAAAAACGATCCGTTTCGCGACGAGCGTTTCCTGCGAGGCCTGCAAGGGTGTGGGCGCCGAAGGTGGTGCCGCTTCCGGCGTACAAACCTGCGGCACCTGCCAAGGCAGCGGCAAGGTCAGGGCGCAGCAGGGGTTTTTCCTGGTGGAGCGCACCTGCCCCACCTGCAGCGGCACCGGCCGTGCCATCAAGAACCCGTGCAAGATCTGTCGTGGCGCGGGCCGCGTCCGGCGCGAACGCAGCCTGAATGTCTCAGTGCCTGCCGGCGTTGATGATGGCACGCGCATTCGCCTGAGTGGTGAGGGTGAGGCCGGGCAGCGCGGCGCACCAGCGGGTGATCTTTACGTTGATATCGCGGTCCGGCCGCATCCGATCTTCCAGCGCGATGGCGCGAATATATTGGTGCGCGTACCACTCCGCATGACGCAAGCAGCGCTTGGCGGGCATGTGGAAGTGCCGAGCATTGATGGCGGGCGTTCGAAAGTGACCATCCCCGCCGGCACGCAAACAGGCGATCAATTCCGCCTGCGCAGCAAGGGTTTTTCTGTGCTGCGTTCTGCCGCGCGCGGCGATATGTATGTGCAGGTGGTGGTAGAAACGCCGCAGAATCTTTCGCCAAAGCAGCGCGAATTGCTTGAGCAGTTTGAAGCCGAGGCGGAGAAGGGTGGCCGCACCAGCCCCGAAAGCGAAGGCTTCTTCGCCAAGGTCAGAGAATTCTGGGACGGGTTGGGGCGTTAGACTTTACGACCTCGGCGTAACTCGCCAGCGGTTTCAGCCCTCACGCCAGACCGGAAATGGGTCGGGCAGGCCCGCCCAGGCGCGTGGCCCGGCGCGCCATTCTTCATCGGTCAAAAGCGTGTTTTGCAATGCTGCGCGCAGCCCTGCCTCATCCATGGCGATGCCGATAAAGACGATTTCCTGACGCCGGTCGCCATGGGGTTCCTGCCAAATTTCCTCGATCGTGGCGCGCCAGTCGGGATCATCCGGCCAACGAGAGGCCGGCTGCACGGCCCACCAGAACCCCGCCGCTTCATGGCGGCCAATGGAGCCGGCCAATTGCCATTCACCCGCCCAGGGCATGCGCGTCGCCAGCCAAAAAAACCCCTTGGCACGCACCACGCCCGGAAGATCACCTTCAATGAAGCGCTTGAAGCGTTCCGGATGCACCGGGCGGCGCGCGCGCCAGACAAAGCTGGTGATGCCGAATTCAATGCTTTCCGGCAAATGCTCACCCGAAAGCGCTTTGATCCAACCCGCAGAACGGCGCGCCGCATCAAAATCAAAGCGCCCGGTATGCAGGATATGCCGAAGAGGCACTGCCCCCTTGGTACAGCCGATGATTTCCGCATTGGGATTGAAGGTCGCCAGTAGCGCGGCCAGGCGACCCAACTCCGCCTCACTCACCAAATCCTGCTTATTGACGATAATGACATCGGCGAATTCAATTTGTTCGATCAGCAAATCCACCAGCAGGCGGGTATCCTCCGGGCCGGCGCTTTCGCCCCGCGCGGCCAGGCGGTCCGCGCTGCTGTAATCGCGCAGGAAGCTCTGCGCGTCCACCACGGTTACCATGGTATCAAGCTGCGCGACATCACCGAGGCAGAAGCCTTCCTCGGTACGGAAATCGAAGGTCGCAGCCACGGGCATGGGTTCGCTGATGCCGGTGCTTTCAATCAGCAAGGCATCGAAGCGCCCTTCAGCGGCAAGCTTGGTAATTTCCTGCATCAAATCGTCACGCAGAGTGCAGCAGATGCAACCGTTGGACATTTCGACCAGCTTTTCTTCAGTACGGGAAAGCGTCCCAGCATTGCCGACCAAAGCCGCGTCTATATTCACCTCACTCATGTCATTCACAATCACCGCGACACGCTTGCCATCGCGATTGGCCAAGACATGATTGAGCAGCGTGGTCTTGCCTGCCCCCAGGAAGCCTGACAGCACGGTGACCGGCAATCTTTTATCCATGGCATTCATGGCAGGAATCCTGGCTCATCAATGCAGAACAGCAATCGGCCCCGGCGGTTTTCTGGCAAACGGGAAACGGGCGGAGAGCGGTGCAGGCAGGCATCGCCAAGTGCCGACGGATGGGTGCTGCCCTTTACCAAAGCCACGGCGCAGGCAGGTATTTGATGCGGCGCGCGGCATTGCGGCCCGCACATGGTGAATTGCGTGCCAGGCCCATGATAGGTGCAAAGCAAGCGCACCCTGACCGAATCGCAATGAAAGCGTCGGCAGGAATCATCATTCACGCCAGCCAGATTGGCGCGGATTTCCGATTGCTGTGTGATGGTGGCAAAGAAGCGCCCCAGCAGCAGCATGTCAGAAAGCAGCGCCGCAGGGGCGGGCACGGGCAGTTCCTGTACAATCTGGTCAAGGGCATCTTCCGGAGTGCCGCGACCAATGGCGCCATAGGGCACTTTCTGCAACAAGGTACCGAGCCCGGCCTTCCATTTGGCAGGTTGAGGGCGCAGCCAGATCGCCAGCGCAACATCGGGGCGGAAAATCTCGAACAGGACATTCTCATCCCGGCTGCTGATGGCGCTTGGGCAAACCGGGCTCAGCGCATCGGCATCGGGCGGGAAGACCTCATAAACAAAGCTCATGGTCCGGCGTTCCTCAAAACCCACCACGCCAGGAAAGCCGCGCCAGCACTGCATGAGTGGTGCCAAGCTGGCCTGATCTCTCGATCAATTGCCTGCCATATTGGTAGCCAACATCAAGCCCAAAGCCTTGGCCAATATCGCGCCCGATGGAAGCTTCCAAATAGTTTTCCGTGGGCAGCGTTTCCACGCTGCGCTTGCGCTGATCGCGCTGCCAGGCGAGCGTGCCGCGCCATTCATCCAGGCGATGCTGCGCGCCCAAAGTCGTGAAGGTCCGCCGCTCCGTAATGGTGGTTTCATCGCCCGTTTCGGTTTCAAAGCGTGGTCGGCCATCGGCATTGCGGAACTGCACTGCTTCGGCGAAGAACAGCGTGCGTTGCGCCACTGACCAGCGCTGTTCATAGCGGAGTGCACCGGAATAGCCCCATTCGCGCGCCGTGCCGTCTTCCTTGCCCGCCGCGCGGGAGACCATCGACAGCTGATAGGAAAGCCCAGGCGCGAAATCAAATTTATCGCCATCCAAGGACAGGGCGAAATTATCCATTTGCCCGTTATTGGCAGGCCCGCCTTGTTGTTCGGTGTTGCGATTATAGCGCTCATACCGCTCATCACAGCAACGCCGGCGCGTGAGCCAGGTTGAAGACAAAACGGTTCGGTCGAGCGTGAAGGCGGCGGCGGAAATGTCATGCTCACCAAAGCGCGCGTCCGAGAGAAAATTCTACGTGCCACCCACACCCATGGCATCGCCGATCATCTGCACCTCATGCGCGCGGATGCGGGTCAGGATACCGGGAAAATCATGATGGCCGCGGCTGAAGGGTGCCACGAAGCGCCCGCCGTAAAGCGTGAGGGTATTATCCGGTTTCCATTCCGCAAAAAACGCTTCCAGGAAGGCGGATTGGCGACGAAAGCCGATCACGCTATCCATCGGGAAGCCGCCCAGGGCATCGCCTTCCCCGATCGGTTCAAACGCCACCACCGTTTGCAGCGAAAGCCCGGGCGCGATGTGAAAACCGGTGGCGACTTCACCGAACAGATAAAGGCTGGTGCCGCGCCGGGCGGAATCCTTGGCGTTGAAGGTAGAAACACCGTAAAGCCCAAGATCAGCCTCACCCGAAACATGCGGCGTGAAGCCCTGGGCCATAGCGGTGGTCAGGGTGCCAAGGCTTGCAAGGATACCAAAGGCCAGGTTGCGAAGGTTGGTCATGATCACGCAGTGTCTTCCCTCATCGTCAGCACCATCAGCGCAATATTGTGCCGGAACATGGCTTCATAGGTTGGTGCCGGGCCGGCTTCGGAGGAAAGCGCATCGGCAAAAAGCCGCCCGCGCACCCGCAAACCGGTTTCCTGCGCAATGCGTTGCAGCGTGGCAGGGTTGCTCATGTTTTCCATGAAGAGCGCGGTGATATTCTCTGCCTTGATCTGGCGAATAAGCCGCCCGACTTCGGCGGCTGAGGGCTCGGCCTCCGTTGAAACGCCCTGGGGTGCCAGAAAGCGGATACCGTAGGCTTCCCCGAAATAGCCGAAGGCATCATGGCTCGTGACAATCTTGCGCCGCGCCGCCGGAACCTTGGCGACTTCCGCGCGCACCCATTGGTCAAGTGCCATAAGCCGCGCGGCATAGGCTTCTGCGTTGCGGCGATAATGCGCCTCATTGCCCGGATCGGCGGCGATCAGCCCGGCGGTAATGTTGTGGAGATAGCGCTGCGCCAAGCCTAAATCCTGCCACGCATGCGGGTCTGGCACCCGGCGCGGCCCGACCGAGTGATTATGGCGCCGCCCAGCGCCGCCATGGTCATGCCCGTGATGGTGATGATGCGCCTCCATCATGCGGGGCACAATGCCATCCGTGGCGGTCACCAAGGCGCCCTTGTAGCCAGAGGACCGGATCATGCGATCCAGCCAGCCTTCAAAGCCAAGCCCATTGCGGATGACCAGCGCTGCATTGGTAAGTGCGGCGGCATCCGATGGCTTGGGCTGAAAACCATGTGCATCCTGATCCGGCCCGACAATGGCGCGCAGCGTGATGCGATCCCCACCCACCTGGCGCGTCATATCCGCCAAGATGGAGAAGGAAGCGATAACCGAGGGCGGCTGCTGCGCGGGCGCGCGCCGGGCCAGCAATATCAAGGGGGCGGAGAGGACGGTACGGCGCAGCATGAGCAAAGCTTTCAGGCCTGAGGTAGAATGTTATAATATAACATCGTACGCGCCTGTCAAGCGCCATGGCCCTGCCCTTGGCAAAGGGCTAAACTCAGTTCATGAGAAATGTCTTCTCCCCTCACCCGGAAGCGCAAGACGCCGCGCGGCTTGCCGAACAAGGGCGCGCTGGCGGCGCGCTTGCTCCGCGCGCTCGCTAATGACAGGCGGCTTTTGGTGCTGTGTGATCTTGTCGTGGCGGGGGAGACATCCGTGAATGACCTCGCCGCCAATGTCGGGCTGTCGCAATCGGCGCTGTCACAGCATTTGGCCCTGCTGCGTGATAAGGGACTGGTCGCCACCCGCCCTGCCGGCACGGTGATCTACTATCGCTTGACAGACCCGAAGGCCGAGGCTGTGCTGCAGACGCTGCACCTCCTGTTTTGCCAAGCGCGCGTTCAGTCGGGCGAGGTCTCCTCGGGCGGGTAGTTCAACTCCACCGCCACACCATTGGGATCATGCAGAAAGATTTGCGTCTGCCGATCACGCGGGATGACGCGCGCCGTATAGGTCACCTTGTGCTGATCAAGATGCACCCGCATGGCGGCAAGCCCGGTACATGAAAAGGCGATGTGATCCACCAGGCCCGTATGCCCGACCTTGCGTTCAGGTAGGCCTTCCTCGCCCTGGCGATCACCAATCAGATGGACGGTCGGGTTGTCGCCGCAATAGAGCCAATAGCCAGGAAAGGTCAGCGGCGGGCGATAGCCGAGTTTAAGCCCCAAAACCTTTTCATAAAAATCCTTGGTGGCTTCCAGATCCACCGGGCGAAGCGTGTAATGGTTCAGACCTTGCAAGCCCATGTTGTGTTCCTCCGTGCCGTTCTTAAAGGAAACGCGCATGCGGCGTTTGCCCCAGAAGATGCTGCCCCACCGCTTCGAAATGCGCGCTGCGGCCTTGCACCTGTTGGCTGACCGCATGCATGTCGCGGAAGCGCCGTTCGAAAGGATTGTCTTCGAAAATCGCGGTGGAGCCGGCTTCCTGGTAGACGGTTTCCACTACTTCACGGGACGTCTGAATGGCGAAGGTGGAAGCGAGGCGGATCGAAACCCGCTCATCATTCGTCATCTCAAGCCCCGCTTCCGCGCGCGGCCAGCATTCGCGGAGCGTCTCAAGCAACAGGCTGCGCGCGGAACGCCAGCGCGCTTCGGAACGCGCGACAAGGCTTTGAATGACATGGCTATCGCGCATCGGGCGCGTGCTTGCTGCCGGCGTCTTGTCTGACGCGAGCTTGATGAAGGCATCAAGCGTCCCGCGGCAAATCCCAAGCGCCACGCCAGCAAAGCCCGAAGCATAGGCATGCGTGGTGGTGAAATGATACAGCGTGCCAGCGGTTTGCCGATTGATCGGCAAATCGCGCTGCACCGTGTAATCATCCGGCACAAAAAGATCCGTCACCTCATAAGTGTCGCTGCCCGTGCCGCGCAGGCCCATGACGCGCCAATTGTCGGTGATCTTCGGCACCTCGCGCTTGAACAGCATGGTGCGGTCAATCGGGTTGCCTTCCGCATCGGCGCGCAGAGACCCATCGCGCTCGACAACCTTGCAATGCCCGCCAAGCCAGGTGCAGTGCCGGCTGCCGCTGGCGAAATGCCATTTGCCGGTCACGCGATAGCCGCCATCCACCACCACAGCGCGGGATTGCGGCCCCATGCCCCAGGCCAACACGGCACGCGGATCAGCGCCCCAAATCTCATAGGCGATTTCGGGCTTGAGATAGGCCGCCGCCATGGAACAGCCGGAAGCCTGGCCCACACACCAGGCGGTGCTGGCATCAGCGGCGGCAATGACGATCTGCATTTGTACAAAATCATGCAACGGCACTTCCTCGCCACGGAAGGCCTGCGGCAGCAGGGTGCGGAACAGCGCGGCACCATGCAGCGCATCCAGCAATTCCTTAGGCAAGGCGCGGTCGCGTTCGATTTGGTTCGCATGGGCCGCGATGATTGGCGCTATGCGCTTGGCGCGTTCTGCCGGGGCTTCACCGCCGACATAGGGGGATTGGGTGATTTGCTGCGCTGCACTCATGCCACGGCTTCCTCCCGTTTTCGGGCTGGCAGGCGCCATCGGGTCAAGGCGCTGTCTCAGCCCCGTATAAATCAGTCGCCTGACCAAATACTGCGCTGGGCGATTTTGGTCAATTTATCAGTTTCCAGTTGCCCCAGTCGCGAATTGGCCTAGATTGCTTGTATCAGTCGCCCGACCAAACGCCCGGAGCCCATGACCAGCCTGCTCGCCCCGATTGACCCTTCAACCAGTGTACGCGACCGGATTTTGGATGTCGCGCAAATGCTCTTTGCCGATCACGGCTATACGGGTGCCTCCACCCGCGCCATTGCGTTCGCAGCCGGGGTCAATCTGGCGCAGCTTCATTATTACTTCGGGTCCAAGCGGGATTTGTTTCGCGCCGCCTATTTGCGCGGGGCGGAGCAGGTCACGGCAGCGCGGCGCCGGGCCTTGGATGGCGCCAAGGCCACCTGGCCCGATGGCCGTATCCCGGTTGAGGTGCTGGTGCGCGCCTTCGTCACCCCCTTCATGTTGAATGGCAAAACCCCCGAAGGCCGCGCAACCATGCGCATGCATGCCAGGCTGAATACGGAACCTGATGATATTTCGCGGGAAGTGCTCAGCACGGTCTATGACGACACAACGCTTGCCTATGTGGAAGCCTTCCGCCGCGTGCTGCCCCATCTGCCGCCAGAAGTGCTTTATTGGCGGCTTTATTTCATGATGGGCGCCTATCGCTACACCCTGTTGCGGTCTGGCCGACTGGAAATGATGTCGGGCGGGGTTTGCGATTCGGGCGATTTCGATATGGCGGTGGAACAGATCCTGCCCTTTCTCTGCGCCGGGCTTTCCGCCCCGGCGCCGGCTGAACCTGCCCCGCCCATGCCGCCAAAACGCTGATTTTACTGGACGGATATTTTCGAGACCTGGATCACTTCCCGCCAGATCGGCACTTCGCGGGCAACACGGGCGCGGAGTTCCTCGGGCCCGCCGCCGACCACCGGCGCTCCGGCCTGCCGATAGCGTTCCTGCACATCCGGCCGTTGCAGCGCCTTCACCACCTCCCGCGAGAGGATTTCGAGGATAGGCGTCGGAGTCGCGGCGGGGGCGAAGAGCGCCAGGAAAGTATCGGAATTGGCATCCTTGATGCCCAATTCTTCCTGGGTTGGCACATCTGGAAGATCAATGACGCGGGTAGCGCCCGTTTGAACAATAGCGCGCAATTCACCGGAACGGAGCTGCGCCATGACCGAACCCTGCGCCGCGCTGATCACCTGGGTAGTACCCGCAAGCGCCGCCTGCGTCGCGGGGCCGGCGCCGCTGAAGGGCACGTGCTGCATGTCAAACCCGGCGCGGAGCTTCAGCAATTCGCCCGCCAGATGCGGCGTTGTGCCGATTCCGGGGCTGGCATAGTTGAACTTGTTCGGGTTGGCCTTGGCCTGCGCGATCAAATCCTGCAGCGAGGCAATGCCGCTGTTGGGCCTGACGGCCAACACATTGGGCGAGGCACCCAGCGTGCTGATCGGCGCGAAATCCCGGAAGGGATCATAGGGCGGGTTGCGGTAAAGGCTTGGATTGACAACGAAAGCGCTGGAGGTGACCAGCAGCGTATAGCCATCCGCGGCCGAGCGGGCGACATGGCCAATGCCGATATTGGCGCCGGCGCCGCCGCGATTTTCGATCACCACTGGCCGACCCAAAGCCTCGCTGAGCGGCGGGGCCAGGATTCGGGCCAGGATATCGGTGGCGCCGCCCGGCGGAAAACTCACCGAAAGCGTGATGGCGCGTTCCGGAAAGGCGGCATGGGCGGGGCTTAGCGGCAAAAGAGCGGTGGCCGCCCCGACCAAAAGGGCGCCACGCCGGGTGAATTCAGGTGTCATGAGCAAGGCGCTTCCTTTTTTTTGGGCGCAGAGCGACTTATGCGCAAAGCCTGCGATCAGCGGCGAAGCACTGTCAAGCCGGGCGAGCCGGCGGATTTTCCGCACTTGAAGCAGAGCAGCGCGCGAAAGTGCCGCTGTCTCGGTTGCGGTGCGGTAAACCCTATGGTAAGCCCCCAACCGCGCCGGGGTATCAGCCGGCTTTCATTTTTTGCGCAAGAAACAGGACCGGGAAAACCCGTGGCTGCCACAGACCAGACCCTTGATAAGGCCGCGCGTTCGGCGCCTAGCGCTGTGAGCGTTGCCGCGCGCTATGCCAAGGCGCTTCTCGACCTTGCCGATGACAAGCGCGCGGCGGAAGCCGGCGCCGCTGATCGCATCGGGGCAGAGCTTGAAGCGTTGTTCGTGCTCTGCCGCGACAATGCGGATATGCGCAATTTTATCGCCGATCCGCGCTTCAATGCCCGCATCCAGCGTGAACGCATGTTCGAGATCCTGGAAAGCGCCGGCATCACCGGTGAGGTGCGGAACCTGGTTGGCGTATTGATCGCCAATCGGCGCCTTTCGGCCCTGCCTGCCGTTGCGCATGCCTTTGGCGCGCTGATCGCGGCGCGCCGCGGCCAGCAGACCGCCGAAGTCACCACCGCCCATGCGCTGAGCGACACGCAGCGCGCGCAGATCGTGGCGCGGCTCACGGAAGCTGGCTATTCCAATGTTCGCCTGTCTGAGACAGTGGACAAATCCATCCTGGGTGGGCTGATCGTTCGGATCGGTTCCCGCCTTTACGACAATTCCATCAAATCCAAGTTGCAACGTTTGCAATACGCCATGAAGGGGGCTGCCTGACCATGGAAATCCGTCCGGCTGAAATTTCGGATATCCTCAAGCAGCAGATCGCTGGCTTCGATGCTGAAGCGAATGTGGCTGAGGTCGGCACTGTGCTGACGGTGGGCGATGGTATCGCCCGCGTTTACGGCCTTCAGAATGTCATGGCTGGTGAGCTGGTGGATTTCCCCGCTTCCGGCGTGAAGGGCATGGCGCTGAACCTTGAAACCGACAATGTCGGCGTCGTGATTTTCGGCTCTGACCTTTCGGTGCGCGAAGGCGATACGGTCAGCCGTACCGGTTCCATCGTGGACGTGCCGGTGGGCAAGGGCCTGCTGGGTCGCGTTGTGGATGGCCTTGGCAATCCGATTGACGGCAAGGGCCCGCTGACCGACATGGTGCGCATGCGCGCCGAGGTGAAAGCGCCCGGCATTATTCCGCGTAAATCGGTGCATGAGCCGATGCAGACCGGCATCAAGGCGATTGACGCGCTGATCCCGATTGGCCGTGGCCAGCGTGAGCTGATCATCGGTGACCGCCAGACAGGTAAGACCGCCGTGATCGT
>VGDM01000055.1 GCA_016869715.1 Alphaproteobacteria bacterium
GCGGGATCACCGCGATCACGAAAAATCAACGCTAATTACAGGGTTGATCAGGGGTTTCTTAGGTTTACGGATCAGCAGGAGTTCGCAGCATTGCTACCCGCCATTCCCGTTTTCGATCTGCGCGCCGAAGCGCAACCATCGCTTGCCGCCATGCGCGCCGCGCCGGTCAGAACTGAAGCGCTCTGGCGCTGGGCGCGCAGGCATTATTCGCCGGTCGGGATTTCGATAGCCGATAGGCTTTCGCGCCATTGGTTGCGCCGCAATGGTAATCCCTTGTGCGCTGAAATCGATGGCATCGCAGCGGGCCTGCCTGGGCCAGGTGCCTATGCGCTGAACCTTTCATTCGAATGGGGCTGCACGGTGGGGCTCGGCGCGGCCGAGGCACCTTTCATGCTCCGCGTCCTGGATTGGCCCCTTGAGGGGCTTGGCGAGAGGCTTTGCGTCTTTCGTCAGGCGGGGCCGGCTGGCGAATGGCTCAATCTTGGCTGGCCTGGCTTTGTCGGGGTGATCACCGCATTGGCGCCCAGGCGCTTTTGCCTTTCCATCAATCAGCCGCCCTTGCCGCAGCGCGCCATCGCACGCATGGCACGTTGGGCCGGTGCCGATTTCCTCGGAATTGCCGTGGATTGGCTGGCCGCACGGCCGGCGCGGTGGCGCCATCGCGGCCTGCCGCCGGCGCATCTGATGCGCCTGGTTTGCGATACCGCGTCGGATTACGCGGCAGCCCTTGCCATGCTGCGCGATACGCCCCTGGCTGCGGGGGCGATTTTTTCACTCGCCGGCACGCGGCCTGGCGAGGCTGCGGTGATTGAACGGGCCGAGACATCGGACGCGGTGATCGACGCCGCACCCAATGCCGTTGCCGCGAATGGCTGGCAATCCATCGCCAATCCCGGCGCGGCGCGCTGGCGCTACAGCGCCGAACGCCATGCCGCCATGACAGCGCTACTGGCCGGGCCGGTGCCAAGTGACTTTAGTTGGCTCACGCCGCCCATCGCGAATGAGGGTTCACGTCTGGCTGCCATGATGTGCCCGGCGACGGGCAGGCTGGAATTGCTGGGGATGGAAGGTACCGCCGCCGTGACGCGGCCGCTTTATTTGGAGTGAAATGAAAAACCTCGATACCAGCAGTATCGCGGCTTCCCAAACATAAGGCAGCCTCGTGTCACACCGCCGCAATACTCTCCCGGCGCAGCTCCACCGAAAGCGCATCAAGCGAACGCTCAACGCGATCCAGCATTTCTGTCACCTCATACTTGGTGATCACCAGCGGCGGGGAGAAGCCGATGCTGTCATTCATCATGGCGCGCAGGATCACGCCTTGTTCTTCGCCATGCTTCACCAAGCGCGGCCCGATCTTGCGCGCGGGGTCGAAGTTCTTCCGGGCTCCCTTGTCTTCCACCAATTCAATCGCGCCCACCATGCCAACGCCGCGCACTTCTCCCACCATCGAGTGATTGGCGAAGCGGCGCTGCAATTCAGATTGCAGGTGCGGACCCACGGTTTTCACATGGCCGATCAGGTCAATCTCATCATAGATCTTGAGCGTTTCAATCGCGACCGCCGCCGCCACCGGATGCCCGGAATAGGTAAAGCCATGGCCCCAAGTGCCAACAGCGGAAGAACCTTCCGCAATGCCCTGGAAGACGCGTTCATTCACCATCACGGCCGAAATCGGCAAATAGGATGACGACAGCGCCTTGGCGCAAACCAGAATATCCGGCGTGATGCCAAAGGTTTGGCAGCCCCAGTAATTGCCGGTGCGCCCAAAGCCGCAAATCACCTCATCGGCCACAAACAGCACGTCATGCTTTTTCAGCACGGCCTGGATTTTCTCGAAATAGGTGCGCGGCGGCACAATCACGCCACCCGCGCCCATGGTCGGTTCCGCCCAAAAGGCCGCCACCGTCTCCGGCCCTTCATTGATAATATAGGCATCAAGTTCTTCCGCGAGGCGTGTAGCGAAATCCTCCTCCGACTCACCCGGCTTCGCATTGTGATAGTGATGCGGCGTGCCGACATGATGGAAACGCCCATCGGCGATTGGCGCATCAAACAGCTTGTGATTGGCCGGCAAGCCGGTGAGTGACGCCGCCGCCAGCGTAATGCCGTGATACCCCTTCAGGCGCGCGATGACCTTCTTCTTCTCAGGCCGGCCAATCGCGTTGTTCATGTACCAGATCATCTTGATCGCGCTGTCATTCGCCTCAGACCCGGAATTGGCGAAGAATACCTTGCTCATCGGTACGGGCGCGCGTTCGATCAGCATCTCGGCCAGATCAATCATCGGCTCATGCGATTTGGCAGTGAAGGAATGATAGAAGGGGAGCTTGCGCATCTGGCTGGCCGCCGCCTGCACCAGACGTTCATTGTCAAAGCCGAGCGAGGTGCACCATAGCCCCGCCATGGCTTCGATATATTCCTTCCCCTGATCGTCGAAAATGCGCACGCCCTTGCCGCGGCTGATCACCAGCGGGCCATTCACCTGATGCGCCTTGGCATCGGTATAGGGATGCAGCACATTGGCAATGTCGCGCACGGCGTTGGAATTGCGGGGTGGGGTCATGTTCTGGTTTCCTCGGGCCTGATCGGAACCCCGATTAAGGCATGCCTTGGCGCCATCCCCAAGAGGAAAGCGTTGCCCTAAGCCCCGCTGCGCGCCACATTACGCGTACGGAGGCACCTCATGACCGAAATCAAACCCCATGCAGCCCATTGGGGCAGCTTCGATGCGGTGGTGGAAAATGGCCGGCTGGTGGGGGTGAAGCCCTTCCATCGGGACCCTTTCCCCGGTTCGCTGATCGAAGCCATGCCCGATGCGGTGCATAGCGCGGCGCGGATAGATCGCCCCTATGTGCGCAAGGGCTGGCTGGAAGGCCGCCGGCGCGGGGCTTTGCGGGGCGGCGATCCCTTTGTGCCGGTGTCCTGGGACAAGGCAGTCCGGCTGGTCGCGGAAGAAACCCGCCGCGTGAGGACCGAAGCCGGCCCGAAATCCATCATGGGCGGGTCCTATGGCTGGTCCTCGGCCGGGCGGTTTCATCATGCGCGCAGCCAATTGCAGCGCTTTCTGGGGCTGGGCGGCGGCTATACCGGCCAGGTCAATTCCTATTCCTATGCGGCGGCGCAGGCACTGCTGCCGCATATCCTTGGCACCAATGAAGTGTTGCTCGGCAAGGTCACGGATTGGGCGGCGATCACGCGCTATTCGAAGGTGATGCTCTGCCTGGGTGGGCTTGCTATTCGCAATGGCTATGTCACCTCAGGCGGGGCAGGCCAGCACAGCAATGAAATGAATTTACGCGCGGCTGCTGAAGCCGGGCTGCGCTTTCTGCAAATCTCCCCCGCGCGGGCGGATGTGCCGGATTGGGCGAAAGCGGAATGGACACCGATCCGCCCCGGCACGGATACCGCGCTGCTGCTCGCCATGGGTCATGAAATCCTGGCCCGCGGGTGGGAGGATAAGAACTTCCTCGCGACCCATTGCGTCGGTTGGGACAAGCTGCGCGCCTATATCCTCGGCGGAACTGATGGCGTGGCGAAAACCCCGGCATGGGCCGCGCCGATCACCACCATCTCAGCCGAGACCACTCGCCACCTCACCGCCGAAATCGCGACACAGCCGGCGATGCTGACCGCGACCTGGTCCTTGCAGCGCGCGGATTATGGTGAGCAACCCTATTGGATGCTGACCGCGCTTGCCGCCATGCTCGGGCTGATCGGCAAGCCCGGGCAGGGTGTTGCTTTTGGCTATGGCAGCGTGAATGGCATGGGCCATCCCAGGCGCGAAGTGCCAAGCTTTGCCATGCCGGCAACGCCCAACCCGACCGGTTTCTTCATCCCCGTCGCGCGCATCACGGAAATGCTGGAAAACCCTGGCGGCGATCATCACTTCAATGGCCGCGTGCTGCAATTTCCTGATACGCGCATCATCTGGTGGGCTGGCGGCAATCCCTTCCATCATCATCAGGATTTGAACCGCATGCTGCGCGCCTGGGCGAGGGCGGAAACCATCATTGTCCAGGAACCCTGGTGGACATCACTCGCGCGCCACGCCGATATCGTGCTGCCCGCCACAACCACGCTGGAACGCAATGATATCGCAAGCAGTGGGCGTGACCGCTTTCTGCGCGCTATGCATAAGGCCATCGAACCGATCGGGCAGGCGCGCAATGACCACGATATGCTCGCTGATATCGCGGAAGAATTGGGCTATCGCGAACGCTTCACCGAACAACGCAATGAAGAAGCCTGGCTGCGCCACTTGTTCGAAACCTGGCGCCGCCATTGCGCGCGCATTGGCCAGGAAACGCCCGATTTCGACACCTTCTGGGAAAAAGGTTTTTGGGAAGCCGATGCGCCAGCACGCGGCGAAGAATATACCCAATTCGCCGAATTCGCCGCCGATCCGGAAGCCAACCCGCTCGATACACCTTCCGGCAAGGTCGAGCTTTTCAGCGAAACCATCGCAAGCTTTGGTTATGATGACGCGCCGGGCCATCCGGTCTGGATCGCGCCGCGTGAATGGCTGGGGGCGGCAGAAGCCAGGCGCCATCCCTTGCATCTACTGTCCTTCCAACCTGCGACACGCCTGCATGGGCAATTGGATACCGGGCGCGTTTCGGCGGCAAACAAGATCGCGGGGCGGGAGCCCATCATGCTCAACCCGGAAGACGCTGCCGCGCGCGGCCTGAAGGATGGCGATATTGTGCGCGTGTTTAATGATAGGGGCGCTTGCCTGGGTGGCTTGCGGCTTGATCCCGGCCTCATGCGCGGCGTTGCCATGATGGCAACCGGTGCCTGGTATGATCCGCTGGAACCACACGTGCCCGGCAGCATGTGCGTGCATGGCAATCCGAATGTACTGACGGCGGATATCGGCACCTCCAAACTCGGCCAAGGCCCCTCAGCCCAATCCTGCCTGATCGAGGTTGAGAAATGGACCGCCGCTTTGCCACCCGTGCGCGTCCATCTTCCACCGGTGATCGAGGAAGCGCCGTGATCCACCCCCGTACCCTGCTGGCGGGTGCGGCGGCGCTTCCCGCGATGGGTGCGCTTGCGCAGGGCGCGCCTGGCATCGCGCAGCGCCTGGATGATGCGCCAGGTGCCGGCATCAAGCGCAATTTACTGATACAATTGGGCGATCGCGTTGCCTATGACGCGACACACTTCACGCCGCTGGCGCCCAATCTTGCCGCGGCGGTGGGGCAATTCGGCTGGGATACGCGCGTGGTGGCCGCAATGGCGTCGCCGCGCGTTGAAGATGGCATTCCGCGCGCCGTGCTCGCGGTGGGGCATCCTAGCCTCCACCCTGCCATGGCCTTCCCTGACGGGCGGGATCGGCCCGAGATTGCCGGCGCCATGCAGGCTGCCAGCCTGATCAATATTCAGCGTCTTGGCGGTGCCTGGCTGGTGACGGAAGGCGGCTTTCAGATGCGCCGCCTGCATGCGCGCACGCTGTGCCACATGGGGGTCGCGGGCGGGTCGGCGCGGGGCGTTTTTGGCGTCACCGGCGGCTGCGCCTCGCCCTGGGGCAGCCTGCTGCTGACTGAGAGCGAGGGCTCTGCCCGGGCGAGGCGCCTGCCCGGTGTGGACGCGGCTGAGGCCGGCCATGTGGTGGAACTTGACCCGTTCGAGCCGCAATCCGTGCCGATGAAACGCGGAGCGCTTGGCCGGCTTGGCTCGCGCGCTGTCGCCGCAGCGCAAGCAACCGATGGCCGCGCCGTGCTGTTTCTGGCCGATGGGCGCGAAGGCGGTTTGCTGTGGCGCTTCATCTCCGATGGGCCAGCGGCAGAACCCAATGCCCTTGATCAGGGCTTGCTTTACGCCGCGCGGTTTGAATCGGGCGCGCTTCGCTGGATTGCGCTGCCCGCTGATGCGGAACCCTATGGCGCGGCGATGGCGCGCGGGGCGAATAGCCTCGGGCGGCCTGCCGCGCTGGCACTGCACCCGAATGGCGCGCGGCTTTGCCTTGCCTTGCGGGAAAGCGCGCGCAACCCGGTTGGCGCGGTGGTGGAAATGCTGTTCTCGGCCCGCGATCCCGCCGCCGATACCGCCATTGTCGAAAGCCTGATCGAAGGCCGCTTGCCACCGCGCCCGATCGCCGGGCGAGAACCCGGAAAGGCCCCCGCCTGGCCGGTGGCGCCCAGTAGCCTCTGCCTGGATAGCCAGGGCAATCTATTGCTTGGGACGGCGCAGCCGGCGCGCGAAAGCCCCTTGCCGGATGCGCTTCACGTGCTGCCCGTGGAAGGCCCGGCGCGCGGAGCCAAGCCTTGCCTATGCCGTGCCCATCGGCGCTGCCCTGGGCGGTGTGGCCACAGTGCTGGGGGCCGCGGCCTGGCTTGCCGGTGTCGCGCATCCCGGCGCCGGCATGGGCGCGCAATTCGCGACACCGTGCAGCCGTTGGCCACATTTCCGAGATGGCGAGCCACCGCGTGGTGGTGCGGTGGCGTTGCGCCGTGGCGGCTGAGGCACGATGTCGCGAAAGCTTCACAATTCGCGGCTTTCCGCCGTTGCGCTGTCTTCCTAAACTCCCAGCAACACCAACCTAGCCAGAACGGGAGCCCCCCATGGCGCAGACTACCCCCCAAGCAAATGATGTCGAAGCCTTTGACGAAATTGAGAACATCGGCAGCAATCCCGACCCCAAAACCCCAATCGCCGAGATCATTGAAGCCCGCTATGGTCGGCGCGGGCTTTTGGGTTCAGCAGCTGCGCTCGCTGGGCTTGTGGCTGGCCTCCCCGGTAAGGCGAAGGCGCAAACCGCGGTCCCGCTCTCCGGCGGTCCTTCCAGCCTGACCTTCAGCGAACCGCCGCGCGCCCTCGCGCAGCGCGATTCGGTGGCGGATGGATATGAAGTGCAAAGCGTCATTCGCTGGGGTGATCCGCTGCTGCCGGGCGCGCCCGCCTTCGAAGCAGGCCGCACCACAGCCGCCGCGCAGGCTTTGCAATTTGGCTACAATAATGACTATCTGAATTTCTTCCCCCTGCCGCAGGGCAGCAAGGGCAGCGATCACGGGCTTTTGGTGGTCAATCACGAATACACCAATCCCGGTCTCATGTGGGGCGGGCTGGGCAGCGGCAGCGCTTCCCGCCAGCGTGTCAATGCCGAACAGGCCGAAGCCGAGATCATGGCCCATGGGCTTTCCGTAGTCGAGATCCGCAAGGAAAATGGGCGTTGGGGCTATGCGAAGGATAGTCGGCTCAATCGCCGCATCACGGTTGCGACGCCGGTGCAGATTTCCGGTCCCGCTGCCGGGCATGACTTGCTGAAGACCAAGGCCGACCCCTCGGGGCGGCAGGTGCTCGGTACACTGAACAACTGCGCCGGCGGCAATACGCCCTGGGGCACGGTGCTGACCGCTGAGGAAAACTTCAACCTTTATTTCGGCGGCGATATCGCAAAGACCCCGCATGCCGAAAGCTTCCGCCGCTATGGCATCCGAAATGAGGCTTCCTATTCCTGGCCGCGACACATTGATCGTTTCAATGTGGAGAAGGAGCCGAATGAGGCCTTCCGGTTCGGCTGGATTGTTGAATTCGATCCGCATGATCCGCAAAGCGTGCCGGTGAAGCGCACCGCGCTTGGCCGCTTTAAGCATGAAGGCTGCCACCATGCGGTGAATGCTGATGGGCGCGTGGTGATCTATATGGGCGATGATGAAAGGTTTGATTTCCTCTATCGCTTCGTCACCGCACGCCCCTGGAATCCCACTGATCGCGCTGCCAATCGCGATTTGCTGGATGATGGCGTGCTCTCGGTCGCCAAATTCCATGATGATGGCCGGGTGGAATGGCTTGATCTGGTGCAGGGCCAGGGACTGCTGACGCCGGCCAATGGTTTCCTCACCCAAGCCGATGTCATGATCCATGCCCGCCAGGCTGCGAGCGTTCTGGGCGCCACTCCAATGGACCGGCCAGAGGATGTGGAACCCAACCCGGCCACGGGCCGCGTTTATGTGCTGCTGACGAATAACCGCAATCGCCGGGCGGAGCAGGTCAATGCCGCCAATCCGCGCGCGAATAATCAACATGGCCATGTGGTGGAAATCATCCCGCCTGGTGCTGGCACGCAGCGCGTTGATCATGCCGCACGCGAAATGCGCTGGGGGCTTTTCCTGATGGCGGGCGCGCCGGGGATTGATCCCGGCACGCGCTATCATCGCGCCATATCGGATCGCGGCTGGCTTTCCTGCCCGGATAATTGTGCCTTTGACAGCAAGGGCCGCATCTGGATTGCGACCGATGGTGCGCCCAATGCCGCTGGTGTTGCGGATGCGCTTTATGGGGCGGATACCTCTGGCCCTGGCCGTGCGCTGACGCGGCTTTTCTATCAGGCGCCAACCGGGGCGGAGGTTTGCGGCCCCCTTTTCACGCCGGATAGCAAGACCGTTTTCCTGGCGATCCAGCATCCGGGCGAGGATTCCGGTTCAACCTTTGAACGCCCCTCCACCCGCTGGCCGGATTTCGCCGAAGGCGTACCGCCACGCCCCGCCGTGATTGCCATTGTGAAAAAGGATGGTGGGGAGATTGGTGGGTAGCGTTTCTCGCGCCGCCAGGTTTTCCATTTGGCCTGAAAATTCACTAAGTTCATCGCTTGCAGGAACCGCCGCGCGCCCCTGGAAATCCCGCCTTGGGCCGGACGAATGAGGCGCCTCAACCCCTGCTGCGCGCCCGCGCCGTGATCCTCGGCGAAAGGCTGGACCATCGCGGCCTTGGCCCCGGCGGCACCGCCATGGCGGACCCGGTGCCCATCGCCGCCCCCGCCCCCATCACTGCCTTCGCCTTCCGCTGGGGCGCCGTGGTGATCTTCGGCGCCGATGCCACCGAGGAAGTTACGCTCATTGCGGCGCTTGCTCCACGCATCACCAACCCCAGCGATAACCCCGCCGAGAAGGTCGCGCTGATCGCGCTTGGCGCGGAACGCGATGGCGTTGACGCCGAAGGCGTCATCCAGCTTTGTGATGCGGCGCCGGAACACCTTGCCGTGGCTGCCAATGCACTCGCGAAAAGCGCGGCCCTCGCCCAGCGGGAAGCCCGCATCACCGGGGCTCTAGAACGGCTGGAATCTGCTGTGGCGGATTTGCGCGCGGCGGGTCGGCTTAGAGCGTGTTGCGTTCAGATGGAAAATCTGAACGTGTGTAGATGCTCGAGAAACAACGAGGTAGAGCGGGTTGCGTGAACCCATGTGAACGCAACATGGTCTAGGTTTTCCTCCCGCGCCTTGCATCGGTAGATCGGCCATGCGCTTTCCGCCCATAGCCGCAACCTGGCGCGGGTCGAAGCCGCGGATAAGCCCGAAGTGCTCTGGGATCACCCGGAACTTGAACGGCTCCATGCCCGGCTTGCCGAAAAATAAGAGCTGAGCGAAAGGGGCGAGGCGCTGGAACGCAAACTTGCCTGGATCGGCAATGCCATTCAGACGCTGCTGTCACTGACCCAGGCGCGGCGTGCGTTGGGGCTAGAAGCCGCGGTGGTGGTGCTGGTCGGCATTGAGGTGGCCTTCACGCTCTATGAGCATGTGATCCGCCCGCTTTGGCACTGAAATCGCCCGCCTTGGGCTGGCCTGCCGCGTAAAACCGCGCAATAACAGCGTCGAGTCACGTTAGCCCAAGGAAATTTACATGACGGCGAATTCGCCCGAGTGGGCCCAGGCGCCCACCGCCCCCCAGAAACTGAGCCAGGAGCGTCCGCCGCCGCCACCGGCTTCCGTGCGCCGCTACCTCAGCCTACCGGATTTTGAAGCCGCCGCCGCGCGCTATCTGCCGCGCAGCATTGGCGGCTTTGTCTCAGGCGCGGTGGAGACCAATGCATCACTGCGCGACAATTTTGAAGCCTTTCAGGAATGGGGCTTCCTGCCGCGCGTGCTGCGCGACACACGCCGGCGCAATCTGAAGACCACGCTGTTGGGCCAGGAATATGACGCGCCCTTCGGCCTGCCGCCCATGGGCGCTTCCGCACTTGTCGCCTATCGCGGTGATCTGGTGCTGACGCAGGCCGCGCGCGCGCGCAATGTGCCGATGATCATGAGCGCTTCTTCGCTGATCCCGCTGGAAGATGTGGCGAAGGCCAATCCGGATGCCTGGTATCAGGCCTATCTGCCGGGTGAAGCTGAACGCATTGAACCTTTGGTGGACCGCGTGGCTGCCGCCGGCTTCAAGACCTTTGTGCTGACGGTGGATGTGCAGGTTTCCTCCAACCGCGAAAACAATGTGCGCAATGGCTATTCCATTCCACTGAAGCCCACACCGCAATTGCTTTGGGATGGCATTACGCATCCGCGCTGGGTGCTGAATACCTTCTTCAAGACCATGACCAATCACGGCATGCCGCATTTTGAGAATATGGATGCCGGGCGCGGGCCACCGATTGTCTCCCGCACCCTGATGCGTGCCTTCGGCGCGCGTGATGGGCTGGCGTGGGAGCATTTGGAATTGATCCGCAAGCGCTGGAAGGGAAAGCTGGTCGTGAAGGGCATCATCTCCCCCGAAGATGCGCGCATGTGCCGCGATGCGGGGGCGGATGGCATCATGGTGTCCAATCATGGTGGCCGCCAATTAGATGGCACGATTTCCGGCCTCCGCAGCCTGCCGGAGATCGCCCGCGATGCAGGCGGCATGACGGTGATGTATGATGGCGGCGTGCGGCGCGGCAGTGATGTGCTGAAGGCCTTGGCGCTTGGTGCGTCCTTTGTCTTCGTGGGCCGCCCGATGCTCTGCGCCGCTGCGGTCGCCGGAGAGGAAGGCGTGAAACACGCGATTGGCCTTCTATGTGAGGAGATTGATCGCAACATGGCAATGATGGGCATTCAGAACCCATCCCAGATGTCCTTGGAATATATGCGCCCGATGCGGTGAGCCTCGGGGCATTTCGGCAATACGGCGCGACCTTGCGTGGGGCCGCGCCGTTTTCGTTTCAACTGGCAATTGCCGGGCGCTTTGCCCGCCACCCCGCAGCCAGTTCATAAGCCTGACCGGCACGGAGCACCGTCGCGTCCTCAAACGGCCTGCCCACAAGCTGCGCGCCCACTGGCATGCCGCCCGCACCAAAGCCCGTGCATACCGTCAGCGCCGGTTGGCCCGTCAGGTTGAAGGGGATGGTGAAATTCGGCACCTCAAAAGACACCCATTTCGTCATTTGGTGAATAGGCCGCGCCTCACCTGGTTGAGCTGCGGTCACTAGCAGATCGCAATCGGCCATGGCGGCGGCGACGGCCTCGCAAAGCTCTCGCCGGCGGCGCTGCGCCTGGATGTAATCCGCTGAAGTAATTGTGGAAGCCAGCGCCAGCCTTTCGCGCAAAAACTCACCATACGCGCGGTATTTTTCGCGCATCCATGTCTCATGTACCGCATAAGCATCAGCGGCCAGAATAAGCCAACCGGCAGCGTTGAAATCAGCAAGGGGCGGCAGCTTCACTTCACGAATTTCTGCCCCCTGCGCAGCAAGCGTGCTAGTCAGATGCGCGATGCCCGCCGCCATGCCGGGGCTCACTTTGCAGTCATCCTCATGGAAATGCCGGATCACACCGATGCGCAAGCCCTTAACGCCACCATTAAGGCCGGACAGCAGATCAGGTCGCGGGCGATTGGCCGATGATGGATCAGCCGGATCATGCCCGGTCATCGCATCCAGCAGCAGCGCGCAATCTTCCACGGTCCAGGCCATCGGCCCTGTCGTGTCCAGGCTTTGGGAGAGGGGCAACACGCCCGTGCGGGAACAGAGGCCATAGCTCGGCTTGATGCCGGCAATGCCGCAAAGTGAGGCCGGGGCGCGAATGGACCCCCCCGTATCAGACCCCGTGCCGCCCAGGATCATGCCGGCAGCAACCGCCGCACCAGTGCCGGATGAAGACCCGCCGGTGAAGCATTCCGTATTCCAGGGATTGCGCGCGGGCGGCCAGGGCAGATCGAAGGAAGGCCCGCCCCAGGCGAATTCATGGGTCGCGAGCTTGCCCAGCATCACCGCGCCCGCTTCGCGCCAGCGCCGTGCAACGGCCGAATCCGCCTTCGGCACATGGTGTTCAAGCACGCGCGAATGGCCTGTGGTGCTGACGCCGGCCGTCTCATAAATATCCTTGTGTGCAATGGGAATGCCATCAAGCGGCCCATGCAGCGCGCCGGCCATTTGCCGCGCTTCCGCCGCACGTGCCTGGTCCAGCGCAATTTCTGGCGTGAAGCGGATGAAGGCATGCAGCGTGGGATTAAGCTTTTCTGACCGCGCCAAATGATCCTTCATCAATTCAACGGGGGAGATCCGCTTCGCGGCGATATCCCGTGCCGCGCTTGCAATGGTGGGGAAGCTGGTCATGTGCTTGCCCCCTTCAGCGTGAAGATGGTGGCGGATTCCACCGAAACCTCGCGCAGGGTTCGCACGCGCGCGGCGGCGGCCTGGGTATGGGCGGAAGCGGCGCGGATACCTTCCTTTTCGGCTTCCGTCAGATCAAGCCCGGCGCGGGCCATCAGCGCATCGAATTGCGCCTTATCGAGGGGTTGGGCCATCGGGGCCTCCTTTCTGCTGTGATGGCACTATGGGAAATCCTGGCACGAGAGGGAACAGGGGCCCCGCGAATGCCTCATTGGAATTGGTCGGGTCCCTTTGGCTTGTCACCCATGTGTCCAGCCCCTTTATTATGTACGAGTGATTTGTGGGTTTACTAAGCATGTTTTGGGTGCCGGCGGCCGCATTCCGAGGGCGTGGTGGGGCCGGACATGGTTATATTGGTCTCGCCTTGAAGGCTTTCGCGAAGCAATGGGCGCGAAAGCCAAGAGCCAAATCAGCGAAGCCGGGTGCCCAAGCCCTATTGCTTAAACTTACCCCCGCTTCAACACCGCCGCCGCATCCACTGCGAAATAGGTCAAAACCCCCGCCGCCCCCGCGCGCTTGAAGGCCAGCAGGCTTTCCATCATGGCGCGTTCGCGATCAATCCAGCCATTTTGCGCTGCCCCCGCAATCATCGCGTATTCACCGCTGACTTGATAAGCGAAGGTCGGCACGCCAAAGCGTTCATGCACACGCCGGACGATATCCAGATACGGCATGCCCGGTTTCACCATGACCATATCCGCCCCTTCAGAGAGGTCCATGGCAACTTCGCGCATCGCCTCATCCGAATTGGCCGGATCCATCTGATAGGTTTTCTTATCGCCCTTCAACGACGAACCAGACCCCACCGCATCACGGAACGGCCCATAAAAGGCCGAGGCATATTTCGCCGCATAGGACATGATGCGCGTATGGATGAAGCCGTGCGCATCCAGCGCTGCACGAATGGCGGCCACACGCCCATCCATCATGTCAGATGGCGCAATCACATCAATGCCCGCTTCCGCCTGATTGACCGCCTGCGCCGTCAGCACGGCCAGCGTGTCATCATTCGCGACATAGCCATCACGGATCACGCCATCATGCCCGTGATCCGTATAGGGATCTAGTGCGACATCTCCAACCAAGCCAAGCTCCGGAAACTTCGCTTTCAGCAAGCGCGAAGCGCGGCACATCAGATTATTCGGATTGGTGGATTCCGTGCCTTCCGCATCCTTGATCTCGGATGGCGTCATCGGAAAAAGGGCTACCGCCGGCACGCCGAGCTTCACCGCCGGCGCGACATGTTCTTCCAGCTTGTCAATCGTCACACGCACCACACTGGGCATGGAAGCGACCGGCATGATGGTATTGCTGCCTTCCATGATGAAGATCGGCCAGATCAAATCACCAACACTCAGTACATTTTCCGCCACCAGCTTGCGCGTCCAGGCATCATAGCGGTTGCGGCGCATTCGAATGGCGGGGTAGGCGCCAAGCGCAGGGGAGGGCTCGGTCAGGCCAAGCCCTCCGGCCATGCGGCGACGATCGGCGTTCATGCCTGAGCCGCCTTCAGCGCCTGATCAAGATCCGCCAATATGTCGTCAATATGCTCGATGCCGATAGAAAGGCGCACATAGCCAAGCGTGACACCCGATGCCGCCTGTTCGCTTTCGTCCAATTGGCTATGCGTCGTGGTGGCGGGATGGATCGCAAGGCTGCGCGCATCGCCGATATTGGCAACATGGTAGAACATCTGCAGTGCTTCGATGAAGCGCTGCCCGGCTTCCTTGCCGCCCTTGAGTTCAATCCCCATCAGGCTGCCATGCCCACCGCGCAAATAGGCGTCGGCGCGGCGGCGGCTTTCGCCTTCCATCAGCGATGGGTGGATCACGCGGGTTACCGCCGGATGCTGCGCCAGGAAGGCCGCCGCGCGCGTGGCATTGGCGCAATGGCGTTCAATGCGGAGCGGCAGGGTTTCCATCCCTTGCAGGAACAGGAAGGCATTCATCGGCGCCATCGGCGCGCCCAGATCGCGCAGCAGGCAGGTGCGCATGCGGATGATATAGGCAATCGGCCCAAGCGGCTTCACCGCCTGGGTCCACACCGCGCCGTGATAGGAGGGATCAGGCTTGTTCAGCGTGGGGAAACGATCCCCATGCGCTTCCCAATCGAAATTCCCGCCATCCACCACCACTCCGCCAATGCTGGTGCCATGCCCGCCAATCCATTTGGTGGTGGAATGCATGACAATCGCCGCACCATGATTAAGCGGCCGGCAGATAACCGGCGCCGCCGTATTATCCATGATCAGCGGAATGCCGAGCTTCCGGCCAATCGCGGCCACTTCCGCAATCGGGAAAACTTGCAGCTTTGGATTGGGCAAGGTTTCCGCATAATAGGCGCGGGTACGAGCATCAGTGGCGCGCGCAAAGCCTTCCGGATCGGCAGGGTCCACGAAGCGCACCTCAATGCCGAATTGCTTCAGCGTATGGGCGAATAGGTTCCAGGTGCCGCCGTAAAGATCGGTGGAGGAGACAATATTGTCTCCTGCCTCACATAGATTCATCACCGCAAAGGTGGTCGCTGCCTGGCCCGAGCCCATTGCCAGCGCCGCCACGCCACCCTCTAGCGCCGCGACGCGCTTTTCCAGCACATCCACGGTCGGGTTCATGATGCGGGTATAGATATTGCCAAGCTCGGACAGCGCGAAAAGCCGCGCCGCATGGCCAGTATCCTGAAATTGGAAGGATGTGGTCTGATGGATCGGCACAGCGACCGAACCGGATGTTGGGTCCGCACGCCAACCGGCATGCAGTACCAAAGTTTCAGGATTGGTCCAATTCGGTGCCGACATGGCATTCTCCCATCCCCGCTTGGCGTCTAAGCCGCGCGGGGCGATCTGTTCAGGGCGTGGCTTTCGCCGCGGCAAGGCGAAATCTGCCACGCCACCGCCAGTTGCGAAAGGGTTTTCCGCACGAGGCAAGACCTTTGCATGGCGCCCGGGCAATGCGAGCCCTCCGTTTCACGTGAGGCGCCTGATTGAAGAAAATTTGGCCCGGGTCTCGCCTCCATCTGACGGTGTCAGGCTGAGCCGCTTGATCGCAATGCCGCGCAAGGGGGGGCGCGATGGCCCTGGGGTGGCGGGCTGTGCAAATGCGGCACGCGGATAATCCGTTGCGTAGGGCCATCGCCGTCGCGCGGCAGAATGGGGCCGGCGATCAGGTTGTTGCCGGGGCCACGGCGCAGCAGCGGATAGATATCCCCATCCACAATCAGGGATAGCGCATCACGGTTCGCCGGATGACCGAAATCCGCCAATTCAAGCCAGGCACGCAGCGGGTAGCGACGATCAATCAGGATGCTCAAAGCCGCCATGGGGCCCCCGGGCGATAGCGTGCCGACCAGCGTTGCGACAAACAATCCGAAAACTCCGCTATCCGCCCCCATCCAGCGCGCCAAAGCATCCGGGGAGAGCAATTGCCGGAGCGCCGAGGCCAGCAGCAGCCCCGCCACCAGTGATGGCACAATGAACAGGAATAAGTCCCAGGCATGCCAAAGCGCGGCCATGAAGGCAGCGGCGCCCCTTAGCTGCCAGGCCACAAACCCGGCGGTGACCGCAATCAGGGATATGACCATGAGGGAGGCGTGGCGGCGGAGCGCATGCAACACGCGGTCAACCTGCAAGAGAGGGGCGCGGCGCGCAAGAGAGGGCGGGGGAAGGGCGGCCCCTTGCACCCCGGCCAGTGGCAATGGCGCTCCTGCCGGCCCTGGCGCTTGCCGTGCGAGTTAGAATGATGTTGGAACTTTTGTTGAGCAGTGATGACTTTGCTGTGAATAGAATAGTTCTAAGTAACCTTTGATTTAATCCTGCCCTCTTGGTCTATGATTGATTTTCTGAGTCTATTGTGCCTCGGTCATTCATCCCTTGAGCGCGACCCCCATGCAGCAAAAAAGCCTCTCGAGCCTCGGCTTTGACCGCGCTCGCAAGCAAACGCGGCGAGA
>VGDM01000056.1 GCA_016869715.1 Alphaproteobacteria bacterium
TGAGGTGATCGCGCATGTCACCTCCAAGCTCATTGTCAATCGCACTGCGTTGAAAACGCGGCCCGAGGCCATTGGCGCCTGGATCGCGCGCTTCCGCGCTGCCTTGGAAGCCGCCGCATGAAGCGCCTTGATACGCGCGACGCAGGCTTTGAAGCTGCCTTCACCGCGTTATTGGATGATGCACGCGAAACCACGCAAAAGGTGGATGGCGTTGTTGCCGGCATCATCGCTGATATCCGTGCACGCGGTGATGCGGCGCTGGTGGAATATACCGCGCGGTTTGATCGCTGGCAGCCCGCGAATGCTGCGGCGCTGCGTGTGACGCAAGCCGAGATTGACGCGGCGGATGCGACCATCGCGCCGGAACTCCGCGCCGCGCTCAACCTGGCGGCGGAGCGGATCGAGACATTTCACCGCGCGCAATTGCCGCAGGATTTGGTGATGCGCGATGCGGCGGGCCTCACACTTGGGCTGCGTTGGGGGCCAGTGGATGCGGTCGGCATTTATGTGCCGGGCGGCAAGGCAGCCTATCCATCCTCGGTGCTGATGAATGCGCTGCCAGCGCGTGCCGCCGGTGTGCCGCGCATTGCCATGGCCGTGCCAACGCCGGATGGCGTACTCAATCCGCTGGTGCTGGCCGCAGCCAAGCGCGCGGGCGTGACTGAGATTTATCGGATTGGCGGCGCGCAAGCCGTGGCGGCACTGGCTTGGGGCACGGGCAGTATCGCGCCGGTGGACCGGATTGTCGGGCCAGGCAATGCCTATGTCGCGGAAGCCAAGCGCCAGGTTTTTGGCCGGGTTGGCATTGATTCCATCGCGGGGCCTTCCGAGGTGGTGGTGATTGCCGATGGCGCCAATGATCCCGCGCATGTCGCGATGGATTTGCTGGCCCAGGCCGAACATGATGAAAGCGCGCAATCCATCCTGATCACGCCGGATGCGGCGCTGGCGGATGCGGTGGCGCAAGCTGTGCAACACGCGCTCAAAACCCTGCCGCGCGCGGCGATTGCGGGCGAAAGCTGGGCGCGGCATGGCGCGCTGATTGTGGTGCGTGATCTTGCGGAAGCAGCAGTGCTGACCAACCGTTTGGCGCCTGAGCATCTGCAATTGATGGTGGATGATCCGCAAGGTTTGCTATCCCAAATTCGCCATGCCGGCGCGGCGTTTCTGGGCCGTTTCTGCCCGGAGGCCGTTGGCGATTACATCGCCGGGCCCAATCATGTGCTGCCGACCGGGCGCACAGCGCGCTTTGCCTCCGGGCTTTCGAGTTTCGATTTCCTGAAGCGCACAAGCTGGGTTGAAGCGGATGGCGCGGCGCTCAAGCAAATCGGCTCAGCCGCGGTGGCTTTGGCGGAAGCCGAGGGGCTGCAAGCCCATGGGCGGAGCATCAGCATCCGCCTGAACTGATCAAGAAAAAAGGACGGAACCATGATGAAAAAACGCGACTTGCTTGCCGGTTTGGCGCTGCTGCCTTTGGCCAGCCCCGCCTTGGCGCAGGAATACCCCTCTCGCCCGATCCGCCTGCTGGTCGGTTTTGCGGCAGGCGGTTCCACGGATGTTTTTGCGCGCGCCATCGCGCCGCGCTTGCAGGCGCTGCTTGGCCAGCCCGTCGTCATCGAAAATCGCCCAGGTGCTGGCGGCAATATCGCAACGGAAGCAACGGCACGGAGCGCGCCGGATGGCTATACGCTGCTGCTCGGCACCATCGGGCCGCTCGCGATCAACCCGACGCTTTATGGCAATCTTTCCTTTGATCCGCTGAAGGATCTCACGCCTGTTTCGCTGGTGGGTGAGGTGCCGAATGTCCTCGCCGTGCCGGTGGATCGGCCCTTCCGCAGCGTGGCGGATATCATCGCTGCCGCGAAAGCGCGGCCCGAGGCGTTGAATTTCGGTTCTTCCGGCATAGGCTCGGCGGGGCATTTGGCGGCGGAACAGCTCAATCTCATGGCGGGTATTCGCACAACCCATGTGCCCTATCGCGGCGGTGGCGCGCTATTGCCGGAATTGATCGCGGGGCGCGTGGATTACGCCTTCACCACGGCGTTGAATGGCATTCCGCAGGCGGAAGCGGGCAAGCTTCGCATTCTTGGTGTGCCCAATGGCAAGCGCGTGCCGCTTTTGCCGGAGATTCCAACCATCGCGGAATCCGGCCTGCCTGGTTTTGATGGCGTGGATTGGGCGGCGATGATGGCCCCGCCTGGCCTGCCGGCGCCGATCCTGGCGAAGCTCAATGCCGCGATGCAGAGCGTGCTGAAGGAACCGGAATTGGTCGCTGCCATGGCTGCGCGCCGTCTGGTGCTGGAAGCATCCACGCCTGAAGCACTGGCGGAATTTCTGCGGCAGGAAACCGCGCGCTGGGCGCCCGTGGTGCGCGCTTCCGGCGCGCGACCTGACTGACGCTTTAGCCCTTTACGGCAAAACCTTCTTCTTCCACCGCGCGCACCACATCCGCGCGCGGCAGGCTGGTTTGAGCGATAACGCGCTTGGCGGCCAAATCCACCTCGACCTTCGCCGCGCCATCCAGTGCGGTGATGGCGTTGGTCACGGCACGGATGCAATGCCCGCAGCTCATGCCCTCAACGTTAAGCGTGATGGCGTCAGCCATGGCATTTCTCCTTTCCTTTTTGTTTGGTCGCATTTTCCTGTCCGCCAAGTGAAGCCACTTGGCTTGAAAATGCTCCGCCCAATTCTTCCAAAATTGGGCAATCCGGCCGCGCGTCACCATGGCAATGCGCGGCCAAATGGCGCAGGCTTTCCGCCATGGCGCTGAGGGATTTAGCCTTGGCTTCCAGTGCCGCGACATGATCCAGCGCAAGGCGTTTCACCTCCGCACTCGCCCGCGCGCGATTGCGCCAAAGATCGAGCAAGCGCTTCACATCCTGAAGCGGAAAGCCAAGGTCACGCGCATGGCGAATGAAGCGCAGCTCCGCGACGTCGGCCTGAGAATACACACGATAGTGATTGGCGCCGCGCCCGGCGGCGATCAGCCCAATCGCCTCATAATGGCGGATCATCTTGGCAGAAATGCCAGATGCCCGGGCGGCGTCACCGATATTCATGGCCGGGGCCTCCAGCGTGAAAGCAGCAGCGCATTGGTGAGCACACTCACGCTGGAAGCCGCCATCCCCGCGCCCGCAATCGGCGGTGAGAGCAAGCCGAAAGCGGCCAGCGGCACGCCAAGCAGATTATAGCCAAAGGCCCAGAACAAATTCTGCCTGATCTTGCGCAGCGTCAGGCGCGTAATCTCCAAAGCCGCCGGCACCAGCGCTGGATCACCGCGCAACAGTGTGATGCCGGCAGATTGAATGGCGATATCCGTCCCCGTGCCCATCGCAATGCCAAGATCAGCGCGGGCAAGGGCCGGCGCGTCATTCACGCCATCGCCAACCATGGCGACAGCTTCGCCCGCTTCCTGCCAGGCAGCGATGCGCGCGGCCTTGCCATCAGGCAAAACCTCCGCAGCGACATCGGTAATCCCAAGCGGGTTGGCGACGGCAAGGGCAGCGGCGCGCTGGTCACCACTGATCATGGCAGGCTTCACGCCAAGCGCGGCAAGCCCCGCCACGGCTGCGGTGGCACCCGCGCGCGGTGCATCTTCAAACAGGAATAGCGCACGCGCTTCACTGCCTTCAATCAACCAGGAAAGGCTTTGCCCCGCTGCCTCGCCGGCGGCGGCTGCTTCGGCCAAGGTGTCGCGTACCGCGCCCGCTTCCCGCAACAACCTGGAACTGCCAAGCGCATAGCGTCGCCCGCCGACCACGCCCTCCACGCCGCGTCCGGGCAAGGCGCGGAAATCGGCAGCGGGCGGCCCAGCGCCAGCCTCGCGCAACACCGCCCGCGCCAGGGGATGTTCACTGCCTGCTTGCAGCGCGGCAGCGATGGCGAGCGCTTCTTCGCGCGTCATGCCGGGAGCGGGATGCAGCGCAGCCAAGCGCGGCTTGCCTTCCGTCAGCGTGCCGGTCTTATCAAAGGCAACCAGGGTGATGCGCCCGGCGCGCTCAATCGCCTCGGCATCGCGCAGCAATATGCCGGCCCGCGCTGCCGCCCCGGTGCCGGCCATGATGGCCGCCGGCGTGGCAAGGCCAAGCGCACAAGGGCAGGCGATCACGAGGACGGAAACAGAATGGATCAGCGCGGCTTCAAAACTCACCCCCGCCAGCAACCAACCGATCAATGTTGCCAATGCCAGAGCGAGCACCACGGGGACAAAAACCGCACTCACGCGATCCACCAGCTTTTGCACGGGCGCGCGCGATGCCTGCGCCGCCGCCACCAACTGCGCCACACGGGCAAGCGTTGTATCGCCACCCACGGCAAGGGCTTCGATCACCAAGCGCCCATCCAAAGCCATGGTGCCGGTTGAAACGCGCACCCCTTCTTCCTTTTCCACCGCACGGCTTTCGCCGGTCAGCGCGCTTTCATCCACGCCCGCGCGGCCCTCTCGCACCAGGCCATCCACCAGAATACGCTCACCGGGGCGCACCACCACCAGATCGCCGATGGAAAGCAAGGCAGCGGGCACTTCGCGTTCCTCACCGGCTTCCAGCCGCCGTGCCTGACGGGGGCTGAGGTCAAGCAAGGCGCGGATCGCGGCCCCGGTCGCGCGCTTGGCGCGGGCTTCCAGATATTTGCCGAGCAGGACGAAGAAAATCACCACCGCTGCGGCTTCGAAATAAAGATGCGGCGTGCCGTGATGTGCGGGCGTGGTCAGCAAAAGCCAGGTGGAAAGCGCCCAGGCCGCGCCGGTGCCGAGTGCGACCAGCACATCCATATTGCCCGTGCCGGCACGGATCGCAGCATAGCCCGCGCGCCAAAACCGCGCGCCGAGCCAGAATTCGACAAAACTCGCCAGCCCGAATTGTGCCCAACCGCTTGGCATCCAATCCTGGCCAAGCCCCATGCCGATCATGCCGATCAGAAACGGGGCCGAGAATATCCCGGCCAGCACCACATCGCGCCGTTCGGCGGCGAGCGCACGTGCCACCGCTTCCTCCCCGGCTTCCGATGTGCTGCCGCGCAATTCATAGCCAGCGGCTTCAACCGCGGCGCGGAACGAAGCCTCAGTCACACCCGCAATCGCCCTCACATGCGCCTGTTCCGAGGCTGGGTTGACGCGTGCCTCCAGCACCCCCGGCACGGCGCGGAGTGCGGCTTCAACGCGCCCCGCGCAGGCCGCGCAGCTCATGCCGCCAATGGCAAGGTCAAATTGCGCTTCCGTCACGCCATAGCCGGCGCCTTCAACCGCCTGTTTCAGCGCCGCCGCATCGGCGCTGCCCTGCACTTCAGCGCGATCCGTGGCGGGGTTTACCTGCACCTCCACCACGCCTGGCAGTTTGCGGAGTGCGCGTTCCACCCGCCCGGCGCAGGCAGCGCAGGTCATGCCTTCAATGGGCAGGGAAAGGCGCGGCAGGGGGGCAGCGGCATCGGGCATGATGGGGGCTATGTGGCGCTTCCCACCATGGGAAGGTCAAGCCCGGTTGCGGCTTTGTGATTACCTGCCCGGCGAAAACCTTGGCTGCTGCGATCGGAGTTCATCGTGGCTGGCCGCAACGTGCTGACAATGGCAAGCTTGTCGGCGTTGATCTGGATGCCGCACAACGCGAATGGCGTGCTTCAGGCTGGGCTTGAGCGATCCGGACCAGACTGATCTTTCAAGCGCATCGCCTTGGCTTCCGCGTAAAGTGCAAGCCGCGCCTGGGCAGTTACCGAAAGACCAGAGCTGAAATCCAGCGCCGGGGGTGGCAGCGTTTCCGCAAAATGGCAGGCAGTCGCGTGACCTTCGCGCACCATGCGAAGCTCGGGCATTTCCACACGGCAACGATCCTGCGCAAAAGGGCAGCGCGTATGAAACCGGCAGCCGGGCGGGGGGTTAAGGGGGCTCGGCACATCACCTTGCAGCGGTTGTACCTGCCCCCTGCGGCTCGGATCCGGCTGCGGGATGGCGGCGAGCAGTGCACGCGTATAGGGATGCTGCGGTGCTTCGAACAAGGCGCGCTTCGGCGCAATTTCGACAATCTGGCCAAGATACATGACCGCGATGCGATCAGCGACATGCTTCACAACAGCAAGATCATGCGCAATGAAAAGATAGGAAAGGCCAAGCCGGGCCTGCAGATCCTTCAGCAGATTTATCACCTGCGCCTGGATTGAAACATCCAGGGCGCTGACAGGTTCATCGCAGACAATCAGCTCAGGATTGACCGCAAGGGCACGCGCAATGCCGATACGCTGCCGCTGCCCGCCAGAAAATTCATGCGGATAGCGCTGCGCATGAAAATCCCGCAGCCCAACCAGGCGCAGCAATTCAAGCGCCCGCGCGCGGCGCGATGCATCATCACCAATGCGATGCACCACCATGGGCTCGGTCAATGTTTCGGTGACAGTCAAGCGCGGGTTGAGGCTGGCGAAGGGGTCCTGGAAAATGATCTGCATGCGCCGGCGCATGGCACGCTGGGCAGCACCCTTCACTTCGGTAATGTCATTACCATCAAAGGCGATGCGCCCCGCACTTGGTTCGATCAGCCGCAACACGAGTCTCGCGGTGGTTGATTTGCCACAGCCGGATTCCCCAACAAGTGCCAGGGTTTCGCCGCGATGCACATCAAAGGAAACACCATCCACCGCGCGCACAATACCAATCTGCTGGGCCAATATAAGGCCCTTACGCACAGGATAATGCTTCGCAAGATCACGCACGGAAATCAGAGGCGCTGAGGTCATGCAACCACCGCCTCAATCGGCGCACGCAAGCACGCAACAGCATGGCTAGGCTGTATGGATTTAAGTGCAGGGACTTCCTTGGTGCAGACATCCTCGGCAAAGGGGCAACGGGGGTGAAAGCGGCAGCCAGCCGGCAAGGCAAAGGGCGGCGGCACGCTACCTTCAATGGCAAGCAGCGATTCCCGTTCCTCATCCAGGCGCGGCACTGAACCAAGAAGCCCGATGGTGTAGGGATGCTGGGGGTCTTCGAAAAGCCTGCTTGCGGAGGCGCGTTCAACGATGCGTCCCGCATACATCACCGCAACCTCATCCGCCATTTCGGCAATCACACCAAGATCATGCGTAATCAGGATGATGGACATGCCGAATTCGGCCTGCAATTCCCTGAGCAGATCAAGGATCTGCGCCTGGATTGTCACATCCAGCGCGGTGGTTGGTTCATCGGCAATCAAAAGCTTGGGCTGGCAGGATAACGCCATGGCAATCATCACGCGTTGGCGCATGCCGCCTGAAAGCTGGTGCGGATATTCATCAAAGCGGCGTTCTGGCGCCGGAATGCGCACCCGCTTAAGCGCAGCAATAGCCCGCGCCTTCAATACCTGCGCTGATGCCATTGGATCATGCGCGCGCATCGCTTCGGTGATCTGAAAGCCAATCTTATGCACGGGATTGAGGCTGGTGAGCGGTTCCTGGAAAATCATCGCCAGATCGGCACCGCGCATTCCGCGCATGGATGCTTCATCAAGTGCCAGAAGATCACGCCCATCAAACATGATGCGGCCAACCGCGATTCGTCCTGGCCGCGCCACAAGCCGCATGACGGATAAGGACAGCACGGATTTCCCGCAGCCGCTTTCACCAACAATCCCCAGGGTGCGCCCCTTGGGAACCCCAATATCCACACCGTCTACCGCAGGAATATCGCCGGCCATGCTACGGAAGACCGTGCGCAGCCCCTCAATCCGCAGCAAAGGCGGCGTTTCCGGCATATCCTTCAGACTTGCCAATTACGCTCAGGACCAATGGAAAGTTGGTGGTGCAATTTTTTCCGCCTGACGATGCGCCCAATCCTGCTTTGGCACATTGGCGATGACGCGTTGCTGCGCTTCGTGCAGATGCTCGGCTGCCTGACGGTAATCCATGGTCAGCACCTCACCATTTTCCACCACCTTGCGGCCATCCACGAATACCGCCTTCAAGGCGCGGTCACCAGCGGCATAGATCAGGCTGCGAATGGGGTCATAGGCCGGGCGGATCATCGGGTGGGTGATATCCACCAAGGAGAAATCCGCCTTGCAGCCCACCGCAAGCCGGCCGATGTCATCGCGCCCCAGCGCCAGCGCGCCACCAATCGTCGCAGCGTTGAACAGATCTGTGGTGCGGAGTGTGCGCGGTGAATTGGCCTGGGTGCGTGCGATATGCGCAGCAAGGCGCATTTCATCCAGCATGTTATGCGGATAGGTATCCGTGCCGATCCCCATATTCACACCATTTCGCATGTAGCGCCCCAAATCGCGAAGCGCGATGCCACGGCGCGCGAAAACCGTCGGGCAATGCGCAACGGTCGTGCCGGTTTCCGCCAGCCGCTTCAAATCGGTTTCGGTATGCCAGCGGGTGGAGGGATGATCATCCAGGAAAATCCCATGGCCGATGATCGCGCGTTCGCCGAGAAGCCCAAGTGAATCCAACCACCCGATCGGCGTCGTGCCATGCCGGCGCGTGATTTCGTGGAACTCCACCACGGATTGTGCCGCATGCACCTGCCAGGAAAGCCCGCGCTTATTGGCTTCCGCCCGGCTATCCTTCAAAAGTCCAGCGGAGCAGGTATCAATCTGCGCCGGCACAACCATGCCGAAAAGCCGGCCGCATTCATGCTGCTCTGCGCGTTCCACGAGGCGAAGCGCTTCTTCCATCGCTTTTTCGCCGGCTTTTTCATCCCATTCATATTCCACCACATGGCCATTTTTCGTGTACCAGCGGGCAGAACGAAACATCGGCGCCACGCAAACACGCATGCCCGCCTCCGCCAGCAGATCAAGCCACCCCGGATGCGCCATGGAAAGATCAGCAAGCGTGGTCACGCCCGAAAGCAACAATTCGGAAAGTGCTACACGCACGCAATGCGGCACCGCTTCCGCATCGGCGCGGAAGATCGGCATGTATTCGTAGAGCGATGAATTATAGAGCCCCGGTGAGCCGATCTCATCCAGAAAACCCTTATTCATGGGCTCGCTTGACGGGTGGGAATGGATATTCACCAGACCCGGCATGATCATCAGGCCCTTGCCATCCATCACCTCATCTGCAGGGCCTTCATAATGGCGGCCAACAAAGCGCAGCACGCCATCGGTGAAGGCCATATCCGCATCGGGCAGATAGGTATGCGATTTCTCACTCGCATCCCAGGCGACAATCAGATCGGCATTGCGAATTAGCATTGTTGGCATGGTGTCATTCCCCCGGTTCGTATCATGGCGCGGCCCTGCCTGCTCCGCGCAGGCAGGGCGTGTCAGTGCTCAGCGTGTCAGCCGTATATCGAGCCCCTTGTAGAGCGCGACACCATAAATCCCATGCGCGCGCACGCCTTCCGTGCGGCTTGATGCGGCAACCCAAAGCTGTTCCTGCGCAATCGGCAGCCAGACATTATTCTCGGCAATGATCCGCTGGGCGCGTGCGATTGCTGCGGCGCGGACCGCTGGATCAAGCGCCGTTTTCGCCTCATCCAAGGCGGCATCGGTGCGCGGGTCGCTCCAATTCATCCGATTGGGTGTGGGGCGATTGCGACTATCGAAATAGAGCGCGAAGCTGTCCGTTGCCGTCACATAAGGATAGGACATGATGAAGGCATCAAATTCCTGCGTGGCCAGTCTGCCCCAACCCACTGTCGCGTCCCAAAGCTGAATGCGCATTTCAATGCCGATGCGGCGCAAATCCGCCTGCACGGCTTGCAGATATTGCTGACCCGCCTGGGTTTGCAGCCCATAGACAAGGAAGCTGGCGCGCTGCCCATCCTTTACGCGCACACCATCGCCACCCATGCGCCAGCCGGCTTCGTCAAGCACCTGGCGCGCCTGATCAGGGCTAAATTGCGGAACAAGCTTGGCCGCTTCCGAATCAAAGCCCGTGACGGCAGCATTCAAATACGCATTGGCGGGAACCGCCGTGCCGAACCACACCGCGCGCACCATCGCTTCACGATTAACGGCAAGATTGACGGCGCGCCGGATGGCGGGATCATTCACCACCGGCTTATCCACCTTGAAGCCAAGGAAGTGATCCCAGAAATAATTATCCTGCTTGGACATGCGGACATTGGGCTGACGCCGCAGCTGTTCCACCGCAATCGCCGGAATATACTGCGTGACATCGCCCTGGCCTGTCTGCAAGGCTGCAAGCCGGGTTTGGCTTTCCGGTGAAATACGCCAGATCACGCGGTCAACCTGTGGCGCTGGGTTCTGATAGAAATCCGGACCCCAGCGATAATTCGGATGGCGCTGCAGCACCAAATCCTGCCGCGGCGTCCAGCTTACCCAACAATAGGGGCCGGTGCCGTTGAAGCCCTGCACACCGAAATTCTCGCCCAGCCGTTCGACCGAGTTGCGATCAACAATGGATGCAAAAAACAGGCTGAGCTGATAGAGCAATTCACCGAAGGGCTGTTCCAGCTCATATTCCACCGTATACGCGTCGCGCGCGCGGATATCTTTCACCGGGCCGGCGCGCCAGCGCACAGGGCTGCGTGTGGCGGGATCAATCCAGCGCTTGATGGAATAGACCACATCATCCGCGGTCATGGGCCGGCCATCGCAGAAGGTCACATCCTTGCGCAGATGGAAGGTATAGGTCTTGCCATCCGGGCTAGTATCCCAACGCTCCGCCAATAAGGGGCGGATGGTTTTCATGTCGTAATCAAGCGCCACCAGCGTATCGCTCATCATGTAGAGGGATTCACCGGCACTGCGCGCGGTGGAGCGCGCGGGATCGTAGCGATCCGCATCAATTTCGCGCAGCACCACCAGCGTATTGCGCGGATTGGTCTGCGCCATGCTGCTTTCCGCCGGCAGGGCGACTGCCAAGGCGAGGATTGCAAGGCCAAGCTTCATCTTCATGTCACGTCTCTCCCGGTCAGGCGTTGAAGGTTCAAAGCCGCAGCCTTGGGTCAAGCGCATCGCGCAGCGCATCCCCAAGAATATTGAAGGCAAGCACAACAATGAAAATCAGGATACAGGGAACCACCGCGATATGCGGCGCGAAGAACAGAAAATTGCGCCCCTCTGACGCCATGGCACCCAGCTCCGGCACGGGTGGCTGCGCACCAAGCCCCAGGAAGGACAGGGCGGAACCAAGCAGGATCACCTGACCAAAGCGCAGCGTGGCAAAGACAAAAATCGCCGAAAGGCAATTCGGCGCCAAATGCCGCCAGATCAGCCGCGCATCGGTCATGCCCGTGGCGCGGGCGGCTTCGATATAGTCAAGCCGCATCACCACAAGGGCAGAGCCGCGCACGATGCGCGCCATCAGCGGGATGGTCGCCACCGAAAGCGCCAAGACCACCGAAAAAATCCCCGGTCCGAAAATCGCGGCAATGGCGAGTCCCACAAGAATGGCAGGAAATGACAGCATGATATCAACAAGCCGCATGACCGGCCCATCCAACCAACGCTGATAAAAGGCCGCGAGGAAGCCAAGCACAGCGCCAAGCCCCCCACCAATCAGCACAGCAACAAAGCCCATCAGCAGCGAAACGCGCAGGCCATAGAGCAAACGCGTGACCATATCGCGCCCCTGTGCATCTGCGCCGAGCGGCAAGCCCGGGCTGCCAGGTGGTTGCATCACCTTCGTAAGATCATTGTCATAAGGATCGGTCGGCGCCAGCAGGGGCGCACATATCGCGGCAAACAGCAGCGCCACCACCAGGAATAAGGAAAGCGCCGCTGCGGGTTCCCGCAATAGGCGCGCCAGTAATCCGGGACGTTGCGGCATTGCGACTTCGGCGGCTTCCTGCGTGGCACTCATGCTTCGCGGATCCTTGGATCAAGCGCTGCGTAAAGGACATCCACCACAAGATTGACGACGATAAAGCCAAGTGACAGCACAATGATCGTGCCCTGCGCCATGGGAAAATCCGAAGACAGAATGGCACCGACCGCGAGCCTGCCAACACCGGGCCAGGCGAAGACGGTTTCTGTCACCACGGCGCCACCCAGCAGAAAGCCGATCTGCAAACCAATCAGCGTGATCACCGGAACCAGGGCATTGCGCAGCGCATGGCGCAGCACGACCAATCTTTCGGGCAAGCCCTTGGCGCGTGCGGTGCGCACATGATCAGCGGTGAGCACATCAAGAACGGCGGTGCGGGTCATGCGCGCAACGGGGCCGATGAAAACGCCGCCCAAGGTGATGGCGGGCAGGATGATCGCCCTGATGCCATCAATGGTCCATAAGGGTCCGCCTCGCCCGGTGAAGGGCAGAAGCTGCCATTTGAAACCCACAAACCAAATCAGCAGCAAACCAAGAAAGAACACCGGCACCGAAACGCCGGCCACCGAAACCGCCATGATGCAGCGATCCATCAGCGACCCGCGCCAATAGGCCGCGAGCGTGCCCAGCAAAATACCGAGCGGAATGGACCAGAAAAGGCTGGCCGCCATCAATTCCAGCGTCGGCCCGATGGTCGCCGATAATTCCTGCGTAACTGGCACGTTGTTGATGATGGAAACGCCAAGATCACCTTGCACAAGCCGGCCCATATAAAGCGCAAATTGATGATGCAGCGGCGCATCAAGCCCAAGATCAGCGCGTATCGCAGCAATCACATCCGGCGTTGCGGTGGGGCCGGCGCGGACGGTTGCGGGATCTGTCGGCACCACCTGCATCAACAGAAAACCAATCAGCAGCACACCAAACATCACCGGGAAGGCCAGCATAATCCGATGCAAGGCGTGGCGCAGCATCAGGCAAAGACCCCGTGGCGATCAAAGATCGGCGCACCATCGCGCAGGGTGGCATCAACCTGCACCGATAGAATTTCCTCGGCATCCAGGGTGAAGATATCGCGCGACAGGATCGCCACATCCGCTTGCATGCCAGGCGCCAAGCTGCCGCGCCGATCTTCGGCGAATTGGGTATAGGCGCCACACCAGCTATAGCAGTGCAGCGCCTCGGCCAGGGTCAAACGCTCTGCCTCTCCCAGCACGCTGCCCTTATTCGTGCGACGCGTCAGCATGGTGTAGAGATTGATGAAGGGATCAACCGTGGAAACCGGACAATCGGACGAAGCCGCAGGGTGATGGCCCTCATCCAGCCAGGTCTTCATGGGATAGGCCGCTTCGGCCCGCGCCATGCCAAGGTTGCGCACATAAAGATCGCCGAATTCATACATGAAGACCGGTTGCGGCACCGGCAAAATCCCGCACGCCAACATACGTCGCCGCTGATCACGCGTGACGAAGCCACAATGTTCAATGCGATGGCGCCGACCGGTGAAGGGATGCGCGGGCGAATCCGCTGCCTCCATGCCGCGCAACACCTGTTCAATCGCGGCATCGCCGATGGCGTGGATATCCAATTGCCAGCCCTGCTCATGATATAATTTCAGCAGCGCATGAATGGTTTCATCAGGAAAGGTGAAAACGCCGGTGCCACCGCCCGCCGATGCCAGATAGGCTTCGAAGAAAGCGGCGGTCAGCCCGCCGGCGCTGCCATCCGCGAAGACCTTCACCGCGCCCCAACGGAGAGAATCATCGCCCGCCATTGGGCGCAGCCCTGCGGCCCAGGCATCGGCGGCAATGCCTTCAGGATTACCAGCCAGAACCTGCCATAGGCGGAGCGGCAGGCGCCCGTTGTGCTTGGCGGTTTTATAGGCGCTGATCTCCGCCATGCCCGCGGTCATGCCCACATTCATATCGGTTGCGGATGCGAAACCCAGCGACGCCAAATGCAGTGAAGCACGTTCGATGGCATCCACCATTTCCGCTTCGCTTGGCGGCGGCATCACATCCCGCACCAGGCGCATGGCGCGTTCCTGAAACAAGCCAGTCAGCCGCCCGCCCTTGCGTTCAATCACGCCCCCTTCAGGGTCTGGCGTATTGTGGCCTACACCTGCCAGGCGCAGCGCCGCCCCATTGGCAACGCCCATATGGCCGCAGGTCCGCGTGATGAAAACGGGATTGTCCGGCGCTGCCTTATCAAGTTCCGCCATATCGGGATGGCGGCCAATATCCAGCGCGCTGTGATCATAGCCGCGCCCCAGAATCCAGGCGCCTTTCGGTGTGGCTGATGCAGCGTTGCGGATGCGCGCCAGCAATTCATCAAGGCTCCTGACTTCCTCGGCACGCAGATTGACCTGCGACATACCAAGCCCATAGGGAAGCAGATGCATATGCGCTTCATTGAAGGCGGGAATGGCAAGGCGCCCGGCAAGGTCAAGGCGTTTGGTGTCAGGCCCCGCAGCGGCCAGCGCGTTATCACCAAGCGCGATGATGCGGCCAGAATGAATGGCGAGCGCATGGGAAATTCCCGCACCCAAGCCCTGAAACACAGCGCCATTGTAACATAAAAGATCAGCCTGCATTGTGTGACTGTCACGGCGCCAGCCCGCGGCGTCAAGCGGGTTTTTGCACCCTTCGCGCGGCTTCATACAGGGTGGTCTTGGGGCTTTCGCCTTACGCTCCTGGCCTTATGATGAAGCCCATCAACGGGGGAAAAGGCTCACATGCAGGCATTGACCACGGAAGCCATCTTGCGCTCGATACAAGAATGGGTGCTGTTTGAAAGCCCGACGCAAGATGCCGCCGCCGTCAATCGCCTTGCGGATTTCGTGCAGGCTGAAATGCGCGGTTTTGGTGCCAGCATTGAACGCATTCCTGGCCAGCGAGGCTTTGGCGACATTGTCCTTGGCCGCGTTGCAGGTGAAACGCCAGGCCCCGGCCTATTGCTGCTTGGGCATATGGATACGGTGCATCCCATCGGCACCTTGGCCGGGCCTTTGCCGATTCGTATCGAAGGTGATCGCGCCTATGGGCCCGGCATTTATGACATGAAGGGCGGCAATGCGCTGGCCTTTGCCGCATTGGCGCATTTGCACGCAGATGGCCGCAAGCCCTTTCTGCCAGTCACCACCATGATGATCCCGGATGAGGAAATGGGCAGCCCATCCTCCCGCGCGGCCATTGAAGCCGTGGCGGCGCAGCATCGGGCCGTGCTTGTCATGGAACCATCGGGCGAGGGTGGCAAATTGACCATTGCACGCCATGGCATAGCGCGCTGGCACCTCAAGACCATAGGTCGCCCTGCCCATGCCGGCGCCTATCACGCGGAAGGCCGCAGCGCCATTCGCGAAATGGCGCATCAGATCCTGGCTTTGGAGGATTTGACCGATCACGCGCGCAACTTCTACGTCAATATCGGCATTGTCCAAGGCGGCACGCATGAAAATATGGTGCCCGCCGAATGTCGTGCCATTTGCTATGCTTTGGTGCCGACCGCGCGGGAAGAAGGGGAATTGCGCGATGCCATTCTGGCGCTGCGCCCGCATGATCCCGATACCAAGCTTGAAGTGACGCCGGGCCTGTCACGCCCGCCTTTCGTCAAAACCCCCGCCATTCAGGCGCTTTATGATCATGCCTGCGGTTTGGCGCGCGAGATCGGTTTTGAAATTGCGGGCGAAAGGATTGCGGGCGGTGGCAGTGATGGCAATTTCACTGGCGCGCTGGGTATTCCGACACTGGATGGCCTCGGCGTGATTGGCCATGGACCGCATACGCATGAAGAACACGTGCTGATTCCCTGCCTGCTGCCGCGCACGCGCCTTTTGCTGCGCCTGCTGGAAACCTTGGGCAGAGCTGGCGCGCCTTTGGGTTAGGGCCAAAGGCGCGCGGCGAACCGCAATCCTGGCCTATCAGCCCGCCGCGGCAAGGATGCGCAAAGTCGCTTCCTCCCGCCCCAGCGCCCAGAGCACGGCATCAATCGGCGGGCTGGTGGTGCTGCCGCTCAGCGCCGCGCGCAAGGGCTGCGCCACCTGGCCAAGCTTGATGCCCTTCACCTCAGCATAATCGCGCAGCCACTGGTCAAGATCTTGCTTTTCCCAAGGTGCTGTCTGCAAAAACGCAGCAAGATCAGCAAGCCGCGCCTTGGCTTCTGGCGTCAGCAATGCTTCGGCCTTGGCTTCCATGCTCGGTGCACCATCCTGCACCGCGAAAGCCGCAGCGCCGGTCAATTCTTCCACGGTCTTCGCCCTTTCCTTCAGAAAGGGCATCAGCATCCGCACGCGCTTCGCACCATCCGGCCCGAACAATACAGTGCGCTTCGCAAGCCGTTCCAGCACCTCCCGCGTCAGCGCATCGTCATCGGCCATGCGCAGATATTGCCCGTTCAAATGCGTGAGCTTGGTATAATCCATGCGCGCCGCCGCACGCCCGACATCCTTGATATCGAATAGCGTCACCGCCCGATCGCGCGGGATGAATTCCTCATCGCCATGGCCCCAGCCAAGCCGCAGCAGATAATTGCAGACGGCT
>VGDM01000057.1 GCA_016869715.1 Alphaproteobacteria bacterium
CGTCTGAAAGAGGGGAAAGACACCCCATTCCACCCCGAAAATGGGCAGGGAAGCGATCAACATTGGCGGGAACCTCAGCGGGATCACCGCGATCACGAAAAATCAACGCTAATTACAGGGTTGATCAAAGATTCTTCAAATGATGTTAAAGTCGGAAAGTTTGTCATGTCAACAAAGAACTAATCTGAGTTGATATGACGATAGGTATCCGTAACGCGATTTGTTGATAATTACGAGCTAGTAAAAATTCATCGAAGTATCAATAAGTTAAGGGCGCAGATTTGCTATTCAACCGTATCCTCGCGCGTAGAACGCCTACCCCTTATCCCGCATCACCCGCGCCTTATCCCGCTGCCAATCCCGCGCCGCAATCGCGGCCCGCTTGTCATGCTTCTTCTTGCCCTCAGCCAGCCCCAGCAACACCTTCGCCCGCCCACGTTCATTGAAATGAATATCGAGTGGCACAAGCGTCGCGCCTTCGCGCGTAATCGCGCCGATCAATTCGCGCGCCTGCTTCCGATGCAGCAACAATTTGCGCGGCCGACGCGGTTCAAACCGCGCCATGAAGGAACCCGCCTGCCATTCCGGGATATGGGCGTTGAATAGCCACATCTCTCCATCACGTTCGCCGGCCCAGGCTTCCGTCAGCGTGGCGCGCCCGGCGCGGAGCGACTTCACCTCAGGCCCTGCCAGCGCCAGCCCGGCTTCAATGGTCTCATTGATCTTATAGTCAAACCGCGCCTTGCGGTTCTGCGCGGCGATGCCCTGCGAAATCATGCCCTTTTTGCGCGGTTCAGCCATGTCTCAAGCGCCCACCGCTCGGGCGCATCCCTTCAGTTCAACAGGCCAGCCGAGACCATCGCCTCACGCACCCGCGCGCGCGTGGCATCGCCACAGGGCGCCAGCGGCAGGCGGCAGTGATCGCTGCTCTTTGCCAGCAAGCTCGCCGCATATTTCACCGGGCCTGGGGAGGTCTCAGAAAACAGCGCATCATGCAACGGCACGAGGCGGTCCTGAATCTCCATCGCCTCATCCGCACGGCCCAGGCGCCAGGCCTTGTGCATTTCCGCGCAAAGCCGCGGTGCCACATTGGCGGTGACGCTAATGCAGCCATGCCCGCCAGCTGCGAGGAAGGACACAGCCGTATGATCCTCACCGGAGAGCTGCGCAAAATCGGGGCCGCAGGCGCGGCGCGTATGCAGCGGGCGCGCCAGGTTCGCAGTCGCATCCTTCACGCCGATGATATTCGGGTGCTTCGCCAGCCGACCCATGGTCTCAACACTCATGTCAATCACGCTGCGCCCTGGGATGTTGTACATCATCATGGGCAGATCAACGGCATCCGCAATCGCCTTGAAATGCAGGAACAGCCCTTCTTGCGTCGGCTTGTTGTAATAGGGCGTGACCACAAGGCAGGCATCGGCGCCGACCTTCTTGGCGTGGCGGGTGAAGTCAATCGCCTCGGCCGTGCTGTTGCTGCCGGTGCCGGCAATCACTGGCACGCGCCCGGCAGCGGCTTCCACGCACATCTCCACAACGCGCTTGTGTTCCTCATGCGAAAGTGTCGGGCTTTCGCCGGTGGTGCCAACGGGGATGAGCCCTTCGGTGCCTTCGGCAATCTGCCATTGCACCAATTCCTGAAAGGCTTTCTCCTCCACGGACCCATCCGCGCGCATGGGCGTAATTAGCGCAACCATGGAACCCTTGAACATGCTGGCATCCTCCTGGCGGAATTTGGAGCGCGAAAGTTAGGCGTCAAGGCGCGCCGCGACAAGGCGGGATGTGGGCCTAACCCGCCGCGCGGGCGATGGCCAGGAAATCCTCGGCCACCAGGCTGGCGCCGCCAATCAGCGCCCCATCCACATGTGGGATCGCGAGGATCGCGACCGCATTTCCCGGCTTGACCGAACCGCCATAAAGCAGGCGGAGCCCCGCGCCCTCGGCTTGGAAGGTAGCGCTTAGCTTGGCGCGCATCATGGCGTGCATGGCCGCAATGTTGGCCTCTGTCGGCGTGCGGCCCGTGCCGATGGCCCAAACGGGTTCATAAGCCACCACGCCGCCGGCAGCGCCAAAGCCCGCGGGTAGGCTCTCAGTCATTTGTTCGGCCACCACTTCCTCGGCCCGGCCCAAAAGGCGGTCATCCTCGGGCTCACCCACGCAAACCACCGGGGTCAGGCCGGCGGCCAAGGCGGCCTCGGCCTTGGCGCAGACCCGGTGGCTGCTTTCCCGATACGCCATGCGGCGTTCGGAATGGCCCAGAACCACGTAAGCCGCCCCGGCATCCTTCAGCATGGCGGCCGAGATATCCCCGGTATGGGCGCCCTTGGCGGCCTCATGGCAATCCTGTCCGCCAAGCGCCACCGCCCCGGCGAAAACCGGCGCCAAGGGGGAGATCAGCGTGGCGGGGGGGCAGATCAGCAGCTCGGCCTTCAGCCCTGGCGCGCCGGCAGCCACCGCTTGGGCCAAAGCCACGCCATCCGCGGCCAGCCCATGCATTTTCCAATTGCCGGCGATCAGCGGGCGCACACCGGGGGTCATGCGGGGGTTCCTCCTGGGCTTGGTCGATGGTTTGTCCCGCGTGGCTAGCCGCCACCCGGGGGCTTGGCAAGCATCGGGCCTTTCGCGCCGCGCCGCGCGGCGGTAATCACCTCCCCAATGATCACCTTTATGCGTCGCCTAGCCTCCACCTGGGTCGCCAAGGCACTTTTCGTCCTGCTTGTCCTGTCCTTCGCTGTCTGGGGGATTGAGGATGTTGTGCGCAATTTCGGCCGCGATACGGCTGTGGCGCGGGTTGGTGATCAGCGGATCGAAGCCGAGGAAGCGAAGATGGCCGCGCGGCGCGAAATGTCGCGAATCGCGCGCCAGCTGGGCAATCGTTTTGAGCCGAATGAGGCGATCCGCCGCGCGGTCGCTGCCGGTGCACTCGAAAACCTGATTGGCGAACGCGCGATGGCGGCCGAAGCGCAGCGCATCGGCGTGGTCTCGACCGAGGATATGGTGCGCGATACAGTCTTTGCCATTCCGGGGCTGACCGGGTCTGATGGGCGGTTTTCTCGGCAGCTTCTGGCGCAGGTGCTGCGCAGCAATGAACTTTCCGAAGCGCAATTCCTGGCCTTGATCCGGGGTAATTTGCTGCGCCAGCAATTGCTGGGCGCGGTGCGGTCCGGTGCGGCAGCGCCCGATGCCATGACGGCGCCGCAACTGGTCTGGCAAACAGAACGGCGCATCGCTGATGTGGTGCTGTTGCTATTCTCTGCCGCGCCAGAACCGGAAGCGCCGACGGAAGCGCAATTGCAGCGCTTTCTGGAGAATAATCCGCAGCGTTTTTCAACGCCGGAATATCGGCAGATCAATATCGCGGTGCTGTCGGCAGAAACGCTGGCCGCTGAGATCGCCGTATCCGAAGACGATATCAAACAGGCTTTTGAAGCGCGCCATGGTCAGTATGACCGGCCAGAACGGCGCCAGATCCGCCAGGTGGTGCTGGCCGATGAAGCCCGCGCGCGCGAAGTGGCGCAGCTTTGGCAATCGGGCGCGGAATGGGAAGCCGTGGAAGCCGCTGCCACCGCCGCAGGCGGGCAGGCCATGGCTTTGCCCATGGGCGATAAGGCAAGCCTGCCCATTCCTGCCTTGGCGGATGCTGCCTTTGCCGCCGCGCCGCAAAGCGTGACAGACCCGGTGCAAAGCCCCTTTGGCTGGCACGCGATTGGCGTTGAGGCAGTTGAACCGGCGCAGATTTTCACACTCGATCAATTGCGCGACCAATTGCGTCGCGAGCTGGCGAGGGACCGCGCGCTCGATCTTGCGTATGAGCGTGGCAATAAGGTGGAAGATGCGCTGGCCGGCGGCAACACGCTGGCGGAAGCCGCGCCGCGTTTTGGCCTGGCTTTGGCGAGTGTAACACTCGATCCCAGCGGGCGCAGCCCAGCCAGTGAAGCTGTGGCGCTGCCTGTGCAAGCGGATCAACGCAATGCCGTGCTGCGCGCAATTTTCGCGCAGGATCAGGGGGCCGCGCCGCGCTTGCAGGAATTTGGCGATGCTTTTGCGGCGATTGAAATCAGCGGCGTGACGCCGCCGCAGCTTCGCCCCTTTGCCGAGGTTGAGCAGGAGCTCCGCCGTGCCGTGGTTGCCGATGCGCGCCGGCGCTTCACCGAAACCCGTGCGGCGGGGCTTTTGGCGGCGCAACGTGGCGGGAAGACTCTGGTTGAAGCGGCGCAGGAAATGGGTCTGATCAGCACGCGCACCGCACCTTTCGGGCGCGATCCCGCGCAGGGCAGCCCAGTGGCCCCGGAATTGTTGCCGCCCCTGTTTGAAGCCAAGCGCGGGGAAGCGACCATGGCGGAAATTCGCGGTGGTTTTGCGGTTGCCTCGGTTGCTGAAATCCTGCGCCTTGATCCAACCACTGATCCGCTCGGCATGGGGCGCGTGCGCGTTGAAATCGAACAGGCGGTTGGCGATGATCTGGAACAGCAATTCTTGGCAGCATTGCGTGTGCGGGCCAATGTGCGCATCAATGAACGCGTGCTGGAACAGGTGACGGACAGATGAGTGGCGGCGGTTTCCCGGCATTTCGCGCAGCGTTGGAAGCGGGGCGGGGGCAACTCCTGGTTCGTGAACGCGTCGCTGATCTGGACACGCCAGTTGGCGCCTTCCTGAAACTGACGGGCGGCGCGCAGGCCAATGCGTTTCTGCTGGAAAGCATTGAAGGCGGTGCCGCACGTGGGCGGTATTCCGCGATTGGCATGGCGCCTGACCTGATCTGGCGGTGTCGTGATGGCAAGGCAGAGCTCAATCGCCACGCGCTTTCCGCGCCGCATGGTTTCGTGGCGGAAGCGGCACCTGCACTCGGTAGCCTGCGCGCGCTGATCAATGAATGCCGCATGGTGGTGCCGGCCAGCCTGCCGCCAATTGCGGCGGGCCTCTTTGGTTATCTGGGCTATGATCTGGTGCGGCTGATTGAAAAACTGCCGGCCATGCAGCCCGATTTGCTTGGCATCCCCGATGCGGTGATGACGCGCCCGACTTTGATGGCGGTATTTGATCATGTGCGCGACACGCTGCTGCTTTGCGCGCCGGTCTGGCCCGGTGCCGATCCGCAAACCACCTGGGAAGCCGCGAATGCCAGATTGGATGAGGCTGAGGCCGCGCTGGACCGCCCCGTGCCGCGCCCTGCACCACCCGCAGACCTCCCCGCTTTGCCCCAACCCGGCAGCAATTTCACCGAAGCGGGCTATATCGCGGCAGTGGAGCGCGCGAAGGATTATATCCGTGCTGGCGATTGCTTTCAGATCGTGCTGGCGCAGCGTTTCTCCGCCCCCTTCGCGCTGCCGCCTTTCGCACTTTATCGCGCACTCCGGCGGATCAATCCTGCGCCCTTCCTGTTCTTCTGCGATTTCGGCGGTTTTGCCGCAGTGGGCGCGAGCCCCGAAATCCTGGTCCGCGCGCGCGATGGCGTGGTGACGGTACGCCCCTTGGCCGGCACGCGCCGGCGTGGCACAACACCGGAAGAAGATCGCGCGCTTGAAGTGGAATTGCTGGCCGATCCGAAGGAACGCGCGGAACACCTCATGCTGCTCGATCTTGGGCGGAATGATGTTGGGCGCGTTTCGGAAATCGGTTCGGTGAAGGTCACCGCGCAATTCCAGGTGGAACGTTATTCGCAAGTGATGCATATCGGTTCCGAAGTGCAGGGGCGTTTGCGCGCGGAGCTGGATGCTCTGGATGCCTATTGCGCCGGCTTCCCCGCCGGCACGCTGACCGGTGCGCCGAAAATCCGCGCCATGGAAATCATTGAGGAATTGGAACCATCGCGTCGGGGTCTCTACGCAGGTGGTGTTGGGTATTTCGGCGCTGATGGTGGCATGGATACCTGCATCGCGCTCCGTACTGCACTGGTCAAGGATGGCGTGATGTATGTGCAGGCGGGCGCTGGCGTGGTCGCCGATAGTGATCCCAAGGCGGAATATGAGGAAACACGCCAAAAGGCCCGCGCCCTGTTTCGCGCGGCGGAAGAGGCGGTGCGTTTCGCCTCCGGCAGGCGCTAGAATTTAGGTTATGTCAGACGCGCCCGATATCGCGCCGATCCTCGTTTTGCTTGAGGATGCGCGTGATGCGGGGCGTTGCCGGGAAGCTGCTACGGCGCTGCAGGTGCTGTCACAGCTTAGCCCGGAAAATCTGCAGGTGAAGGCGGCACTTGCGCGCGCGCTGTTTGGTGCCGGGCTTTGGCAGGAAGCCTGGGATGCCTATGAGGTGCACTTCGATTTGATGCCCGAGGTTTTCACCAAGGTCACACGCCCGGGCCCGAATGGCCCGGACGCCATGCCGATCTTGCGCGGTGGTGCCTTACCTGAAGCGCTAATGGTGATGGGCGAACAGGGGCTTGGCGATACCTTCCAATTTGCACCCTTCCTGCCAATGCTGCGCGCACGTGGCGTGCGTGTGCATGCGGTGCTTGATCCGCGCGTCATGAAATTGCTGGCGCCCGTGCTGGAAGGCATTGATGCGCGGCCAGGTGGAGCAGCAGGGCGCGTGCAGGGGGTAAAAGCCTGGCTACCCTTGCTCAACCTGCCGCGTGCACTTGGGTTGCGCCCACAAGAATATCAGGGGCGCATCCCCTATCTGGCGGCGGAACCCGCGCGCGTGGCGAATTGGCGACAGAGCATTGGTTATCAAGGTTATCTCATCGGCATTGTCTGGCAGGGCAATCCCCAGGCGTCGGTGGATCGCAATCGTTCCGTACCGATTTCGGTTTTCGCGCCGATCGCGGCCTTGCGCGGCGCGCGGTTTTTCGCCCTGCAAAAGGGACCGGGTGAAGATCCCGAAGCGCCCTTCGCGCTGAAACGCCTGGGGCCAGAGATGGATAACAGCGCGGATTGGTTTCTGGATACCGCCGCCGCAATCATGGCGCTTGATCTGGTGGTGACGGTGGATACCGCCGTGCTGCATCTCGCGGGCGCACTTGGTTGGCCCGCGCTGATGCTGGCGCATGGGCGCAATTCAGATTGGCGCTGGCAGCAGGGGCGGGAAGATACGCTCTGGTATCCTTCTGTCCGCCTGGTGCGCGGCCCGGATGGCAATGCGGATTGGCGCGGTGCGGCGGAAGGTGCGGCCTTTATGATCCGTACCGGCAATCTGCCCCCCGCAGCATGAGGCACCGCCGCCCGCGCCGCCGGGGTTTTGGCTTTTGGGCGAAGCGGCTTGGGATTTCCTTCGCGGCGCTCATCTTGTTGATCATGACCGGTATCGCGGGCGCGATTTGGTGGAGCCTGCCGGCACGCAATGTTGAAGTGGCACTCACGGGGCTAGCGTCGCCTATCACGATCACGCTCGATACGCGCGGCATTCCGCATATCATGGCTTCGAGTGAAGAAGATGCTTGGGCCGCACTTGGTTTTTTGCATGCGCGCGACCGGATGTTTCAGATGGAAATGATGCGCCGTGGCGCGCGTGGGCAGACGGCAGCAATGGCGGGTGCTGCGGCACTTCGGCTTGATCGCTTCATGCGGCTATTGCGCCTCGAAGAACGCGCCGCAGCGGATCTGGCTGCGCTCGATCCCGAAACCCGCGCGATGCTGGAAGCCTATGCGCGCGGGGTGAATGGTTGGATCGCAGCGCGTGGGCGATTTGCCGCGCCGGAATTTATCGCCCTTGGTGCGCCGGCGCCCTGGCAGCCGGTGGATAGCCTGCTCTGGGGCAAGATCATGGGGCTATGGCTTGGCGGCAATTGGCGTATGGAATTGGAACGCGCGCGGCTGGCGGCACGGCTTTCGCCCGAACAACTCGCCGATCTGTGGCCTGAAGACTTCACGGCAGGCCGCCCGGATGAACCGCTGATGCCGGCTGAAAAAAAAGCAAGCGGCGCGCTGCGTGGTGAGGGGCTGAATGGCGTGGCGCTGGCCGCCTTGGCGCAGCATCTGCCGCGCTTTCCGCAAGATGCCCCATTGCCGGAAATCGCTTCCAATGCCTGGGCGGTTGGAACAACGCGGAGTGCAACCGGTGCGCCCTTGCTTGCTGCCGATCCGCATCTTTCACATAGTGCGCCGATCATCTGGTACCTCGCGCGTATCAGCTTGCCGGATGGGCGCAGCCTGATGGGGGCTACCGCACCTGGTGTGCCAGGGATTGTGATCGGGCGGAATGAAAACCTCTCTTGGGGGTTCACCACGACGCACGCGGATACGCAAGATATTTTCATCGAAAAACTGACCGAGGATGGGCGCTATGCAACGCCCGCAGGCCCGCGCGAATTCAGTTGGCATGAAACTTATATCGCCGTACGCGGTGCGGCGCCGGTACGGCTGCGCTTTCGTGAAACGCGCCATGGGCCAGTGATTTCTGATTTTGATCCGAGTTTTCAAAGCGAGACCGGGACAGTGCTCGCCTTGGCCATGGCGAGCCTTGCCGCGGGTGAGACCTCCGCGCGCGGGCTATTGCGGCTCAATCGCGCAGGGAGTGTCACGGAAGCGCGCAGCGCCGCCGAGGATATTACCAGCCCGGTACAGAATCTCATGCTTGCGGATCGAGCGGGTGGGATCGCGATGTTCATTGTGGGGCAGGTGCCGCAGCGGCGTTCAGGTGATGGCGCGCTGCCGCGCCCGGGTTGGGATGGCGCGGCAGGGTGGGATGGGTTTTTGCCCTTTGCGGCCAAGCCGCATGTGGAAAACCCGGCCAGTGATGTGATTGCGAATGCGAATAATCGCGTGGCGCCGGCGGGCCAACCGCCATTTCTCGGGCGCGATTGGTATGGCGATTGGCGCTTCCGGCGCATCGGCGCTGAGCTGGCGGTTCGGGCACAGCATACGCCGGCGGATTTTGCCGCCTTGCAAATGGATCGTACCAGCCTTTTCGTGGTCGAGGCTTTGGCCGCGTTTCGCACTCTGCCGCCCATGGAAGGCGCTACGGGCGCGGCACTTTCCCTCTTGCAAGCCTGGGATGGGGAAATGGCGGCGGCGCGGCCAGAGCCGCTGATCTTCCACGCAACCATGCGCAGCTTTGGACAGGCGCTGCTGAAGCGCGCTGCGATTCCGCCTGATGGCTTTGCGCCATCACCGGAATTTCTCCGCCCGCTGCTGCAAGGCAGCGATGCGGCGGCGCGTTGGTGCGGGAATGGTGGCTGCGCGCCCATGATGACGGCGGCGTTGACGGAAGCCGTGGCGGCCTTGGCCAAGCAACATGGCGCCGATCCCAAGCAATGGCGCTGGGGGGCCGCGCATATCGCGCGCTTCGATCACGCCATCCTGCGCTTCATTCCCTATGTGCGGAATTGGCTGGGCCTGGCTGCAGCGCCGGGTGGCGATGGGGAAACCGTGGCGCGTGCGGCCTTTCGCGATGGCAGCTTTGCCGTGGTGCATGGCGCTGGCTTTCGCGGCGTGATGGATTTGGCCGCGCCCGATGGCGCTTATGCCGTGATCGCGACCGGCCAATCCGGCCACCCCTTCAGCCGCCATTGGGGCGATATGCTGCCGCTGTGGCGCGATGGCGCGCTTTTGCCGCTGGCGGCTGCGCGGGACGTCACCGCGCGCATCCGCCTGAACCCAGCGCCGTGAAGCCCCTGCATCAAGGTGGTTGATTCCAAAGCGCTCTGAGGCGAAAATATACTTGCATGCTGCAACGCCCGCCTCGCCGCCCGCAATTCTTCTATACGACCGCGCCGCTGCCCTGCCCCTATCTGCCGGGCCGGACGGAACGGAAAATCGTGACCGAATTATCCGGCACGGAAGCGGAAGCGCTGCATGAACGCCTCTCTCGCGCTGGGTTTCGTCGCAGCCATAATATCGCCTATGCACCGGTTTGCCCTGGCTGCCAGGCCTGCGTGCCGATCCGCGTGGTGAGTGAGGATTTCATGCCGGACCGTACGCAGCGGCGCATCTTGCGCGCGAACGCGGATTTGACCGTCTCAGAAATGTCGGCGCGCGCCACGGCGGAGCAATTCACGTTGTTTCAACGCTATCAGAAAAACCGCCACGCGGATGGCGATATGGCGGCGATGGGCTACTATGATTATCGCGCCATGATCGAGGATACGCCGATCAGCACCGGCCTTCTCGAATTCCGCGATGCGCAAGACCGACTTTTGGGTGCCTGCCTCACGGATTGGCTGGCTGACGGGCTCTCCGCCGTTTATTCCTTTTTCGATACGGATGAGGAAAAGCGATCACTCGGCACCTTTGCCGTGCTGTGGCTGATTGGCCGCGCGCGGTCGCTTGGCTTGCCTTATGTCTATTTGGGCTATTGGGTGCCGGAAAGCCGCAAAATGGCCTATAAGGCGCGCTTCCGGCCAAGCGAGATCCTGATCAGCGGCGCCTGGCATCGGTTGGATGACGGCGCATTGGTTGCCACGCAGCGAGAGATGGTGCGGCTTGGGTAATTCCTAGCTGGCCTCTGCCAAAACCAGCACCGAGAGCGCGGCGCGTGGTGGCGGCGCGGAGATGTTCTCAGCACAATAGAAGCGTAGCCCACCGATTTCCGTGATGCTCGCCTGCCCAAGGGCCCAGTTGGGCAGATGCGCTGCATCATGCCAAAGGGTTGCGCCGCTGGTGGCATCCGGCAGCAGGCCAGACGCAGCGCGTTGCGCCATGCGCTGACAGATCGCGAAAGCGGCATCGCCGGGCGGGATGGCACGCAGCGCGGCGTGGCGCGGGTCCCTTCTGTTCCCGCAGCAAAACAGGAAGGGCGCACGGCAAATCGCGGTGATATGGCGCGCCTGGGGATCGCGCCCGGCTTTCAGTCGGTTCATCACCATGGCGGCCAAGGCTTCAATCGCGCGCACAGGTTTTTCGGCGGCTTCGGCCCAAAGCCGTCATGGCTAGGATTTCGATGTCAATCGCGCGGGGCGGTGGCAGTCTGGTCATTCGCGTTCCTCCATGCGGCGCGCGGCCTGTGCCGCAGCAATACCGGTGCGTGAGACGTCTTCCAGGTTTTCCTCTATCCGGATGAGATGACCGGAGCTTCGTCGGTCCAGATCGCGAATGAGCGAAAGCGGATCATAGGTGCGCGCCACTTCCAGCTTGAATTGCGCAAGATCTTCCCGCGTGCGGGTCAGCGCATCCCAATCGCGGTCATCGCCGCGCTGAATGCGCGCATGCAATTCGCGGCGGAGGCAGTGGAGCATCAAAAAAAGCGCGGCGACCACCGGCGCCTCTATGGCTGTGAACCGCCAATTGGGGTCAATCTCCATGGACATGCTGCTTGGCCTTGTGCTGAAAGCTTGAAGAACAGGCGCTGCCGCCCCAGAACAGAGTCGGGGAGGCGCCTGAGGAGAAAGCTTGGCCCGTGTGGAATGAGCCTTATCTGGAAACCTGCTGCCGTTCAGCGCTGCATCGGCTGACGCTGGTAGGCCCGTATGGGCGGCCGGAACGGCTGACGGATAGGCCTTGCCTGCTGCGTCTGACGGGCATGGCATTGGCCCGGCAGCGCGCCGATGGGCGGTTTGAAATCACCGATGCGGGCCGCGTGCGGCATGCTTCGGAAGTCCTGAAAACAACGGGCGTTTAGCTGCCGCTTCGTAACGCGCGATGATGTCATGGGGCGTCATGCGCATTATTCCTTCAGCAAGGAACGGCGGGTGGTCACGAAATCCGGCAGGCTACCAAGCAGGCCGCGTGCGGAGGTGGCGATGGTGCCGGACGATCCGCGCGACGTACGATCGCGATTTTCAAGGCGCGCTGCCGATGCCTCGGCTTCTGGCATTGGGGCAGGTGTCACGGGCTGAACAGTGACCCTAGGCTTTGGCGCTTTGAAGAGGCTACCCATGCCCGCTTCTCCGTGAAAGGGTTGGCGCCCCGCAAAAAAGCCATGAGCCCGGCGCCTTCTGGTGGAAGAGGCCGGGCCCATGAGTTTCGGGAGCAGCGGGAGAGGAAGACCTTCAGGCGCACTTCGCCGGTTGGCGTGAGTTTGATAGCATAAAGCCAAGTGTACGTACTGACAGTTTTCCTAAAAAATTTGCAGGGCGGTTTTGCAGCCTGCGATAGAGGCCAAGCGCGGTCACGGCGCGCGGCAAAGTATGACGCAGCTTAGCCCGAGCATGGGCGGCAGCAGGCGCGGCGCGGCGGGGCCGGGGCTGTAGGGGCCGCGCAGCTGGAAGCCCGCGCGGCGGTAAAAGCCCGGCAGATCGGAGCCAGGATCAAGCAGCAGATGTGCCACAATCAGCCGGCCCGAAAGCGGGTCCAGCACGGTCCAGCCTTGCGCATCATGCAGCGCGGCGAAGCAATGGCAAAAGCCGCGCTTCAGCGGATAAAGCCATCGCTGATCGGCGCGCCCGCCAAAAAGCCAGATAGATTGCTGGAAATCCTCTGTTACGGTCTGGGAAATCCACGGCTTCATGCGACGACGCCCTTGACGCGCAGCGGCCATTCCAGCCGATCCAGCGCTTCACGCCACAAGCGCCAATCATGTTTTTCGGAAGGGTAGCGCGGATCAGGCGCGGCTCCCCTTTCGCCTCAGATGCGGAGAGTACGCGCATGGGTCAGCTCGTTGCGGCGATGGCGGTAAAGGCGGTCCACGCACTTCACCACATCATCCGGCTCACAAGGGCGCTGCTTGTCGCCCTTGCCCGCGACAATGCGGGCACCATCGCGCCGGGCGGCCATGGTCCAGAACTAAGCCTCCTCGGCGGAATGGAAGGGTTCGGCCTGGCTGAGAGAGGCAAAGCGGGGGCTGTAATGGGTCTTTCGTGCTGCGATCACTGGGAAAAATATCTCTTTTTGGTTGTGGAATGAATACAGAATAACCGTAAAAATTGTAACAAATAAAAGAAAAAAGGAAAACTAACCTATTGAATTTCCACACGAGACCTAGGATATCATGCATAAAAACTCTAACCATATTTGGAGTCAGGACCCCCGCAGCAGCGCGGGCACATGAGGAAGTAGCCCATGCGGCATGAGGATATTTGGCGCGCGCTGGATGCGCTCGCGGCAGAATACGGGCTTTCGGCTTCGGGCCTCGCCAAGAAGGCGGGGCTGGATCCGACCGCCTTCAACCCATCAAAGCGTGTCGGCGCGGATGGCCGGGCGCGCTGGCCTTCCACCGAAAGCATCGCCAAGGTTTTGGATGCGCTGGGTGCGCGGATGGATGATTTTGCGGCGCTGGTTACCGGTGCCACGGCGCTTTCCCGTGGTGGGCGCGGCGTGGTCAATCGGCGCATTCCCCTAATCGGCCTGGCTCAGGCGGGTGGTGAGGGGTACTTTGATGATGGTGGCTATCCGGTGGGCGGCAGTTGGGATGAAATCTCCCTGCCTGAAATCGGCGATCCCAATGCCTATGCGCTGGAGATTTCGGGCGATTCCATGGAACCGGTGTTTCGCGATGGGGACGTGGTCATCGTCTCCCCCGCCGCGCCGGTGCGCCGCGGCGATCGCGTGGTGGTGCGCACGCGCCGTGGTGAGGTGATGGCCAAGGAATTACGCCGCCACTCGGCCAAGCGGGTTGATGTCGCAAGCCTCAATCCCGCGCATCCAAGCTATAGCCTCGAATTACCGGAAATTGCCTGGGTGCATCGGATTGTTTGGGCAAGCCAATAAGCGGTGCTTCAACCAATCATTTTGATCGCCAAGCCAAATGCGCCTTGCGCGAAATGATACATATTGGCGCGGCGATCAGCGCGGCCGGTCTCCAGCGTAATCACGCTTTCAACCCCTGGCCAAACTACGGCGATGCAGCAATGCCCTGCTGCGTCGCCATAGCGATTGCCGGTGGGGCCGGCGGCGCCGGTCTCCGCCAATCCCCAATCGGCACCATGTTTTTCGCGCACACGCCGCGCGAGCAGCAGGGCATGGGCTACACTTGCCGAGCGCATGCCTTCCATGCCAGCAGGCGTGATGCCTAGCAGGGCTTCGCGCGCTTGCGCGGTATAGATCACGCCGCCGCCGAGGAGATAGGCCGAGGCACCAGGCTCAGCGAGCAGGGCCGCCGCGATCAGCCCGCCGGTTGAGGATTCCGCGACCGCAATGCGTTGGCGCCTCGCCTTCAGGCAGGCGGCAAGCGCAGAAGCTGAAACATGCAAGGCGTCCAGGCTGATTATCCTTCATCCGCCGGAGATATGTTTCCAATAGCGATGCGTCACCGCCAGCGCCACCAGCCCGCAGCCGGCCATCAGCGCGGTTGCCATCGGCGCGCCCAGGCATTCGGCGGCAATGCCAAGGCCGATAAAGCCAATTGGCCCCATGCCGATGCAAACGGATAGCAGGCCCAGGACGCGGCTCCGCAATTCCACAGGTGTCGCAAGATAAATCAGCGTGGGCTGCATGATGCCAAAGCCAGAGCCGCCAATCCCCACCAGAATTAGCGCGAGCCCCGCAAACCATGGGTTCGGGATCAACGCAAAGGCGATCACCATGCACAGATACGTGGTAAGCCCGCCAATATAGGTGCGTCGATAGAGCGCTGGGCCAATGAAAAGCGTGATCAGCACCGCACCCACCAGCGCGCCCACACCATCCATGCTGGCGAGCAGACCAACCCCCTCAGGCCCCAGCGCCAATTGATCCTTGCCGATCACCGGAATCATACTGGTGAAAGGCCAGCCAAACAGGTTGAAGATCAGCGTGATCATCAGCGTGCCGCTCAAGCGCCGATCGGCGCGGACCGCGGCAAGACCCTCGGCAATGCGCGCCAGCACGGGTGCCGGGCGGCTTGCCGCGCTGCGTGCTGTTGGCGGCAGCAGCAGGGCCGCGATCAGTGCAGGCAGATAAAGCAGCGTTGCAAGCACGAAAGTGCCATCAAGCCCAAGCAAGGCCAGCAATACACCACCAAGTGTTGGCCCCAGCATGCGGCTGGCATTGCTGGTGCCGACATCAATGGACATGGCCGTACCCATGCGCGCTGGCCCCACCACCGTACCGATCATGGCGCGGCGCACGGGATTATCTGCCGCCCAGCCCACACCATTGATGAAGGCCGCCACGGCCAAATGCCAAACCGCGATCACGCCAAGCAAGGCGAGCAGCGCAATCACGGCAGAGGCCAGGATTTGCACTACCAGGATTAGGATTTGCGCGCGGCGCAGATCCATCCGCTCGGCTGCTGCGCCCAGAAAGGCGCCGAACAAGCCCATGGGCAAAAGGCGCAGCATGGTCAGCATGGCGACGATGAAGGCTGAGCCCGTGGCGTTATAGGCGAAAACACCCATCGCCAGCGTTTCCAG
>VGDM01000058.1 GCA_016869715.1 Alphaproteobacteria bacterium
CGGAGTATCTGGCTCATCTGGGTTTAAGGTTAGGCTGCCTTTTGGTGATGCATCAAGCGGCGGTGCTGGATGGTTCTGCGCTTGATGCGCACACGGTCCAGCAGGATGGCCTGCCCCCAGCCGATGAACTTGAGATAGGTGAAATCCGTCTGCCAAAGCTGATTGGGTGCCATGGTCTTGGTATGGAATTCCGGGGGCATGAAACTTGCTGTCTGGGAACCACACGCGGTACGCGTGCAGCCATGCAGAATTATTATGGCCTTATGGCCGCCGAATTTGACCGATTTAGTCAGTCAGGATTGCGCCCTTTCTGGGGCTGGGATCAGGCCGTACATGGTTTTCTGGCCTATACTGGCTAGCTTGCTGATTGCAGTCTTAATCCTTCGGGTGAGGGACTTGTGCATACTTCCACTATGAACGACGATTTTGCTCCGATCGCGCAGGCAGATTGCTAAATGGGGACGGAAGTGCGTGTTCTGTACTGCATCGATATGGCCGGACCATGGAACTTTTCAACGGCGCCTTTAAGCGGAGCATCCTGGAGCCTCAGCCGGACAGGATCTCCGGCGCATCCTACGGCAGGCCGTAAAGGCGCAGCGCCTCCAACTAGATCTGCCCGTCAAAGCCGATGATCCCGATTTGCGCAAAGGCCACCTCCGGCCCAAAGCGCACGGTCTGGCGGCGGTTCAAGTCACTCTCCTGTATCATTGCGCCGGCCTGCCAGGTTTTGGAGGTCTGCGCCCATTGCAGTGTGGTGCCGGATGCCAGCGCATCGCCGGCGATGTTTTCGCGTACAATGACTGCACCATTAAAGCAGCGCAGACAAAGCCGCCCGCCATCGGCACCGCCCACCAGCCAATGCGCCAGCGCGAATTCCTTGGCATGGGTGGTTTGCACGACAAAGCCGATGCCGCGATTGGGGTTCAGCAACAGGCCACGCGCGATGGGCGTGATGCCATTCAACTCATTTCAGGAAAGTGTGGCCGTGGTTGAGCTCGCGGGCCAGTGGGCAACCAAGTAGTTGACTGTATCGTGGCACAACGAATATTTGGAGGCGCGCTTCGTAACCTTCCCATGAACCGCAGCGTAAAGGAACAGGGCGCTTCTTAAGTCATGTTTGACCCAACTTCACAGGCCGCCCCGCAAGGAGTCGTCTTGGAATGCCGAGCACCTGCCTTCCAACCACTAATATGCTTTCAGGCCTAATGGGTAAGCCGGGCCTTGCCGCCGCCTTGCCTGATGATCGCGATGCGCGCGATCTGCGCTGGTCGCGCCTGATGGCCGCGGCACAGGCAGGCGATCGGCGCGCCTATGAGGATTTGCTGCGCGAATGCCTGCCGCTGCTCCGCCAAATCTGCCGCGCCAGGCTGCGTGATGCGACCGAAGCCGAGGATGCGGTGCAGGACACGTTGCTGACCATCCATCGTGCGCGGGCGAGCTATGATGCTTCTCGCCCCTTTCGCCCCTGGCTGATCGCCATTACCGAAAGGCGGGCGCTTGACCGCATCCGCGCCCGTGGCCGCCGTTCGGGGCGAGAGGCCGCGCTCGATCTGGCAGCGGAGCTCCCGGCACCAGAAGCCAGCGCTGATGCTGCTTTGGGTGCCAATCGTGCGGCGGCAAGATTGCGCGATGCCATGCAGGAATTACCCGAATCCCAGCGCACCGCGCTTGGGCTGACCAAGCTACAGGACCTCACGCTCCAGGAAGCGAGTGCGCGTTCCGGCATGAGTATTGGCGCGATCAAGGTCGCGACACATCGCGCCGTGCAAACCCTGCGCCGCAGACTGACGGGGAAGGAGTAGCGGGTCATGCAAAGCGAAGACCTGATCCACTGTTTGGCCGATAATCTCCGCCCGGTCCGCCCAGCACGGCCCCCTGGCGCGGCAGCGGCGCTTTGGCTTGGGCTGGCCATCGCCGTCATTATTGGCGCCGTGCTGTTCTTGGGCCTGCGGCGTGATCTGGCGGAACGCCTCGTCAGCGGGTTTGAGGCACCGCAACTGGTCACGGCACTTGCCACCGGCGTGCTGGCCGCCTTCGCCGCCTTTCAATTGGCCTTGCCGGATCGCAGCCGGCTTTGGGCCTTGCTGCCGCTGCCCGCCGCCTTGGGCTGGCTTGCCACCATGGGCTGGGGCTGCCTGCAGGATTTTGTGAAAATCGGGCCGGAGGCCTTGCATATCGGGGTGAGCCTGCCTTGTTTCAGCTTCATCCTGGGCCTTGGCTTGCCGCTCACCATGGTCATGCTCAGGCTGTCACGCCATGGGGCCTGGTTCAGCCCCGGTCCTGTTGCAGCCTTGGGTGGCCTATCCGCCGCGGCGATAGCGAGCCTTGGCCTCAGCCTCATTCATCATTTGGATGCGGCGCTGATGGTGCTGATTTGGCATGGCCTTTCGGTTCTGGTGGTGACCGCGATTGCGGCGAAGCTTGGCCCTCGGGTCATGCGGCTTGCGCGGTCAGGGGAATGAAACCAAATCAGTTGCGACCGGTCGCTGTGTGTTTCGTGTGAAGGACAGAAAGTTTTAGAGCATGCTCGCCTTTGAAACCATGATCAGGCTATCAGCCTCCGTCGGCGTGCTGAGCATCATGCTGATCCTGCAGCATGCGTTTCCGCGTCGGGCGCAGCGGCTTGCCTGGCGGCGTTGGCCGAGCAATTTCGGGCTGGTGGTGATTTCCTCCCTGCTCGTGCGGCTGCTCATTCCAACGGCTGCGATTGGTGTAGCACTTTATGCCGAAAGCCAGGGCCTCGGCCTGCTGCGCTGGCTTGGCGTGAATGAGTTCCTTGGTGGCATCCTGGCGGTGCTGCTGCTGGATATGTTGATCTATTTCCAGCATCGCGTCTTTCACGCCCTGCCCATCCTGTGGCGGCTGCATCGCGTGCATCATGCGGATACGGAATTGGATGCTTCTTCGGGCTTGCGCTTTCACCCGATTGAGATCCTGCTTTCCATGGGCCTCAAAATGGCGGCGGTGGTCGCGCTGGGTGCTCCCGCCGAAGCGGTGCTGGTGTTTGAAGTGCTGTTGAACGCGACGTCGCTTTTCAATCATTCCAATCTTGCGCTGCCGCTCTGGCTTGATCGCGTCTTGCGCTGGGTTCTGGTAACGCCGGATATGCACCGCGTGCATCATTCGGTAGCGCACGCGGAAACCGACAGTAATTTCGGCTTCTGCCTTTCCATATGGGATTGGATTTTTGGCACCCATATCCCTGAACCCGCTGCCGGGCAGCTTGGCATGGTGATCGGCATTGATGAGTTCCGCGCCGATGAGGAACAGCGGTTGGATCGGCTGCTGACGCAGCCTTTCAGGCGCGGGGTTTGATTGGGTGTAGCGCGCCTGTCCCGCTACCACACCAATCCCACCGGCATCAGCTTCTCCCCACGCCGCGCCCGTTCCGCCGGGGGCAAGACATCGCAGGAAGGCCAGATGCCGCTGCCAAGTGCTGCCGCATAACCCTCTGGCAGGCCCGCCGCGCGCATGGCCGCTGCCGCCGCCGTATGATCATACTCCAAGGGCAGGATTTCGACGCTGAAGCCCGCTTTGCCCGGTGTCAGCACGGCAAACCAAATGCGCGGCGTGCCATCATCGGCGGGCATGCCAATCGCCCCCGCATTGATCCAAATCCCTGACCCCACCTGGTGCGCAAAGGGAATGCCGCAATGCCCCGCAATTACGCCATCGCATCCGGTGGCCGCGATTTCTGCCGCCAAATCCGCTTGCGGGCTGGAGGCGAAAATGAAGCGGCTGATATCGCTTGCCCCGCCATGCAGCACGGCAAGCCGCCGCCCATCCGGCAGCCTGACCATCAGCCGATGCGGCAAGCCCGCCATCCAGGCGCGATTCGCTGTTGTCACCTGCCGATTGGCATGCGCATACCAGGCGCGGGAGAGCAGGTCGCACGCCGTGCCTTCCTTAAACCCGCAGCCGCAATCTAGCGCGCCGGCCGCCAGATTTTCCTCGCAATTGCCGGCAATCACCCAAACGCCACTCGCCATGATCAGGTCGCAGCAGGCGGCCGCATCGGCGCCATAGGCGACAACATCACCGGTGCAGATCACGCGCCTTGCCGGAATGCCACGCCGGGTCGCCTCAGTCAGCACCGCGCGCGTTGCCTGCAGGTTTGAATAGGGGCCGCCAAAGACCAGCAGCGGGCCATCCGCGACCAGCTCCGTCAAAGCTGTCTGAGACATCCATCCTCCAGGCAAAGCAATCGGTCGGCAAAGCGCGCGGCCAAATCATGTTGATGCAGCGATACCAGCACCGCGAGCCGATCCCGTCGCGCGAGGTCCTGCAATAGGCTCCGCACATCCTCTGCCAGCGCGGGGTCCAGGCTTGCCACGGGTTCATCCGCCAAAAGAATACGGGATTGCTGGTGCAGCGCGCGGGCAATGGCGACACGCTGGCGTTGCCCACCGGAAAGCCGATCCGCCCGCCGCTCCCCAAGCCCAGCGAGGCCAACACGCGCCAGGCTAGCCTCTGCCAGCGCCATATCCGCCCTGGGCCAAAGCCGCAGCGCTGCGCGCCAGAAACCTATGCGCCCAAGCCCGCCCACCAGTACATTATCGCGCGCGGTCAGGCGGCTTGCCAGCGCATGCTGCTGGAACACCAGCGCGGGCTGGCCTTGAGCCACCAGCTTGCCGGAGGAAGGCAAAAGCCTCGCTATGGCGCGCAGCAGCGTGGTCTTGCCCGCCCCTGAAGGGCCGATCAGCGCCACCATCTCCCCCGCCGCCACGTCAAACGAGACATCCCGCACCACCACGCGCCCACCGAGCGAAGCGCCAAGCCCCTGCACTGATATCGCCAGCATCACAGCAACCTGGCGCGCAAGGCTGAGGAAAGCCGGTCAACCGTCAGGGTCATGGCGACGATCAGCGCCAGAATCGCCAGCACGCGGCTGAAATCCAGCAAGTCCACCGCGTTTTTCAGCTCCTGCCCAATGCCGCCGGCGCCCACCAGACCAAGCACGGTGGAAGCACGGATATTGAATTCCCAGACATAGAGCGCTGCCGAGGCGGTTTGCGGCAATGTCTCCGGCAGCAGGATCACGGCGGCTGCCTGGGCACGGCCCGCACCGGCGCTGCGCGCCGCTTCCATGGGTGAGGGATCGGCAGCCTCAAGCGCTTCCGACCACAGCTTGCCGAGGCTGCCGGCGGAATGCAGCGCCACGCCAAGCATGCCGGCAAAGGGGCCAAGCCCGACGGCGGCGACAAAAATCAGCGCAAAGACAAAGCCATCAATGCCACGCAAGGCATCCAGCAAGGTTCGGATCGGGTGATAGAGCGCCGGGTAGGGATTGGCGGGCCTGGCTGCCATCAGCGCCAAGGGCAGCGCCAAAACCCCCGCCAGAGTGGTGCCAAGGGTCGCGAGGGCAAGTGTTTCCGCCGCGCGCGCTGCCAGGTCTCCAAAGCCCGAAAAATCAGGCGGGAAGCCGCCCGCAATCCAGCCGGCAAGCCGGGGCAGGCCAACCCAAAGCCGGCCCAGATCGGGCTGCACCACCCAGATACAGGCCGCCTGAACCGCAATGAAACCAATGATCCAGGCAGCCCACCGCATCAGGCAGTGGAAAGTCGCCCGAGTGCGCGGCCCGCGGCTTCGATCGGCGCATAGGTCTCCGGCGTTGCCGCGACCCAGCCGGTGTAATTGGGCGGCATTGTCTGACCGGCCTCGGCTTCCGTGATGGCCAGTGCCGCCTGGGTGATGGCGGCTTTGAGGCCAGGATCAAAATCTCGCCGCGCCGCCAGGGCATCATTTGGCAAGGGATCGCTGCGCCAGACCACCTTGACCTGATCCTGCCTGACACGCCCGGCGGCGATCATGGCGGCCAGGTTGCGGTCGATATCGGTGGCGAGGTCCACCTGGCCGGAGGCGACGGAAATCACATTCGCCGCATGGCTCGCCCCGTCGCGATAACGGAAGAAGCTGCGCAGGTCTATGCCACGGGTCATGAACCAGTGATGCGGGATCAGCCAGCCGCTGGTGGAACCGGCATCGGCGAAGGAAATGCTGCGCCCTTGCGCATCTTCCGGAAAGCGGGTGATCGGCAGATCAGGCCGCGCGATGATGATGGCGTGATAGGTGGGCCGGCCCTGATAGAGCACCGTCGCCAAGGGCTCCGCCCCGGCGCGGGCGCGCGCCAGCACATAGCCCCAAGGCCCCATCCAGGCGCAATCCGATTGCCCACTGCCCAGCGCCACCGCAATGCCCGCCCAATCCGTGGTCACGGCCAATTCATGTGGGCGGCCCAACGCCTGGGCCAAATGGGCGAAGAATGGCTTAAAGGCGCGGCGCGTATCGCCTGCTGTTGGCTGAAAAGGGCCAACCGCAAAGCGCAAGGGGGTCGTTTGCGCCAAGGCAGGCGAGGCAAGCGCGGCCAAAGGCAGCGCCATCAGGGAACGACGTTTCATCATGACCATTTCCTTGGTTACCTTGAGCAGGCCGCGCCGCCAAGCACGCAGAAAAGCGCACAATGGGGATGGTTCAGGGCAACCGGCTGCGCTGCCTCGGCCAGGGTGGCGCCGAGTTCAAAGCGCTGATCATAGGGCAGCAGCGTGCAGGCGATCACGGCGGGACGTTCCGCCCCCTTGCGCTTCACCACCATGCGGGCGGAAGCGCACATGACGCTATTGGGCGATTTATGCAGAATGCCCCAGCAGACTTCGGTGATTTCCGGCACCTCCGCCCTTTCATCCATTTCGGGAAAAAGCATCAGCGCCACGGGGTCTGCCGCATCTATCGGAATGCGGTATTCGGCGAAAAGCGCGGCATAGCCTTGGCGCATGGCGGCTTCCTGCCCCTGGCCAAAGCCAAGCCTGCCGGCGACATGCACAGTGAAGCCCTCACGCACCAGCCAGCCAAGGCCTTCCAGAGTTTTGACAAAGCTGCCCGCGCCGCGTTCCATATCGTGAATGCTTTGGGCGTAGTGATCCAGGCTGACGCGCATGATCAGGCGATCTGTGCCGAAGCGGTCCCGCAGCCGTAATAGCCCATCAGCATAGCGGCGCATGGGCTGCATGGCATTGGTCAGCACCAGGGCGGAAAGCCCAGGCCGGGCGAGTGTATCCGCCACCATGTCAAGCAAGCCTGGGTTCATGAAGGGCTCACCACCGGTAAAGCCGATCTGTTCCAAGGGCTCCCCAAGGGCAGCGGCCTCATTCAGATAGGCCGTCACTTCCTGCGGCGAGATATAGACAAGCGCATCATTGCGCGGGCTGCTTTCGATATAGCAATTGGCGCAGGTGATGTTGCAGAGCGTCCCGGTATTGATCCAAAGCGTCTGCAAGCCCTTCAGCGCGACGGTGGCGCGGCGTTCGCCCTTGGCGGTCACGGAAGGGTCCTGGAATTTGGCCGGGCTGCGTGGCGGAAGGCTGATGGCGGACAAGAATTTCATCCTTTCGAGGACAGGCGCTGCGCCTTTACCTTACGCCCTAAGCCGCCTTCAGGTTACGGCTCAAGCCTTGAATTCGCTTGCGTGGTTTGCCGGTTGGGGCGCGCCAGCGCTTCCACCGCGATGACCCAGAGGATTTTCCACCCTGCCTTGATCGTGCCCATCAGGGTTCCCGATATCTTGGAATGGCCAATGCGGCGCCGATAGCCCACCGGCACTTCCCGCACGCGAAGGCCAAGACGCGCGGCACGCACCTGCATTTCAACGGTCCAGCCCCAGGTTTCATCGCGCATTTGAAGCCGCTCCAGCGCCGCGCGGCGGATCACGCGAAACGGTCCGAGATCGGTGTAGCCTATGCCCCAAATCAGGTGGATCAGCCGGCAGGCCAGCGCATTACCAAAGCGCTGCTGCGGCGTCAGCGCGCCGGGTTCGACATCAAGGCTGCGCGCGCCAATCACCAGTTCCACCCCGTCTTCGATGAGGGGCGCCAGCAGCCGCGGTAAATCCTCTGGCCTGTCTGAGGCATCGGCATCCATGAACAGGACCGTATCCACCGCAGGGCATAGCGCGGCGATGCCGGCAAGGCAAGCCCGGCCATAGCCGCGGCGGGGTTCGGAGACCACGCGCGCCCCAATGCCTGCTGCAATTTCCGGCGTGCCATCGGTGCTGGCGGTATCCACAACAATCACCTCAGCGACCTTTGGCAGGATGGCGCTGAGAACCTTGGGCAGCGCCGCGGCCTCATTCCTGGTGGGCATGATGACGCCGATGATGGGCGGGGCGGTGGGCTTCATGGGTTGGCGCGCCGCCTGATCAAGTTTTGGCCGAGCATCATCAGCACTCCCGCAAGATGAATGGCCGCGATGCCCTGTGCGAAAACCGGGCGCAGCACGGGGCCGGTGAAGGCGAAGAACAGGTAGTAGATAGGCAATAGCACCGCCGGCAGCAGCAGCGCCCGGCAGCCCAAGACAGCGGTAAAGGGCAGGAACCACGCGGCATACCAGGGCAATTGCGCCGGTGAGAGGTAGAAGGTCGCAGCCGCAATCACCAGCACACCACGCAACAGCGCGCCGCCATCTGTGGGCGCGCGCCAGGCCATGGCAAGGGCAATTGCAGCGCCCGTGAGGCCTAGCAGCGGGCGCAGGATTGCGCCGGATTCTTCGCCCAGGATCGCCTCGGCCCAGGCCATGGGCGCGTTATTGACCGACCAGAAGCGCGCATAGGCATTCAGCCCGGCATCCGGCGCGGCGATGGTCGCCAGCAATGGCGCCAGAACCAGCAATGTTGTCGCACCAAACGCGATCAAGGCGCCAAGCCAGGTGCTGCGCGGCAGCCAGCGCCCGAAAAGCGGCGCCAGCAGCACAGGCCAAAGCTTCACCCCGGCAGCAAGGCCGAGCAAGACCCCAACGGCAATGCCCTTGCCGCGCAGCGTCAATAGCACCGCGCCCAGCAGCAGCGGCGGCAAAAGCGCATCCACATGCGCTGCATTGGTCAACACCAGGGGCAGCAGTGGGCAACACCACCAGATCGCCACCCGCATGATCGGAAGCCCCGCTTGGCGCAGCACAGCAGCCATCAGCGGCAAGGTGACAAGCTCCGCGCCCAGGATCACAAGCCGAAGGCCCGCGACATCCCAGGGCATGATCAAATGCGCCAGCAGAAAGGCGGCCTGGGCTGTGGTGGGGTAGATGCTGCGGAGCTCGGTAAAGGGAAGCCTATCCAACAGCGCTGCCCCCGCCGCGCCAAGCTCAGGCGGCAGGCCCGCCGCCGGGGGTGCGGCCCAGGGTGAGATCCCATGCGCGGCCAGCGCCCCATCCCAAAGATAGCGCAGCGCATCCGTATCGAGCACAAGCGGCGTGGTGAACCAGGGCAGGCGGATCGCCAGGCCAAAGGCGAAAACCCCAAGCAGCACCAGGGGGCGCATCGGCAGGCGTTCCAGCGGGCCAAGCGCGGTAAACCAGGCGGCGCCGCCAAGCACGGCAAGCGCGACGTAGAGGCATATCGGCAGCGGCGGCGCGGTGACCCCATTGGCCGTGGCGGGCGCAAGGGTCAACATGGCCGATTGCGTCAGCGCAATGATCGCCGCCGAGATCGCCAATGGTGTGGCCTTGCGCGGCGCCAAGTCACCGCCCATGCGCGTAACCTGAAGCCTGGATGCGGCGAAAATGTTGAATCGCCACCAAAGCCGGGATATCGCAATGGAAATGTCCAAGCCCCCGCTGCCAAATCGTCGCCTTGTTGTGGGCATGGTGGGCGCCACCATCCTGGGCGGCGCCGGCATGGCGATGGCATGGCCTTGGCGGCGCGGCCTGCCTGATCCCACCGATCCGCGCACCACGCTGCAAGCGGTTGAAGACGCCATTGCGCGACTGCTGCCGGAACTGGAGATGACAACAGCGGCCCTGGCGGCACGGCTGGCTGCGGGTGAACGTATCATAATGTTCGACACGCGCGAGCCTGATGAATACGCGCACAGCCACCTTCCGGGCGCGCTCCGCGTCGCACCTGATGCCTCCGCCAGCGCGATATTGGCCCAATACCGCACGCTGATGGCTGATGCGACCGTGGTTTTTTATTGCTCGGTGGGTTGGCGTTCGGGTCTGATGGTGCAGGCCATCCGGCGCGCAGCGCTTGAGACGCCGGCAAAGGCAATCCTCAATCTGCGCGGCGGCATCTTCCGCTGGCATGCTGAAGGGCGCCCCTTGGAATTCGGGCCTGGCGCTTCGGGCGTGCATCCCTTCAGCCGGGATTGGGGACAATTGCTCAAGCGCCTTGGTTAGCGTGGCGGTACGAAAAATTTCACATGACGCCGCGATGCGCGCTTGGCGCATTGATCAGAAACCCGCCGGCGCATTGTTCAACGCCCAATCATAGGCATCCTCGGCAATGCTTGTGCGCCTGGTAAGGCGCTGGGTGAGCGGCGGGGCGGCAAATTGCCGGAGATGAGCGATCACCCCTGCCTCATCGCCGCCGAAATCCTCACGAAACCAGATATAGATTGAGGACACACGCAAGCGCCCATCCGGCAGAATAGTCACGCCGCGCGGATGGTTCACATAGGCCGCGGCAGCGGAATTCAGCTCGGCTTCCAGCGTTGCGGCACGCCAGACACGTGGCCAGAGATTGGGGCAGCCGATGGAGGCGCAATTGACGGCGTAATGCACGCGCGGATCGCGAAAGAAGGGCCGCATCGTGCCGTTTTCGATATCGTCAAGCGACATGCGCTTGCCTTCCACGGTCACAAGCCGCGTGCGCCAAGGGCCGATATAGCCCTTTGGGTCAAGGGGCACACCTGATGAGCGGATGTCGCGAATGGACCGCACAGGATAGCGTTCCAGTACAACCTTGAGCGTCAGCGCATTATAGAGATTGGCCCAATAGGCGAAGGCTTCAGGCCGCGCCATGCGGGAAGGGCTGCGCGTTGCGGCCTCGGTAATCCAGGCATCAAGCGCGCGCATGTCCTCGACTGAGGCCTTCAGTGCGGCGTAGCGTACGCGCGTCACGCCATCAGGCGGTTCGATGACGTAGCGTGCCAGCAAGACGCCAAGGCTCGCATCACGATTGGCAGCGGCGCGGCGCAATGGCAGCGCGGCGAGGGCGAGTGCGCCAAGCGCGACGGGAGCAAGCTCGCCAAGGGTGCGACGGGTTGGCATGATGAACCTCCTAGGATTTGGCAAACCGCGCCTTGAGCGGAATGGCAGCGAGTGACAGCATGGCAAGCCCGATAAGAGCGCCCAGTATTTCTGGCGTCAGTACGGAACCGACATCAAAATCGCCGCCCTGCGCCAGCACATCGCCAAGCCCCGCGCCGGCCAGGCTAAACACCGTTGTACCAGGCAGAATGCCAATGGCCGTGGTGATGACGTAGATCGGTAGGCGCACACCAACAAAGGCCGGCACCAGATTGACCAGAAAAAAGGGGAACAGCGGCACGAGACGCAGCACCAGCAGATAGGAAGCGGCATTGCGGCGAATCCCCTCGCCCAGCGCGCGCGCCTTAGGGCCCATGCGATCCAGCGCATCCGCACCGAAAATACGTTGGGCAAACAGGAAAATCAGCATGGCGCCAATGGTGGCGCCAAAGACCGTCAGCGCAGTGCCCAGGATAGCGCCAAACAGAAATCCGCCGGACAGCGTAATGAAGACGGCGCTGGGCACTGAGAAAGCGACCGCCACCACATAAAACAACACATAGGCGCCAGTAGCGAGCAGCAGATTGGCCGCGACGAAAGCCGCGAGTGCCTCACGATGCCGCGCCAGCGTTTCCAGCGACAGCTGATCCGAACGCCCGGTGGCCCGCAGCATGATCAGGATGGCGACAACGCCAAGCGCAAACCAAAGCCGCCGGTCGCGTAGAAGGTGATTGAGCTTCATGATGTCTTTGCCTTCACGGGAGCCAGCGCTGCAGCAGCCCAACCAGGCGCCGCGTGCGCGCACTGAAGAGGCTTGGCGTGAAAAAACTGCCAGCGGTGCGCTTAGAGATTTCCGACATGGTCGGGTAGGGCGCGATCATCGAAGCAATGGCGCCGATTTTCGTTTTCTGCTGAATGACAAGACCCCAAATGCCGATCATCTCGCCAGCATGCGGGGCAAGGATCGTGGCGCCCAGAATGCGCCCGCGCGGCCCCAGGATGATTTTTGCAAGCCCTTCGGTTGCGCGTTCCGCCTGGGCGCGGTCATTGCCGGCAAGCGGTTGCAGCAATATCGAGACTTCATGCCCAGCCTCCCGCGCAGCTGCCTCCGTGAGGCCAACATGCGCCAATTCCGGATCGGCATAGGTTACCCAAGGCAGCGCGGCATAATCAACCTTGGCCGGCAGGCCAAACAGCGCATTCCGGATAACAATGCCCGCGTGATAGCCGGCGATATGGGTGAATTGCGGGCCGCCCGCGACATCGCCAATCGCAAAGACACGCCGATTGCTGCTGCGCAGGCGTTGATCAACCGTAATGCCGCGCGGCGTCACTTCAATGCCGGCAGCTTCAAGTCCAAGCCCGGCGGTATTGGGTTTGCGCCCGGCCGCCACCAGCAGATGTGACCCTTGCACCAGCACGGTGCCCGCTTTGCCACGCAGTTCCAGTTCAAGGCCCGGAGAGGTTTGGCGCGCCGCCACAACCTCAATACCCTCATGCAGCGCGATGCCTTCGCGGATCAGCGCGTCGCGCAGGATTGTCACCGCTTCGGGCTCATCACGGGGTAGGATGGCCGCGCGTTCAACCAAGGTGACGCGGGCGCCAAGGCGGCGAAAGGCTTGCGCCATTTCAATCCCGATCGGTCCCCCGCCCAGGACCAGCAAATGCTCCGGTTTTTCTGTCAGACCGGTGATAGTTTCATTGGTGAGATGGGGGATATCGCCAAGGCCAGGCACGGGCGGAATGGCGGCGGAAGACCCCGTTGCCACGACAAAACGGCGCGCCCGGATGCGGTGGCTGCCGGCCAAGACCTCCTCAGGCCCCATGAAGCTTGCGAGTGCCTGAATGACGGTGACGCCAAGGCCTTCAAAGCGCTCCACACTGTCATGCGGGGCGATGGCGGCGATCACGCCACGCACATGCTGATGGACCTTGGCGAAATCCACGGCGGGTTCGTGGCTTGCGATGCCGAAAGGATCGGCATGGCGCTGCGCATGGGCGGCATGTGCTGCTGCCAGCAGCGCCTTGGAGGGCACGCAGCCGGTATTGAGGCAATCGCCGCCCATCAGGTGCTTTTCGATCAACACAACAGAAGCGCCCATTTGCACGGCGCCGGCCGCGACCGAAAGCCCGCCCGATCCCGCACCGATAATGCAAAGATCCGCGTGCAGAATGCCATCACGCAGCACCGGGCGGCGTGCAGTAGTTTCAGAGGGCGGCGATGCAGCAATCACGCGATTGAACCTTTCCGAGTTGACACGCCTTTTGCTGGGAGGTGCCAGAAGGTTACGCTTAGCCCTGGCCGGATTGTTGCAGTGGTGATATTTCCGCCGCAGCCCAGGATGCAAGCAAAGCACGCGTATGCCATGCCGGACCAGCTTTCACCACTGCATCAGCAAAAGGCGCCCGCCCATCAAACTCTGCCTTCAGGCGCTGAAAATCCTCCGCCTCATCCACATCATACCATTCATGCAGCACATGCACCGGAAGGCCCATTTGCGCTGCACGCGCGCAGGTTTCCGTAAAGACTGCCGGTGTGCTCCAGGCCATATTGCGGAATAATGCGGGATCAAAGCGCTTCAGCCCAATGAGATAATAACCGCCGTCAAAGGAGGGGCCGAGGACGACGCGATCACCATTGGCGCGCAGCTCAGTGATCGCTTCTTCGATCAAAACACCAGGCAGGCTAGGGCTGTCACTATTCATGAAAATAACACCTTCATGCCCGGCCTGGAGCAATGTGTTCAGACTTGCTTCCAGCACCTGCCCGACATCATCGGCCTCACGCGGGATGAGTTCCCAATCAGGGGTGAGAAGTTTGCGCAGTACCACTTCAGTACCAGCAGGGCTGAACAGCGCATAGCATTGCCGTGAAAGCGTTGCCGGCAATGCAGTCAGGGTCTCCGCTAGATCACGGATGAAGCAGGCAGAGAGCTGGGCCGTTCGTTCTCGCCCAAGCAACGGCCAAAGCCGCGACTTGCCGCGCCCGATGGCGGGGGTTTTGCAGACAAGCGCGATGGCGGTTGTGGGGCTCATGATCCAGGACGTTCAGCAAGACCCTCCCTTTACGTCACCAGGGAAGCAAAGGTTACACATTGCTGTACATAAAAATCATGGCGTCCTTTTTGGCCTGTCTTGGCTCAGCGTGTTGGCTTCTTCATATTCCAGGCAATGATAATACCCTGCATCGCCGAAACACCGTCCAATTGGGGCCGAATGGCGGAAGGCAGATACTATTGCCCATAGTGAACATAGGGCACCAGCCGAAAGGCGCCTTCGTGCAGCCTTTCCAAAATTTGTCGACGTTCGCCATCATTCGCCGCATAGGGGAAGGCATCAATCAATGCCTGATGCTGGGCGTCGCAGGGCCAGCCCGGCCAGGCCCTATCGCAACTGGCCTGCATGGGCATGTCCAGCCCCTTTTTTATGTACCAGTGATTTGTGGGTTTACTAAGCATGTTTCAGGTGCCGGCGGCCGCATTCCGAGGGCGTGGTGGGGCCGGATATGGTTATATTGGTTGAGCCATTGATTGATGACAGTTTGGGCCTGGCGGGTGGTGCTAAACCATTCAGCGTTGAGCAC
>VGDM01000059.1 GCA_016869715.1 Alphaproteobacteria bacterium
TCCCCGTGATGGCGCTGCGAGCTATGAGCATCATGGCTTTGAGCGGGAAGCCTATGCGGCGGTCGAAAAGCTGGCGGCTGAATTGGAGCGGGTCAGGCAGGCAGTGCCGTTTTCTGGAGGGGGGTAGGCACCCGGGGGGCTGGAAAAACTACCCCGGTATGCGACGCGGTCGGAAAGGCCCTGCCAGTTTCGCGCAGTTTTATGGAGTTGGTACGCGGTCATCATCACTCTCCTTGGGGTTACGATGAGCCAGAAATCCTCTGTTATTCAAATCGCCCATTTGGTCCCATAGGCGCTGACGCCGGACATCAAAGACTGAGACCAAACCCGATCAAAAAGGGCCAAGAGCGGGGAGATTGAGGGACACCCAACACTGTCTGACATTGAAGGTTGAAATACTATGCCCGGGCCGCTGACGGGCTGAATTTTTCGGCACTAAAACTGAGTTATTCTCAAGGATGCGGATTGCGCGGCGGATGCGCGCGCACGGCCTCCTCATTGATATCCGCCCCCCAGCCCGGCCAATCAGGTACAATCAGCGCACCATCGCGGATTACGGGTGGGTGCGTCACCAAATCATCCTTCCAGGGGACATCATCAATATCTATTTCCATGATGCGGAAATTCGGAATTGAGGCGCAGAAATGCGCGCTCATCAGCGTGGAAAGATGGCCATAGAAATTATGCGGAGCGCAGTTCATCTCGTAGGCTTCAGCCATGGTTGAGATCTTGTGGCTTTCAGCAAGACCATTCCAGGGCACATCCACAATCGCAACATCCATAGCGCGATGTTCGAAGAAGGGCCGGAACTGGCGCCGGCCGAAAAGCGACTCACAGGATGCGATTGGCATGGACGCACAATCTCGGATCAGGCGCAGGCCTTCAGGATCGTAGCTGTCAATCTCCAGCCAGAACAGGTTGAAGGGCTCACAGGCGCGCGCGACCTTGATGTACCCTTCGGTCTTGAAGTTGAAATTCGCGTCCAACAATATGCCCATATCGGGCCCTGCGCCCTGACGGAACGCTGCGAGCCCGTCCTTGATGGCGGCGAGTGTCGCGCCATCGGCATTCAATTCAGGCCCACCAGGGGAACGTGCGAAGCCAGGCTGATACATATTGGGTGGATTGAGATCAAAGCGAAAAATATTCGTCTTGAGCGCCTTGAAGCCTCGCGCCTTCACATGCGTGCCAAGCGCCACCAGATCATCGAGGGAGCGAATGGGATCAAGCCCCATCACCGCCGCGTGATGAAAGCGATAACTGCCGCAATGTGACCAATAAAGCGGAAGGGTATCGCGCACCTCGCCGCCAAGTAGCTCATAGACTGGTACGCCGAGTGATTTCGCTTTCACATCCAGCAACGCATTTTCAATCGCTGCCATCGCCTGCTGGTTGATACCGCCGGGCGCCTGGCGCGTGATCGCGTATTGCGTGCTCATAATGCGTTCAATAGCGCGGGGATTTTCGCCAATGAGCCCAGCGGCCATGCGGCGAATAACGGCGGTAATGCCGGCGCTGCCGTAGCCTTCATTATATTCGGACCAACCAATGATGCCCTCATCCGTCGTGATCTTGAGGAAGGAAAAATCGCGCCAGCCGGCATTGCAGTGCAAATCTTCAATCTTGACGATTTTCATCGCTCACATCCTATCGCATGATCACAGGGAAGAGCCACCGCAGATGAAGACCTGCTGACCGGTAATGGCGCCGGCCTCTGGCCCAAGCAGGAAGCAGGAAAGTGCCGCCACTTCTTCCGGCTCGATCAGCCGGCCAATAGGCGGAATTTTCGGTGCATTATTGGCACGCGCGGGATCACGCAGCATCGCCGTATCTGTTGTCCCGGGGGCGACAACATTCACCGTAATGCGGCGCGGCAGTAGTTCCTGCGCCCAGGCGCGCGCCATGGCAACCAAGGCCGCCTTACCGGCGCTATATTGCGAACGTCCCGCAATGCCAGTGGCCGCGCGGCTGCCGATCAGCAGAATGCGCCCGCCATCGGAAAGCCGCGGCAGCAATGTGTTCACCAAGCGTTCAGCCGCTTCCACATGCAAATGCCAGAGCGTGGCACTTACCTTAGGATCAAGCGCCCCAAGTGGCGCGGCGCGCATCATGCCTGCCGCATGAATGATCGCATCTGCGGAGAGCCCTTCAAGCGCGGCTGGAATCGTATCCGTCTGCGCCAGATCAATGCTGAGATGTTGATAGCCTGGAGCCTGCCAGGAAGGGGCCCTGCGGCTCAAGCCAGTAACGTGCCAGCCCTCTCGTAAAAGGCGCTGGCAAATCGCCTCACCAATGCCGGAACTGGCCCCGCTGACAATGGCGTGGCGGGGCGTGGCTGCTGACATGGGCTATCCTTGAAATGAGAGGTTATTTCAGCATGCCTATTCAGGCTTGATATCCGCATCCTGTACAACTTTGCTCCAGCGTTGTACTTCGGATGTGATGTGCTGCATGAATTCCGCTGGCGTGCTGGTGCGGGGTTCAATCCCCTGCCGTTCCATGGCCTGACGTATCTCTGGCATGGCTATGACGCGAATGATGGCGGCGTGCAGGCGTTCGAGCACGGCTGGCGGCAGACCAGGCGGCGCCATGATGCCGCCCCAACTTGTGGATTCAAATCCTGGAAACCCTTGTTCAGCAATGGTTGGAACTTCGGGTGCCTGGGTAATGCGGTTCAACGTTGAAACCGCAATGGCGCGGATGCGCCCTTCACGGATCTGCGGCAGCACTACGGGTGCCGTATCCATGATCACCTGCACCTGCCCGCCAATCACTGCCGTGATCGCTGCCTGGCCACCACGAAAGGCAACATTCACCCAATTGATGTTGGAAAGCGTACCAAGCTGCGCCAGCGTGAGATGCGGCGCCGAGCCGATCCCACCAGAAGCATAATTCACCTCACCCGGCCTTTGGCGCGCATAGGCGATCACTTCCTGAAGATTGCGCGGTGGAAAGCCAAGGAAGACACCCATCACCAGTGGCACGGATGACACGAGCGAAATCGGCGTAAAGCCATTGATCGAATCATAATTGAGCCGCCGCCCATAAAGCGCCTGATTGAGCGCATTGGGTCCGGCATTACCCATGAGTAGAGTTGTACCATCGGGTGCCGCGCGGGAGACAAGCTCGGCAGCGATGCCGCCATTCGCGCCTGGGCGATTTTCGACCACCACTGTCTGCCCCAAAGTTTCGGTCATGGGCTGGCTCATCAGCCGAGCGATCACGTCACTGGCTCCGCCGGGCGGGTAGGGCACGATCATCCGAATACTGCCCGCTGCGGTTTGCGCCAGCGCAGGTGTCGCGAGACTTGCTATGCCAAGGCCAATAAGGCCGCGACGCTTCGTATTCACCAACGTATCTCTCCCTTTTTTGACAATCCCTGTTTCGTTGATTTTGTCACTTCATCCTAACCGGCGGTAATACCTCTGGCCTTGATGACGCTTCGCAAAGCTTCGGTTTCCTTCGCGATGTTGGCGGTGAAAACCTCGGGCGAGGTGATATCGGGCGACATATCGGGGGTCATGCGGCTTCGCACCGCATCGGTCAGAATGGCCGCCGAAAGATCGCGATGGAGCCTTTCATAGATGGGTCTTGGTGTCCCGGCTGGAACGGCAAGGCCATGACAATATTGGAAAGTCATGGCGGGCAGGCCAAGTTCAGCGAAGCTCGGGACTCCGGGCAGGATAGCAACGGGCGCTGGGGCGCTATGCGCAATGATCCTGATCTGACCAGCAAGATGCTGCTGCAGCAGCGGCATCAGGGAAGCCATGACGGCCGGGATGCTGCCGCCAAGCATGTCCTGCACTACCGCGGCTTCGGTACGATAGACGGCGTTTTCGAAGCGGGCTTGCGTTTCGCCTGCCAACATTTCCATGAGAATATGTCCAGGACCACCCTGGCCCACCGTGCCGTAGGCAACCGGACGATTCTTGGAATAGGCGACAAGGTCAGCCACGGAATGCACCGGCATATCCTTGGCGACCGCAAGAAACTGGGCCGCACGAAAAATTGCCGTCAAAAGCTGAAATTCATCTAGCCGATAGGAAAGCTGCTGCCCAAGGGCCGGGCCTGTCACCATGGATCCATAGGCCATATAGCCAATGGTATAGCCATCCTTGGCTGACCGCGCGACATGTTCGGTAGCGATCACGCCGTTGGAGCCAGGCTTCGGATCGATCAGTACCTGCTGACCAAGCAAAGGCCTTGCTTGTTCTGCGATAAGCCGCGCCAGCGTATCGGAAACGCCGCCGGGGCCAAAGGGCAACACCAGCCGCATCGGCCTATTCGGGAAGCCGTCTTGCGCGCACAAAATAGAAGGCATGGCGAGCATGGCGCCGCAAAGTGCAAGGCCCCTACGCGATATGTGGCTTCCGCCCATCACGCTTCTCCCCCAAAGTTCTTTAGCCAAGTGAAACCCGCCCCAGTTGGCGGGTCAAGCATTTGCCATGCTGCGCTGCAATAAAGACTTTCACTTGACTTGGGCGCCTGACTGCCTCACGATTTTTCGCGTCGGTGAGGGTATTTCAGACCGATGTCTGCAATGCGCGCACAAGGAACCAAGCCATGGCCGCCGCAACCATTGGCGCGATTGATTGCGATCTCCACCCAGCCATTCCCGGCTGCATGGCGCTGCTGCCCTATCTTGACGAACATTGGCATGAGGAAGTGGTCAGCCGGGGATTGGATGATCTTGACTTGGCACTTTGGCCGCGCGGCGCGCCGCTGACAGCGCGGGGCGATTGGCGCCCTGAAAAGGGCCTGCCTGGCGGATCGGTGGAGCTGTTGCGCAGCCAGATCCTGGAGCCGTTTGGCACCAGCATCGGCATCCTGAACACCATGTTCGGCGCGCCGGCCCTGCATAATGTGGATATGGTGGCCGCCCTTTGCCGTGCCGCAAATGATTGGGTGGCGAAGGAATGGCTGGATAAGGATGCGCGGCTGCGCGCCGGCATTCTGGTGCCGGTGGAAGACCCCTCCCTAGCTGTGCAGGAAATTGAGCGTCGTGCAGCGGATCAGCGCTTCGTGCAGGTACTGCTGTTTGGTGCGACTGAAACACTGCTTGGCCGGCGAAGCCATTGGCCGATTTATGAGGCAGCACAGCGCCACGATATGCCGATTGCCTTGCAGGTCACCAGCGCAGTGCGCCATTCCCCCACCGCCAATGGCTGGCCGAGCTATCTGATCGAAGATCATGTGAATTTTGCGCAAACCTTTCAAAGCCAATTGCTCTCCATGATCTCTGAGGGTGTCTTCACGCGCTTTCCGAAGTTGAAACTGGTACTGCTGGGTGCCGGGATTGGTTGGGTGCCAAGTTTCCTCTGGCGTGGCACAAAGGAATGGCGCGCATTGCGCCGCGAAGTGCCCTGGGTGGATCGTAGCCCCGCGCAGATCCTGCGTGACCACGTGCGTATTTCCTGCCAGCCCTTGGATTCACCGCCTGATCCAAATGATCTCACTGCGCTGCTTGAGATGATTGGCTGCGACGATATGTTGCTTTTCGCGACCGATTGGCCGCATTGGCGCTTTGACGGCACGGAAGCCCTAGCGCCTGGCCTACCGGAAGAAATGCGTATGCGCCTTTTGCGTGATAATGCGATCGCAACCTATCCCCGCCTGAAAGGGTCCTTGTCATGAGCTCCACAGCGCTGCCCAAGCAGGAAACCAAGGCTGAATCCCGGCTCAGGATTGTGGATTGCGATATCCACCCGGCGCTCCGTTCGGGGGCAGAGCTTGATCGCTGGCTGCCGCAACGCTGGCAGCAGCATCGGCGCGAATATGGCCTCCGGCTGCGCCAGCCTTTCACCAGCACCTATCCCTATCCAAAATCGGCACCGGCACTCTCGCGGCGTGATTCCTGGCCACCGAGCGGCGGACCGCCCGGCAGTGATCTTGATTTCATGCGCGCTCAGCATCTTGATTTTCATGATATCGAATATGGCATGCTGCAGCCGCTATCCGTACGCGGCATGGATCAGCGCGTGCAAGGCTTTGCTGAGGCGGTTTCCTCTGCGGTTAATGAATGGCAGCAGGAAGATTGGACCAGCAAAGATCAGCGCCTGAAGGGAACCATTGCCGTTGCGGGGGAGGATGCGGCTGCTGCCGTCAAGGAAATCGAACGTTGGGCCAAGCATCCGGATTTCGTGCAGATTTCTCTGGTAACGCGCGCCTTGGAACCCTTGGGGCGTTCACGTTATTGGCCGATTTACGAGGCAGCCGAGCATTTCGGTCTGCCGCTCGGCCTGCACACGCTCGGCACCAGCGGCCATAGCGTTGCAGGCGGCGGTTGGGCGTCCTTCTACTATGAGGAACACCAGGCGGTTGCCATGTCGCTTTCAGCCATGATTGCCAGTTTCATTATGGAAGGTGTCGCTGAGCGGTTTCCCAAGCTGAAAATGGTAATCATCGAAGGCGGCTTTGGTTGGGTGCCTTCGCTTGGCTGGCGCATGGATAGCCATTGGCATGCGTTGAAAAGCGAAGTGCCGCATTTGCGGCGCAAGCCTTCGGAATACCTTAAGTCGCAATTCTGGTTCACGACTCAGCCTGTGGAAGAACCAGAAAACCCCGAGCATCTGCGCAAGCTGGTTGACTGGATCGGCTGGGATAGGCTGCTGTTTGCGACCGATTATCCGCATTGGGACAGTGATGATCCACGCTATGCCTTCAAATGCCGGTTGAGTGAGGAAGAAAAGCGCGCCATCTTTGCCGGCAATGCCAAGTCCGTCTACGGGCTTTAGAGTCTTGATTGTCAGTTAAAGGAAACTCCGTAAAGGTCGTGCCATATCGGCATATTCCGTAATGTCGAAAGGCTTGCCACTGGCGATCAGGCGGCGGCAGGGCGTTGCTTCCCGCCCGTTATTGATGAGCACCGCGCCGCGTATGCGCCCATTTCTGTCACAGCACAGCAGGGTATTTCTTTCACCTTCGGTGCGTTCAATCTGATGAAGCCTGTCCGTGGGTTCACCGAGCACCTGAAGATTGCAATCATATTGATCCGTCCAATACCAAGGAATGACATCATAGGGCTTGTGCTGGCCCATGATCGCATGCGCAACCGCAATGGGTTGGTCCTGTGCGACCTGCCAGCTTTCCTGCCGCGTAGAGATATCAGTGTTCATCGGATTAGGGAAACGCGCGACCTCTCCGGCGGCATAAACGCCATCATGTGATGTGCGACCGCAACGATCGGTGATGATCCCTTCCGCAACGGCAAGCCCAGCGGCTTCGGCCAAGGCTGTTTCCGGCGAGGCACCAATGCCGACCAGAACAAGATCCACCACCCGGCATTCTTCAGCCAGATGAAGATTAAGTTCCTGCGCAGTACTCTCAATCCGATCTAGTCGTGCGTTGAGATGCAGCATCACGCCGTGCTGCCGATGCAAGGCCGCCATACGCCTGCTGATGGAAGTTGGCAGACCACGCGCCATCAGCCTTTCGCCTGCTTCCAGCACATCGACGGTGCAGCCTAATTGCCTGGCGGAGGCCGCTGCCTCCAGCCCAATCAACCCGCCACCAATCACTGCAAGGCGTGGCTTGTCGAGAAGCCGCGCCCGCAATGCCAGTGCCTCATCCAGACTGCGCAGCAGCATCACCCGCGGATCATCGGTCCCTGGAATGGCAAGGCTTCGCGCCCTGGCGCCAGTGGCGAGCACAAGCGCATCATAAGTGAAAATTCTGCCCTGTGCGGTTTCAATTTGCTTTTCCGCAGGCGCAATGTGCGTTACAGCTTCACGAAGATGGAGTGTGATGCGCTGATCCGCATAGAATTCTGCCGACCGCACAAAAAGTCCCGTGCCCGGGCCCTTCCCCAATAATACCGCTTTGGAAAGCGGCGGCCGGTCATAGGGCAAATGCGCCTCAGCCCCGAAGATTGTGATTTCCGCAGTGGAGTCCAATTCCCGTAGCGTCTCAGCGCAGCGCCGCCCCGCCTGGCCCGCACCAATGATGATAATTCGTCGTGCCATTCACATCATGACAAAGACATCGCCATTTTCGCATTTCACCGGATAGGTAGCGATGGCGGCGGTCGCCGGCGCGGATAGCGCCTTGCCGGTGCGAATATCAAAGCAGGCCTGATGCAGCGGGCATTCCAGCTTGCCGTCTTCGCAGAATCCCTCTGACAGCAACGCGTATTCATGACTGCACACGTCATTTACGGCAAAAATGCCATCCGTCAGACGAATGATCGCCAATTGCGCTTCGCCAATGCGGGTGGCGAAAGGCGTGTCGGTCTGAAGTTCTTCTTCTGAAGCTACGCGCTGCCATGCGCCCATGATGCTGTCCCTCGCGCCCTAGACTTCAATCAGGATGTATTGGTTTTCCACTGTTACCGGGAAAGTTTCCGCCACGAATGGTCCTTTGGCCAATTCGGCACCAGGCTCAACCGTTACCTGATAGGTGCGCGCCTTGATGCTTTCTGGGTCGCAGTAAGATTGACCGGTGCGGATGTCAAACTCCCAGCCATGCCAGGAACATTGCACAAACTCACGCGGGCGCGACAAATCATAGGTACCGGGCTCCTTTGAAGTGAGCCGCCCCACAAGTAAGCCGGCGCAAAGCGAACCACCTTCATGGGGGCATCGATCGGTGAGCGCGTAATAAGCCTCATCCACATAAAAAAGCGCGATTTGGCGGCCCCGCACGGTCACCAGCTTGCTGCCATTCGGCGGAATATCGCCAACTTTCGCAACGATATGACGAGCCAAAGTTTCCTCCGCGCATTTATCCATACGCCTTTGCCTGTTCGATTTATGGCATGGATTTCGTACTTCGTGAAGCGGCGGCGATCATGTGGGGTCGGAGCACTCATACAGGAAGCTATCTGTCCCGGCTCTGAGTGTGAGTGTCTGTAGTCAATTCATTTGGATCCGCTTTGCGCGTTGTCCGAGCCGACTCTGTCTAACGGAGTATCTGGCCCATCTGTATTCAAGGTTAAGCTGCCTTTTGGTGATGCATCAAGCGGTAGATTTAGTGGCTTGCTGGCTTAATAGACGATCCTTGGGCTGCCTTGCCCGCTGTTGCAGGCATGGCTGGGCGTCGGCACCAAGGCGCCTATCAAGGCAGGGGTAGGGCTTGGCTGGGCCGACTGCAGGTTTGGACCGTCGACGGCGCTGTAATCAGATGGGAGAAATCGAGACGCCCGCCATTCTCGTACGGGGACACACCCCCTCCTGCAACCGTGCAACCGTGCAACTGCTCTATCTGGGCTGAATGGTTCCGCAGTTGCACGGTTTTCAGGGGCGGGATGTTAGGGGCCATACAGGCGGCTCATACTGCCAAATCGAGTGGTAGGTCCGATATGTCCTTGAGACGTTTGCCATCCACCATCACAGCTAGGAGGTCGGCTGCATCAACCATGCCAAGGGTCTTCACGGTTTCTTGAAGCTCGTAAAGGGCGAAATGATACACGCAGTCAATGTCACCAGTCCTGTCCAGCCCCCTTTTTATGTACCAGTGATGTGTGTGTTTACTAAGCATGTTTCGGGTGCCGGCGGCCCCACCACGCCCTCGGAATGCGGCCGCCGGCCCCCGAAACATGCTTAGTAAACCCACAAATCACTGGTACATAAAAATGGGGCTGGACACCATTCACAAAGAGTCTCGTGCCCCCCGCGTGAAGGAGCTCGCCTGCACTGCCAACTCCATCAGCCTACGCAATGCTGCGGAGCTATGCGTTTTTGCGCAGACGGCCTCATAACTGATATTCACTTGTGGTGGATTTGTTGGGACCATGCGCAGACGCCCCTTACCCGGTGCAGTCTTCAATGTATTCAGGGGCATTAGGCTCACTCCAAGGCCAGCCGAAATGAGAGACACTCGAGCAGCAAGGCTATTGCAAGAAGTGCCGCTGCGACGGTTGGCGCCTTCAGTGTGAAGCATTGAGCTCATGAAATGGTTCATGAATGAGTCGGCGCTTTGATAGATGATCGGCAGACGTTTGAGATCGTCAATCGCTAAAATGCCCCTTGGTAGCTTGAAACCAACACCAGCCATCCAGGCAAACGGAACGGAGCCAAGGCTCTGAGCCATGAGGTCCGAAGCTGATCCGGTATGGATCATGAGTGCCAAATCTAAACTCCCAGACCGTAAACCCTCCAGCATCGTGGGATTCATCGTGACTTCGAATTGCAGCGTCACTGCGGGGTATTGTTCACGCACATTGGCGACGAATTGCGGCAGCCATGTCACGGCAATCAGCTCCGCAACGCCGATGCGGAAAACGCCAGAAATGGATTCTGCAGAACCAATCTGCTGCTTTATCTCGCGCTGCAATGCTACGGCTTGCTGAGCATAATCCAGTAACTCTCTCCCCTTAGGTGTGAGTTGAATTTGCCGCCGTGACCGATCAAAGAGCAGCACTCCGAGATCTTGCTCCAGCTCCTTGATACGAGCCGAGATTGTCGATTGTGTAAGGTTCAACCGCTCTGCAGCTTCAATGAAGCCTCCATGGCGGGAAATTGCCAAGAACGCCTCCAGTTGCTTCAAATTCATGCGTTCTCTCCAACACGTCTAACCATTCGAGTAAACCCTTGCGGAGCATAGCATCGAAAAATTCGATCAGATAGGCCCCAAAATATTCGTTTGTTTCTGGCTTTTTTTGATACAAAGATTGAACGGTATCAAGAAAAGCACGGACTGCCTTGCAGCTTAGGGAAAGGAACCAAATGCCCGCTTGGATCATTGGAATGATCGGTGTGGAGCCACCAAAAGGCACCACGCTACATGTCATCGCGGGTGGCGTTTCCGCACCCTTCTTGCGCGAGTTCGCCCAAAGACATGAGGCAGCAGGTTTCGATCAGGTTTTGGTTGGCTATTACTCATCCTCTGCAGAGGGCTTTAATGTCGCCTCTCACGCTGCAGCTCATACCAAGACGCTTTCCTATCTTGTGGCGCACCGTCCGGGGATAGTTTCGCCTTCCCTTGCAGCGCGCGCGGCAGCTACCTTTGACCATCTATCTGATGGACGATTGTCGGTGCACATCATTGCGGGTGTTACTGACCAGGAACAGGAGAGCGAAGGTGATTTCCTGGGTAAGGGCGCCCGATATGCACGTGGTGCTGAATACTTAAGTGTTATCCGGCGGATTTGGACCTCGCCAGAGCCATTCGACCACACCGGACAGTATTATCGCTTCAAAGGCGCTTGGTCTGCTGTGAAGCCGGTGCAAAAGCCCTACCCGAAGCTGTTTTTTGGTGGCTCTTCTGAGGGGGCACTTCAAATGGGCGCGGAGCATTGTGACGTCTACGCGATTTATGGTGAGCCACTGAAGGAAACGGCGGGCCGCATCGCGGATTTCCGCCAGCGTGCCGCCAGATTTGGTCGAACGCCAGGTTTTAATGTTTCCTTCAGGCCGATTATCGCGCCAACAGAAGGGGAAGCCTGGGACAAGGCACGCCGTGTGCTCCATGACATCGAAAATGCTGGATTGCCTAAGCGCGCTCAAGACAAGTCCGCAGAACGCATGCTGGAAATTGCCAGAAGGGGTGATGTCCATGATGAAAGGCTTTGGCTGCCGATCGCCAAGGCAACGGGCGCGAAGGGCAACACTACATGCCTTGTTGGGACCCCGCGCCAGGTCGCGGATGCCATGCTCCGCTATTACCGACTGGGCGTTTCCTCTTTTCTAATCCGCGGCTTCGATCCTCTGGAGGATACCACTGAGTTTGGTCGTGATCTCATTCCCATGATCAAGCAAGGCGCGCTTGAGATCGACCGCAAACTTGCAGCAGCATAATAATCAAAAAGCAGATTAGCTGGGAGGATAGCAAGAACATGATGCGCCTGAGGAAATTGATATTTACAATTCCGTTGTTGAGCTTGGTGGCGCTAAGCCTTCCGGCAAAAGCCCAGTATCCGGATCGGCCGCTGCGGGTGGTTGTCCCGTTCCCGCCTGGGGCAACAAACGATATCCTTGGCCGAGCCTTTGCTCAGGAACTGTCTCGGGAATTCGGCCAGCCAGTGATTGTTGAAAATCGCGGGGGTGCGGGCACAGCGATTGGAGCCCAGGCCGTGGCGACGGCGCGGCCAGATGGCTACACAATGCTTTTAGGCACGGGCACAACCTATGTGCTCAACCCAGCTCTACGACCGACTAATCTTTCATATGATCCGGTTCGAGACTTTACCATGGTTTCGATCATGGCTGAGGTGCCCATTATCTTTATTGTGAATCCACAACTCCCGGTACGGAGCTTAGCGGATTTGGTTGCTTACGCGCGTGCCAATCCTGGAAAGCTAAATTTTTCCTCGGCAGGCGTGGCAACTTCACTGCATCTGGCGGGTGAAATGTTCGCCAGGGCCGCCAATATCCAGCTGGTACATGTTCCATACCCTGGTAGCGCTCAGGCGATGCTGGCGGTTGTGGGCGGTGATGTACAGATGATGGCTGAAGTCGTCTCCGGCGCGATGACTAGCATTCAATCGGGTCGCGTAATACCCCTGGCGATGACTTCTGCCGAAAGGCTCTCCATTCTCCCAAATGTGCCGACTGTAGCCGAGAGCGGATACCCGGGTTTCCAGGCGCTAGGCTGGTATGGCCTTGCGCTTCCACGCGCGGCGCCAATGGCGATCGTTGAGCGCCTGCGCGAAGCGACAAATCGTATCCTGGCGCGTGGTGACATGCGGGCGCATTTTGAACCGACCGGTCTTGTCATTTTGCGACCGCATGATGCGGCGACCGTTGAGCGTTATCTTGAATACGACCGCAATCGCTGGGTGCCTTTGATCCGCTCACTCGATCTTAAGGCTGAATGATCATGATAACTCGTCGGACACTCCTTTTGGCGGGCTTAAGCCCCCTATTCGCGCCACCTGTCTTGGCTCAAGGCGCTTGGCCCAATAAGCCACTCCGCTTCGTGATCGGTGGTGCTTCAGGCGGCGACTCCGATATTCTGCTTCGTATGTTTGAAAACCGTCTGCGGGAACGATTGGGGCAGCCAATCGTCATCGACCCACGTCCGGGCGCCGGAGGAATGCTGGGCGCGGAGGTGGCAGCGCGATCGGCACCAGACGGCTACACTTATTATATCAATCAAATCGCCTCTCATGGCATTGGGCCAGCGCTTTACCGCCGCTTATCCTTCGACCCGCTAAAGGATCTTCCAGGTGTTGCGCGTATCGCAAGCATGCCTAATGTACTGATCATCAAGGGCGACAGCCCGATCGGGTCAGTCCAGGAATTGGCGTCGTACTGTAGGCAAAATCCTGCACGCGCAAATTTTTCTTCTGCCGGGTCCGGTACGTCCTCTCATCTTGCTGGGGTTCTATTCGGCATGCGCATGGGGATTGAAGTACAGCATGTTCCGTATCGCGGAACTGCTCCGTCAATGGCTGCCGTGTTGAATGGGGAGACACTATTCGCTATCGGCGCTGCCCCATCCTCTCGTCAGCAGGTATTAGGTGGGCTCCTGAAGGCGCTGGGCGTCTCTACTGCGCAACGTTCCACCACGATGCAAGAGGTACCAACGCTGCAAGAGCAGGGTATTCCAGAATTTGATGTCTCATCATGGTACGGAATTACTGCAACGGCGGGGGTGCCGATGGCTATTCGTGAGAGACTGGGCGCGGAGGTCGTGGCGGCACTTCAGGATGCGACCATAGCCCAACGTGTTCGCGATTTTGGCGCGGAACCTTGGCCGATGGGGCCTGCTGATTACGACAGCTTCATGGAGCGTGAAGTTGCAAAATGGACACCAATCGTACAGGCGTCTGGCGCCCAAATTGATTGAAAGGGGATTCCTTGGGACGAATAGAAGTACACGAGGACAGTGATGCTCTCAGCCACCACGCTGCTAACGCATGAGGGGCACTGCGGGGCTACCGTCCTACACAGGTGCGCGCGCATCCTGACGCGGCGGTAAACCCAAACGCCTGCCCGTCCTCAAATCCCATGAAAGCAATTTTCGGCTGGGCTTACCAAGTAGCTGGCCCAGTTCGGATTGCCGTCTGCTCGCGCGGATACCTCTGTCCTGCGTCAGCACCTATGGGACCAAATTGGCGATTTGAATAACGGAGGATTTCTGGCTCATCGTAACCCCAAGGAGAGTGCAGATGAGCCAGAAATCCTCCGCCCCACCCACGCGGGTGCCAGCCGAAAAGCTGGTCCGCGATATTCGCCGCGCCACGCGCAAGCACCATTCCGCCGAGGACAAGATCCGCATTGTCCTGGAAGGGCTCCGCGGCGAGGAAAGCATCGCCGCCCTTTGCCGCCGCGAAGCCATCGCCGAGAGCTTGTATTACGCCTGGTCCAAGG
>VGDM01000060.1 GCA_016869715.1 Alphaproteobacteria bacterium
GGCGATTTTGTAGCGGGGGCGGCACGGTAATGCGCGCTCCGACCTGCACAAATGACCCAAGCTTTAAATTCGCCGCGTCAAATGGAAGTGAAAGGCTGAGCTAGTGCCCTGCGTCCAGACGCATACGAACAAACCGGCGATCTGAATGATGCGGGATTCCCGGCCCGTGTCTGTTCGAGCAGACGGCAGACCATCCTGCTGAAGCGCGAGCGCATCAAGCGCAGAACCATCCAGAAGCGCCGCTTGATGCATCACCAAAACGCAGCTTAACCTCAACCACAGATGGGCCAGATGCTCCGTTAGCCAGCGCGCCAAGCGGTCTCAAATGATTTGACGACGGACACCTCCGACAAAACCGGGGCGGTTCGGGGAGCCGGCTCGGCCAGGTGGCGACTCAAGCCGCCGTAAGAACCAAAAAGCCGAGACTCTCTGAGAGCTGAGACATCGCCGTCGCATCGCCCCAGCGCCGACGACACCATTGTCACATTTTGTCATGAATCTGAGCGGCGCGGTCGCAAAAATTGCAACAAAACGGATCACTCAGGAGTCCCAGATGCCTTTCGCTCTATTTTTGCGTCAATCCCCGGCCCGCCTATGCATCGCCATTCTTACCTTACTTGGGGTGCTTTTGCTTCGCCCACCCCTGGCTGCGCATGAAGGTCACGATCATGGGGCCGTGCCAGAGGCCGTGGCGGCCGCTGCCCCGCGGGCCGAGGCGCATAGTGACCTGTTTGAGGTTGTCGCCATTCTGCAACCAGGCGGCGCGCTGACAATCACGCTGGATCGCTATGCCGATAACAGCCCGCTGGATGGCGCTATTGTCCTAACCTTTGATGGGCAGGAAGTAGCGGCAGAGCGCCAAGGCATTGGCCTTTTTGTGGCGCGGCACCCGCTATTGGAACGGCCGGGTACACTTGACCTTGTCTTCACGGTAACAGCGGGGGCGGACATGGATCTGCTGACCGCTAGGCTGGAAGTGCCCGCGCCGGCGGCGCCTTCAGGATCGGTCGTTGAGTTTTTGGCGTTATTGCGAAGCAGTGTCGTGCAGCTTGCTATTGGTGCTGGGCTGCTTGTGATTGGTGTGATGCTCGGCCGTGCTTCAGTGCGCCGGCCTTTGCCGCCCATGATTGACGAAGGACCGACGCCCACGGCGTCGGGGGCCGCACCCCAGAAGCTGCACGCCGCTGCGCTGGGAATCCTCATGCTCGCCATCGCCTTACCTGCTGGTGCACAGCAAGCCCTGGTTACCGGTGAAGCACCGCGCCGCTTGCAGGATGGCGCGATCTTCGTCCCCAAACCATCACAACGCTTACTCGGCATCAGGACCTTACTCACCGAAGCCGGTGAGGCGTCCGCCGCCTTGCGCATGATTGGCACTTTGGTGCCGGACCCCAATGCGTCCGGCCGGGTACAGGCCAGCCAGAATGGGCGGCTGGAACCGGGCGATAATGGCTTTCCCACGCTTGGCCAGCATGTCGAACGCGGTCAGGTGCTTGCCTATGTAACGCCAACTTACAGCGCGGCGGAGCGCGGCAGCCTTATCCAGAATGCAGCCGAACTTGATGCGCAGATCACCATTCTTGAAGCGCGCGTCCGGCGCCTGACCACGCTGCGCGGCACGGTCGCTGAGCGTGAGATCGTTGACGCCCAGACGGAGCTTGCCGGGGCACGACAGCGCCGCACCGCCATCCAGCCAGCGCTTTCCGGTCGTGAGCCGCTGGTGGCGCCTGTTTCGGGCATCGTTTCAACCATACGCGGTGCTGTCGGCCAGCTAGTCGATAGCGCCACAACGGTTGTTGAAATCGTTGATCCAAGTCGGCTTTGGGTGGAAGCGCTGGCCTTTGATCGCGCAGCGCTTGAACGTATCACGGGCGCCAACGCCACCCTGCCCGATGGCCGCGTATTGGATCTCGTCTTTATGGGGCGCGGGTTGACTGTGCGTCAGCAGGCCGTGCCGGTGAATTTCCGCGTGAATGAACCGCCAGCGGATGCGCCGATTGGTATTTCAGTACTGGTCACCTTACGCACTGCCCGCGCCGTCCAGGGTATTGTATTGCCTGCCGATGCCGTGGTCCGGAGCGCCGAAGGCCCGCCCGTGGTGTTTGAGCACGCAACGGCCGAACGCTTTATTCCCCGCCAGGTGCGGGTGCAGCCGCTTGATGGCACGCGTGTGGTGGTGACCGCTGGGCTTGAGGCAGGGCAGCGCGTAGTGGTGCAAGGTGCCGCGCTGATCGCACAGGTGCGCTAAGCCATGCTTTTCAACACCATTGTTGGCGTTTCGCTACGCAACAGGCTTTTCGTATTGGTCGCTGCATTGCTGGTGAGCCTTTATGGCCTGTTCACCCTATGGCGCATGCCGGTTGATGTATTTCCTGACCTGAATAAGCCGACTGTGACGTTGATGACAGAGGCCGAGGGCTTTGCGCCGGAGGAGGTTGAACAGCTTGTCTCCTTCCCCATCGAAACGGCAGTGAATGGGCTGCCGGGCGTGACACGGGTGCGCTCGGTCTCCTCCGTCGGTTTATCAATTGTATTCGTTGAATTCGATTGGGGGTCAGATATCTGGCGCGCGCGTCAACAAGTTAGCGAACGGCTTGGCCAGATCCAAACGCAGCTTCCGCCGCGCGTGCTACCCACTATGGCGCCGGTTTCGTCCATTATGGGCGAGATCATGCTGGTGGCGATGACCGCGCCGACGGATGGCTCGCTTGGGCCAATGGACCTGCGCGACCTTGCGGATTGGGTCATGCGCCCGCGGCTCCTTACCATCCCTGGTATTTCGCAGGTTATTCCGATTGGCGGGGAAGTGCGCCAATTCCGCATCATGCCTGATCTTGATCGCCTGCAGGCGCTGGATTTGACAAATGAACAGCTTATTGCCGCGCTCCGTCAATTCGGTGGCAATGCCGGCGGCGGCTATGTGGATCAAGCGGGGCGCGAATTCTTGATCCGCAATATCGGGCGCACGACGTCACTTGAGGATTTGCGCAACGCCACGGTTGGTTTTCGGGAAGGGCAGCCCATCACGTTGCGGCAAGTGGCGCGCGTTGAATATGGGCCACGCTTTAAGCGTGGTGAGGCTGGCGTGGATGGGCAGCCAGCGGTGATCCTGGCTATCGCAAAGCAGCCAGGTGCCGATACCATTCGCCTGACACGTGCGGTGGAGGCAGCGCTGAGCGAATTGCAGGCCGGTATGCCGCGCGGCGTAGTGGCGGACCGGATCAAGTTTCGCCAGGCCGATTTCATTGCGCAGTCCATTGCAAATCTTCAGCAGGTACTGGCCGAAGCGTTCATTGTTGTCGCGCTTGTTCTTTTTGCCTTTCTGCTCAATACGCGCACGACTTTCATTTCACTAACAGCCATCCCGCTTTCCATCCTGCTGACAGCCATTGTCTTTGCGGCCTTCGGCCTTTCTATCAACACCATGACATTGGGTGGCCTGGCAATTGCGGTAGGTGAGCTTGTGGATGATGCAGTGGTGGATGTGGAAAATATCCTGAGGCGCCTTCGCGATAACGCGACACGTGCGATACCCGTACCGATCATGCAGGTGGTGATCGCGGCCAGCGCAGAGGTTCGGTCCGGCATTGTTTATGCGACGCTTATCATCGTGCTGGTATTCCTGCCGCTTTTTGCGATGAGTGGTATTGAAGGGCGCCTATTTGCCCCGCTAGGCATTGCCTATATCGTCTCCATCCTCTGTTCTTTGCTTGTGGCTGTCACGGTCACGCCGGTTCTGTCCTATTGGCTGCTGCCACGGATGAGCCGGATGCATGGTGGCGATGCAGCGCTAGTACGCGTGCTAAAGGCTGGGCAGGACCGGCTGCTGCACTGGGCCTTCGCGCATCGCCCTCTCGTGCTTGGTCTTGCCTTTGGTGGCATTGCAATCGCTACTGCAAGCGTCGCCTTTCTGCCACGTGCTTTTCTGCCGCCTTTCAATGAAGGCACGCTTGTCATTAATATCACCTATCAGCCTGGTATCTCCTTGGCTGAATCAGATTCTCTTGGCCGTGTAGCGGAACGCCTGCTGATGCAAGTGCCAGAGGTGAAAGGGGTTGGTCGCCGCACCGGGCGCGCGGAACTTGATGAACATGCTGAAGGGGTGCATTCGTCAGAGCTTGATCTTGATCTACGGCAGGGTGGGCGCCCTCGCGCAGAGGTTTTGGCAGATATCCGCGCGCGCCTGGCGGCCTTGCCGGCTGCGACCAATATCGGCCAGCCCATCAGCCACCGGCTGGATCATATGCTGTCCGGTGTCAGGGCGCAGATTGCACTTAAGATCTTCGGCGATGATCTTGATACACTCCGTACCCTGGCTGAGACGTTGCGTGGCCGTTTAGCGGAAAATGTTCTGGGTCTGACTGACCTTCAACTGGAAAGGCAAGTGCGTATTCCGCAGCTACGCATTGCCGTTGATCATGAACGCGCGGGGCTTTACGGCGTTTCCGCAGCCGCATTGACCGAAACGCTTGAATCGCTGACCGGCGGCACTATCGTCAGCCAGATTCTGGATGGGGCGCGGCGCTTTGATGTCGTCTTGCGCTTGGCTGATGAGGATCGCACAACAACAAGACTTGCCGAAGCGCTTGTACCAACACCGCATGGCCGCGTCCCACTCGGTCTCCTGGCACGGGTTGAAGAAGGTGATGGTCCGAATCAGATCCTGCGTGAAGGCGCGCGTCGGCGCATTGTTGTGCTTGCGAATGCCACGCCGGATTCGGATATGGCGCAGGTGATTGCCGGTATCCGCGCTGAGCTTGCGCGCATGCAGATGCCAACGGGCTATACTACGGCGCTGGAAGGCACCTTCCAAGCGCAAGAAGAAGCGATGCAGACAATCGCGGTTCTGACGCTAGTGTCTTTGGCGCTGATCTTTGTGGTGCTCTATTCGCGTTATCGTTCAGCCATGCTGGCGGCGATCATCATGGGCAATGTACCACTCGCGCTGATTGGTGCCGTTGCGGCCATTTGGCTTGCCGGGCAACCGCTTTCGGTTGCAACCCTTGTGGGCTTTGTGACGCTGACTGGGATCACCACCCGCAATGGTATCCTGAAGGTCAGCCACTACCTTAATCTGGCATTGCATGAGGGTGAGCGGTGGGGCCTCGCGCTCATCCTGCGCGGTTCGGCCGAGCGGCTGACGCCCGTTTTGATGACGGCGCTTTCGGCGGGCTTGGCTTTGATCCCACTGGCGATCGGTGCCGACGCACCAGGCAAGGAGATTCTGCACCCCGTTGCCATCACGATCCTCGGGGGGCTGATCAGTGCCACATTGCTCGACATGCTGGTGACACCGATCCTATTTCATCGCTTCGGTCACCCGGCGCTGGAACGCCTGCGCGCGGAGGCCAAGGAACAAATCACTGGCGGGGGCGCGATCCCTGATACATTTTAATCCCAGGAGACTGAAATGCTGACGAAGCGCACCCTGATAACCTTGGCAATACTGGCCTTGCCCTGCGCCGCCTTGGCGCATGGCCCTTCGCGTGGCCCCAATGGCGGCCAGATGCAGGATATTGGCAGCTATCACGGCGAATTACTGGCAGAGGATGGGCAGCTGACCTTCTTCCTGTACGATGCCAATGATCGGCCGCTTTCTGCCAATGGCCCAACGGCGACCGCGATTGTGCTTGCCGACGGCCGCCAGAAGACGCTTGGTTTTGCGGCGCGGGCGGATGGCAAAGCATTGGTTGCGCGCGGCGAGTTTCGGGCAGAGCCCAGCCTTCGTGTTGTTGTGCAACTTGTGCCGGCGTCAGGACAGCCCCGCATTCAGGCGCGCTATGCGCCTGTTGGGCTCGGCAGATGAATGAAGCGGCGGAGCGCCGGCTGTTGGACCCTGAGGCGCATATCCTTATCGTTGAGGATGACGGGGAAATGCGCAGCCTTGTCGCGCGTCTGCTGCGGGAAGCGTCCTTCCGGGTCTCCACAGCCCGTGATGGGCGCGAAATGTGGGAGATTCTGGAAAGTCCTGCCGGCTACCCGGATTTGATCTTGCTGGATGTGATGTTGCCTGGGGCCTCTGGCCTGGATTTGCTCCGCCGCTTGCGCGAAGGCTCACGCGTGCCGGTTTTGATGTTGACCGCGCGTGGTGAAGAAATGGATCGCGTCTTGGGATTGGAGCTTGGCGCAGATGACTATGTTGCCAAGCCCTTCGCCCCGCGTGAGCTTATTGCACGCGTACGCGCGCTGCTGCGTCGCGCGACACCGGCTGAAGCACTGCCAGACCCGCGTTCGCGGCGGCTTGGTTTTGCGGGCTGGGTTCTGGATACGGCGCGGCGCGAACTCAATTCACCTGACGGCGTTGCCGTTGATCTCTCGGGCGCGGAGTATGATCTTTTATTGGCCTTTCTGGAACATCCACAGCGTGTCCTATCGCGGGAACAATTGCTTGAAGTCGCCAAGCGGCGTGTTGGCAGCGATCCCTTCGATCGGACAGTTGATGTCCAAGTAAGCCGCCTGCGCCGCAAGATTGAGCCGGACGAAGATAGCCCCTCACTCATCAAGACGGTGCGCGGTGCGGGCTATGTGTTGGTCGCGGATGTGACCCGCGCATGAGAGCCCTCTGGCCGAGTAGCCTTGCCGGCCGCATCACGCTGCTGCTGCTCGGCGGGCTGATGCTACTGCATATTGGTAGCATGTGGGTGCATGAACGCTCGCTCCGCGGATCCGAACAGGGCGCGCGGCTAGAACGCATGGCCGATCAGCTTGCTGCGGCGCGTGCGGCGGTAGCGCCACTGCCGGAAGCCGCGCGTGATGCGGCGGCGCACGCGATTTCGCGCCCAGGGTTGGAAATCCATTGGGATCGCAGCGCACCAATGCCGGCGGCAGAACCCCCTGCGGGCCTTACGGACGTGGCAGCAAGGCTTGGCCCAGAAGCGCGTATTGGCTGGGATCCAAAAGCGGAGCCTGGGCATCGTGTGATTGGGGCGTTGCCGGCTGAAGGTGGTGGTTGGATCGTTTTTTCGGCGCAATGGCTCATCTCTGGCGGGGAGCCGCTGGATCATGGTGCAATCGCGTCCATGGTGGCGATGGCCCTGGGCATCGCATTGGTATCAAGCCTTGTAGTGCGCTGGATCACTGGGCCGCTGCGACGCCTGGCCAGCGCGGCGGATCACATTGGCCGCGACCTGAGCCCACAGCCAGTGCCACTGGAGGGGCCGGATGAGGTTCGCCATGCGGCTGTTGCCTTCAATGCCATGCAGGAACGTATTGCGCGTCTGCTTGAAGACAGAACCGAAGCCCTGGCGGCGATGAGCCATGATCTGCGCACACCACTTTCCCGATTACAATTGCGCGTGGGTTTTTTACCCGAGGGTGAGGATCGCACTCGCCTTGAGGCTGATATCGCAGAAATGGAAGCAATGGTTTCGCGCACGCTGGATTATATTCGCGAAGGCCGCGATGCTGAACCAGTGCGGCCGGCTGATGTTGCGGCCATTCTGCAGACCCTGGCATCCGATGCGGCAGACCAAGGGCATGACGTTGCCTATGAAGGGCCGACGCGCGCGGTATTGCCGCTGCGGCGTCATGCGGCGAAACGCGCACTCTCGAATCTTGTTGAAAATGCCTTGCGCCATGGCTGGCCGCCAGTGCGCCTGCGTATTCACGAAGACGACAAAATAATTGCGATTGAGGTTGCCGATGCTGGTGATGGCATTGGCGAGGCGGATAGAGCCCGCGCACTTACGCCTTTTGTACAACTTGATCCTGCGCGCGGCGGTTCAGGTGTTGGGTTAGGCCTTACGATTGCGCAGCGCTTTGCCCAGGCCAGTAATGGCAGCCTGGAACTTGGCGAAGCCCTTGAAGGGGGCCTGCTGGTCAGGCTGGTTTTACCGCGACAAACCGGCTGAACATCGTATCGCATCGACGTAACTTGCCACGGTGCCGAGAGGCTCCGTGGCCTCCTTGGTGGCATAATGCTGGCGTCCGCAAGCGAGGAGTTCATGCCATGCGTCGCATAGCCCTGACCGAAACTGTCACCGTCGTTTTGCTTGGAACTAGGCCCTTGCTTTTCGCTAAGCCCACCGCGCAGTGTCTTGGCCCCCTAAAGTTGAGCCACTATTGTTGTGCCATAGGGGAGTGTTTTGGATGGCTCGGAAGCGCTATTCGGATGAGGATTGTCTGAAGATACTACGTCAGGTTGAGCTTGATTTGGCTGGCAGGACGATCATGTTCCTACGCGGTGTCTATGACCGCCCGCACTTCCCGCCCCCGCAGTTTCAGCCGCTCATTAGCGAGGCGCAGGGCTTCAATATAACCCTCTGACACCTCAATTTTGTGATCTACGCGATCACCATACCACCGCGGCGCCACCTTGGACGCATACCAACGCCGTGCATCGAACGCCAACCGGTCCCGGGCTGGGTCACCGGAACCCTTCACGGCTTCGTCCAGGGCTTGCTGGGCTATGATGTGTGCCTGGGCAGCACGGGCGGCTGCGTACTTCTCATGGGCGTGTGGGCTCCGAGACATATAGCGCCAGATTTCGTTCCAATGCGGCATCCCACTGTCGCGGGAAATCTTGATCAGACTTTCCCCTTGGGTAAGCCTTTCCAGGAAAACGTCAAACAACTCATCCGTCATCGGGACATATTTGGCGCCAGCCGGTTTATCCAAATTAATCTTGGCGCTTTTGCCATCCAGCACCAGTGCCGGTGCTTTCTTTCTGTCGTTCATCGCTGGGGCGCCCCGCTAATCCATAACGCCGGCGATTTTACCTATTTTGGGGCCCGGCAGAAACAGAAATACGCTCGCGGTTCTTTTATTCTGACGGTGAAGCTTTGAAGCTCTTTTTTGCCGTTCAGCCTCGCCTTAAAAGTCTAGGCGCAGGCCTGTGACGGGTCGCCAAAGTTACCCGTTAGCTCGCACCGCGTGCGTCGGGTCTGCGACGGGTGCAGACCGACGCGCGGGTGCGACGGGTAACTAGTAGGAACCTGGACCCGTCACGCTATTTTTGCGACGGGTCTGTGACGGGTTGCGTGACGGGTTGTCATATCGGCGCGTCACCTGATTTTTGACGCCTCATTTCGGGCACGCCTCAGGCTTTCTGCACCAAACAGGCACGCAAACGCTTATCCCATTGTATCCCAGCGCCGCTCCTGTCGCTCTCGAAGTGAACATCAACGATATCGCCATCCGTACCAGTCACTTCGCCATAGCCAAACGCCCTATGAAAGACGCGATCGCCGGGAGCATACGTTGGGGGTGGAGGGGGCAGGGGGTGCCCATCAGCTCCCAACCCAAGGCAAACCCTCAGCCTGCAAATTAGCGCATCTCTCTTTTTCCGGTACTCGTCCCATTGACGATCAACCTCATCGGGGTCGCAATCGTCTGGCAATTCACCCCTCATGCTCTCAGGAAGTAAGTCACAGAATTTCTCAAGTTCGTCACACTGGTTGAATATAGCCAAAACTTCCGCATCGCCATTGGCGAGCCGATCTTGGAATGCTTTCGACACGCGATCGGGGCGGCGTCCTGTTTCATGCTGAGGCTTTATTCCAATACTATGACCGGTAATCAGGCGATGAACCCGCGCGATGGCATCCGCTGTTATTGGTAGACCATACTTGGTTGCAGCGTCAGCTATTTGAGCTGCTTCACGCATGCCAGCTTCAATGGCTAACCGGTATTTTTCTAAATCTTCCTGCAGGGCACGTAATTGCACCAAGCGTTTACGGTTTTCGGCTTCGCACCATTCAATCAGGGTTGCCAGTGGTGGGAGGGTTTTAAGTGTCCGCCGTGCCTTTTCAGCCGCAGCCTTAACTATATCAGCGCTATAGTGTGCCAAGTCCTCACCTGCAGCAGTTGCGTAAGCTTCGGTGTTGATGCGGGCGTTCGGGAACACTCCGACAAGGTACTTGGCAGCATTTTCTGCATACGATCTCCGGGCATCAGCCTCACCGGCATCCTGCTGAATAGCCAACCACTCTTTTAAAGCCGCAAGTCTAAGCATTTCATCTCGGGCGATTTCGCCCCCACTATCGTCTAAAGAGTATGGTGAGCTCCGCAGTGGCCTTTTGGCTTCTTCATCGTCCCACCAAAATATGTGTTCACCCAAAGCAATGAGCTTATGCGGAAATGTTGGGTTGGTTATCGCAGTATTTTTCTTCGCCATTTCTGCCTCCTACAACCGGATTGGGGTAGAAAGCTTTTGGCGATGGATAGGCTTCCTTCCGGCGCCAGCGCGCGCAGCGTCAGCGGAGCGCGCGTTAGCGCCGGTATGTAGTATCCCTACCGCTTCGCTGCGGGATACTACCTGTTCGGGGGGTCGTGCAGCGCCCATTGAGGGGGTTGTACAGCGCCCATCAAGGGGGTCGTATAACCCCCGTATCGGGGGTTCTGCAGCCCCCGAGTGCAGGTTGAGCGCAAGTGAATTTTCAATCTGCACGGTGCTTTCTGGCAGGACCAGTGCATAGGCCTTTGAACGTGATTTAAAGGCGACTGGCTTAATCAGCCCCCGCTCTTCCAAGCTGGTAATCGCTCTGCGTACATTGCGGCGCTCCATACGCAGCAATACCGCCAGATGGCGGCTGGATGGCCATGCGGCCCCCCTTGCTTCATTGAAGTGTTTGGCGATTTGAATCGCCACCCCTAACTCCGCGATGGTGGGACGCGGGTTGGCAGCCGCAACGGAACTGAGCCAATCAAATCTTTCAGCAATAGGCATGGGGAATATCCTTCTGGACAACCCCTTGCTGGACACCGTGCGAATCGCTATTTTGCGTTGTGTCAGAACGACTTTAAGTAATTCGCGCCGCGCCTCAGCAATGGGGCGCGGTTTTCTTTATTCGGCCGAGCGCAGCAAGCCAGAACAGGCTGGCAGCAGCGTAGGCACGGCTATGGTCGCGGCACCAGGTTGGGCTGGGATCACGTCTGTGCCTCCGCCTGAGCTACGATTTCCGCCGCGCGATGGCGATATTCACGGGATGTGGCCCAGGCTTCCACCGCCTCACGGCGATAGACAATCCGGCGCATACCGGCCCGCACAAATGGCGGGCCATCGCCTGTCACGCGCCATCGCTGCAGCGTCCGGCGCGGAATAGAAAGAAATAGGGCAAGGCCTTTCTCATCAAAAAATGTGTTCATGTATTAAAAACCCTAGAAACAGCGGGCGCCGCCATGAGCTGCACCCGCATCGATTGCGGATGGCGCCTTCTTGCGTTTTCCAAAGGGTCTATATGACGCGCTGAGATTGCCGCCAAAGCGCTTGCGGGGCTCCGATGTAAGGCAACCATCGCGCCAATCGTCTTTTAGCGGCTCTAAAAACCCGCAGCAAACATTTTCTGTCTTCTGGCGGCAAAGGGGCGCCATGCTTGCCGTCAAACCGCCAGCAGCATGCTAGCCCCTTGCTATCTAAAAAAGGGGGCGGGGTGGGGGGAGCAACCCGATAGCCTTACCCGCCGCGTTGAGCTCGGTGTTCAGCGAGGTTTGTTACCTTATCATCGTCGCGCTCGGGCGATGCACAGCGCAGCACATGGGCTGCCCAGGCTTCTAGCGCCGTCTTCTTCTCAGCGTTGAAATCGTGCTGCTGATAAATACGGGCTACTGACGATAACGCCGCCGGTTGATGCGCCAGCAGCTTATCCGCCACGATGGGGGAGAAGCCCAGCCGGGCCAGTGTAGAAGCCCCGGCGCGTCGAAAGTCATGCAGTACCCAGTCGCTCACGCCTGAAATACGGTCCAGCCGTAGCTTCATTTTGGAAATGCCTGAGATTGGTGTTTTACCGGTGGTGGTAAAAACGAAATCCTGGCCCTCAAGACGGGTGACAGCCGCCAGCGCTTCCCGCGCCGCATCGGTCAGCGCGACACTGTGGGCCTGCCCCCGCTTCATGCGCTGGCCTGGAATTGTCCAGACGGACAGATCAGGCGAGATCTCTGACCAGCGCATACCCGCGACCTCTTCGCGGCGCGCCAGGGTAAGCAGCGCCAGCCGGATAAACGGTCCAGCCGGTTCCGCCATGCCGAGTGCGGCACGCCATATGGCCCCAATCTCCCCATCCGTAAGCAGCCTATCGCGCGTTACAGCAGTTGAGCCCGTGGGAAGCCCCTGGAAGGGGTTTGAAGCCAGTCGCCCCCGCTTTACCGCCCAGGTGAAGCAAGCCCTGCCGTAGGCCACCAAACGCCCCGCACTGGCGTGTTTCCCTGCCTTTGCCAGGGTGTCATGCACTTCCACGATGCGTGCCTTGGTCAAAGCGTGTGCGGGCCGGGACCAATCCTTTGGGAAGGCATACCTCAAGGCTCGGACCGCTTCTGTCCGATACCGCGGCCGTCGTTGGGCTAACCCCAGCTTCTCCCAGTCCGACACAAGGGTGCCAAAGGTGAAGGCGGCTTCCTGCTTCGCTGCCAATGCGGCAGCCCTTACCTGACGGGCGGCCTCTGCCTTGGCCAGTCTTTCGCTGCGCGGATCAAGCCCTTTAGCCACATCGCCAAGCCGGGCCTGGGCGGCTTTGCGCGCCTGGCCAGTGGTAATGGCCCCGAAAACGCCGAGAACTTCCCGGCGCTTTTGCTTGGTGGCGCTGTCGGTCCATTGGATCAGAAAAATGCGCGCTCCTGCCAGCGTGACCCTGACAGCTAATCCCTTCTGGGTCTGATCGAAGAACAGCTTATCCTTCTGCCCGGCCGGGCATTGCAGATTGGCTACTAGCGCGTCCGTGAAATGCAGCGGCATGTGCTTACCCCCAGATAAGAAGGCCATTTTGCGGACCTCACGCGGACCCCGCGGACCTGTATTTAGTGGCGGCTTGTGGCGATAAAGAACCGCGCTACTGACCATTCTTGCCAAATAACCCAAATGAATTCAATACTATTTGGCGATGCATGGCATATAATG
>VGDM01000061.1 GCA_016869715.1 Alphaproteobacteria bacterium
GTCAAAGCCGAGGCTCGAGAGGCTTTTTTGCTGCATGGGGGTCGCGCTCAAGGGATGAATGACCGAGGCACAATAGACTCAGAAAATCAATCATAGACCAAAAAGACGGGATTAAATCAGAGGTTCCCTAATACATTTCAGCCGCGCGCCGCGGTTGCCGCACCAGCACGGCGATTGATATGCACCCCACCCCCGCAATCGAGGATCGAACCCGTTATGAAGCGCGCCGCCTCGGAACAAAGGAACATTACACTCGCCGCGACACCCGCTGGCGTGCTAAGCGCGCTGAGCAAGGACTGCGCTCGGATGGCCTCCGCATAGCCCGCCGGCATGGGATTGCCGGCGCTGCCCTTGGCAAAGCCAGGCCGCGCGCTATTCACGCGCACACAGGAAGCGCCGAGTTCCAACGCAAACGCCCGCGTCAGATATTCCAGCGCGCATTTGGAAGCGCCGTAAGGCACGCCATTGCCGCGATGCACTTCTGCGGCGGCTGAGGTGACATTGACAATGGAACCTCGCTCCGCGGCGGCCATGGCAAGACCAGCGCCCTGCATCAGGCGAAAGGGCGCGCGGGTATTCGCACTGATTATCCTGTCCCACTCCGCGCCCGTCACATCCATCAGCGGAATGAAGGGATAAATGCCGGCATTATTGATCAGCACCTGTGGCGCGCCCTTACCGGTCGCAGCCGCAATCAGCCCATCAATCGCAGCATCATCCGTCAGGTCAGCGGGATGCAATACGGCACGACCGGGCGGTAGCGCATTGGCGAGTGCTGCAAGCGCGGCGGCATCGCCATCACTCAAAAGCAAACGGGCGCCTTCCCGCGCAAAGGCTTCCGCCAAGCCGCGCCCATAAACCCCGGCAACGCCGGTAATCACCACGTGTTGTCCTGCAAAACGCATGGCGCTTGCCCCCTTCTCGCGCCGCAGGATACGCCCTTGCGGGCGGATCGCCAAGCCTCTGCCCTTGCCGAGGGCGGTCAAGCGTTGCCAGCATCCCAGTTAAGCAACCAAGCCGGCGAGAAGTGACGACGTTACGCGCGTAGGAAGTAACGTCCGCGCGAAAGAACGGCACCTGGTCGCATTTTCCGAGTCGCCAAGTGATCCCACTTGGCTTGAAAATGCCCCAGGCGTTCTACTGCGGCGTAGAGCCAGCGGGCGCGGGTGTCTTCATCATGGTCCCGGTCATCGGGATGAAATAGACGCCCACATCCTTGCGGCTGCGCACGCGGCCTTCCTCATCCTTCGTGTAGATATAAAGGAACTGCCCACGACGGAAGGGCTGGCCGATGGGAATGACCAACCGCCCGCCTGGCTTCAATTGCTGCAGCAGTGCTGGCGGCACATATTGCGCGGCGCAGGTGACGATGATGGTGTCGAAGCCGCCCTTCACTTCGGGCCAGCCAAAGAAACCATCGCCCACACGGGTTTCAAGATTATTGAACCTGATCGGCGCGAAGATGCGCTGCACGCCGCGCCCCAAAGGTTCGATGATTTCAATGGAATATTGCTTGGCCACTATGCGTGACAGCAGTGCTGCCTGAAAGCCCGATCCGGTGCCGATCTCCAGCACCACGTGATCAGGCTTTGGCTGACACGCCTGCGTCATGTAAGCTTGGCCCAGATAGTCAGACAGCGCCGACCCAAAGCCAATTGCCCAGGGCTTGGCTTCCGTTTCATAGGCGTTGGAAGCACTATTCTGACGCGCTTCGTAGTTGTAATGGAAGTATTCGCGCGGCACTTCACCAAAGGCGCGGACCACCGCGGGGTCAGCTTCACCAAAGCGCGATTTGAGATAGGATTCGATCCGCGCGAGCGCTGGCTGCCGGCGCGCCTGAATGGCGGCGAAAGCGCCTTCTGAAATCTCGGTCGGGCGGCCGGAAGCCGCCATGGCTTCGAGATAGGCCGCGCGAATCCAGGCCGGCATTTGCGCCTTGATCGCGGGGGCGAACAGCAAACCAGCGCCCGTCAAGGTCAGAGCACGGCGGGATAAAAGCATCGTCATTTCCCTGGCCAAACAAATAATGAAGTAAGATAACAAATACCGCCGCAAAGCAAAAGGGCCGAGAGTCCCAGGCCGTGACCGACCAGATTGGCAAGCGGCGTAGCCACCACGGAAAAGGCGCCATTCAAGGCCCAAGCCCAAGGCAGCAAGGCAGGGCCTTCCCGCTGAAACCGATCAAGCCCAAGCGGGAAGGGAAAGCCAAGCGCAATTGAAATCGGCGCAATCACCAACACCAGCATGGCAACGCGCAGCGCCCAAGGCAAATCAAGAATGGCCAGAATGCCAGTATGCGCGGCGCCTATCACCAACAAGCAAGACCCAACCACAATCAGCGCAACCCAGGCGAGTGTTGTCGCCGGCTTCGTCACCCGTTCAACCATCATAGCGCCCAGGCCGGAACAGAGCAGCATCACAGTCAAGACTAGCGCAAAACCGAAAGTGCGGTCCCCCAGCAGCAGCACGGCATATTCGATAAAGGCGATTTCGATCAGCAGAAAGCCAAGCCCCAGCGCAGGGAAGTAGATCAACGCGCGGCCCAATATGGCTTTCGGCACACGCAGCGTGCCGCGCGCAAAGATCGGCAAGGCGCTAACCAACAAAGCCAGGATGATCGCCTGCGCCAGCACGGCCACATTCACCAGCAGGCCAATTTCCTGTTGCGGCAGAACCTCCATACGCTCCAGCGCCGCGGGTAAAGCCGGCAGGCGGACTAATGGCGAAAGCCAAGGCCGATCCGCTGTAATGGGTGAACGGTCAAAGGCATCAAGCGGCATGGTGCCAGCCAGCAGCATGCGTATTTCCTCGGCCACCGCATCGCTGGGCGCGCCGGTTTGCACCATGCCGGAATCGAGTGAAATCGCCGGCAGATCATTCCAAATCTCGCGGCCCTCAAACGCCAAATGTGGCGCATGGGAAATATCGAAGGACCTGGCCTCAGCAAAGGCCAATAGCTTTTCCATTCGGTCTGGCGTTAGTGGATCGCGCGCCAGCAGCACGCGCAAATTCCACGCTGATCTGATCACCGCCAAATGCGCCGCTGGTTCCCTGATGCCGGCCCGCAATAGCGCCGCATGGCCAGTGGCCAGCACGCGAACCGCATAGACCGGCAATTCACGGATGCTGATCGGCAGGGAAACCATACCCCCGGGCTTCAGCATTCCCAAAAGATCGGCCAAGGCTTCAACCGTATAGACATGCCGATTGGCATCAGCGGCACCCAGAAAATCACCCGAAATATCCACGAGATCATAAGAACCCGCCGCCTTGAGCGGATGTGCATCTGAAAGCTGCACGCGCGGGTCTCGCGGCAAGGTAGGTGAAGGGCCAAAACCCTGCACCAGGGCTTCGCGCAGCGTGGGCTCGGGTTCAATCACCGTGACGCCCGCGGCACCAAGCTGCAACACTTCCACCACGCGAAAGCCACCCGCCGCACCAAGTACCAAGACGCGCGGCTGATCCAGCAGGGCATAAGGCGCGGCATCAAGCGCGGCTGGTGCATGGCCCGCTTGAGGCGTTTCCATCGGCAGGGCTGCAATGCGCGCGCCATCCCGATAAAGCCCGAAGGCGCGCGGCGGTGCAGGTGTACCAAGCGCACCGGCATTATTGGACACATCTGTATCCAATCTTTCGGTGAAATTATCCAGCAATTGATACACGCCGCGCGGCGTGTAGCGTTCCGCCACAATGCGGCTTTCCGGGACATTTAGGGGCGCATAGATCGGCTTGAATTCATTCACACGTGGGTTGGCGAACAGAAAAATCGCGGCCTCGGCCAGCAGCAGGCTGCCCAACGCCGCCATGCGCCACAAACCTTTGGCAGATAGTATCGCGGCCAAGGCTAGCAGCGGCAACAATGCGGGCACCAGATGGAAGGGATGCAGAACCAGCATCAGCACCAGCGCGAAGCAGGCGCCCAATCCCGCGCCTAACAAATCATAACCATAGACCTTGCCGCTTTGATTCGAGTAAACAACAAAATTCAGTGAAATCGCAAAGCCAGCCAGAAAGAAAAACGGAAAAAGGGCCGCGTAATACAGCGCGATATTGCCCAGCTGCGGCCTGGCCGTCGCGGGGTTTTGCAGCTCAAGCGGGTTGAAGCCATTGCCTGTGGCGGCAATCCAGCCGGCAGCGCCAGTCAGTAGCATGGCAATGGGCAGGCCCGACAGAAGCCAGCCCGCATGGCGGAGAAACACCTGCCGCCCCAGCACCATCACCACGCCAGAAACCGCAAAGCCCATCATGGCAATGGAAATCACCCAATAGCCATATTCCGACCAGGAGGCGACAGCGAAGAATCGTGTCAGCGCGATTTCAAGACCAATCGCAGTCGCGGCAATCAAAAACAGGGGCAAAAGCGTAATTATCATCAGGTCCAGACTGCCTTATGGTTCAAGAACTGCAACAGCTCGGCATTGAAGCGATCCGCCCGATCCACAAAGAGCGCGTGGCCGGCATCATCATAAATTGAAACGCTGGGTGCCGGATGGCGCGCAGCCACCGCTTCGGCTTGGGTGCGCAGCCTTGGTGTTACGGCGTAGAGTACGGGGCGGCGGCTTGAATAAAGTGCCTGGCGCCAGAATTCGCGCGGACGCGGATAGGAAAGCAACTTGATGGAAGCTTCCACCGGCATGCGCTGGGCTTCGCGCGTCAGCGCATCAAGATAGGCTTCATCCTGCGGGGTGCGATACATGCTGCGCACAAATCCGCGCATAGTGAGGTCCCGCTTGGTGCGCAGATTGCTGAAGAAATTGGATGCGCGCGGTGGCGGCGGATCAGCCTCCCCCACTGAATTGTCAATCAGTACCAGGCCGGCGAGGCGCTGATCCCCCTTGAGATCAAGCCAGGAAAGTGCATCCAGCACACCAAGCGACCAGCCCGCGAGCACCACATGGCCTGGCGGCAATTGATCCAGCAAATCAGCAATGTCGCGCCCCCGGCGTTCCGGTTCATAGCCCTGTTCGGGAATGGCGCTTTGTCCCTGCCCACGTGGATCAAAGGCAATAACTGAGAAGTTTTGCTGAAAATAAGCGATCTGTGGCGCGAAGATGCGCGCGGGCATGCACCAGCCCGGTACGAAAACCAATATGCGCCCGCTGCCATTCTGCGCATAATGCAGCCGCACGCCATCGCTGGAACGAAAGAACTTGCTTTGCGCCACGGCACTGGCGTTGCGGATGACAAGGAAAGGCGCCGCCAGCAAGGCGCGGCGGGCAAGGTTCATAGGGGCCGGCGCGCCTTCAACGCCGCGGCCAAGGTGCCATCATCCAATACATCAAGCGCACCACCAATCGGTACGCCCTGCGCAAGGCGCGTAATGGCAACACCGCTCGGCTTCAGGCGATCCGTCACATAATGCGCTGTCGTCGCGCCTTCGACTGTTGCGGGCAAGGCCAGAATCACCTCCGCCACATCGCCCTGTTCAATCCGTGCGAGTAGCGATTGAATGGCTAAATCCTCAGGCCCGGTACCGGAAAGTGCGGAGAGCATCCCACCCAGCACATGATAAAGCCCGTGATGCGCATGGGCGCGTTCCAGGGCCCATAAATCCGCGACCCCCTCCACCACGCACACCAGCTTCCTGTCCCGATGCGGATCGCGGCAAATGGCGCAGGGCGAGACAGTGTCCAGATTGCCGCAAACCTCGCAGGGTTTCACCGCGCTTGCGGCATCACCCAAAGCGGCAGCGAGTGGCAGCATCTGCCCATCCGGATCCATCAGCATTTTCAGGACAGCCCGCCGTGCACTGCGCCGGCCAAGACCAGGCAGGCGCGACAGCAGCGCAATCAAATGTTCGATCGGGTCGTTATGCAGCATCAGGCTGCGAGCGAGCTTAGAAAGGCAGTTTCATGCCGGGCGGCAGGTTGATGCCGGCAGTCGCCTTTTGCATTTCCGCCGCCATAGTCGCTTCCACCTTCTGCTTCGCATCGGCATGGGCGGCCACCAGCAAATCTTCCAGCACTTCTCGTTCATCCGCATTCATCAGCGAAGGATCAATCGTCACGCGGCGCAAATCACCCTTGCCGGTCAAGCGCACCACCACCATGCCGCCACCCGATTGGCCTTCCACTTCAGTGGCTTCCAGCTTGGCCTGCATTTCCTGCATACGCGATTGCATCTGCTGCGCCTGCTTCAACATATTGCCCAGGTTCTTCATGGTGTCCTTCGCCTAAAAATCGTCGGGAGGGGTTTCGTCATCGCCGTAAGCGGGTTCGGCATCGGGTGGCGCGAAATCACGCGCATCATCATCGGCGGTCGCGGCGCCGCGCGGAAGTCCATAGGCATCCGCCGCACCATCATGCACCGCTTCAATCGTGGCCCCGGGGAAAGCCGCCAAGATCGCCTGCACCAAGGGATGCGCGCAGGCGGCTGCGAGCCGATCAGCCTCCGCTTCCTTGCCCTGCGCGGCCAAAGTCGGCGCGCCGGCTTCCTGGCTGATGATCACGGTCCAGCGTTGGCCGGTCGCTTCCGTCAGCAGCGCGGTCAATTGCGCCGCCAGATCGCGCGGCGCATCCGGTTCCGGATTGATTTCAAGCCGCCCCGGCGCAATCCGCACCGGATGCACGCTATGCCGTAACTGTGCATGCAGCATGGGCTTCACGCCGGAAGCGAGCGCGACAATCTCCTGCCAGGTATTGGGCTGCGCCAACGCAGCCACGGGTGCGCTCGGAGCCGCTTCGGCGCGTATCGGCGCGCCACCGGCCACCGCGCGCAAACCGCTGCTGCCACCGCCCGGCGCTGGGCGCGGCACGCCACCAATTTCGCCCGCTTCGGTCAGGCGCTTCACCAAATCACCCGGTGTCGGCATATCCGCCACATGCGTTATGCGGATCAGCACCATCTCCGCTGCCGCGCGACGATCAGCACCTTCAAGCTGCAATTCGCCAATGCCCTTCAGCAGCATTTGCCAGGTGCGGCCCAGCACCGGCACGGAAAGCCGCTGCGCCAGTACGGCACCGCGCACACGCTCGGCTTCCGGCAATGACCCATCCTGGCGGAGCGCAGGGGCGGCGCGAAAGCGCGTCAGCAAATAGCAAAGCTCGGCCAAATCCTGCAAAATCACCAAGGGATCGGCACCCGATTCATGCGCGCGATCCATGATGCCAAGGGCGGCAGCAATATCCCCGCCCATCAGCGCTTCCATCAAATCAATGATCATCGCGCGATCAGCCAGGCCCAGCATATCGCGCACCGCTTCCGCGCGCACTTCTGCCGCGCCGGATTGGCCAATCGCCTGATCCAGCAGGGAAAGCCCATCGCGCACGGAACCATCGGCGGCGCGCGCAATCATCGCCAGCGCATCAGCCTCGGCCGTCACCGCTTCCTTGTCACAGATCCGCGCAAAATGCTGCGCGAGGGAGTCTTGGGGCACGCGCCGCAGCGCAAAGGTTTGGCACCGGCTGCGGATGGTGATCGGCACCTTACGCAATTCAGTGGTGGCCAGAACGAAGGTGACGCCTGATGGCGGTTCTTCCAAGGTTTTGAGAAACGCGTTGAAGGCCGCGCCGGAAAGCATGTGGCATTCATCAAGGATGAACACTTTTTGCCGGCCTTGGCTGGCGCGGAAGCGCAGTGCTTCGCGCAATTCCCGCACATCATCCACGCTATTGTTGGAAGCAGCGTCCAGTTCCACAACATCCGGGTGCCGATCCGCCAGAATCGCCTTGCATTCCGGGCAAACACCGCAAGGGTCCGCCGTGGGCCCGCCCCTGCCATCCACGCCAATGCAATTCAGCGCGCGTGCAATGATGCGCGCCGTGGTGGTTTTGCCAACGCCGCGCACCCCGGTCAGTAGAAAGGCGTGATGCACGCGCCCTTGCGCGAAAGCATGGCGCAGTGTGCGCACCAGCACATCCTGCCCGATCAGATCATCAAAGTTGGTCGGGCGATATTTACGCGCCAGCACCCGATACCCCGGCTGTTCCGCAGGCTTCGCCACCGGTGCAGGTGCTGGTGCCGGGTCACCAAACAACCCCGGGCCTTCAGGCGCAGGCGGCTCAGGCAGGCCCGCAACTTCCGGCGTGTCATCGCCAGGCGCGGAAAGCTGTGAGCCGAAGATATCCGAAGCCATGGCGCGGGGCGGTCTTTCTTAACTCGCGATGATCGCGCGGGCGCGCGGTGGAAGGCCGACAAACGACCCGAGCAAGAACCCGTTACGGCTGCTTCCTTCCGGATCTGACCGGGTTGGCGAGGAGCCCGTCCGCCGCCGACCTTCCGAGAGAACCATATCATGTCCCGAGGGGCCAATGCCAATGGGGAGGCTTGATTGCCCAGCGCCGGGGCCTGTGGCAGTTTTCCCCGATGCTTTCCATCCCCGCCAGCCGACCCAATGCCTATACGGGCAGCCCGCTAGACCGGGCATCCCAACGCCGAGAGGATCCCGGCTTCATTGAAGCGGCTCTTGCTGACCCAAATACGGTTTTCGCCCCCGTCTGGCGCGCCCGCAACCTGATGCGCGGCGTGGCGGAGGGCGCGCCCCAGGCCGTGTTGCTGACCGCCAAGGCCGCCGACGCGCTACGCATGGCGGGCGGGCCCTGGGCCTGGTTGGGTGAATGGGAAGGACGGCAGGTTTTCACGGTGGATTGCTCCATGGCGGATGACCCAATTCCCCTGCTGCCGGCGCAAATTGGCAGCTTTGCCGATCTGCGTCAGGTGGCCGGGCTGCTGCCGCCAGGTGAGGCAAGCGTGTTGGCCCATGCGCGCGGGCTGATGCATTGGCGGACAAAACACCGGTTTTGCGGGGTATGCGGCGGTGTTTGCGAACCGCGCAGCGCCGGCCATGCCATGACCTGCACGGCCTGCAACACGCAGCATTTCCCGCGCACCGACCCCGCCGTGATCATGCTGGTGGTACGCGGCGATTCTTGCCTGCTGGGCCATTCGCAGCGCTTTCCGAATACCACCATGTATTCAACGCTGGCTGGCTTTGTGGAACCCGGCGAAAGCCTGGAAGAAGCCGTACGGCGAGAGGTTCAGGAAGAAACCAATGTGCGGGTTGGCGCGGTGCGCTACCATTCATCGCAGCCCTGGCCCTTTCCGTCTTCCATCATGCTGGGCTTCCATGCCGAGGGTCTGAGCGATGACATCACCATTGACCCGGAAGAATTGCGCGATGCGCGCTGGTTCAGCCGGGATGATTTGCGCAACCATCAGCAGCTTGCCTTTTCCTTGCCGCGCGTTGATTCCATCGCGCGCCGGTTGATCGAAGATTGGTTGGCATCATGAAAGCAGCAGCGGCATTGCTGGTGGCCTCGGCAGTGGCGGGCTGCGTCGGCCAATCACGGGACGATATCTTCCCGCCCGATACCAGCGAAGACGCTGTAGCCTGCCGTGAAGAAGCCCGGCGTGATCCGGCGCTCAGGGACTTGTAGTACAGCATGTTCATCGGGTTTCAGGCGCAGGAAGAACGTGTGCGCAATGAAATCGTCGCGACGCAGCGCCGCACCTATTTTGATTGCATGGCGTTGCGCGGCCATGCGCGTCAGGGCGGGGTGGAACGCGTCAGGCGCTCAGTCTCTCTAAGCTGCGGATTATCGAAATCCGGCCGTCTGGCGCGCGCGAGGGCGTCGCGCAGCGCCTCAGCCAATTCGGCCTTTTCCGGCGCGGAAAGATGTCGGCCGATTTCCAGGGTGCGACCCCTGCTTTTGATCCAAAGGCGCCCGCCGCGCGGTGCGGCTTCATCCCATTCCACCTTGGCCCAATAGGCGTCCAACACGGAACGCACCACGTGCCCGCGATGATTCACATGGCGGATGGAAAGTCCGGCATCGGTCAGCAGCACCATTTCGCTGATGCGCCGCGATGCCCGCGCATGCCACAGCAGCGCCGCCAGCGCCGCGCCCACTTCAAGCCCGATGAAGGGCAGCACCGGCCAGGCGCCGAGGGCGAAGAAGATACCCGCCGGGATCGCCGCCGCCAGAATCAAGAGCCCCGCCAAGATGCGAAAGCCCCGTACCGTAAAGCTTTGCGGCGGGGTGGAGATCGCTTCGAATAGAACGGTTTCTTTGGGGGGTGACATAGGGAATTATCTTAGGTCAAAATGCCTTCGAAACACCATGCCTAAAGCCAAGCCCGATCACGGTTCTGCCCGCGCGCCGCGCCGCGCCCGCCGGATGGCGCGCGACCAGGCCGAGGCCTTCCTGCGCGCCCTGGCCCAAGGCAATCCGGCGCCGGAGACGGAACTGTTATACTCGGACCATTTTTCGCTGCTGGTAGCGGTGGTGCTTTCGGCACAAACCACTGATGCGGCAGTGAATAAATGCACCCCGGAGCTGTTCAAAGCCGCCCCCACCCCGGCCGCCATGGCCGCGCTGGGCGCCGAGGGGATCGGCTTCTTCATCCGCCGCATCGGGCTTTGGCAGGCCAAGGCGCGCAATGTGGCGGCACTCGGGGCGCAGCTGGTGGAACGCCATGGCGGGGAAGTGCCGGCGGATCGCGCTGCCCTGGAAGCGCTGCCCGGCGTTGGGCGGAAAACCGCGAATGTCGTGCTGAATGTGGCCTTCGGGCAGGATACCATGGCGGTGGACACTCATATCTTTCGGCTCGGCAATCGCACGGGGCTGGCGCCAGGCAAGACCCCGCGGGCGGTGGAAGAGGGCTTGGTCAAGCGCTGCCCGCCCGAATTGCTGCGCGATGCGCATCACTGGCTGATCCTGCATGGGCGTTACATCTGCAAGGCAAGGGCGCCGGAATGCTGGCGCTGCCCGGCGCTGGGGTTCTGCAATTATCGGGATAAGGTGCTGGCGCCGCCGGTTGTTAGCTAGGGTTAAGTCAGTGCATTGGCATGGCCAGAAAAGTGCCTTGAATCCCTATTTATCCATTGTTTGAAGCCGCTTAGGGTGGCTTTCGTATCTTTGTCTGTCGTTTTGATGTGGACGCACCATCGCAAGTAGAGCTGTTTCGGGAAATCTGAACATCTAGTATAAGTGTATTTTCTACCTGACTGCGGCGTGATGCCGTGAACAGGAGATAGCATGATGAGACGACCCCGCCGGAACCATAGAGCATGTTGCGTTCATATGGGTTCACGCAACCCGCTCTAGATCAGTGTTTTTCGAGCATCTTCACACGTTCAGATTTTCCATCTGAACGTGATCTGCTCTAGTCCGGCCTTCAAGGCCAAAGTGGCGCTTGCTGCTGTGAAGGGCGAGAAGACGCTGGCCGAAATGGCTGCA
>VGDM01000062.1 GCA_016869715.1 Alphaproteobacteria bacterium
GTTCTGGAAACGCTTTACCCCTTACTGCTCAAACGAGGGAAACCTGAATATCTGCGTTCCGATAATGGCCCGGAGTTCTCCTCCGAACCCTTCACAGATTGGCTGACCAAAGTCGGCATTAAGCCGAGCCGGATCTATCCTGGTTCACCCTGGGAGAACGGCTATAATGAGTGGTTTAACAGAACACTTCGCAGAGAGGTGCTCAACACTGAATGGTTTAGCACCACCCGTCAGGCCCAAACTCTCATCAATCAATAGCTCAACCAATATAACCATGTCCGGCCCCACCACGCCCTCGGAATGCGGCCGCCGGCACTCAAAACATGCTTAGTAAACCCACAAATCACTGGTACATAAAAAGGGGGCTGAACAGGGATGCCAAGTGCTGTTGCCACCATCAGCAATCTTCCGGCACCGATGCGATTCTCGCCGCGCTCATATTTTTGCAGTTGCTGGAGGGTGACACCAAGCTTCTCGGCCAGCTTCTGTTGGCTCATGCCGAGTATCGCGCGGTAGAGGTGAATTCTCTCACCCACAAATCGGTCAACTTCGTTGGTTTCCCGGTTTGCAATCTTGCGCAGGGTCCGCGCCGTCATTCCTGAAGATGATTTGGTCACTTGCATTGTCCAATGATCCCAACGCTGACTGACGGAAACCGATCCGCCTTTCGATGGCTGAAATGAGTGTGCGCCATGGGCCAAATAAATGCGTGATTTTGGCGTGCACTGGGCGTCAAAACTGCAATCACGCAGGGGCGCCACGCCTAAAAACTGTGAAGGAAGCGTGAGGTGTCCAGTCGCGGCCGGGCCATGCCGGGCCGGATATGGCCTTACCCCTTCAGTATGTCAGCCAAGGCGCTGCGCCATGGCATCAGCGGGCCTACCCCCACCAGGAAGCGCATTGGCTACGGGGCGAGCACTTTGCGGGTGCGGCGATGAAGATAAGCTGTCTTGAACTTGATCGCCTGTAACTCTGGAAAATCGTAGTCTTGCGAATCGCTAGAGCGTATTGCGTTCACATGGGTTCACGCAACCCGCTCTACCTCGTTGTTTTTTGAGCATCTTCACACGTTCAGATTTTTCATCTGAACGTGATCTGCTCTAAAACGAAATCAGCGCATGGACTATGCGCCCATTGGGGTGCTGTTCCATGCGCTGGCAGGATCGGCGTTGGTATCGGACGGCTTGGTCAGGCTGCTTTTTTCAGTGCGGCGCCAAGCCCTTCCAGACCGGCGCGGATCGCTGCCTGGCGCGCTGCATCCGGCATCGGCATCGGCGCACGTGAAAGACCGGAGGGCAGCCCCTGGCACGCCAGTGCAAATTTCACATTGGCTGGCAGATTCTCCGCCGATAGTGCATTCCAAAGCACTAGAAGCCGTTCATGAAGCGCCTTGGCGGTCGCGTGATCGCCGCGCTGAACGGCATCCCAGAGCGCGACATTGGCGTGCGGTGACGCCGCCGGCAGTGCCGAAATCGTACCCCGTGCGCCAAGCGCATAGCTCGGGTAAAGCAGCGCATCTATCGCCGTAAAAATCAGGTCCTGCGGCCGCGCCTGCAAGATCAAATCCGCCAGCAGCTTCAGATCGCCCGAACTCTGTTTCACGCCGACCACGCCCGGCAGTTCGCGCATGATGCGCAGCAGCAGTGCGGGAGAAAGATAATTCCACGGAATAACATTATAGATCAGGATGGGCAGGCCCGTGCCTTCAGCAACCGCGCGGAAATGTGCGAGCGTTGCTTCCTCATCCGGCTTGAACAGGTAATGCACGGGGGTCACCTGCAGGCCTTGGGCGCCAAGATCGCGGACCATGCGCCCGCGGATGATCGCCTCCTGCGTGGAATTTACGATCAAGCCCGCAAGCAGGGGCAGGCGGCCGCGATTGGTCTTCGCCACGGTTTCGAACATGCGGAGGAAATCCTCACGCTCGAACGTATGGCCCTCGCCCGTGCTGCCACCGGGGATCAAGCCGTGCACGCCCGCAGCTATCTGGAATTCAACAATCTCCGCCAGTGCAGAATGAACAACATTGCCGTCTGCGTCGAAGGGGGTGGAGATTGGCGGGATGACGCCGTGAAGATCTTTGAGCATGGATGTTCCTCTCCTTGTTCCTGCACCGCCCGATGGGCGGGCGATAAAGCGCACTATGACGCGTCTACATCGAAGCTTAGGGGGTCCGGGGCAGATTTTGCCAGCCCTTCCTGGGGGCTGGAGAGAAATGCGGGGGGAGGGGGGGAGGCCAGCACTTGGCAAAACCGGGCTGTTGGTCGCCGGATCGCTTTGAAAGGGGCTCGTCGGCTCCCCCCCGCGTTGCGGCTGGAAAGCGCCATGCAAGTAAATGGCGCCTTAAATGCCGTGCTGGTGCCGCCAGATCTCGCGTACAGGCTAAGCTGGCGGCGGCGAATTATGGGACTACGCAGCCGACCAGGCACCTCAAGCCCGGCAAATCTTGCAACGCCGAGCGCGGGTGAAGGTATGTTTGGGTTATGTGGCGCGCCCGAAAGGATTCGAACCTCTGACCCCCAGATTCGTAGTCTGGTGCTCTATCCAGCTGAGCTACGGGCGCCCTTAGAGCGAGGGGGATAGCGGAGCAACGCCAAAGGCGCAACCCCGCCAGCCCCGCTGATTGATCACGCGGCGAGCTTATCCAATTCGCGCACCACGGCTTCACCCATCACGCTCGAGCCAACCCGCGCCATGCCGGGCTGCATGATATCGGCAGTGCGGAGCCCGCCCGACAGCACCTTTTCTACAGCGGCTTCCAGCAGCCGCGCATCTTCTTCCATGCCGAAAGACCAGCGCAGCAGCATGGCGAAGGACAGGATTTGCGCACAGGGATTCGCAATGCCCTTGCCGGCGATATCGGGCGCTGATCCGTGCACCGGTTCATACAACGCATGCCGCCGGCCAGAGGAATCCACCGCCCCCAGCGTCGCCGATGGCAGCATGCCGAGCGAACCAGTCAGCGCAGCCGCCAGATCAGACAGCACATCGCCAAAAAGATTGGACCCCAGAATGACATCAAACTGCTTCGGGCGAGAGCAAAGCTGCATGGCGCAATTATCGGCATACATATGTTCAAGCTCAACATCCGGGAATTCGGCCTTACCGATTTCACCGACCAACGCACGCCAAAGGCGCCCGGATTGCATCACATTCGCCTTCTCAACGCTGGTGATCTTGTTGCGGCGCTTGCGCGCAAGGTCAAAGGCAATTCGCGCCACGCGGGCGATTTCGTCTTCCGTGTAGACTTCCGTATCAATGCCGGTGCGCTTGCCGTTGGCATCAGTGTGGATGCCGCGCGGTTCACCAAAATAAATGCCTCCCGTTGATTCGCGCACGATCATAACATCAAGCCCGCGCACCAGAGTGGCCTTCAGGCTGGAAGCTTCCACCAGCGGATCAAGCACCACCGCAGGGCGGAGATTAGCGAAAAGGCCAAGATCCTTCCGGAGCCGCAGCACGCCCAATTCCGGGCGCTTGTCGAAGGGCATGGAATCCCATTTCGGCCCACCAACAGACCCGAACAGCACGGCATCCGCAGCCTTGGCACGTTCCACGGTTTCATCCGAACAGGGCGTGCCTTCCGCATCCAAAGCGGCGCCGCCCACCAGCCCTTCTTCGATATTGAAGGACACATGACGGCGGCGATCCATCCAATCCACCACGCGACGCACTTCGCGCATCACCTCGGGGCCGATCCCGTCACCCGGCAGGATAAGAAGTTTTTTGTTCGATGACATGGTTGTTTCCTTCTCGCCCCGGCATTGCACCAGGGCGTGTACCAATCAGGCATAAAGCCAGGGCTGGGCAGCGCGCTGGCGGGCTTCAAAGCCATCAATTGCCGGCGCGTGCTGCATGGTCTGGTCGATATCATCCAGCCCATTCAGCATCAAATGCCGACGCAGCGGATCAATCTGAAAGGGAATCTCCTCTCCATTCGGGCGCACCACCACTTGCCGTTCCAGATCAACGCTAATGCGCGCATTGCCGCCCATCTTCGTGTCTTCCATCAGCTTTTCGCAGATCTCGCGCGGCAGGCGCACCGGCAGCACGCCATTCTTGAAGCAGTTATTGTGGAAGATATCGGCGAAATCGGGTGCGATCACGCAGCGAATGCCAAAATCAAGCAAGGCCCATGGCGCGTGTTCGCGCGATGATCCGCAGCCGAAATTCTCAAATGCAATCAGCACTTCAGCGCGGCGATAGGGTTCCTGGTTCAGCACGAAATCCAGATTTTCCGAACCATCTTCTTCGTAGCGGAAATTGGCGAAAAGATTCTTCCCAAACCCCAAGCGGCTGATGGACTTCAAAAACCGCGCCGGGATGATCTGGTCCGTATCCACATTCGCCTTGGGCAAGGGCGCCGCGATGCCGGTTAGCTTGGTGAAGGCTTGCATATTACAGCGGTCCCTTCGGCTGATAATCACGCACATCGGCCAAATGACCCGCGAGTGCTGCCGTTGCGGCCATGGCAGGGCTCAACAAATGGGTCCGTCCGCCAGGGCCTTGACGGCCTTCAAAATTACGGTTGGAGGTACTGGCGCTGCGCTGACCCGGCGTGAGTTTATCGGGGTTCATGCCAAGGCACATGGAACAGCCCGCTTCGCGCCATTCAAAGCCCGCTTCGCGCAGAATGCGATCCAGCCCTTCCGCCTCCGCCTGCTTCTTCACCAGGCCCGAACCCGGCACCACCAGCGCGCGCACATGATCCGCCACGCGCCTGCCCTTGGCGATGGCGGCAGCAGCGCGAATATCCTCAATACGGCTATTGGTGCACGACCCGATGAAGACAACATCCACCTTCAATTCGGTCAGGCGCTGACCAGGCGTCAGGCCCATATAGTCGACCATGCGCTGCAATTGCGCGCGCTTGGCCTCATCCGCCTCATCGCCCGGAGTGGGCACAATGCCCGTGATCGGCAGCACCGCTTCGGGATTGGTGCCCCAGGTCACTTGTGGGGCGATCTCATGCGCGGCCAGACTTAATTCCTTATCGAAATGCGCGCTCGCATCGGTGGGCAGCGTCTTCCACCATTCCAAGGCGCGCTTGAAGGCATCACCCTTCGGGCCATCCGGTGTTTTGGCGATGTAGTCAAACGTCGTCTGATCAGGTGCGACCATGCCAGCGCGCGCACCGCCTTCGATGGTCATGTTGCAGACCGTCATGCGCCCCGCCATATCGAGCGCGCGGATCGCATCGCCGGCAAATTCAATCACATAGCCGGTGCCGCCCGCCGTGCCGATCTTGCCGATGATCGCCAGAACAATATCCTTGCCGGAACAGCCAAAAGCCAGATTGCCATCCACCGAAACGCGCATGTTCTTGGCGGGCTTTTGCAGCAGCGTTTGCGTTGCCAGCACATGCTCCACTTCCGATGTACCGATGCCAAAGGCCAGCGCGCCCATGGCGCCATGGGTCGAGGTATGGCTATCGCCACACACAATCGTCATGCCGGGCAGCGAACGGCCAAGCTCGGGCCCGATCACATGCACAATGCCCTGCCGGTCATCGAGCAGCGGGATGTAAGGCACGCCGAATTCAACGACGTTCTTTTCCAGCGTTTCGACCTGCAAGCGGCTTTCGGGGTCCACAATGCCAGTGCGGCGGCTGTCATCTGTCGCGATATTATGGTCCACGACGGCGAGCGTCGCATCCGGGCGGCGCACCTTGCGCCCCGCGGCGCGTAGGCCATCAAAGGCCTGCGGCGTAGTGACTTCATGGGTCAGATGGAGATCAATATAGAGCAGCGCCGTGCCATCCGGCAGGGTTTCAACAACATGCGCGTCCCAAATCTTGTCGAACAGCGTACGCGGTTTTTGCGCTGACATTTTATCTTCCCCCTACAAAACATGAAAACGCCGCGCCTTTCAGCGCGGCGCGATACATTTAGCCCTGGGCAGCCTTGGCGGCGCCATCAGCCTTCATGCCCAGCTTTTCCGCAATGCGCGCGGATTTGCCGGTACGGCCACGCAAATAATAGAGCTTTGCGCGACGCACGCGCCCACGACGCACCACCTGGATTTCAGCGACATTCGGGCTGTAAAGCGGAAACACGCGCTCCACCCCTTCACCATAGGAAAGCTTGCGCACGGTGAAATTGCTTTGCACGCCCTTGTTGGAACGCGCGATCACCACGCCTTCATAAGCCTGGGTGCGGACGCGTTCGCCTTCCACCACCTTCACCATGACGCGCACCGTATCGCCCGGGCCGAATTCCGGCGTGGCACGGGCAGCGGCAAGCTTGGCCTGCTGATCAGTTTCGAATTGCTGCAAGATATTCATATTGGTACCCTTTCTTCGGTTTCTTTAGGCTGCGGCGGGATGGCCGGCAATCGCCCCCTCGCCTCCGCGCTCTGTTTCATGCCGCGCCCAAAGATCGGGGCGGCGCTCCTTTGTGATTGTCTCGCTTTCGGCCCGACGCCACGCCGCGATGGCGGCGTGATGGCCCGAAAGCAGTACCTCCGGTACCGCGCGCCCTGCCCATTCGGCCGGGCGCGTGAACTGCGGATATTCCAACAGGCCCTCAGCGCCATGGCTTTCCTCGGCAGCGCTTTCCGCCGCCCCCATGACCCCCGGCAACAGGCGCACACAGGCATCAAGCAGCGTGAGTACGGCCAATTCCCCCCCGCTCAGCACATAATCGCCGATCGAGATTTCCAGCATGCCGCGCGCTTCAATCACGCGCTGATCCACGCCCTCATAACGCCCGCAAAGCAGCACAACCCCCTGCCCCGCCGCCAAATCCCGGACCAAAGCCTGATTCAGCAAACGCCCGCGCGGGGTAAGGTAAATCACTGGTCGTCCTGGCGCTTCCACCAAGGCAGCACCTACCGCGGCATCCACCACATCCGGGCGCAGCACCATGCCGGCACCGCCGCCAAAAGGCGTGTCATCCACGCTGCGATGGCTGTCCTTGGCGTGGTCGCGGATATCATGCGCGGAAAGGGACCAAAGCCCATCCCGCAAGCCGCGCCCCGCCAGAGAAAGCCCCAACGGCCCCGGGAACATTTCAGGGAAAAGCGTCAGGATATCGGCGCGCCAGCTCATACCGCGGCCTCCTTCCCGGGTTGCGGAAGCACCACAATTTCGGTCGGCAGCACCACAAGTAGCTGGCCAGCGGCGATATCCACCGTCGGCACCACCTGCCGCGTAAACGGCAGCAGCAATTCCTGCCCGCCTTCCACCGCCAGAAACGCCCCGCCGCCGTGATCTTCCACAGCCCGCACCACGCCCAGCACATCACCCGCTTCCGTCACTGCCCGAAGGCCGATCAGATCCGCCAGATAGAATTCCTCCTCATCGGTGGGGGGCAAAGCCTCCCGCGCGACGAAAAGCCTGGTGCCAGTCAAGCGCTGCGCTGCATCGCGGTCCGAGACACCTTCAACGGCCACGAGATCGGGCCCCTTCGGCGTCAGGCGGAATCGGCGCATGCCAGCCTCATCGGAAAGCGGACCATAGGCGGTGATGGCGGCAGGATCGGCAGTGAAGGCACGCAGGCGCAAAAGCCCGCGCACGCCATGCGGCCTGCCGAACTCCCCAACCATAATGCGCTTGCTGCCCATCTGCCGTGCTGCCTGCCGCTAGAGCCTGCTTCAGCCGGCCGCGGCAGCGGCGCGTTCTTGCGCCTTCTTCTTTGGCTGCGCCTGCTTCGTTTGCGCCGGGATAGCCGACATGGCGATCAGGCCCGCACGGCCCAAAAAGCGCGCCACGCGTTCCGTCGCGACCGCACCATTGCCGAGCCAATGCTTCAGGCGATCTTCCTGCAGGCGAATACGATCCGCATGCTCAGACGGCAGCATCGGGTTGTAGGAACCCACTTTTTCAATGAAGCGGCCATCGCGCGGGCTGCGGCTATCGGCAATCACGATGTGATAATAAGGGCGCTTTTTGGCACCAGCGCGGGCTAGGCGAATCTTGAGACCCATCCGGGTATTCCTTTCGTTAAAACACTAAAGACGTGGGGTTGGTGATGGTCGCCATCAGAACGGCCTCCGGCCTTGGGGGAGCAGCGCGGCAAGCCCGCCGCGCATCAGCCCCTTTTGGCCGATCTTGTTCATCCTCTTCATCATGGCGGACATATCGTCGAATTGCTTCAACAAGCGATTTACATCCTGCACCGTGGTGCCGGAACCGGCCGCGATGCGGCGCTTGCGCGATGCCTTCAGCAAATCAGGTGTGCGGCGTTCCTTCGGCGTCATGCTGGAAATGATCGCGGCCTGACGCTTCAGAATGGCGGTATCCAGATTGGCACCTTCCAACTGCGCCCTCACCTTCTGCACACCGGGCAGCATGCCAAGAATACCCTGCAGACTGCCCATCTTGCCGATCTGCTTCAACTGCGCCGCGTAATCATCCAGCGTGAACTGGCCCTTTTGCATGCGCGCGGCGAGCTTTTCAGCCTCCGCCTGATCCATTGTCTCGGCGGCTTTCTCGACCAAGGAGACAATGTCGCCCATGCCAAGAATGCGGCCAGCGATGCGATCGGGGTGGAAATCTTCAAGCGCATCCAGCTTTTCGCCAGCGCCCAAAAGCTTGATCGGCGTACCGGTCAAAGCGCGCATGGAAAGCGCTGCACCGCCACGCGCATCGCCATCCACGCGGGTCATGACAATGCCGGTGATGCCGACTTTTTCCTGGAACGCCTTGGCGGTATTCACCGCATCCTGCCCGGTCATGGCATCGACAACCAAAAGGGTTTCATGCGGCTTCGTGGCGGCCTTCACCTCGGCCACTTCGGCCATCAGCCCTTCATCAATCGCAAGGCGCCCGGCGGTATCCAGCACCACCACATCGTACAATTCGCGCCGCGCGACATCCATGGCGCGGGCGGCGATTTCAAGCGGACGCTGGCCTGCGATGATCGGCAGGCTGGTCACTTCCGCGCGTTCGGCCACTTGCTGCAATTGCAACTGCGCCGCCGGGCGATGCACGTCCAAGGACGCGAGCAGCACCTTTTTCTTCTCACGCCCCTTCAGCCTAAGCGCGATCTTGCCCGAGGTCGTGGTCTTGCCCGAACCCTGCAAGCCCACCATCAGAATGGCGAGCGGCGCCGGCGCATTCAGATCAAGCCCGCGTGCCCCTTCTGCACCGCCGAGCGCTTCCACCAGCGCGTCATTGACGATTTTGATGACCTGCTGCGCGGGGGAGACAGAGCGGATCACCTCCTGCCCCACGGCGCGTTCCTTCACGCGCGCGACCAGGTCACGCACCACGGGTAAAGCGACATCGGCTTCCAGCAACGCCACGCGCACTTCGCGCAGCGCTTCGGTTACATCGGCTTCGCCCAGTGCGCCACGGCGGCGCAGCGGATCAAACACACCGTTGAGCTTGCTGGACAGAGCCTCAAACATGGCGGCGCCCGGTAGTCCCTTTGCGTTGCGGTTGCCCCAAAACGATCTACGCCGCTGCGCGAGCCTTCGCGGGGCGGCGGAGCCAACCCGCATAAGGCGGGCGGACCGAGGCTCGGGACGAACCAGAGATGAGGGGCGTGTATCGCCCAAGCGCCTGAGGGTCAAGCGAAAAGGGCGGGCGCAGTTGCGCCTCGACGCTGGCCAGGGCTTTTAGTAATGCAGGCACGGGGTTGGTGAAACAGGAAAGCGGATGCTGATATGGGCAAGAAGCTTGACATCGCAGGTGGGATCACCCGCCGCGCCACCTTGTTCGGCGGCGCCGCGCTCGGCCTGGCTGCCTGCGCCAACCCGGTCCGCGTCCCTGCCGTGCCCTATGCACGGACACGGGATGCCAAGGTGCTGGGCATACCAAATGAGCGCTTTTTCTTCCCCTGGGATGGTGATGGCTTCCGGGCAGAGGTTGCCGCCGCCCAGGAAAAGGCGCGGCGCATCCATGGCCCGCCGCGCCGTGGGCAGGAACGCACCATTGAAATGCTTGCCATTTCTGGCGGTGGTGAGAATGGTGCCTTCGGCGCTGGCTTGCTCAATGGCTGGACCGAAGCCGGCAACTGGTCTCAAATGATTTGACGAGGGACAGTGACGACACTGTCAATGGTGGATCTGGCGACGATAATCTGGATGGTGGCACTGGTAACGACCTGCTGTCTTATGGAGGCTCCACCAATGGCGTGACTGATGGCGCCGGCAATGATCTGCTTTCTGGCCTTGGCGGCATTGACACCATCTCTGGTGAGACTGGCGATGATACGGTCCTCAGTGATGCCGGGGATGACTCGCTGGTTGGTGGTGTTGGAAATGATCTGGCCGATTACAGCGGCGCCAGTGACAGCGTTGTGGCGGATCTTGGCGCTGGCACTGTCTCCGGCGCGGCGCGTAATGATCGTATCAGCAGGTTTGAATCCGTTATCGGCACAGGAAGCGCCGATACCCTCGCAGGTGGCAACGCCGATGAGTTCTTGAGCGGTGGTAATGGCAGTGATTCGCTTGCCGATGGAAATGGCACGGATTCGCTCTACGGCGGGGACGAGGCGGATGTGCTCTCGGGCGGTGCGGGCAATGACTGGCTCTATTTCGGTGCCGGCAATGACGTCTTCCGCTACCTGACAACTGATAATTTCGGCAATGAAACGCTGATTGGCGGTGCTGGCTTTGATGTTCTTGATTTTGTCGTCGGCTGGTCGGCCCTGGTGGATGGGTCCAACCCCAAGGACCCGCCACCGTCTGAATTTGTTAATTACCAACGGGCTGACGGGACAGTCATCTGGACGCAGGGCTGGGAAAGCGTGATCTGCTTTGCCGAAGGCACGCGGGTCATGACACCAAGTGGCGAGGCTGCGGTAGAGAACCTCCGCGCTGGCGACATGGTGCTTGCGATGCGGGGTGGCGAGGCAGGGTTTGAGACGCTGCGTTGGGTTGGCTCCATAGATGTTGCGGTGCCGCGTGATGCGGTGATGGCGGCGAAGACAGCGCCGATCCTGATCACGGCGTGTGCCTTGGCGGATGGCCTGCCGGCGCGTGATCTGCGCGTCA
>VGDM01000063.1 GCA_016869715.1 Alphaproteobacteria bacterium
GCGCCTCCTCCTTGGGCGTGCCAATGAGCCTGATGGGCATCGACGCCAACGAGCCTGTACCCCACCTGATGTGACGGGCACACTCACCTGAAACCATGCAACTACGGAACCATTCCGAGTACTTTACAGCTTCGTAGTTCCTCTGTTTCGGATGGCTCCCGACGAGGCTTGAGTTATGGTGCCCTTAACGTCGCGTGACGTGCGCGATTTTGCCAAACTGCGCATGGGTTAAGTCCATAAATATGCTTATAATAAAAGAAACTAATGCAATTTGGTGGCAAATCTCATGGGGATACCCCACAGTAAACGCCACCAAAATCCCCCAAGGCCCGGCAGTATCATCCAAGGCTAGGTCAGAAAATACGCGCGAGTTTGGCAGGGCCTTCCTGATTGCCTGACATGCCGGGGTAGCTTTTCCAACCCACTGCCCCCCTGCCAGACACTTTCCTGCAACTGCGCAACCGTGCAACTACTCCGATACCGCCCAGTTGCATGGTTGCAGCAGAACGAGAGCGGGGGGGGGGACTAAAGACAGAGCCGTTCCCCTGAGCTAACTGACTTGGCGTAGCTCCAAAAAAATCACGCGAGACTGGCAGGGCCTCTCGGGCCTCAAGGCCAGCCGAGGTGAATCTTCCAGCCAACCGGGTGCCTACCCTTGCTATGATGCCCATCCAAATGACGCCCAACTCGTGGGCCAATTCGGCTGGCCTTCAATCGCGGAATTTGCCGCTACCCCGCGACAGGGCGGAGCCAAACTGTGAAGCCGAAACGTTGAAAGTCTGATGCCTGACCCTGGCACGTGTCCCCAGCGACAGACCCGCGCTCGGTGTGTAAGCGGAACTCGCGGTCTGGACGGTAAGTTCGGGTCAGAAGCGCCCAGGGCATTTGGTCCCCTATTTGGTTACCCAGCAACCCGCATCTTCGCGCCAGACTGTCGCGTAGCCCAAAATATCCAATAATATCATAAAGAGACATGGTAGCGGCGAGCGGACTTGAACCGCTGACCCCGGCATTATGAGTGCCGTGCTCTAACCAGCTGAGCTACGCCGCCAATTTGGAGCATTGTCAAGCCAAGTGGCAACTTGGCGGCTCGGAAAATGCGACCAAAAACAACGCGGAGATTGTCTGCCGAACGGCAGATAAGCTCCAAGGCTGGGGAGTTAGGCCGCTACCCGGTCAGTGTCAACCGAAAGCCGCGCGCGCAGGAACCCGCCGCCCAAAACGCGTTCCCCATCATACATCACACAGGCCTGGCCGGGCGCAATGACGCCAGGTTCATCCAAGACCACGCGCAAAATCCCTACGCCTGCGTCCCAGGCCACCTCAGCCGCACGCGGCACTTCGCGGGCGCGCAGCTTAACGGCGCAGCGCAGCGGCGCGCCGGGCGGGGGGATGAGCCAATTCACCTCAGCCACCTCGGCGTCCCGCCGTTCCAGCCCCGCGCGCGGGGCCAGTACAATGCGGCGCTTCGGCGCATCCACCGCGGCCACGTAAAGCTTTTCCTCACCATCCCAGGAAGCCTGACCCAAACCCCGCCCCTGGCCCACGGTGAAGCCGGAAATCCCGCCATGCTGGCCCAGCACACGGCCATCGGCGTGCACAAACTCACCCGGTTCCGCCGCATCGGGGCGGAGCTTCCCAACCAGCGCATCATAGCGCCCGGCAGGCACGAAGCAGATATCCTGGCTATCAGGCTTTTCCGCGACTGCGAGGCCGAGCCTTGCGGCGGCAGCACGCACCGTCGCCTTGTCCGGCATATCGCCCAAGGGAAACCGCGCCATGGCAAGCTGCGCGCTGGTGGTGGCGGCCAGGAAATAGCTTTGATCCCGTTCGGGGTCCACGGCGCGGTGCAATTCCGCACAATCAGGCCCCTCGATGCGGCGCGCGTAATGGCCGGTCGCCAAAGCCTCGCAGCCCAAATCCTCGGCCATCGCGACCATGTCGCGGAATTTTACGGTCTGGTTGCAGCGAATGCACGGCACCGGGGTTTCGCCGCGCGCGTAGCTATCGGCGAAATCACGCATCACATCGCGGCGGAAAATCTCCTCCCGGTCCAACACATAATGCGCAATGCCGAGCCGATCCGCCACGCGCCTTGCATCCAAAATATCCTGCCCCGCGCAGCAGGCGCCTTTTTTCTGCAAGGCCGCGCCATGATCATAAAGCTGCAAGGTCGCGCCAATCACCTCATGCCCGGCTTCCTTGAGCAGCGCGGCGACCACGCTGCTATCCACCCCCCCCGACATGGCCACCAGCACGCGCATCCTCAGGCGCGCCCCACCGCATCAAGGCCCTGCTGCCAGAAGCGCTGCTCGAGCCGCGCGGCTTCGGCGAAATCCGCTGCCAGGCGCGCGAAACGTGCCTCACCTCCATGAGACACACCCAGCGCATCAATCCGCCACGCCGCCGCATGGGCCATTTCCTGATAGGAAGCGGCGGCATAGGCATCAATCCAGGACTGGTACGGGTTGCCATCGCGCTGCCGCGCGGGGTCAGCCAGGATGCGGAGCGCCACCTGCGCGTAGCCCACCGTGCAGGGCACCAAGGCCACTTCCAGATCCAGAATATCGCCGGCATAGCCGCGATCCAGCACCCAGCGGGTATAGGAAACCGTCTCGGCACTTTCCGGCACCGAAACTACCGCCGCTTCCGAAAGCCCCCATTCGGCGCAGTATTTCAAATGGAGCTTGGTTTCATCCAGAATAGCGAGCACAGCCGCCGCCTTGTCCCGCATCGCCGCCAGGCTTTCGCCCTTCAGCACCGCAAGCGCCTTGGCGCGGGCGAAATGGATCAGGAACAGGTAATCCTGAACAAGGTAATGCTGAAACGCCTTCAGCGGCAGCGAACCAGCCGAAAGCTGCTGCACAAAAGAATGCCAGGTGTAATCGCGCCATTCGGTTGCCGACGCTGCCGACAGCTTGCGAAACAAGCCGCCTTCCGCGCCGAATTCATCCCAATGAGCGCGCGACACGCTTCAGCCGCCCGCGTTGCGCGACCCGGCGGGCAGCTTGACCACCAACCCATCCAGCGCTTCCGTCATGATCAATTGGCAACCCAGCCGGCTGGTTTCCTGCAAGTCAAAGGCGAGGTCCAGCATGTCTTCCTCATCCTCGGTTGGCTTCGCCAATTTGCCGAACCAGGAAGGGTCCACAATCACATGGCAGGTGGAGCACGCGAGCGAGCCTTCGCAGGCGCCTTCAATGTCAACGCTATTGCGATGCGCGATTTCCAGCACGGAAAGGCCAAGCGGGGCTTCCACTTCCTTCTGCGTTCCGTCGCGTTCGATGAATACCATTTTCGGCATGGCTAATCACTTGCCTTGTCTGTTGCGGAGGCCGCGCGGTGCCAGGCAACGGCCAAGCTCGCCGCAGCCAGTTCCGCATCCGCGGGCGAGGTAAAGCGTCCCATCCCGATCCGCAAGGTGGCCCGGGCGGCTGCGGGTTCAAGCCCTATGGCCTGCAGCACATAGGAGGGTTCAATTTCCGCCGAGGAACAGGCCGAACCGGTGGAAACGCACACAAGCGGCGCGCCGGCCATGATGGCCTGGGCGGTGACGCCGCCGGGGAAGGTCAGGTTCAGATTGCCGGAAACCCGGGGCGCCGCTTCGGCATTGACCACCAGGCCCGGGATTTCAGCACGGAGCTTGTCCAGAAAAATCTCGCGCTGGCCGGCGATGCGCCCGGAATCGAGCAGGCCTTCAATTGCGGCAATCCGGCAGGCCTCCCCAAAGCCGACCACGAGCGGCGCGGGGAGCGTGCCGGACCTGAGGCCCCGTTCCTGCCCACCGCCGGAAAACAGAGGGGCCAAGCGCATGCGGGGCCGGCGACGGACATAAAGAGCGCCAATGCCGCGCGGGCCATAGACCTTATGGCCCGAGAGCGAAAGCAGATCGGCTTGGATTTCCCCGACATCGAGCGGCACGCGCCCGGCTGCCTGCGCTGCATCGGTATGAAAGGCGGCACCCGCTTTCTTCACAATGGCGCCGAGCGCCGCCAGGTCTTGAATGACGCCGATTTCGTTGTTCACCGCCATGATGGACACCAGCAGGGTGTTTTCATCACAGGCGGCGCGCAGCACTGCGGGATCAAGCAGCCCATCGGCGCCGACGGGCAAGATGACGGGTTCAAACCCTTCTTGCGCGAGGTCACGCACGGATTCGAGGACGCATTTATGTTCGGTCACAAGCGTGATGATGCGCCGGCGCGGATCACCCTGGCTGGCGGCAAAGCGCGCGGCACCCTTGATGGCGAGGTTGTTTGCCTCGGTCGCGCCGGAGGTGAGGATGATCTCGGCGGCCGAGGCGCCGATCAATTCGGCGATGTGCTCACGCGCGGCTCCCACGGCTTCGGCGACGGCGCGGCCCATGACGTGTTCGGCGCTGGCGGGATTGGCGAATTGCGCTTCCCAAAAGGGGCGCATGGCTTGGAGCACGCGCGGATCCACCGGCGTGGTGGCGTGGTTGTCCAGGTAGATGGGGTGGTTCGGGCGCGACATGGGGGGAAGATGGGGCGGAATGGGGCGGGGGGCTAGATGGGGTGTGTTTGGCCCCTGCACCCGATTTAATGGCTTAAGTTGCGCAGCCTTTCCATGAGGCCGTCGATCATCTGGGTATCGCGCGGGGCAAGGCCGCCGACGAGCGAGGCCTGCAGGAGGTGAGTGTCGGGCAAACCGTGGTCAAGCAAGGGGCTGCGGCCTTGGAAAAGGGTCTCAGCACGCTTGGCGATTTATGCCGTGTGTTAGATGCCGCTGTTTCGAAAATGCCGAAGGCACCCCAAAAGATCGAAATGGAATTTCGTGCCCAATTATCCGGTGAGGCCGATTTGTGGATCGTCTCCGGCGACGCCGAAGCGGAATTTACGGTGAAGCTGAGTTGGGAAAACGGCTAGCACCAAAAGCCAAAAAAGGAGTAGGTGTTTGGGGGGCGAGTTCTCTCGCCCCCATTTCAGCGACAGCAAAACGCTGCTGCCGTGCTTATCCAGCAAGATGATGCAGGATTGGGGTATGGCGCTCGGTGATTGCAAGCCCATCGCGCGCGATTTAGGCCTCAGTATTTGCACCGATGCCAAGACGCGATGCCTCAATGCGCTTACCGCCATCATAGATCGCCGCCAACGCCAGCAGGCTGCGCGCTTGGGATGCAACCCTACTCAGCCGCGCTAGATGGAGAAAGTCCGAAGCGGCGAAGTTGGAACGTAAGGTGATCGCGCGTGGCATGGTTAGCCTCCTGTGCTCGACATGTTCAATCACATACTCACCGCGTCGGGGAGGACCCAAAATGGGCCATCAGGCGCAGGATTTGGTAATACCTGCAACCCGCGTCGCAGGCATTCAGCGTTGGGGCACAAAAGCCCCCTGGCCTTCAAACGCTAGGCGGCCTGCATGGCGAATGTCGGCGGCATAAAGACGCATCTAGTCCAGTCAAGCGTTTTGCACCCTCGCAATGGCGGCATTCATGCTGCGCACGCCCTGAGCGGGTCCTTCCGGGTGGTTCCAGACCGCGCCGACAACGGCCAGGAAATCGGCCCCCGCTTGCACCATTGGCGCGCAATTGGCCGCGGTGATACCGCCAATCGCGACTGAGGGGATTTCGAACATCTCCTGCCACCAGGCCAGGATATCGGGTGAGGCGCGGTGGGTGGTCTCCTTGGTCTCGGTCGGGAAGAAGGCGCCAAAGGCAACGTAATCGGCGCCCAATTCGCCCGCTTCCATCGCGAGGTGGCGGGAAGCATGGCAGGTGATGCCAAGAATGCGCCCGTCAAGCAGGCGGCGCGCTTCGGCGTGGTTGCCATCGGTTTGGCCAAGATGCGCGCCATCACAGCCTAGCCTGGCGGCGAGCGCGGCATTGTCATTCAGCAGAAACGCGACATCCCGCGCGGCCGCAATGGGCATCAGGATTTCCGTGGCGCGCTTGATTTGGTCTTCGCTGGCATCCTTCAGGCGCAATTGCAGGCAGGCGACATCGCTGGCATCGAGCGCCGCGGCGAGGGAATCGCGAAAATCGCGCGGGTCAAGCCGCTCAGGGGTGATGAGGTAAAGCCGGCAGGGCGTGTCAGACATGATAGGCGCCAGGGCAATGGGGCCATCACACAAGCCGGAAGCTGATTTTCTGGCAAGTCATGGCGATAAGTGGGCAAGGGGGGCTAGGCGTGGCGCGCAACAGCGGCTATGCGACTTGCATCTCATGCCTTGTCCCGTTCGTCTAGAGGCCTAGGACACCAGCCTTTCACGTTGGCAGCACGGGTTCGAATCCCGTACGGGACGCCAATCCCTTTCCCAAAACATGCTCTTAGTCCTGAGGGGCTCTTAACCATCTTCGCTCACGCGGCGCCTCCATTGAAACGGTGGCCTTGGGACGCTTCAATAAGGTCGGGCGACGGCTGAGAACGTTATGTCGGGTTGCAGAGACTGTTCGACGAGCCGGGCCTTTCCTCGGCAGCATGCCGTCGGCGGTGATGGATGCTGTTAATGATGTCAACACGCTTAAAGGGCTTCGACACAGGCGTATGCCTAGGCTTACGCCCGGGCCCTGAGGGTTACGACGGGTGACTGGTCGAATTTGGGGCTTGTCCAGGACTGGACTCTTGGAGTATTTAAGTTACTATAGATACCCAATATGGCGTTAAGTCAGGAGTTCCCCGTGTACAGCCACCCCCAGAGCCGGGCCTCAGACGATGTTAAGCGACTTCGCCAGGAGGCCGGTCAATGGCTGCGGTCTCTCCGTGAACGTCGCCGTTTATCGCAGCGCGAATTGGCCGAAAAAATTGGTGTAGAATACTATACCTTCATTTCACAGCTTGAGACCGGGCGTGGGCGTATACCGCCTGATCGCTACCGTTTGTGGGCTGAGGTACTTGGTGTGGATCCGCAAGCATTCGTTCGCGAATTGCTGCGCTTCTACGACCCCGTCACCTATGAACTCCTCTTCCCTAGCATGTCGGTTTGCATGGTTCCGGTGGCGGCGAATGAGCCTCTCCCTCCTCGGCCATCTGACGGCGGGGAGAGCCATGTTTAATTCCGTCTTTGGGGCGGCTCGCGCCAATGTTGTGGTGCCTTTCATGTCGCGCCCCAAGGCGGCGCCCGCTCCCAAGGGGTGGGGGCAGGATGAAATCGCTGAGGCCTATCGGGTTATAGATATTCTGGCCCGCGGCGGTTTGGCCGTGCATCTGGTCTCTGGGCTCTCTGATGAAGGCCACCCCTGGGCCGCGGTGCTGCGCGATGACAATGAAGATGTTGTGGTTCACTTCGCCCGTATTGATGGGCGTGTGATCCTGGCCAGCGCGGCCTCTGAAAAGGTGTTTTCCGGGCCCAGCCTGGCTGCGGCGCTGCGTTCTGTGCTGGAAACCCAGCCCCTTATCCTGCCGCCTGGGGACAGGAGTTTGTTCCTGCACCCGGCCACCATCCTGGCGGCCTTCATCGCGACTGCTCTTATTAATAGCGTGTCGGATGCGACCACGGCGCCTGCTGACGGGGCGCGCGATGTGCAGGCGCGCATGACGCATGAGGCCGCAACGGCCGGGGCGCGGCAGGGGGATGGTGGTTATTCAATGGCCCTGGTGGCGGCGGCCGTTGCCTCAGTGGCGACGGCTCTCTCCCTCACCATGGATGAGGTAAGCCTCTACGGAGAAGAGCCGCTTCTTGAACTGTCGGCGATGCAAACCCACGCCGAACACGCCCCAGGCCGCCATTTCGCCTTCAAGCAAATCGATTGGGATGGGGTATCGGACGACCCGCTTGGGGTATTGCAGCACGCGCTTCGTGGCCTGGACACTTGGGCGCGGGTGAGGCCTGAGCCTATCATTGCGATTGACCCGGACCAGGCGGATCCGGCCGGCGCCCTGCACGCTCTGATGGCCTACGAGGAAATGTCGATCAAGCTTGACCCATCTGCCTGGCACCTGGCCGGTATTGGCGAGGAAGCGGCTGAGCCATTGGCGTCTGCTCCTCTCATGGTCGAGGATGGGGGGCTGCTCGCCGTCTCCCTTCTGCAGGAGGAAACCGCCAATCATGGCGCATCCACCGATAGCAAGCTGGCTGTTACATCCTTGGCAGCCCATCCAGGTTTCATTCAGGCGAATGGCGAGGATTTTTATTGGGAAGCGCGTTTCCTGTTTGGCATGGCGAGCCCCTCCGAATCCCCATCCTTATGGGAGGCTTCCGCCAAGACGTTGAGATCAGAGGATCTTCAGTTGGCGAACGATGGCGAGTTACACACTTTCCCGACGGACACCGCCGCCGTTGTCACCGTGGCGCGTGATGTCGCGCCGGATGTGAAGGCGACCATTCTCAAGGACTTCGCGCTGGATCATGGCAAGGAATTGGCGGCCGATCCGGGGGTATTGGGGCAGGTCCTGGCTGCGCTCAAGGCCTTGCCACTCATGGCCGAAGTGGACCGTGTGGTGGTCTTTGAAGCTGATGATGTCAGGACCGATGCCTTCATGATGTTCAAGGGTGTCGCCATGGTCCGTGGGGACATGCTTGGCGAAGACCTTCAGGCGCTGGCCTTACCGCAGCAGGTCGCTTTTGAAATGACCAATGGCGAATATTTCACGCTATTGGGTGTTATTGACGTTTGAGGCAGAGCGAAACCGGGCAGCAAGGTGGGCCCACTTTCCCGCCTGATCCCGCGCAGGGAGCATTGGGTGAGCCCCTTGGTCAGCAGGCCGCAAAATGAGTCTATTGGCGCGTTGTTGCCGACGCTGACGGACCCGCCGGGCGCCATACAAGTCGCCATTCTTGATGCCCAAGAGAGCTATGCCGCCGAGTTGGCCGACTTCCTGCGCGATCAGGGATTCGGCCCTGCTATCCTGGCCGACTCTACGGCTTTACTGCAGCGCACCATCGATGGGCCGCTTGACCTTATTATTATGGATCTGAAATTCGGCGCCGAGAATGGTCTGGACCTTCTCCGCCGCATTCGCAGTGTCTCCAATATTCCCTGCGTCGTGCTTTCCGCTGCTCTATGCGAACTGGACCGCGTCCTGGCGCTGGAAATGGGCGCTGACCATTTCTTGAGCAAATCTCTCACACATCGGGAAGTGCTGGCGCATCTTCGCGCTTTACTTCGCCGCAGCATTTTTGTCGCCAGTAGCCTCGCCCGGCCGGGCGGCTGGCGAATTATGCCGGAGCAACGTGAAGTGCTGCGCCCGGATGGCGTGCCCTGTGGCCTGACTTCTGCCGAATTCGATATTTTGCAGTTCTTGGCTGCTGCCACGGGCAAGGCCGTGAGCCGGGACGACATCTCAAAACAAGTCTTTAGTCGCCCTTATCGGGTCGGGGACCGCACGGTGGATATGCTGATCACTCGCCTGCGCCGCAAAATCGAACGCGACGCTGACAGCCCCCGCATGATTAAAACAGTCCGCGCTGTTGGTTATAGCTTCGCCGGCTTTCTGGCGGACACCGAGTAATATTGAACGACTCAAGGGCTTTAATCCGGGTTGTTCATAGTAATTATTTGGAGTAAAACCCTTGTGTCACTTTTTACATTTACAAATACCCCAAATTACTGCGTCGATTGACATAATGTTTCACAATTACCCCTAGAGAATCCAAATCCACCGCGGTATTAGAGTTACTGAACGTGACCCCTTTGCGGGCGTAGTGCGTCCAGAATGTTCTGGAACGCATGGAGCGCTTGCGGAGGGGGTCTCGGGATTGAACCCTGAGGGAGCTATTGAGCGATGAGCGCCACTGTTGATCTGATCCAGAAAATCTACATCGGCTATTTTGGCCGCGCCGGTGACCCTGCGGGTCTCGAATACTGGGTGGGGCGCAAGGCCGCTGGCATGAGCGATACCGCGGTTGCGCAGAGCTTCTCGGTGCAGCCCGAGGCCACGGCGATGTACGGCTTCTTGGCGGCGCCGTCGCTGGGGCTTGGCCAGGATGCGTTCCTGGAAGCGGTCTACCAGAACCTGTTTGAGCGCTCTGTTGAGACCGATGGCGCGACCTACTGGAAGGGCCAGCTGAGTGCGGGCCGTTCGGTCGGTGGCATTATTCTCGACATCATCAATGGCGCCCAGGGTGCCGATGCAACGGCCGTTGCAAATAAGCTTGCCGTTGCGAATCACTACACTCAAGCAGTGCTGAATGCGAACGCAACCTGGACGCTGGCTGATGATCAGGCTGACGCAATTGCGGTTCTTGCCAATGTGACGTCCGTTACCTCCACCGTGGATACGGCTAAGGCGCTGGCAACCTCGCTGGTTGCGGCAGACATCGTTCCTGCCGGCAGCACCTTTACGCTCACTACAGGTGTCGACGCTGTGTCGGGCTCCGCGGGCAACGATACCATTTCTGGGTTGATTGGTGCCTCAGGGACTTACACCGTTGGAGACAATATCTCGGGTGGGTCTGGCACTGACACGGCGAACCTCATTGATGCCGGATCGGCGACGTCTGCACCGTTTGTCTCCATGTCTGGCGTCGAAATAGTCAACGTTCGTATGCTTTCGGCGGGGACGACCATCATTAACGCTAATAGCTGGGAGGGTGTAGCGACGCTGACTAATGCGTCCTCGACGGATGGAAGCACGCTCAATGCTACCGGCGTTTCGACTACCACTACTGTCAAAGTCTTTGACGACTCAGACGTAAATATTGCATTCAGTAACACTACAACAGCAGCCTCGGTCAGTCTGACGCTGGTCTCCGTTGGTACGGGTAATACCGCCACTACGATCGGCTCCGCCTCAGCAGCAGCAACTGCGAATATTGATCTGGATCTTAACAATTCCGGCTTAATTGATGCCGTGGTGATTAACGTACAACAAACCGTGAACCTTGCTAGAATCGAGGCAGGAAGCAACGTCGATACATATACGATCACGGGTAGCGGCAACGCCTCCTTGGTCACTGATGACACCATCACATCCTTCGACGCGTCAGCAGCACAGGG
>VGDM01000064.1 GCA_016869715.1 Alphaproteobacteria bacterium
AGCCGTTCGGCGCAGATCCTGCGTGAATTGGTGGAAACCTTTGTCGCGACAGGCGAACCTGTGGGGTCCCGCACCCTGTCGCGCCGGCTGCCGCTGGGCCTTTCCCCGGCAACCATTCGCAATGCCATGGCGGATTTGGAGGATGCCGGGCTGCTTTACGCGCCCCATACCTCGGCGGGGCGGCTGCCGACCGAGCGCGGGCTTCGGCTTTTCGTGGATGGCTTGCTGGAATTTGGCGCGCTCGGCGAAGAAGACCGGGATGCGATTGCGGCGCGCTGCGCGGCATCGGGCCGGTCCTTGCAGGAAACGCTGGCGGAAGCCGGGCTAATGCTCTCGGGCCTGGCGGGGGCAGCCGGGCTGGTGGTGGCACCCAAGACCGAAAACCCGGTGCGCCATATCGAATTTGTGGCCCTTGGGCCGGGCCGCGCGCTGGTGGTGCTGGTGCATGAAGGCGGCCAGGTGGAAAACCGCGTCATTGAAGTGCCGGCGGGCCTGCCGCCTTCGGCGCTGAACCAGGCGTCCAACTATCTGAACGCGCGGCTCGCGGGCCGCACCTTGGAAGAAACCCGCAGCAAGGTCGCCGAGGAAATCGCCGCCGACCGCACGGCGCTCGATGCATTGACGCAGCAGGTGATCGCGGCAGGGCTCGCCACCTGGTCGGGCGGCGGTGGCGGGTCGCTGATTTTGCGTGGCCAATCGCGGCTATTGCAGAATCTGGATCAGGCAGCGCAGGTGCAGGAAATCCAGCGGCTGTTTGAACGGCTGGAAGCGCAGGAAACCATGCTGCGCCTGCTGGAATTGGCACAGCGCGGCGAAGGCGTGCAGATTTTCATCGGTGCCGAAAGCGGGTTGTTCGATAGCGCTGGACTTTCCGTAGTGGTCGCCCCCTTCCGCAATGGCCAGGAAAAGATCGTCGGTGCCATTGGCGTGATCGGACCGACACGCATCAATTACGGGCGCGTGATCCCGGTGGTGGATTACACGGCGCGCGTGATCGGCAGATTGCTCGGTTGAACATCGCGCGCAATTGACGGCGCGCTTTGAGACAGGAAACACCATGCGTATCACTTCCATCCGCCAAGGCGTGGTGCCCATCAGCAGCGCCATTGCCAATGCCTATATTGATTTTTCTAAAATGACCGCGAGTATTGTTGCCATCACAGTGGAAGATGGCGCGGGCAAAACGGCCACGGGCTATGGCTTCAATTCCAATGGCCGTTATGCGCAGCCTGGTTTGCTCGCGGAACGTTTCATCCCGCGCCTGCAAGCCGCGACGGAAGCGGAATTGACGCGCAAGGATGGCGGGCTCCGCCCCGCCGGCGCCTGGGCCGCTATGATGCGCAATGAAAAGCCCGGTGGGCATGGCGATCGTTCCGTCGCCGTTGGCGTTTTGGACATGGCGCTGTGGGATGCCGCGGCGAAGCTTGCCGGCGTGCCGCTTTGGCGCTTGCTCGCAGATCGCTATCGCGGCGGTCAGGCGGATGACAGCGCCTGGGTTTATGCCGCGGGCGGCTATTACTACCCGGGCAAGGGCGTGGATGCCTTGGTTGAGGAAATGAAGCGCTATCTGGGCATGGGGTATACCACCGTGAAAATGAAAATCGGTGGCGCACCTGGCACGGCGCTAAAGGATGCGCTCAGCGAAGACATGGCGCGCATCGAAGCGGTGGGGAAGCTGCTGGGCGGCGATGTTTCGCGCCTGGCCGTGGATGTGAATGGCCGCTTTGGTTTGCATGCCGCGCTGACCTATGGCGCGGCGCTGCAACCCTTTGGGCTGCGCTGGTATGAGGAACCGCTCGACCCGCTGGATTATGCAACCCATGCGGCGCTCGCCGAACAATACATGCCACCGATTGCAACGGGCGAGAATCTGTTCTCCATGCTGGATGCGCGTAACCTGATCCGCCATGGTGGCCTCCGGCCGGATCGCGATATTCTGCAATTTGATCCGGCACTTTCTTACGGGCTGGTTGAATATCTTCGCACGCTCGAGATGCTGGCACGGCATGGCTGGTCGCCGCGGCGTTGCGTGCCGCATGGCGGGCATCAATTCGCGCTCAATATCGCGGTTGGGCTTGGGCTTGGAGGCAATGAGAGCTACCCTGAGGTCTTCGCGCCGTTTGGCGGTTTCGCCGATAGCGCGCCGGTGGTGGATGGGCGGATCAAAATGCCCGATATTTCCGGCATTGGGTTTGAGGCGAAATCGGCCCTTTGGGCTGTCTTGAAGGATTTGTAGGCCATGGAAGGCATTCTTCCCCTGCTGGTGGCGGCGGCGTTTTGGATCGCCACGCATAATGGCTTTGCCGGTACAGATATCCGCACGCGCCTGGTCGCCAAGATCGGGGAGAATGGGTTTCGCATCGTCTATGCTATCATCTCGATCATTACGATCATGATGCTGGTGCGCGCCTGGGAAGGCGCGGTTGCCATGCCGCTTTGGGTGGCACCTGCCTGGCTTCGCCTGATCCTGGCACTGATCATGCTGCCCGCCTTTCTGTTTTTCGTGGCTGGCTTCTTGCGCAACCCCACCGCCGTGGGCGGCGAGGCAATGGCCGGGCAGCAGGTGCGTGGCATTCAGCGCATTACGCGCCACCCCATGCTCTGGTCCTTCGCGCTTTGGGCCTTGGTGCATGTGATCGGCAATGGCGATTTGGCGAGTTTGATCTTTTTCGGCACTTTCGCCATCAGCGCGTTTCTCGGCATGCCCTCCATTGATCGCAAGCTTGCGGCGCGCAGCCCTGAAGCGGCGGCGAAGTTGCGCGCCGAGACCTCCATTCTGCCCTTTGGTGCCATTATGACCGGGCGCAATCGACTGGTGCTGGCGGACATTGGCTGGCTTGCGCCCGCGCTCGCTGTGATCGGATGGGCTTTAACACTGCATTTCCATGCGCGCTTCTTTGGCGTGCCAGCGCTGCTGCCCTTCTGAGCCGCGCTTGCCCCAGGCCCAGCGCGAAGGGTATTTCCGCGCTCACGAGAATTGGAGTCCGCCTTGATGCACGCCCCTGCCCTGCCACGCCCCGTGATGCTGGTCATTCTGGATGGCTGGGGCTGGCGGGAGGAGGTTGCCGATAACGCCGTGCGTCAGGCGAAGACGCCCAATTTCGACGCACTTTGGGCGTCCTGCCCGCATGCTTTCCTCAAAACCTCAGGCATAGATGTCGGGCTGCCGGAAGGGCAGATGGGCAATTCCGAGGTCGGGCACCTCAATATCGGTGTGGGGCGCGTGGTGATGCAGGATTTGCCGCGCATTGATGCCGCCATTGCCGATGGGTCTTTCGCGCGATTGCCGGCGCTGACAGGATTGATTGCGAAGCTGAAAGCCTCGGGCGGCACCTGTCATCTGATGGGCCTGCTGTCACCGGGCGGAGTGCACGCGCATCAAAATCATGCGGTGGCGCTCGCAAAACTTCTCTCGAACGCAGGCATACCGGTGGCCATTCATGGCTTCACCGATGGGCGGGATACGCCACCGCGCGCGGCACCTGATTATCTGAAACGTTTCGAAGCCGATCTGGCCGGCGTTGCAGGCGTGCGCATCGCCACCATCATCGGGCGCTATTTCGCGATGGATCGTGACAAGCGCTGGGATCGCGTTTCGCAAGCCTATGCAGCGATGGTGGAAGCCAAGGGAAATACTGCGTCCTCCGCCGCCGCTGCCATCACGGCTGCTCATGCCGCCGAGAAAACCGACGAATTCATCCTGTGCAGCGTGATTGGTGATTACGCCGGCATGCGGGATGGCGATGGCATTCTCTGCTTCAATTTCCGCGCCGATCGCGCGCGGGAAATCCTCACCGCGCTACTCGACCCCGGCTTTGATGGCTTTGTGCGCGGGCACCTGCCGCGCTTTACCGCCGCTGTCGGCCTCACGGAATATAGCGAGGCGCTGAACGCGCATCTCGCCACCGCCTTTGCGCCGCAATCCATGGCCGACGGGCTTGGGGAAGTTGTGGCGCGGGCGGGGCTGAAACAGCTCCGCATGGCAGAGACGGAAAAATACGCGCATGTCACCTTCTTCCTGAATGGCGGCGAAGAAGCGACCCATCCCGGCGAGGAACGCATCATGGTGCCCTCACCCAAGGATGTCGCGACTTATGATTTGAAGCCGGAAATGTCGGCGCCGGAACTGACAGAAAAGGCTGTCAATGCTATCAAAAGCCGCGCCTTTGATCTGATTGTGCTGAATTACGCCAATGCCGATATGGTCGGGCATACCGGCAGCCTTGTCGCGGCCACCAAGGCTGTCGAAACCGTGGATGCCGGGCTTGGGCGCATTGTGGCCGCACTGCGGGATGTGGGCGGTTGCCTGCTGGTCACTGCCGATCACGGCAATGCGGAATTGATGAAAGACCCCGCAACCGGCGGGCCGCATACCGCGCATACCACCAATGTGGTGCCAGCCATTCTGATGGGTGGGCCTGAGCACTCGGCGCTCAAGGATGGGCGGCTTGCGGATATCGCGCCGAGTTTGCTTGCGCTCCTTGGCCTGCCGCAGCCGGCCGCCATGACGGGGCATTCCCTGCTTGGCTAAAGCGCGCCTTGCCTTCGCGCTATTCCTGCTGGCTTTGCCAAGCCTCGCGCTTGCGCAGCCTTCACGCGAGGCTTTGGAGCAAGCCCGCCGCACTGGCGTCGCGAGCCGCGCCGCTGCCGAAGCCGCCGCGCGCGAAGCCGAAGCCGCAGCGGCGGAAGAAAGCGGCCTCGCACGACAGCGCGTTGCCATGGCGGCGCGCGTGCAGGAAGCCGAACGTGCTTTGGAGGCGGCAGCGCAACGCAAGCAAGGCGCGGAAGTCGCAGCGGCGGCGGCGTATAATGAGGCAGCGTCCCGCGCGGCTTCCCTTGCGCCCATGATGCCGGCCATGCGGCGCCTTGCCCTTTGGCCGGCCGAAACGCTCCTCGCCCAGCCCGCCCCGCCGGATGAGGCCCTGCGCGGCCTGCTGGTCCTGCAAGGCATGGCACGGCAAATCCGTGCCGAGGCCGAAGAATTCCGCCTTGCCAATGCCGAAGCCGAACGCCGCGCGCGTATCGCCACTGCGGAAGCAACGGTAGTCGCTGCCGCCGAGGCTGAACTGCGCCAAGCCGCCACGGCGCTCGATCAGGAAATCGCCGAGACCAGGCTCCGCGAACGCGCAGCGCGCGGGACGCAAAGGGCCGAAGCCGCGAGGGCGCAGGAAGCGCTCGCCCGCGCCAATGACCTGCAGGACATGGTGGCCGCGCTGGAACGTGAACAGGCGCGGCAAGCGGCGGCAAGGGCACGGCAGGAAGCGCGCCAAGCGCGCTCGGCCACACCCTCTGTCGTGCCGCAAATCGCGGCACCGGATCAGCCCCGCTCGGCGCCGGTGCATGGGCGGATCAGCCTCGGCTTCGGCCAAAGGGGGGAAGCCGGGCCGGCGCGCGGGGTCACTTTCTCAACGGCGGGCGGCGCGCGGGTGGCCAGCCCCTGCACCGGGCGTGCGGTATTCGCCGGCCCCTTCCGGCGCTTCGGGCAGATCATCATCCTGGAATGCGGCCCGGGCCTGCATCTGGTTCTGGCCGGTTTTGACGCTTTGGACACCGAAGCGGGCGCGGCGCTGCTGGCGGGCGAGGCGCTTGGCCGACTCGGCGTGGGCGCGGATGGGCGCGGGGCGCTTTACGCCGAATTGCGCCGCAATGGCCAGGTTGTGGACCCGATCCCGTGGCTTGGCGGGGCGGATTAGCGGCCCGCGCGCATTTTCGGCGATGCAAGGCATTCTAGAGTCGCGCAAAGCCTTACGAACGCCTATCTTATGAAGGGGTTTCCGGTTCCGGCCGAGTGATGAGAAGGATTGCAGCGCATGCAGCGCGGGATTTTGCGTTATGCGGGAATTGGTGCGGCCTTTGCCGCCGGCGTGGTGGTGGGCCCCTTGGTTGCTGCCTGGGCGCAGGAAGGGGGCCGGGCCGAGACCTATCGGCTGTTGAACCTGTTTGGCGATGTGTTCGAGAGGGTGCGCGCCGAATATGTGGAACCGGTGAATGACCGGGACGCGATTGAAAACGCGATCCAGGGCATGCTGTCCAGCCTTGATCCGCATTCATCCTATTTGAATCAGCGCAGCTTCCGCGACATGCAAACTCAGACCCGCGGTGAATTCGGCGGGCTTGGAATCGAAGTCACGCAAGAAGGCGGTTATATCAAAGTCATCAGCCCGATTGACGAAACGCCTGCCGCGCGCGCGGGCGTCCGGCCCGGCGATTTCATCACGCATCTGAATGGCACTTCTGTGCAAGGGCTGACCTTGCAGGAAGCGGTGGACCAGATGCGCGGCCAACGCGGTACGCAAATCAAACTCACCATCCGTCGCCAAGGGGCCGAACGGCCGATTGAACTCACGCTGACGCGCGATGTCATCCGCCCGCAAGTGGTGCGCTTCCGGCTGGAAGATGGCAATCTGGGTTATATTCGCATCACCTCCTTTAACGAACAGACGGAAGTTGGGCTGCGCCGCGCAGTGCAGCAATTGAAGCAGCAGGCGCAGGGCGGGCTACGTGGCCTGGTGCTTGATCTCCGCAATAATCCCGGTGGCTTGCTTGATCAGGCGGTGCAGGTCACGGATGATTTCCTGACGCAAGGGGAAATTGTCTCCACCCGCGCGCGTCGGACGGAAGATGCACAGCGCTGGAACGCCAAGGCGGGCGATATCGCCGATGGCTTGCCGATTGTCGTGCTGATCAATGGCGGCAGCGCGAGTGCGAGTGAAATCGTCGCCGGCGCACTTCAGGATCATCGGCGCGCCGTGGTCGTCGGCGTGAAATCCTTCGGCAAGGGCAGCGTGCAAACGGTGATGCCCGTGCCGGGCCATGGCGCCATCCGTTTGACCACGGCGCGGTATTACACGCCCTCTGGCCGGTCCATCCAAGGCACGGGGATTGAACCCGATCTCGAAGTGCTGGCAACGCGCGAAGAAACCCGCGCAGCGCAACAGCCGCGTGATCGGGAAGCGGATTTGCGTCGGTCTCTCCGCAACGAAACCCAGGCGGAAACCCGCGCACCGATCCCGCCACCGCCGCTCAACCTGCCGGCAGGCCTGGTGGAACGTGTTGTGCGCCAGCCAGCGGAGGGCGCACTGGCCTTTGATCCCACCAAGCCGGAAACGGATCATCAACTTCAACAGGCTTTAATGCTGCTGCGCGGCATGGCTTCGGCGCCACGCGGCGGGCAGCGCTGAGGGTGTGATGGCAGAAGGTTTGCCACGCCGGGTATTCGCCGGCTGGCGCGGGCTTGGCCTGTTTTGGGTTTTGGTGCTGCTGCTTCTGGGCGGCGGCGGGCTTTGGCTTGACAACCTAGGCCCGCCCGAACCGCGTGAGGCGACGATGGCTGAGGCTGCGCCATCGCCCGAACCCGCACCCGCGCCTGCCCAGGCGGAACCAGAGGCACCGCCTGCGCCTGTCCCCGCACCGGTGGCCGAAACACCAGCCCCGCCTGCTGCAACGCCCGAGCCTTCGCCCCCTCCCCAATTGCCCGCCCAGGCGGGAGCTCCTGCACCCACCGCGCCGGATCAGCCGCCCCTGGTCGATGAGGCAGCCGTGCAAACCCCGGGTGCCCCGGCCCCGCCGCCGCTGGACGTGCCGGTTGCTACGCCGGAATTTCCCACGGCACGGCCTATCCCCGCGCCCGATCAGGCGATGCTGGAACAAGGGCACTTTGGCGCGTTGCCGCGCGTGGCCGCCGATGGCCGCACTTCCATTCGCGCCTATGGAGGGCACTTCGACCGGCAGGATACCCGCCCACGTATTGGTATCATCGTTGCTGATATCGGCATTTCCAATGCGCATACGGACGACGCCATGCGCCGGCTGCCGCCTGCGGTGACTTTCGCAATTTCGCCCTACGCGCCTCGGGCGGCCCAGGTGGCGGAACGGCTGCGTGCCAAAGTGGCTGAAACGCTGATCGGCCTGCCGCTGGAACCCGCCGGCTATCCGCTGAATGACCCTGGTAATCGCGCCTTGCTGACCGGGCAATCCGCGCCGGAAAACATGGCCAATCTGGAATGGGTGCTCTCTCGCTTTCCGGGCTATGTCGGCGCCATTGGCGTGGTCGGTGGCATGCGGGGCGAACGCTTCGCTGCCATGGAGCAAAGCTATCTGGCGCTGCAGGAATCGCTCCGCAATCGTGGCCTGTTGTTTGTGGATGCGCGCCCAGATGTTGCCGGGCCGGGCCGCGCCTGCGGCCGTGCTGTAGATGTGATCCTCGATGAACGAGTGAGCCGGTCGGAAATCGAACGCCGCCTTGGGGAGTCGGAGACTATTGCCAAGGCACGCGGTTCGGCGCTTGGCCTTGTGCATGCCGCAACGCCGGTGGTGGTTGATCGGCTCGTGGCCTGGGCGGCAGGGCTTGAACGGCGCGGCGTGGTGCTGGCCCCCGTTTCAGTGCTGATTCGCCGCCCGCCGGAGCCCGGTGAGGCCCGCACGCAATGACGCTGCCCTATCGGGATAATGTTGGCGCGCTGCTGTTCAACACGGCGGGGCGGGTATTGATAGCGCGGCGCGCCGATTTGCCCAATGCGGAAGGGGCGGCGGGTGGCTGGCAATTGCCGCAGGGCGGCATGGATGCCGACGAGGACCCCGCCATCGCCATTTTTCGCGAATTGCAGGAGGAAATCGGCTCCGACAAGGCCGAGATTCTGGCCGAACACCCAAGCTGGCTGTTTTATGACCTGCCGCCAGAACTGATCGGCAAGGCGCTTGGCGGGAGGTATCGCGGACAACGGCAGAAATGGTTTGCGCTCCGCTTTCTGGGCGATGATGCCGATATCCGGCTTGATCTTGACCCGCACCCGGAATTCGATGCCTGGCGATGGGCGCAACTTCAGGAATTGCCCGCGCTGGCGGTGGAATTCAAGCGCGCGATTTATGAGGATCTGGCGCGGGAATTTGCGCGGTTTGGTAGATAACCCCCTCATTTTGCAACGCCAGAAGGCTTTTGCGCCGCCTGCGCCACCACGCCCAGCAATAGGCTTGCGACCCACCATGCCTGCCAAAGCCCGAAGGAAAGCATGCCCGTAACGGCAGCAGAGGCAAGCATCCCAGCGCCCACCGCCGGTGCGGCGCTGCGCGATGCCGCAACGCCCAACGCCAGCATCAGCGCGGCACCGATCAGGGCTCCAATGCCGCCCAATTCCAGCCAAAGCTGAAGCGCGCCGTTATGCGGGTGCAGCGGCATCACCTCCACATGCGGCATGGCAAGGAAGTCTCGCTGCGCCGGCGCCGCGATGTTCAGCCTGTTCAGCGTTGCGGCATCCGGCCGCGCGCGCCCGCCTGGCATGGCGCGGCTTGCTTCCAGGCCCCAGCCGGTGATTGGCCTTTCGGCAATGCGCTGAGCGGCGAAATCCCAGATCACCAGCCGATGCACGGCCGAAGGCGGCAGGCTGGCGGAGGGGATTTGTGGAATAAGGCCCACCAGCAGCGGCATGGTGAGAATGGCCAAAGCCAGCACCGCCCCGACTAGGCGTGGCACGAGGCGCGGTGCCGCAAGGCTGAGCACCGCCGCGCCCGAGCCAGCAATCGTCGCGAGCCGCGCGGTCTCACCTGGCAGGGCGATCAGCACGCCCGCCCCCAGCACCAGCACTGCCCCCCGCGCCACCCAGGGCCAGGGCAGCGCGAAGGCCATGGGCAGCAATAACGCCATAAGCGATGCCGCTGGCTTCAGCCCGAACATGAGCGCTGCCGGCACTTCCTTGAGCCCACGCACAGCCGCGCGCAACGCATTGCCGCTTTGCCAATCAGCAAAAGCCGCCGCCAGGCCAAACACCAGTCCAAAGCCGATCCATGGCATCAGCCGCGCCCCTTGCGCCGCACCGGCCGCGCCATGCGCCAGCAGCATCATTGCGGCGAGCGTCACGGCGAGCAACGCTGCGCGCCCGGGCTCTGGCGCCCAAAGCGCGGTAATGGCCCCCCATCCCGCAATCATCAGCCCGAGCAACAGCACTGCCCCTTTGGGCACGCCGGGCCGCCAGCCGGCCCGCCAGCCAAGCGCGAGCGTGATCGCCATGGGAATCAGCGCCAGCGGCGTCATGGCCTTGGATTGCAGCACCGCCACAAAGGGCGCAGCGAGCAGGCAGATGGCGAGTGGAAGCCCAGGATGAGACATGATCAGCGGCAATAGGCCAAAACCGCGCCGGTTAAAAATGCGCCTTGCCAGACGCGCGCGCCCGCGTCACACTTCCTTACAACGGGTTTCACATAAGCGGCTTCAGATTTTCTAAGGAACCTCTGATTTAATCCCGTCTTTTTGGTCTATGATTGATTTTCTGAGTCTATTGTGCCTCGGTCATTCATCCCTTGAGCGCGACCCCCATGCAGCAAAAAAGCCTCTCGAGCCTCGGCTTTGAC
>VGDM01000065.1 GCA_016869715.1 Alphaproteobacteria bacterium
CCAAAAGCCCCGGCGCCAGGCCGCGCGCCACCACCCCGGCGCCACGCGGCAGGCCCGCCATGGCCAGGCGCGGGTCCGGCAGGCGGGACGGGTCACTGAATAGCCAAAGCCGGGGCAGCCCGGCTGGCCCAGGGCGCGCGAAGCGGCCCCAGGCGGCGCCCTGCCCTGGAATCCCGGGCGACTCCCTGCCATGTGGTTTTGTCATGACCGATGCCATCGCCATTGCCGCAAACCTCTACCGCATTCGGGTGCTGATCGGGGAAGCCTGCGCCCGCGCCAATCGTCCGGCAAATGCCGTAACCCTGGTTGCCGTTTCCAAAACCAACCCGGTGGAGGCAGTAGAAGCCGCCATTGCCGCCGGGCAGATGGTGTTTGGCGAAAACCGGGTCCAGGAAGCGGCGCAGAAATTTCCGAGGCTGCGCCCGGCCCATCCGGGCTTGCGGCTTCATGTCATTGGCGGCTTGCAGACCAATAAGGCGCGGGATGCGGTGAAAATCGCCGATGTGATTGAAACGCTGGATAGGCCCAAGCTGGCCCAGGCCATTGCGGAATCCATGGTGAAGGAAGCCCGCCGGCCTGATGTTTTGGTGCAGGTGAATACAGGGGATGAGGCGCAGAAATCCGGCTGCCTGCGGGCTGAAGCCGATGCATTCATCCGCGCCGCGCTAGATGATTACGGCCTGCCAGTGCGGGGGCTGATGTGCATCCCGCCCGTGGAAGGCGACCCAAGGCCACATTTCGCCTGCCTCGCTAATCTGGCGGCAAAGCACGGCCTGCCGATCCTTTCCATGGGCATGAGTAGTGATTTTGAAGCCGCGATTGCCGAAGGTGCGACCCATGTGCGCGTGGGCAGTGCCATTTTCGGGGCGCGGGGCTGATCACGGCTTTGGGGCCGCCGCTTGACGCGGCTGGCATGGCGCGGGATCAGTCCGTGTTATTTTTTCGCGGTGATGAAGCCCATGACGCGCGTTTTTTCCGGCATTCAGCCTTCTGGCGTTCCAACCCTTGGCAATTACCTGGGCGCCATTCGCAATTGGGTGCCAACGCAGGATGCGCATGAAAGCATTTTCTGCATTGTGGATTTGCACGCCATCACGGTTTGGCAAGACCCGAAAGAACTCTCGCGCCAAACCCGCGAAATGGCAGCGGCACTGATTGCCTGCGGGCTTGATCCAAAGCGCTGCACCTTGTTCGTGCAATCCCATGTACCGGCGCATACCGAGCTTGGCTGGATTTTCAATTGCGTCGCACGCATCGGCTGGCTCAATCGCATGACGCAATTCAAGGACAAGGCAGGGGGGGACCGTGAAGCGGCCTCAGCGGGGCTTTATGTTTATCCAAACCTGATGGCGGCTGATATTCTGGCCTATCACGCCACCAAGGTGCCGGTGGGTGATGACCAGAAGCAGCATCTGGAATTGGCCAATGATATCGCGCAAAAATTCAACCATGATTATGGGGTAGATTTCTTCCCGAATATCGAACCTCTGATCCAGGGTGTGGCCGCACGCGTTATGTCGCTGCGTGATGGCACCAAGAAAATGTCGAAGTCGGACGCTTCAGATCAGTCGCGCATCAATCTGACGGATGATGCGGATACCATTGCGTTGAAAATCCGCCGCGCCAAGACGGATGCGGAACCCATCCCGGAACATATGGCGGGGCTGGAAGGCAGGCCGGAAGCGCGCAATTTGGTGGGCATCATGGCGGCGATCACCGGCACGCTGCCGGAAAACGTGCTGCGGGAGCATGCAGGCCAGGGCTTTGGTGCCTTCAAGGGCACGCTGACGGATGTGCTGGTTGCGCATCTTTCCCCCATCGCCGCCGAGATGCGCCGCCTGTTGACGGACACTGGCGCGCTGGATGCCGCACTGCATCTGGGCGCCGAGCGCGCCAATGCGGTGGCGGAACCCATCATGAAGCAAGCGCGGATGATCATCGGGCTGCTCCCGGCGCGCTGAAGCCAGCGCTGGCTTGCGGGGCGCCCTGACAAGTCGTTCATCTTTTCTTGGCATGACTGCGCCATGGACAGGGGGCAGCCGGCATGATCGGGCTGGATTGGGGCACCACATCTCTGCGCGCTTATCGGCTGGACCCCACCGGGGCTGTGCTGGACAAGCGCGAAAGCAAATCGGGCATCCTGTCCATGAAGCCGGGCGGCTTTGCCGATGAGCTCCGCACCATCGCCGGGGATTGGCTGGAAGCCGGCGAAAAGCTGGTGGTGATTTCCGGCATGGCGGGCAGCAAGCAGGGGTGGGCGGAAGCGCCCTATCTGCCCTGCCCCGCAACAGTGACCGATATTGCCCGCGCGACGCTCCCCGTGCCCTTTCCCGCGACACGGGTGTGGCTGGTGCCGGGGCTGAAGGCGCAGGATGCCGATGGCGTGCCGGAAGTGATGCGCGGGGAGGAAACGCAAATCCTTGGCGTGCTGGACCGTCTGCCCAAGCAGGAGGTCACGCTTTGCCTGCCCGGCAGCCATTCCAAATGGGTGCGGGTGCGTGCCGGGCAAATCCTCGGTTTTTCGACGCAAATGACGGGCGAGGTTTTCGCGGCACTTGCCACCCATACGATTTTGGCGCGCAGCCTGCATCGCGGCGCGGCGCATCATCCGGGCGCCTTTAAGCGCGGCGTGGATCGCGCGCGGCAGGGCGGCGGCTTGCTGCATCAGCTTTTCGGCCTGCGCAGCCTTTCGTTATTTGATGCCATGCCGCAGATGGAAGCGGCTTCCTACCTCTCTGGCCTGCTGATCGGGCATGAGGTCGCAGTCGCGTTGGAGGCCGGTGTCGCACCGCCCGTGCATATCATCGGTTCGGCAGCGCTGACGCTCCGCTACAGCGCGGCACTCGCGGCTTTTGGTGTGCCGAGCGTTGTTGAAGAAGAAGATGCTGCAGCGGGGGGGTTGTTCCGCATAGGTGTGGCGATTGAAGCGGCGTGAATTACATTGTAGTGATGATACGTTTCATCTCGGCCGCGGTCTTGGTCCAGGTCATGCTCGCCAATAGGTTGGCCCCCGCTGCGCCAATCGCCGCCGCGCGGGTGCAATCTGTGTAGAGCGTCTCAAGCGCAGCAACCATTTCCTTAACATTGCTCTCACGCCAGCCGGGCCTGGACGGGATTGGGCGCTGATCGGTCAGAGCCAGCGCCGCGTCATCCTTGAGCAGATCAAGATGGCCGGTATTGGCGCCAAGGATCGTGGGGACACCGCGGGCCATGGCTTCCATCGCGACCAGGTTGGTGCCGCCTTCGCAGCGATTGGGAAATAGTGCCGCGTCCATTTCCCGCAGGATGGTAGGCATGGACGCATTGGCTACCAGGCCGAGATTGAGGAATTACTCTGGCTTAATTTCATTGGCTGTGGCCCATCCATTCATGCCGGGCTCGCCCTCTGACGTGAAGGGCAGTGGCGCGGTGCGTGCTGAGTCATTGATGCCACGCGCGATTTGCGGCCAGAGATTATCCCAGGCGGCAACCAGCATGGCATCCGGGTGGCGTGCGGCAAAAACCCGCCATGCGGCCAGGACATTATCCTGACCCTTCCGCGGCTCAAGCTTGCCGCCGCCGAAAACCAAAAACCGATCCGAAAAAAGCGCGCGCTTCGGGGCAGGGTGGAACAGCGTGGCGTCGATGCCCTGAAATACGGTTTCAACCTGCGGGATGCCATGCGCACGCAAAACTTCCGCGTTCCAGCTTGAACCTGCCAAAATGCAAATATGGTATGCGGTCACTGCGCGCGCGTCGCGGCCCAGATTCTCGGCCTCAAAGAATACCACGCCAAGGCTGGGATTACCTTCGAGGAGGCCGCCATGTGGTCCAGGCTGCGATTTCAGGTCATTGCCCAGCGAACACAGTAATGTCGAGGATAATCTGATAGAATTTGATGTTTCACGTAACAGGCGTTCACGAAAATCAACCGAACGGCCGCAAAAAGGCATCAGGACACGCCGTCGTAGGGGATCAATCAGGATGGCGTTACTATTGACTTCATGCGTTGTGGCAAGCGCCACGCCGGGATCGGATGCCCAGGAAAGCGCCAGATTGAGCCCATACACGCCGCAGCCATGGATTGAGATTGCCGACCAATTTCTTATTATATAACAATAAACAATGAAAGGCTAGGTGGCTCACGGCTTTATTGTCAAGCCATTGGGCATTTATCAGATGGACAATCGCCTTGCTGACCGAATATGAAGCGAGAAGGAGAGGGGAACGCCATGTCGGAATTCGGCAACATGCCTGTTGCTCGCCGCACCCTGATTGGTGGCGCCGCGGCCCTGCCCTTCACGGCCCGCGCTCAGGCGGCTTGGAAGCCATCCCGCCCGGTGACGCTGATTGTGCCCTTCGCTGCCGGGTCGGGGACGGATTCAGTCTCGCGCCTGCTAGCCAGCTTGCTGGAGCAAGAATGGGGCTCGCAGGTCGTGGTGGATAATCGCCCGGGTGCCAATGGCGCCATTGCCGCGGTCGCCACCGTCCGCGCCGCGCCGGATGGCCATACGGTGATGATCACGACGAATAGCCCACATGGCGCGACTCCGGCACTGATGAAGCGCCCAACCTATGACGCCATCAATGATTTCACCCCGATCGGACGTATGGGCACCTACATCTTTGTGCTTGCGATAAATGACCAGGTGCCGGCGCACAATCTGCAAGAATTCCTGGTCCTGGCGCGGTCTCAGCCCGGCAAGCTCACTTATGCTTCGGGCAATACCACGGGTGTTGTGGGCGGCGCGATGCTGACCTCGCTCGGCAATATCCAGATGGAACATGTGCCCTATCGCTCCACCCCGTCGGCCATGACGGATGTGATTTCCGGGCGCGTCACCGGCATTATCGTGGATGTCGCAGCATCACGCGGGTTTTTGCAGGAAGGCAAGCTGCGCTCACTTGGCATCACATCGGCGACGCGCACGCCGCTCGTGCCGAATGAACCGACGCTCGCGGAAGCCGGCCTGCCCGGCTTTGAATTGCTGTCCTGGATGGGGGCGGTTGGGCCGGCGCGTATGCCAGCGGAGATTATGAGTGCCTGGAATGCGGCGCTGCGCAAGGTTTGGGAACGGCCGGAAACCGCTGATCGGCTCGCGAGCTTCGGGATTGAGCGCGTGACCTCCACGCCTGAGGAATTTGGCGCCTTTATCCGCAGCCAGATCGAAGCCTGGGCGCGGCAGATCAAGGCGGCGGGGATCGAGCCGGAATAGCCGGCGAAATTTTGACCATTTGAGGCAGCGCAAGCCTTGATATCGCCGCCTTTGCTTACCAAATAACGGACGTAAGCGCTGCAGGGGGCTACGCCAACCGTTTTTCGAAGGGGATTATCATGTCCAATTTCAATAATGGCGCCGCCCAAGAGCTTGAGCGTATTATTGCGGAACTGACCGATCTCTGCCCGGTCGAACACGCCCGCCTTGAAGTCGCGGCGCGGACCCTGACCGCAGCGCGCTGCGCCGCTGGCCTGCATCTGCCTTCTTCTGACGCTTCTCGCGCCGTGGCTGAAATCGTCCGACATTGGGATTCTGGCGCGGTTACGGCGCTGGAATATGCCGAAACCCTGCCTGAAGCGGCCCTGGATCGGCTGCTCCGCGCTGCACCCGCTTGGGCCGCCGCCGCCTGCCGCGCGCTTGCCAAGCCCGACCGGCACGCGGCCTGAATTTCTCCTTTCCCCTGCATGCGGCCCGGTTGCCCTTTGGTAGCCGGGCTTTTTGCATTTTGGGCCAGTTCCCGAAAGGCGTCGGGGCGCCTATAAACCCTGAATAAGCGTCCGGAGGTGCAGTGCCATGAGCGAAAGACGAAGCAAGCCCAATGGACCGCGCCGCGTGCTGCTGCTGACCGGCGCCTCCCGCGGGATCGGGCATGCCACGGTGAAGCGTTTTTCGGCGGCCGGCTGGCGCGTGATTACAGTCTCCCGCCAGCCCTTCCCGGAACAATGCCCCTGGGAAATGGGGCCCGAGGATCACATTCAGCTTGATCTGGGCGACCCCGTGGCGACCGAGGCGATGATCCCGGAAATCAGAGCGCGCCTGGCCCCCGATGGCGGCATGCTGCATGCGCTGGTGAATAACGCAGCCATTTCGCCGAAGGGCGAAGGCGGCGCGCGGCTTGGCACACTCGCCATGCCAGCGGATGGGTGGCTCCGCGTTTTTCAGGTGAATTTCTTCGCGCCCATTCTGCTTGCCCGCGGGTTGGTGGATGAATTGGCGCGCGCCAATGGTTCGGTGGTGAATGTGACCTCCATTGCCGGCGGGCGGGTGCATCCTTTCGCGGGCGCGGCCTATTCCTCTTCCAAGGCTGCGCTGGCCGCCCTCACGCGCGAAATGGCGGCGGATTTCGCCCCGCGTGGTGTGCGGGTGAATGCGATCTCACCGGGCGAGATTGATACCTCCATCCTGTCCCCGGGCACGGAGAAGATTGTGCAGGAACAAATCCCGATGCGCCGGCTCGGTCGGCCAGAGGAAGTGGCGCAGGCGATCTATTTCCTCTGCACCGAAGCGTCTTCCTATGTGAACGGTGCGGAAATTCACATCAATGGCGGACAGCACGTTTGAAGCATTTTCAAGCCAAGCGGCTTGGCTTGGCGACTCGGAAAATGCGACCAATTAACAGCCAAAATGCGCGAAGGCGATCTGCGACGTGACGCCCGCACCACGCGCGAGCCTTGCGGCCCTTGGCCTGCTACTGCCATTGCTGCGCCCCTATTGGCCGCGCGTGCTTGCTGCGATTGCGGCGTTGTTGCTGGCGGCGGGGCTGACACTCGCACTCGGCCAGGGTCTCAAGCATCTGATTGATGATGGCTTTGCCGGCGGGCCAGGCGCCTTGGATCGCGCCGCGCTGGTGATGGGCGTTTTGGTAAGCGCCTTGGCCATCAGCACCACCACCCGCTTCTATCTGGTGTCCTGGTTGGGCGAACGCGTGGCGGCAGATTTGCGTCAGCGCTTCTTCGATCACGTCACCGGGCTTTCACCGAGTTACTTTGAAACCGCACGCATCGGCGACGTCATGTCGCGGCTGACAGCTGATGTCGGGCTGCTGCAATCGCTGATTGGTTCCGCCATTTCCATGGGCGTGCGCCAGGCCATCACCGGTATTGGCGCCTTCATGATGCTGGTGCTGACAAGCGCGAAGCTTGCGGGGCTGATTGCGCTGATCTTACCCCTGGTGGTGCTGCCGCTAATATTTTTTGGCCGGCGCGAAAGGCGACTTTCCAAGGCGGCGCAGGAGAGAATCGGCGCGCTGGCCGCGCAGGCGGAAGAAACCCTGGGCGGTATTCGCACCATTCAATCCTTCACGCAGGAACATCGCGCGCGCGCACGCTTTGCTACTGGGTCGGAAGAGGCAGTGCGCGCGGCATTGCGGCGCGTTTTCTCCCGCAGTCTTTTGATCCTGGCGGTGATTCTGCTGGGCTTCGGTGCCATCACCTTCAGCCTTTGGGTGGGCGGGCGCGATGTGATCGAGGGGCGGATTTCAGGCGGGGAGCTGACCGCCTTTGTTTTCTATGCCGTTCTCATGGCCTCCTCCGGTGCGACGGTCAGTGAATTATGGGGCGAGATTCAGCGCACGGCGGCAGCGGCTGACAGGCTTGGCGAGGTGCTGGCGATTCCGCCTTCCATCGCCGCCCCGGCCAACCCCGTGCCGCTGCCGCCCGCGCAAGGCCGCGTGGTGTTTGAAGCTGTCACGCTGCGCTACCCTTCGCGGCCCGATAGCGCAGCACTGACGGATTTCAGCATGACCGTTGAACCAGGTGAGGCGATTGCGCTGGTTGGCCCCTCGGGCGCCGGCAAGACATCCGTGCTGTCCCTGCTGCTGCGCTTTTATGACCCAAGCGCGGGGCGCATTCTGCTGGATGGGGCAGAGATCACTTGCCTTGACCCGCGCGCGCTGCGGTCTCGTCTGGGCCTGGTGCCTCAGGAGCCGATGATTTTCAGCGCGAGCATTGCCGAGAATATCCGTCTCGGCTGGCCAGACGCCACTGATGCGGAAGTGGTGGCAGCCGCCGAGGCCGCAGCGGCAGCCGAGTTCATCGCCGCGCTGCCGCAAGGCTATGCGACGGAGCTCGGCACGCGTGGAATGACACTCTCCGGCGGGCAGCGCCAGCGTATCGCGATTGCGCGCGCCATTCTGCGCGACCCCACGGTATTGCTATTGGATGAGGCGACCAGTGCGCTTGATGCGGAAAGCGAATTCGCCGTGCAGCAGGCACTCGCCAGGCTATGTAAAGGGCGCACAAGTATTACGGTTGCGCATCGGTTAGCCACGGTGCGGCGTGCGGACCGGATTGTGGTGATGGATCAGGGCCGCATTGTTGCGACTGGCACGCATGAGGCTTTGCTCGCTGAAGGCGGGCTTTATGCGCGGTTGGCGGCGCTGCAATTCACGGATGTCGATAACACTCGAAAGTTTCCAAGCATAAGCTTCTAGAGTCTGACGATAGTACGCTGTATCGTATCCCAATTTTCTGAAGTGGTTGGCGTATTCGTGTTGTGGAAATGCATTGAGCAAGGCACTGATGCGGCGCCATGTTGTTTCGACAGATCGTTCCGCCGCCCTTCACAGGCGATGTTTACGCTTGGCAAAGACCTGCTCGATCGGATTGAGGTCTGGGCTGTACGGCGGCAGGAACAGGAGCCTGGCACCTCTGGCCCTGATCGCGGCGCGAACGGCAGGTTTCTGGTGGCTGGAGAGATGTCCATAACGACGATGTCTCCGGGCATGAGTGTCGGGCAGAGCAGATCTTCGACCAATGCGGTGAAGCTGGCTAGACTTGTCGCGAAGCCCTTCCAGGATCATGCGGATCTTATCCTCGGCAGAATGGTGCTTGCGCGTGGCGCGGCGAATATCGCGGACCAGCTTTTCGGCTGGCACCCGCGCGGGTGCGGTGGAGGATTTCTGGCTCATCTTCACTCTCCTTGGGGTTACGATGAGCCAGAAATCCTCCGTCACTCAAATCGCCAGTTTGGTTTCGTGGGTGCTGACGGGGGACAGCCGGGCATCGCGACACACGCGTCACGCAGGCCTATACTGATGTGGACGAGGGCATGACGTGGGCGGCCGTGGGGCTTGTCAGCTAAGGCACCGGTAAAAAGTATCAATCTTAAGGATTATGCTAAAAGCTCGATTCTACTTAAAAATGGTGCCGACGGCGAGAATCGAACTCGCGACCTACCGATTACGAATCGGTTGCACTACCGCTGTGCTACGTCGGCGCCTTTCGGCAGTCTATAACGGAAAGAGCTGGACTTTCCTAGCCCCTGCCAAGCGTCACTGAGGCGGTGGACTGTCCCCCGTCGGCGCCTCTAGGACCAAACTGGCGATTTCAGTAAGGGAGGATTTCTGGCTCATCGTAACCCCAAGGAGAGTGAAGATGAGCCAGAAATCCTCCGCCGCACCCGCGCGGGTGCCAGCCGAAAAGCTGGTCCGCGATATTCGCCGCGCCACGCGCAAGCACCATTCTGCCGAGGATAAGATCCGCATCGTCCTGGAAGGGCTTCGCGGCGAGGAAAGCATCGCCGCCCTATGCCGCCGCGAAGCCATCGCTGAGAGCCGGTACTACGCCTAGTTAAAGGAATTTCTTGAAGCCGGTAAGGTACCCATCCGGCGCGTGTTTCAATTACCCACATCGTCGTTTTGAGCCGATATTTATTCCACGGGCGATATCGTGAAGACGCATCAATCCGCGCCATGTAGAGCCGGTTTGGGAAATCTGGACGTTTAGTATAAGTGTATTTATGCCGCAACGATCCGGATGCGATGAGCACGACAATCAGGATGAGAAAGTGCATCTGGATTTTGGGATGATTGTCGCTATTTCCGAATTATGCAATGCCTGATTGACGCCGGGGCTGAGGTTGATCGACGCGGAGCGTCAATCAACTCTCCCCGCTACTCTTTAGCCGCTATCGCCGCGTGTTTCGTTTTGTGTTGGGAAGGCTGTACACCTACGATATTCCCCTGACAGTGAACGCACTTGAAGCGGGCCTTAGGCGGGTTTGAGTTTGGCAGTTTTTGTCTGGCTGGTCACCTCCGTGTTGCTGATTTTTTGCATGTCCTTGGTGAATGCGCGGATGGGCGTGCGCCCATTCATGCCGCGGCCCTGATGGGGCCGCCTGG
>VGDM01000066.1 GCA_016869715.1 Alphaproteobacteria bacterium
CCATGCTGCTGGGGGCGGCGAAATATCTTGCCGAAACCCGCAATTTCGATGGCACCGTCTATGTGATTTTCCAGCCGGCGGAAGAAAACCTGGCGGGCGGCGAATTGATGGTGAAGGAAGGGCTGTTCACACGCTTTCCGATGGAACGTGTCTTCGGCATGCACAACTGGCCGGGCGCGCCGGAAGGCACGTTCCTTTGGCGCGAAGGCCCGGTGATGGCGGCGGTCGCCAATCTTGAAGTGAATATTACTGGAAAAGGTGCCCATGGCGCCATGCCGCATAATGGCACGGACCCGATTGTGGTGGCCGCCGCCATTGTGCAGGCGCTGCAATCCATCGTTGCGCGCAATGTGGAACCTGTTGAAGCGGGCGTGATCACCATCGGCCACATCACCGGCGGGCATACCTTCAACGTGATCCCGGAGACCGTGCGGATGCTCGGCACCGCGCGCTGGTTTGCACCAGAAATTGGTGATCTGCTCGAACGCCGTTTCAAGGAAACCGTGACAGGCATTGCCGCCGCCATGGGCGCCACTGCCACCGCGGAATTCGCCCGCGCCTATCCCGCGACGATCAATGAAGTGGAAAGCGTGCACCTGGCCGCCAAGGCCGCGCGGGCCGTGCAGGGCGAAGCGCGCGTGCTGCCCATGCAAAAGCCCACCATGGGCGGTGAGGATTTCGCCTTCATGCTGAATGCCAAGCCCGGCGCCTATCTGATGCTGGGCGGCGGGCGCGGCCCGAATGAGGCGCAGGTGCATCACCCGCTATACGACTTCAACGACAATATTCTGCCCGTCGGTGCGTCCTATTGGGCAACACTCGCTGAACAATTGCTGCCGCGCGGATAAGCAGCGCGGCGGGTGGCACCTCAGCCCGAATAGCTCGCGATCTCGATCAAGTTCCCATCGGGATCGCGACAGTAAACCGACATGATCGGCCCAAGCGCGCCCGCCTTCGCAACCGGCCCCACTTCCACCGCCACACCACAGGCGCGCAGATATTCCGCCACCGCATCGGATTTCATCGTCACCACAAAGCAAAGATCATCTGTCCCCGGCATACCACCCGCGGCACCGGTGAACCATTCTTCCTGCGTCGCGTTCACCGGGCGCAGATTGATCTTCTGCCCCCCGAAGCGGAGTGAGGTGCGGCGATGCGGGCCGAATTCCTCCCGCTCCATCCCCAAAACGCGCTGATACCAGGAAGCAGAGATTTCCACATCGCGGCAGGTAATGACCAAGTGATCCAGGCGATCCACGGCGAAACGCATGATGTTCAGCCTTTCTTCGGCAAACGCGCAGTGACTTCGATTTCAATGCGCATGATATCGGTTTGCAGCCCGGCATGGATCAGCGTGGAAGCCGGGCGCGCCTTGCCGAAATGCTTGCGAAAGACGGGCCAGCAGGGCTCCCAATCTTCGCGCCGTGGCACAATGGTCAGCACGCGGACAACATCATCCAGCGTGCAGCCGGCTTCGGCCAAGGCGCGGCTGATATTGGCGAAGCATTGTTCGGCCTGCGTCACCACATCGGGCGCGATGGTCATGCTGGCGTAATCATAGCCGGTGGTGCCGGATACCCATACGTAATCGCCATCCACCACCGCGCGGGAATAGCCAATCTCCGCTTCGAATTTGGAACCGGAGGAAATCAAACGGCGTTCATTCATGGCTTGCTGTCCCTGTCATGCGGTGATCGGCCCGCCGCATTTTTCCGGGCGGAATTCGCGTTCGGTGGAGGCTGGAAATTTCGCGAGCTTATTCGCCGGGCGGATCGGGCGGCGCAGCAATTCCCCGCCGCAATTCGGGCAAAGCCCGCCTGGCAGATTTGTGCGCGCACAATCCACACACCAGGTGCATTCAAAGGAACAGATCAGCGCATCGCGGCTTTCGGGCGGCAGATCGCGCCCGCAGCATTCGCAATTGGGTCTCAATTCCAGCATCGGTTTTATCCTTTCACGGCGCGGCGACGATACGCGCGACAAGCCGCCGCACGATGGGCAGCACCACCAGCACGGTCGGGAAGGCGATGACCCAAGATGTTATACAGGCCACCGGCCAACGCGCCAGAAACTCGGCCCCCGGCCCCAAAGCCAGCAGCGTGGAGATGCCGGAAATCACGATGGTCATGATCCCCGATAGGATGAAGCCCGTCACCGGCAGCATGAAGCGCGCCGGCAGACGGCGATCACCCGTCGCGTTCACTCCAGCCCCTCATAGAAATCGTTGCCCTTGTCATCCATGACGATGAAGGCGGGGAAATCCTCAACCTCAATCCGCCAGACAGCCTCCATGCCGAGTTCCGGGTATTCCAGCACCTCAACCTTTTTGATGCAGTCCTGCGCCAGACGTGCCGCAGGGCCGCCCACTGACCCCAGATAGAAACCGCCATAAGTCTTGCAGGCATTCAACACGGCCTTGGAACGATTGCCCTTGGCGAGCATCACCATGGAACCGCCGGCGCGCTGGAAGGCTTCCACGTAGGAATCCATCCGCCCCGCCGTGGTGGGACCGAAGGAACCGGTTGCCATGCCGGTCGGCGTCTTGGCAGGCCCCGCATAATAAACCGGATGATCCTTCATATATTGCGGCAGACCCTGCCCGGCATCGAGCCGTTCCTGCAATTTCGCATGTGCAATGTCACGCGCAACCACCATGGTGCCGGTCAGGCTGACCCGCGTTTTCACAGGATATTTTGAAAGCGTCGCGCGAATATCGCTCATGGAGCGGGAAAGATCGATTTTCACCACTTCCCCATTCAGAATATCGGCAGTCGCCTCCGGCAGATACTTCGCCGGATCATGTTCCAGATCTTCCACGAAAACACCTTCGGGCGTGATCTTCGCCCTGATCTGCCGATCAGCCGAACAGGAAACGCCAATGCCAATCGGCAGGCTCGCGCCATGTCGCGCCAGCCGCACCACGCGCACATCATGGCAGAAATACTTGCCGCCAAATTGCGCGCCAATGCCAAGATTTTGCGTGAGCTTATGCACCTCCCCTTCCAGCTCCGTATCGCGGAAGGCATGGCCGGAAAGATCACCCGATGTCGGCAGCGCATCCAGCCATTTCGTGCTGGCGAGCTTCACGGTCTTCAGCGTCGCTTCCGCGCTGGTGCCACCAATAACAATCGCCAGGTGATAGGGCGGGCAGGCGCTGGTGCCGAGTGTCTTGATCTTTTCTTCCAAAAACGCGAGCAGCTTCGGCTTGTTCAGCACAGCGCGCGTTTGCTGAAACAGAAAGGTCTTGTTGGCAGAACCGCCACCCTTCAGCACGAACATCAAATGCAGCTCATCGGCGTGGTAGTCGCCGGGCTGCGCCATGATGGAAAACTCAACGGGCAGGTTATTGCCGGTGTTCTTTTCCTCATACATCGTGATCGGCGCCATTTGCGAATAGCGCAGATTGGTCTCCGTATAGGTGCGATGGACGCCGTAGGACAGCGCTTCTTCCTCATCGCCTTCCACCCAGACGCGCTGGCCCTTCTTGCCGAAGACAATCGCGGTGCCGGTATCCTGGCACATTGGCAGCACACAGCCGGCGGCGATATTGGCGTTTTTCAGCAGATCGAGCGCGACAAAGCGATCATTCGCACTCGCTTCCGGGTCCTGCAAAATTTTCGCAAGCTGCGCGAGATGCGCCGGGCGCAGCAGATGGGACACATCCTTACACGCCTGGAAGGCGAGGGCTTCCAGCGCGGCGGGCTTCACCTTCAGCACGGTCTTGCCATCCACCTGCATGGTGGAAACGCCATCAATCGGCAGCTTGCGCCAGGGCGTGGTATCGGCACCCAGCGGGAACATGGGCGAATAGCGGAAGTTTTCCGGGCGCGCCGGGGCGGCGGCATCAAGCGGCGGTGTCATTGGCATTCTCCAACCATCAACCTAATCGCGGCGTTAGGGCCGCGTTCTTCGAGCAGTCTTTTACCAGCAGCGGCGGAAAACCGCCAAACGCTCAATCCCGCCCATCGCGCCAGCGATTCTGCGCCATGGTCCATGCAATGCCGAAGGCGCGGAATTCATGGCCCGCAATGCGGCGGAGCTTTTTCTCGACTGGCGCGGCAATATCGGCCAAGGCCGTGCCATTGCTCGCCTTGGCCAATTCGCGCCCAAGCGCCGTTGCCAAAGCCACGCCGCGGCCATTGCAGCCGGTCCAGGTCAGCACGCCGGGGGCCAATTCATAGACATGCGGCATCTTGTCATCGGTGGCGGCGACATAGCCCCACCAGATGTAATCGAATTGCACATCGCCAATTTGCGGGAACACGCGCTTCACCCGTTCCGTGATGCGCGCGCGAATGCGCCCCTCCCAGCCGAAAGGCACAATCAAACCGCCCCCCGTCACCAGCCTTCCATTCGCATCGAAGCGATAGAAGTAAAGATCGCCTTGTGTATCCGATAGCGCATGCCCCTGCGGCAGGATGGATTTGCGCACATTATCGGACAGCACCGAGGTACCCATCTGATAGGACCGCACAGGCACAATGCTTTGCTTCAGCCCCGGCCAGAAATCGCCGGTATAGCCATGGGTGGCGATGATCACGCGTTCCGCATGTAAAACCCCGCGCGGCGTTTCCACCGCCCAGCCGCCGGGCACTTGGCGGATGGCGCGCACCGGGCTGCCGGTATGCACCACCGCCCCCGCACGTATCGCCGCCGCTGCCAGGCCGCGCGCATAGCCAAGCGGATTGATCCGCCCGCCGGTCTTATTCTCCCACCCGCCATGCCAGTAATCCGTGCCAGACAGGGATGCCATTTCGGCGCGATCCACCATGCGCACGGGCGCACCTCGGCGGCCCCATTGCTCGACGCGCGATGCGGCAAGCTTCATGCGCGAAGGCCGATGCGCCGGCTGAATCCAGCCATTCTGCTCTGCCTCTGCCGCGATATCGTGCTTGCGGATCAGGTCAAACACCAAGGAGGCACTGTCGCGGATCAGCCCGACCAATTCCTCGCCCTTGTCGCGCCCGCCATTTTCGCGTGCGACACTGGCAACAATCGCATCGGGATCAAGGCGTGAGAGGTTCGGGATCACCTGGCCATTATTGCGCCCGGAAGCGCCCCAGCCGATTTCGGCACCTTCCAAAACGGTGACGGGCACGCCCGCTTCGGCCAAATGCAGCGCCGCCGATAGCCCGGTGAAGCCAGCGCCCACCACGGCAACGCCCGTACGCGCTTCGCCCATCAGCGGTTCCGTCGCCGGTGGCGCGGGCGCGGTGGCAGCCCAAAGACTGGGGGGCATTGGTGTATTCATGCGCTTTTCCTTCCGGTGAACAGCACCGCAGTGAGCATCCCGGCAACGGCCAAGCCTGCCCCCAGAATTTGCAGCAGGGAAAGCGGTTCGCGCAACCAAAGCCCTGCCAGCAGCAGCGCCACCACCGGCACCATGACGGAAAGCGTTGCCGCCCGCGTCGCGCCCAGCAGTTCCACCGCGCGGGCGAAGAAGAACATCGCCACACAGCCCAGCACCAGGCCCTGAGCGATCATGTGAAACAGCACCAAGCCCGCCGGCATGGCAAAGACCTCGGCCGCGCGCAGCGGTAGCCAGAAGGGCAGGATCGCCAAGCCCGAGACGATGGTGATGGCGGCGGTGGCGGGGATCGCCGGCACCTGCCAGCGGCGCAGCAGCAGCGTAAACACCGCCCAGGTGGCGCCGGATGCCATCAGCAGCAAATCGCCGCGCCAGGCGCCGGGGTAATCCCCCATCACGCCATCCCAGCCGATCATCAGCACGCCCATCACCATGATACTGAGCGCGAGCGCCCGCCCGCGCGTCGGCCATTCCTTGAGCAGCGGTATGGCAAGCAAGACGCCGACAATGGGCGAGGTCATGGGCGCAATCGTCCCGCCATGCGATGCCGGCGCATAGACCAGCGCCACCAGGAACAACAGCAGATTGGGCGCGCCACCAAACAACGCCAGCAATAGAATGCGCCTGAGCCCCAGCCGCAGCAGCGTCGCGCGCGCCGCCCAGGCGAAGGGCATCAGCGCCATCATGCCAACCCCGTAGCGAAATGCCGCCAGGTCAAAACTGCCGAAGCTGCCATCCGCCAAAACGGGGCGCGCCACCACCGCATGGCCGCCCCAAATCAGGGCAGAGGCCATGCCAAAGGCGAGCCCCAGGATCAGCTTTGGATTCATGCGGCCTATTTGCACGCATGCCAGGGGCAGGGATAGGCCGAAAGCGCGCCGCTTTCCTCAATCCGCCGTCAGGGTTACAGCAGGTGCGACCGCAAGAAAGGCTTTCGCATGTTCTACGAACCGCATCTGGGCCACGGCCTGCCGCATGACCCCTTCAAGGCCATTATCGCGCCGCGCCCAATCGGCTGGATTTCGAGCCTCGACAAACAGGGCCGGCCCAACCTGGCGCCCTATAGTTTTTTCAACGCCGTGCATTCCAGCCCGCCCATGCTGGCCTTCACCAGCGAAAGCATGAAGCACAGCGCGGCAAATGCGATTGCAACCGGGGAATTCGTCTTCAACCTCTGCACGCGGGCCTTGTTTGATGCGATGAACATCTCATCCGACACGCTACCGGAAGGTGTCAGTGAATTTGAAGCCGCCGGGCTTGCGACCGCGCCCTGCCGCATTGTGAAGGCGCCGCGCGTCGCCGCCGCGCCGGCCGCCTTGGAATGCAAGGTGACGCATTCCATGCAATTGCAGGATGTGAATGGCGCGCCGCTGAAGGGTTGGATCATCATCGGCCAGGTGGTCGGCGTGCACATAGATGAAGCCTATATCACCAATGGCCGGTTTGATACGGCCAAGGCGCAGCCCTTGGCGCGCTGCGGCTATCGCGATTACGCCGCGGTGACGGAAATGTTCGAAGCGCTCCGCCCAACCGATGGCGGCGGTTACGCGCCAGGGCAGCGGGACAAGTAGTGCAAGTCAGAAATGGCTCCAGCCACCTTGTGGCAGCGTGGTGGTGGCACCTGAGCCATCATGCACCACAACAGCATCGCCTGTAACAAAACGCCCAAGTCGCGTCACGGCCACGCCGGCGTTCACACTTGCGGCCTGCACCGCCGCCGCATCTTCCGGCGCGGCGGCAAAGAGCAATTCGTAATCATCGCCGCCCGTCAGCAGTAGCGGCAGCAGCGCGGCATCACGCGCCAAGGCGGCGCTGGCAGCGGCAGAAAGCGGCAGCGCAGCAGCGGTGACTTCTGCCCCGCACCCCGCCGCGCGGCAGAGATGCCCCAAATCCTGCACCAACCCATCCGAGATATCCATCGCTGCACGCGCCACGCCGCGCAATGCCTGACCAAGCGCCAAACGCGGTTCCGGCAAGCGGTAGCGCTGCGCCAAATGCCCTTCCGCATCACTGGCGAGTTTTCCTTGCAGCACGCGCAAGCCCAGCGCCGCATCACCAATACTGCCGGATACCCAAATCTCATCACCAATGCGCGCACCGCGCCGATGCAACGCCTGCCCCGGCGGCACAACCCCGATAATGGTCAGCGAAAAACAGGCAGGGCCAGGCGTTGCCACCGTATCGCCGCCCAAGACCGCCAGGCCAAACCGCTGCTGATCTTTCGCGAGGCCCGCAACGAAATCCGCAATCCAGGAATCTGGCGTGCCCCGCGTAAACGCCGTGGTCATCAGATAGCCGAGTGGTGCCGCCCCCATCGCGGCAAGATCGGACAGATTCACCCGCAGCAATTTGCGCGCAATCATGCCAGGGGGATCATCGGGCAGGAAATGCACGCCTTCGACCAACGCATCCGCCGCCAGCACCAATTGCTGACCCTCGGGTGGCGTCAGCAGCGCGGCATCGTCACTCAAATCCAGCGCGCCATCACCTGCCAGCGGGCGGAAATGCCGCGCGATCAAGGCGAATTCGCGGGGCAGGCCCATGGCGCGCTTCAGGCGCCCGGAGTGAAATCCGCCGGGCGCAGCCGATGCGCCAGCGTATCCAACATGCCATTGGCGAAGCGGGTTGCTTCCTCATCCAGAAAACCCGCGGCGATATCCAGATATTCGTTGATCACCACACGCGCCGGCGGTTCATGCGCCTGCATCAGCTCGCCGGTGGCAGCGCGCAACAAGGCACGCAATACGGGGTCAAGCCGGTCCAAGGTCCAGCCTTTTTGCAGACAATCCCTGATCGCAGCATCAGCCACTTCGGCATGCTCCGCCACCTGCTTCAGGATCGCCTGGAACAGCGGAATATGCGCTTCCGGCACGCCGCCTTCTTCGAATTCAATCGGGCCAGCCGGCGCGCCAATACGGTGGCGGATGAATTGATCTGCCACCGTCTCAACACTCTCACCGGTATGCTCGCTCTGGAACAGCGCCTGCACCGCGGCAACGCGGGCGCCGGTACGTGGGCGCGCAGGCGCGCGCCTTTCGGCTTTCATGCCAGCCCCCAACCTCGCGCCAGGGCGATTTGCGCGACCAGCGCATGCGCCGCTTCAATGCCCTTATTCATGCGATCAGGGCGCGAACGCGCTTCCGCCTGCGCCAGGCTATCCACCGTC
>VGDM01000067.1 GCA_016869715.1 Alphaproteobacteria bacterium
GTCCTCGGCGGAATGGTGCTTGCGCGTGGCGCGGCGAATATCGCGGACCAGCTTTTCGGCTGGTACCCGCGTGGGCCGGCCAGCGAACTTCTGGCTCATCTTCACTCTCCTTGGGGTTACGATGAGACAGAAATCCTCCGTTACTCAAATCGCCAATTTGGTCCCATAGGCGCTGACGCCGGACAAGCCAGGCAGGGTCGCTCAAGGCAGCAGTGCTGCCACCAGATCCTTCGGCAAGGCTGCCATGGAAAGAAAAGGTCCACTCATCAGAAAGGTCAGCCGGGCCGGGTTATGGGCAAGGAAATGCTGGGCATAGGCATGCTCCACGCGATCAATGCCGGTGGGCGCGGGACGCCTTGTGCTGGAAATCAATCGCGAAATATCGAGCAGAATGCGCAAGCGCCGGCCCTTGGCTTCGCGGGCATTCCTACGCCGAAGGCGCGCGAAAGGCCCAAATGGTCAGTGGCAATCTTATGGCAAAACATGAAAAACTCAAAGGTTGCAGCGCCGCTGGACGAAGCGCCTGGCCGAGAAGGCCTTCCCTTCCGGGGGCCAGGCTGCGAGAAGCCCAGCCCCTGATACGCAATTGAAGGTCCCGCCATGAGCATCTGGAAGCGCCCCGCCACGCCCGCCGCCATCGAAGCTCGGCTGGCCAATAGCCTGCCTGGCGCCTTTGGCATCTGCATTCTTGAGGTCGGGCCCGATTTCCTGCGCGCCGAAATGTTGGTGGATCGGCGCCATGTGCAGCCCTATGGGATTTTGCATGGTGGTGCCTCAGTGGTGCTGGCTGAAACGCTCGGCAGCATCGCGACCACCCTGACGCTGCCCGAGGGCCAAAATGCGGTGGGGCTGGAGGTAAATGCCAATCATGTCTCTGCCGTGCCTGAGGGGGAGATTGTCACCGCCATTTGCCGCCCGCTGCACCTGGGGCGCCGTACCCAGGTTTGGCAGACGGAAATCCATCGGCCCAATGGCAAGCTGGCCTGTGTTTCGCGCCTGACCACGGCGGTGCTGGACCGCAAGGCGGAATAGGCGTGTTACACTTCCCGCGCACCGCGCCCCATGGCGCGATCCGGAAAAACAAGTCACGCTACGGATTTGACTGAAAAAACGCGTCGCTTGCCGGCTTATGCGGCAGCAGGGGGATGTATTGACCATGGATCATTTGATTGAACGACCCATCGCCGCGGCACAAAAGGCGGCGGCATGAAGCCCCGCGTTGCCGTGATAGGCACCGGCGGCACCATTTCCTCGATGGGGACGGGCCCGCTAGATATTCTGGATTATCTTGCCAACGGTTCGATGCTTGATGTGCATGGGCTGCTTGCGCGCATTCCCGAAGCCAATCTGGCCGCGGACGTGCTGCCGGTCCCGTTCCGCGCCATTCCCTCCACGCAATTGGCTTCGCCGGAATGGCAGGAATTGCTCGGCCTTTGCCACAGGCTTGCGGCGGAAGATCCGAAGCTTGCCGGCATTGTCATCACCCATGGCACGGCAAGCCTTGAGGAGACGGCCTATTTCCTCTCACTCACGCTGAAAATCAGCATTCCCGTTGTGCTGGTCGGCGCGCAGCGCCCGGCATCGGCACTTTCTGGCGATGGGCCAATGAATATTATCAATGCCATTCGTGTCGCAGCCGATCCGGGCGCGCGGGGGCTTGGTGCGCTCGTGCTGCTGAATGATGAGATTCAGGCGGCGCGGGATGTGACGAAAACCTCGACCCTTCGGATGCAAACCTTTCGCACAGCGGATTTCGGCGCGCTGGGTCACGCCGATGGCGATATGATTGCCTGGTATCGCAAGCCCATCCGCAAAATCGCACCCGATACGGAATTCGACGTAAGCGGCCTGGAGGCTTTGCCGCGCGTTGACATCGCCTATTGCTACGCGGGTGCGGATGGTGCGGCGATTGATGCTTTTGTAGCTGCCGGCGCCAAGGGTATTGTCACCGCGGGCTTCGCGCCTGGCTATGTGACGCCGGCCATGGTGAAGGCAGGGGAGGCAGCGGTCGCGGCTGGCGTTAAACTGGTGCTTTCCAGCCGCGCCGGATCAGGCCGCACCTTTCGCACTGAGCGCGCCAACAAATCCGGTTTTATCAGTGCCGATAACCTGACACCGCAAAAGGCGCGCATTCTGCTTGCGCTCGCGCTCACTAAGGGGCTGGATGATGAGGGCATTCGGCGCGTTTTTGCGACCTATTGAAGATGCTGCCCCGCCAAGTCGCTGCCCCCGAACGCGCTTGGGTTCGTTTGCCATCAGGGCGGCGGTTGGATCTGCTCTCCCCAACACCCTTCGATTGGACGGATGAGGATCTTGCCACCGGGCTGGCGCGCACCTTTCGCTGGGGCGGGCATTCCATCTGGCCGGAGCCGCTTTCAGTCGCGCAGCACGCGCTTTTCGTCTTGCAACTCCGCCGCCAGCGCACGCGCCATTGGCTGACGCCGCCTGAAGAATTGCGCGAATTGCTGCATGATGCGGATGAAGGCTTGATCAATTTCGATTGCGTCTCACCACTCAAGCCTTTTTTGGGGGAGCGTTTCGCGGCCTTGCAGGCAAGCCTCTCGGCGGTGGTCGCTTTGCGCTACCGATTGCCGGCTTGGGGTGTTGAAGACAAACGCGCCCATAAGGCCGCCGATATCGCGGCAGCGGCGGCAGAAGCCGTGCATGTTGCCGGTTGGACAGAAGCGGAAATGCGTGAGACGCTCAGCATCCGCGCGGCAGTTTTGGCGCGTGATCCCTTGGCTGTGCGATATGGTGGGGAAGCTTGGCGCCCCTGGCCACCCGCCCTGGCGGCGGCGCGGTTTTTGGCAGAGCTCACAGAGCTTCAGGCGAAGGCAGGATAGGCATTTTTGTCGAAAACCGCGCCCGATAAACCGCTGCGACCTGGGTAGGCTTCGCGGTCGGCGCCTCATTGCACGCGCGTGGGGCTATATGCCACGCCAAGCGAAGGATCGAGGAACTGGTTGGCGTGATCCTTTTTCCGGCATCACGCCATTTTTGGCCAAAGTTGGCGGGCCGTCAGATCTCCTCGTCGCCCCAATCGGCGCTGGCGTCATTGCTGTAATCTGCTGCCGCATCAGGCTGGGCATCCCTGCCCCAGGGCGAAGATGAGGGTACGGATTCCTGCGCAAAACCGCCGGATGATGCGGCCTGCGCTGCGCCGCCGCCGCCCAAGGCATTCATCAGCATATTGCCGAGCATGATGCCGCCTGCCACACCGGCCGCAGTGGCAAGCGCGGTGCCCAGAAAGCCCCCACCTTGGCGCTGTTGCAGCGCCTGTGGGTTATGGCCGGGCGGGTAATAGGGCTGCGGGCGCGGCGGCATGGGCGCGGGGCGATTGCCGCCGAACAACCCGCCAAGCATGCCGCCTTTCTGCGCCCGGCCTTCGCGCCGCGCGGCTTCAGCTTCCCATTCCAATTGCTGCATGCGGTTATTGGCTTCGATCAGTGCCGCTTCCTGCGCGAAAGCCGCCTGCGTGATGCGGTAGCGCGCTTCCGGATAGCGGGTGAAAAGCTCCGCGATTAGGCGATCCGCTTCCGGGTCCATAGGTGGCAGGTTCGGCTTTTGTGCCGAGCTTGCGCCCCAGGGACCAGAGGCTGCGCCTTCGATCGCCGCATTGCCGCTCATGCGCTCAACAAAAGCGGTAATGATCCGCTTTTCCTCATCATTCATGGTGGAATCCTTCTCCCGACATTGCTGGCGCCAGCGGGTTCACGCCGATCTTCACGCCTGGGTGGGAGGTGGTTTGTGGGGGGTTGTCTTTCAAGCGGTGCGGCGCGCGTTTGGTGGTGGGCACCTGACGCCAGGGGCGGCCAGAACACAGCCAAAATATTGATTTGAAGGATTTTTGAACGGCTGACGGGGGTGATGTCACGACTTCTTACATTTTAACTTGCTGCGTGATGCCGTGTAAAATGTATCGGCCAGAGGAGGTTTGCCCTTTGCTGCACCTCATCCTCGTGGCCACACTCGCGCCCAATTCAGCGAGTGTCTTGGAACCGCCGACCGGCACCACCAGCGCGTGATGCAGCGTGGCAAGCTTGGCGATGGGCGCGAAATCGGCGACCGGGTCAAAGGGGAGCGAAGGCAACATGGCCGCATTCGCCGCCTGGGTCTGATTATTGCCAAGCGCCAGCGTATAGCCATCCGCCGCTGCTTGCGCGACTGCCTGCGTCCCAACCACCGCCGCGCCGCCCGGCCGATTATCCACCACAAAGGCGCCGCCGGGGATCGCTTCCTGCAAAGCGGCGGAAAGCGTGCGCGCCAGCGCATCGGTGGAGCCGCCCGGCGGATAGGCCAGCACAATGCGCACCGGGCGCGACGGCCAGGCTTGCGCCTGCGCCAGTGCCGGCATGGCGAGTATGGCCGCAGTGAGCAATAGGCGACGTTGGATCATGTTGCTTACTTCTGCTCTGCCTCAGCCTTCGCGCTGCGCGCGCGCGCTTCGCTGCCGGGCGTTCCAGGCAGCGCGCAAGCCAGGCTTTCACCTTCGGGAAGGCCGCAAAATCATAGCCATTCATGAAGGCGCCATAGAGCACCGATGCCAGATTCACATCCGCGATGGTGAAGCCATCGCCGACAAGATAATCCCGCCCCGACAATGCCGCTTCCAGCACGGCAAGCTGCTGATCGGCCGCTTCCTTGCCAAGCGTTGCCTCGGCCGCGAGGCGCTCCGCGGACGGGCGAAGGAAAGCATTATAGGCCCAGCGCATAATATGCGACTCAATTTCGGTCGCGGCCCAAAGCGTCCACTGCAGCACGCGCGATCCGTCATTGCCTGATGGCATCAAAGGCGCGCCGACCTTGCCCGCGATATGCAGATTGATTGCGAGGCTTTCAAACAGCACCAGATCGCCATCTTCCAAGGCGGGGATCTTGTTGTTCGGATTGATCGGCAGCGGGCGTTCCAACTTGAAACCGGGCGCCAAGCCAAGCGGAATGACTTCATAAGCAAGCCCCGCTTCCTCCGCCGCCCAAATGCAGCGAAAGGCGCGGGAACGGGCAATGCCGTGGATTTTCAGTACGAGGTTTTTCTTGTCCTGATCGAGCGTTTTCACATGCCGCCAATGTAGTTCGGCCCGCCGCTGCCTTCCGGCGTGCACCAATCAATATTTTGCGTCGGATCCTTGATGTCGCAGGTTTTGCAATGCACGCAATTCTGTGCATTGATGATCAAACGAGGCTGGCCTTCTTCAACGCCGGCTGCCTCATAAACCCCGGCGGGGCAATAGCGGCTTTCGGGGCTAGCGAAGATTTCCCAATTCACGCCCTTCCAAAGCCTAGGATCGCGCAATCGCAGATGCACGGGCTGATCTTCCTCATGATTGGTATTTGCCAAAAACACAGAAGACAGCCGATCGAAGGAATAAACGCCATCCGGCTTCGGGTAGGTGATCTTCGGCGCCTCAGTACCCTTTTTCAGCACCGCGTGATCTTCGTGATGCGAAAGCGTCCAGGGGGACTTGCCGCGCGTGATATAGGTTTCAATCGCAGCATTGATCATGCCGCCCCAGAAGCCAAATTTCGCAAAGCCGGGTCGGATATTCCGCACCGCCTGCAACTCCGGCCAAATCCAGGAATGGCGCAGCATTTCAGGATAGGCGTTCAAGACCGGCGCACGATTTTCTGTCGCACAAGCCGCCGCCAAAGCCTCCGCCGCGATCATGCCGGATTTCATCGCCGTATGCGTGCCCTTGATCTTCGGCACATTCAGGAAACCCGCTGAATCGCCAATGATCGCCCCACCGGGGAAAGCCAGCTTCGGGATCGCCTGGAAGCCACCCTCATTCAGCGCGCGCGCGCCATAGGCAATGCGCTTGCCACCTTCCAACATGGCGCGCACCGCCGGGTGCTGCTTGAAGCACTGAAATTCCTCAAAGGGCGAAAGCCAGGGATTTTGATAATCTAGCCCAACAACAAAGCCGATGCTGACCAGATTATCGCCCAGCATATAAAGCCAAGACCCGCCATAGGTATCGGAATTCAGCGGCCAGCCCACGCTATGCCAAATCAGGCCCGGCTGATGATTCTCTTTCGGGATTTCCCATAATTCCTTGATGCCCAAACCATAGGTCTGCGGTGCGACGCCATCGCGCAGATTGAAGGTCTCAAAGAGCTTCTTCGTGAGCGACCCGCGGCAGCCCTCGGCGAACAGCGTGTAACTGGCGCGGAGTTCCATACCCGGCTGATAATTCGGCCCCTTTTCGTCATCCTTCGTAATGCCCATCACGCCGGCCACCACGCCGCGCACCTGGCCATCTTCAATGATCGTCTCGGAAGCGGCGAAACCCGGATAGATTTCAACGCCAAGTGCTTCAGCCTTGGCGCCCAGCCAACGGCAGACATTGCCGAGTGAGACGATATAATTGCCGTGATTATTCATTGCTAGCGGCGTGGGCAGCTTGAAGGCCTTGGTTTCCGTCAGGAACATGAAACGGTCATCACCGGCAGGTGTCGTCAAGGCCGGCGGATCATCGTACCAATCGGGGATAAGCTCATCCAGCGCACGCGGTTCCAGCACGGCGCCCGAGAGGATATGCGCACCGATCTCACTGCCCTTTTCGATGAGGCACACCGCCAGATCGGGGGCCAATTGTTTCAGGCGGATGGCGGCGGCGAGGCCCGAAGGCCCACCGCCCACGATCAGTACATCAAATTCCATCGCTTCGCGTTCTTCGGACATCACGCCACGCCTTTCCCGTTCACGGATTGACCCATGTAGCGAAGGCGCGGGTTGCGCGAAACCCCGCTCCGGCCCGATATATGGGGCATGGAGCAGGAGAAATCCGCCCTGGCCGCCGCCCTGGGGCTGCAGTGCGACTGGGGCGCGGATGAGGCGCTGATGGAAAGCCCCGCGGATCGCCTGGCGCTGCGGGAGGCCGCCGCGCGCGCGCCTGAAGCCGCCCGCCCCGCGCCGGAACCAGCCCCGCGTCCTGCCCGCGCCGCGCCGGTTGCCCTGGCCCCCACACTGCCGGCCAATACCCGCGCCGAAGCCCTGGCCGCAGCCGCGCCCGATCTGGCAGCGCTGAAGGCAGCCATCGCGGCCTTTGATGCCTCGCCGCTCAAGGAAATCGCGACCAATCTGGTCTTTGGTGAGGGCATCACCGATGCCGGCCTGATGCTGATTGGCGAGGCACCAGGGGCAGACGAAGACCGCGCCGGGCGGCCCTTTGTCGGCGCGTCGGGCCAATTGCTGGACCGGATGTTTGCCTCGGTCGGGCTCTCGCGAGAAAGCAATTTCTACATCACCAATATCCTGCCCTGGCGGCCACCGGGCAATCGCACCCCAACCGATGCGGAGGTGGCGCTGTTCCTGCCCTTTCTCCGCCGTCAGGTAGCGCTGATCCGCCCGAAGCGGCTGGTGCTGGTGGGCGGCGTTGCGGCCAAGGGGCTGATCGGCGGCAAGGAAGGCATCACCCGGCTGCGTGGCCGCTGGCATGAGGTGGAAATCGCGGGGCTTGGCCGCATCCCGGCCTTGCCGACGCTCCACCCGGCCTATTTGCTGCGCAGCCCGGCTTCCAAGCGCGACGCCTGGGCGGATTTGCTGCTGCTGCGGCGCACGCTGCATCAGGCTTCGGCATAACTTTCCATGGCGGAATTCCTCGCCAATAGAGCCGGCTCGGTTTGTTTGAACAGTTCCTGGGCGTTCCCTAAGTGTATTCCTACCTTGGTTAGGCCGCCATCGGGATTGATGGCAGCGCGGTAAAATAGGCCTCGTCAGGTGTCTGCCCGTCAGGGCTCGAATGGGGCCAACAGGTGTTGTAGAAGCCCTCGATGTATCGGCCAAGCGAAGCCCGCGCCTCAGGGACGC
>VGDM01000068.1 GCA_016869715.1 Alphaproteobacteria bacterium
CCAGCCGGGCTGCCCCGGCTTTGGCTATTCAGTGACCCGTCCCGCCTGCCGGACCCGCGCCTGGCCATGGCGGGCCTGCCGCGTGGCGCCGGGGTGGTGGCGCGCGGCCTGGCGCCGGGGCTTTTGGCGCCAGTGGCGCGGCTGGCGCGCCAGGGCGGGTTGAGGCTGCTGCTGGCCGGGGATGGCCGGGCGGCGCTGGCATTTGGGGCCGGGCTGCATCTGCCGGATCGGCGGGAAAGCGCGGGCCTGCTGCCTTTCCTGCTGGCACGCCGGGCTGCGCCAGGGCGCCTTATATTCAGCATGGCCGCGCATGGCGGGCAGCGTAGCGCGGCGCGGGCCAGGCGGCTTCGGGTGGATTGCGTGTTTCTTTCCCCAGTTTTCCCAACACAAAGCCACCCCGGCGCGCCCGCCCTTGGGGTCTTGCGCTGGGCGGGTTTGGCGCGGCGCTTGGCTGCGCCCTGCATGGCTTTGGGGGGCATCACCCCCGCCAGGCTCGCCGCCTTGCCCAGCCCCGTGGCGGGTGTGGCGGCGATTGGGGGGCTGGCACCACCTGTTGCGCGTTTGCCACAGTGATGTGGCCAAGTCGCGGCAACCCTTGCTGAGAGGTTGCGGTCCGTGGCGTGAAATGATCATATTCTCATAAGGTCTGGCGGATTCTACGCCCGTATTGGGTGTTCAGTCTTCCTTCCTGCCGGTGGCAGGGGCCGAGGAACACTGCCGGATTTTCCGGCTATGAGGAGGACTTGGATGCGTAAATTTCTTCTGGGGACGACTGCTGTTGTCGGTCTCGCTATCGCGGCGCCGGTTGCCAATGCTCAGCAGGCTCCGTCATCTTTGGCGGGGGCAAGCGGCCTGAGCGTGCGCTTGGGCGGCTACTTCGAAATCAGCCACGGCGTGGTTTCGGATAGCGCTGATAAGGCCGGTGGAACTGGCGGTCGGGCAGCCGGGTCAAGATCCCGCGCTACGACCGACCTGCGCAATGATGCGGAAATCTACCTTTATGTTGATGGCCGTGCAGCCAATGGCCTGCAGTATGGCGCGGTGTTCGATATTCAGATGGATAACAGCGCCGCTGGCGCTGCAGATCAGACCGGCGTTTCCTTTGACGAACTTTATGGTTTCATGAAGGGCGGCTGGGGCGAACTGCGTTTCGGTCAGGAGGATAGCGCTGCGTCACTGATGCAGGTTACTGCCCCCAGCGTGTTTGGCTTGGGCGTTTCAGGTCAATGGGACGAATTCTTGCCGGCCTCGAACTACATCCTGGCAACTGTGGGCGACGGTAATGACGCGACCAAGATCATCTACCTGTCCCCGCAGTTCAGTGGCTTCGACTTCGGCCTTTCCTATGCGCCGAACCGCTTTGAAGGTGAGCGTGCGGACACAACGACCACAAACGTCAACCAGCGTGACAACACTGGCCTGACCAATGAAATCTCGGTCGCGCTGCGTTATCGCGGCACACTGGGTGGCGTTGGTGTTCAGGCGGGTTTGGTGGGCCAGTTTGCTGATTCAGCAAAGCAGGCAACGGGCGGCGCGGCTATCGCCACGCGTGACCAGAACATCAAAACCTATGCGGCTGGTTTGGTGTTGAGCGGCGTGATCCCTGGACTTGCCATTGGTGCCGACTACACCTGGGGTAACTGGCGCGGGACGCCAGGCAACGGTACTCTGGCTCTCGGTGTGGATGGCAGCAAACAAACGGTGGTGGGTGCAACCTACACCTCTGGTGCACTTGTCATCGGTGCACAGTATGGCACCGGGACCCAGTCCAACGGCGGCACGGTTGATGACCGTACCCAGACTTATCTCGGTGCAGGCGTTGCTTACACCCTTGCGCCGGGTATGATGCTCTTCGCCAATTACAACGTCGTCAGCGATGAAAATGTGCCAACCGCGGCGCCTACGCGTACTGGGGCGACCCTCACCACCTACAGCGCCAACGGCGCCGACAAAAAGCGTGAGATCGCGGTTGCGGTTGCCGGCCTGCGCCTCGCCTTCTGATCCTCCGATCATTTGGCAAAAAGGGGCGGTGGGGGAAACCCTGCCGCCCTTTCTCTTTTCAGATGGGCTCATTTTGGGTTACCGATACTGCATGAAGCTTCACCGAATCATTGCCTTCCCCGCCCTGACGTTGACCTTTTGCCCGGCAGCCTTTGGCTTGGCCGGTTGCGGCAGTGATCCTTCTTCCCAACTCTGCGAAGTGGGGCGGGACAAATACAATGCCGACAGCAGGCGCGAGCGACTTTTACGCGCCACATCTGGGTCTGGGACAGGCGTAGTATCACCATTCTGGGGTCTAGCACCGAGAAGGGCCAGGAAGATGGCCGCGGTGGCGGTGGGCTTGGCGTGAATGCCTTCCTGTGGCGCGCCACGTTGGATACGCTTTCCTTCATGCCCCTTGCCTCCGCCGATCCCTTTGGCGGGGTGATCATCACGGATTGGCATGCGCCTGGCGGCGTTTCCAATGAACGCTTTAAGGCAACAGCCTATGTGCTTGGCCGGCAATTGCGGTCTGACGGGGTCCGCATTTCCGTCTTTCGCCAATTGCGCGGCCCGGGTGGCTGGGTAGATGCGCCAGTCAGCACCGCAACAGCGGCGGAATTGGAAGACAAGGTGCTGACCCGTGCGCGTGAATTGCGGAGCCAATCAGCCGGGCGCTAACCCATAGGTGTATCCTCTGGAATCAATGACCTGATGACGCCGCCTGCCGCGCTTTGGGGCAAGGTGCAAACGGCCATGCAGTAGGGGCGGCTGGATGCGGCTGAAGCGGGGGCCGAGCAAATCCTGCGCGCCGCGCCGCGCCATCCCGGTGCCTTGCATATTCTGGGGGTGATCTTCCTGCAACGCCGGCCGATGCCCGAAGCGCCGCGTTGGTTGAAGAAAGCCACCCAGGCAGACCAGCGCAACGCGATGATCTGGGCGACGCTTGGCTATTCCTGTTTCGAAACCGCTGCCTTTCATGATGCAGTCGAGCTTTTCGCAAGGCGTCTTTGGTTGATGCGCGCGCGCATCCTGCCTTGCATGGCTTGGGTAAAATTTTGCAAGTCTTGGGCCGATATCAGGAGGCCGCGGCCGCGCTCAGCTGCGCGATTGCCATTGATCCGCGCAATCCGGACTACCTGAATGATCGCGGTGTGGCGCTGATGGAAAGCGGTGCGATCGCCAAAGCGTTACGGGATTTTGATGCCGCGCTTCTGCTCGCACCAGGATTTTTTGGCGCCCTTCTGAACAAGGGATTGGCGCTGAAAAATTCGGTGATGCAGCCAGCGCATGCATTGCATTGGACCAAGCGATCAACCTCAATCCTGCCTATCCGCCCGCGCATAATAATCGCGCCGCGATCCTGTTGGATTTTTGGGATGCTGCACAGGCCTTGGCAGCAGCAGATCGCGCTATTGCGTTAGTGCCTGATTTTGCGGAAGCCTTGAACAACAAGGGGCTGGCGCTGCTCGATTTGAAAGATCAAAGTGCTGCCTTTGAAAAAGTTCGACATGCTGCGCGGCTTGATCCAGCGAATGCGGCTGCCCATTATAACGCGGCGGGCATCCATTGGCAGCGCGGCGACTATGCGGCGGCAGCCGAGGCGCATCGGCATTGCCTGAACGCCGCGCCTAATCATCTCTCAGTGCTGAATGATCTTGGCCTCACGGAAGCTGCACTTGGCAATCACACCGCCGCGCTGGCTTGCTATGATCGCGCACTGCGGCTGACCCCGGATTTTTCTGAGGCGCAATTCAACAAATCCCTGACCTGCCTTTTGCTTGGCAATCTCGAGGAAGATTGGCACCTGTGGGAGGCACGCAAGCGCAAGAAAATCCCAGTCGGCTCTCAGGATTTTGGCCTGCCATTATGGACTGGGCGCAGGATGTGGCCGGGCGGCGCATCCTGCTTCATTGGGAACAGGGGTTTGGCGATACGATTTAATTTATTCGTTATGCGCCGATGTTTCAGGCTAAGGGCGCTGATGTTGCTTTCATGGTGCAGCCTGAATTGGCGCCTCTCATCCGCCGCGTAATGCCGGGCGTTCAAATGGTGGAAGCCCCACCCGCCAACGCCACCCTGCAATGCCCCCTCATGAGCCTGCCGCGTGCCTTGGCGACAGAATTGGGAACGATCCCGCCTGCACCAGCTTGGCGGGCGGAGGAAACACGCCGCGCCATGTGGCGCGCGCGGCTGGGCGCTTCTGACAGGCCCCGCATTTGGTTTGCCTGGCGCGGTAGCGCAGGCCATACCAATGACCGCAACCAGTCGCTGCCCATTCAATCTGTTTTTTCGATACTTGATGGGAGCGCAGCCTGGTTCGGTATTGAAAAGGGTCTGCTGGCAGCCGACCAGGGGGCCCTTTCAGCTACTCCAAAACTCCGCATCTTCGACAGCGAGATCGATGAGTTCGAAGATACCGCCTCGCTGATCGCCGAGATGGATTTGATCATTACCGTGGATACCAGCCTTGCGCACCTTGCTGGCAGTATGGGCCGCGATTGTTGGGTCCTGCTGCCCTTCAATCCGGATTGGCGCTGGTTGCTCGATCGGGAAGATAGTCCCTGGCATGCGTCAATCAGGCTTTTCCGGTAGAAACACTCTGGTGATTGGGTAGGACCATTGGAAGAAATCCGCAGCGCCTTAGCAGCCCATTTCCGGTGAACGGATGGGGGCGGCAGAAGCGCTATGTTTATGTGGCGCGGGTTGCCCTTCAGGGCGGGTGCGGTGATGGCGACAAATATGCGCCGCCATCGGCGGATCATGCCAGGCAAGCGGCCTTGAACCTACTCAGATTACGCGAAAATTGGCGAATTACGAAGGACCTTCGCTGTCCAATTCCTCCGGGAAAAGTGTTGCGCGGTCCTGCAGCGGGGTCCATTCGGCATAAACCCCGGCCACTTCGCCACGATAGGGCAGGCAGATATCAAGCATCCGCGCATGGTCCAGTTCATCGGCTTCCAGCACCCCAAGTCCAGGGTTTTCCATGGCGAAGACCACGCTCGCCAGCACAGCAGCGGAAACCTGCAGCGAGGTCGCGTTGTTATGCGGCGCAAGGGCGCGTGCTTCTTCAATCGTCAGGCGTGAACCATACCAATAGGCGCCCTTCTTGTGCCCCATCAGCAAGACGCCAAGCTCATCCATGCCAGAGGTGATTTCATCCATCATCAGACGCTTGCTGTCCTGGAGTTTCTTGTTCTGGCCAGCGAATTCATGCGGTGAATACGCCTTCGGTACGTACAATGGCTCGTCGGTTGGCCGCACGGCCATCCGTAAGGGCCTGGATGACAGCAAACATTGGCTGGCTGGTACCACCTACACCCTGGGTTCTGTCGTGCTCGGTGCCGTTTATGGTAATGGCACGCAGGATAATGGCGGCACATTGAAGGACCGTGACCATACTGTGTGGGGCATTGGCGTACTGTGCAACCTGGCGCCGGGCCTTGGCCTCTACGCCGCTTACAACAGCATCAGCGACGAGAATGTGCCGAGGGATCCGGCAAACGCTGGTTCTACCGTTGCGAACCTTGCCACTTTCAATGGCAGCCGTACACGTAACATTGATGTCATGGTGGCAGGCATCCGTCTCGCCCTCTGATCTCCGGATCAATCGGCAAAAAGGCGGCAGGGCAAACCCTGCCGCTTTTTTTACGGGCGCGGGATCGAAAGGTGAGTGTTATTGTCGCGCGCGATACTTGGCCTAGGTGCATGAAGCAAACTTCAAGCTATGCGTATTTGGCGATGCTGCGCGCCTCCGCTAGAAGCTTGCGATGGCGCCTGCGGTCGTCATGGCTTGCAGCACGCCGTAGGCCGCAATGTCTTTCTATAGCAGGTGGACAGCCAGGAGGAGCCATTGATGCAGGAGCACGAGCGCCTTAAGGCCATGATGGAGGATGGGATTGCCCTTCGCCGTCACATCGCTGTCGAAATGGCCCCCTCGGTCCTTCAAGCGATTGGGTTATGCGAAGGGGCGTTGCGCCGTGGCGGTAAACTTTTTTTCTGTGGCAATGGCGGCAGCGCTGCGGATGCGCAGCATTTGGCGACGGAGTTGCTGGTGCGCCTCAGATCCTGCGTTGAACGCCCGTCTTGGCCGGCCATAGCGCTGACGCTTGATCCTGCGGCCTTGACGGCCGGTGGCAATGATTTTGGGTTTGAGCAGGTGTTCGCGCGGCCGCTTTCGGGGCTGGGGCGGGCAGGAGACGTGCTGTTTGGCATTACAACTTCCGGGCGTTCGGCGAATGTCATCAAGGCGCTTCAGGTGGCGCGCAGCATGGGCATCGCGACGGTCGGGTTTCTCGGCGGTGATGGTGGTGCAGCGGCGGCCCTTTGTGATGTGCCGCTCATTGTGCCAAGCGTAGAGACTGCGCGGGTTCAGGAAGCCCATATCACGCTGGGGCATGCGATCCTTGAATTGCTTGAAGATCGGCTGATGAGGACATGACGATTCTCTTGACCGGTGCGGCAGGCTTCATCGGCATGCATGTTGCCGAAGCGCTGCTGGCGCGTGGCGAAAAGGTGATTGGGCTTGATAGCCTGACACCCTATTATGATTTGCGTCTGAAGCATGCGCGGCGGGATCGGCTATTGGCGCATTCGCATTTTTCATTTCTGGAAGTGAATATCGCTGATCATGCTGCGATGGCGTTGGTATTCAACCAACATCCCGATGTCACACAAATCATTCATCTGGCGGCGCAACCAGGTGTCAGGCATTCGCTGATTGATCCCTTTAGTTATATTGAAGCGAATGTGATGGGGCATCTTGTAATGCTGGAAGCCGCGCGATCATTGCCGCGGCTTCAGCATTTTCTTTATGCCAGTTCGTCCTCGGTGTATGGCGGTAACGATCAGTTGCCGTATCGGGAAGGTGATCGCGTGGATCATCCGATCTCGCTCTACGCGGCTACGAAGCGCGCGGATGAACTGATCAGTGAAGCCTATGGACATATCTTCGGCTTGCCGCAGACGGGATTACGTTTTTTTACGGTGTATGGGCCTTGGGGCCGCCCGGACATGGCGCCTTGGTTGTTTGCGGATGCGATTCTCGCGGGAAGGCCCATCACCCTTTACGAAGGGGGGCGGTTGAAACGTGATTTCACTTTTGTTGCCGATATTGTCTCGGGTGTTTTGGGTGCGCTGGATCGTCCTCCGACGGATGGGAAGCCGCGCTTGTTGAATATTGGCAATCATCGCAGTGTGGAGGTACGGCGCTTTGTGGCGGTGCTGGAAGAAAGCCTTGGCCGCAAGGCTGTCATTCAGGACGCGCCGCGCCCGGTGACGGATGTGGCGGAAACCTTTGCCGATATCTGCGCAATCCAGGCTCTCTGCGGCTTTGAGCCGAAAACGCCGATTGAGGAGGGTGTGCCGCGCCTTGCGGATTGGTTTCGGGGTTGGGTGGGTGCTTGACGTGTTTTGACGGTGGTACTAGAAGCTCGAGGCTCATGAGGTTGTTGGTGAGTTAGGGTTGACTGGCCGATATGTATTGGCTAGTGTTTT
>VGDM01000069.1 GCA_016869715.1 Alphaproteobacteria bacterium
AAGAGGGGAAAGACACCCCATTCCACCCCGAAAATGGGCAGGGAAGCGATCAACATTGGCGGGAACCTCAGCGGGATCACCGTGATCACGAAAAATCGACGCTAATTACAGGGTTGATCAGGGGTTTCTTAGTGTTTTAATCGCGCGACGCTGCTGCGAGCGCCGTATTTCGCCGCGCAGATTTGCATCCAAATTTCATAAGGGCTCATCCAGTAGCAAGACATCCGGTTCAATCACCAGGGCGCGCGCAAGTGCAACACGCTGCTGCTGCCAACCCGAAAGCTGCGATGGATAACGATTAGCCAGATGCGACAGCGCGACCATTTCTAGCGCTGCACCCGCCCGGCAGAAGGCGGAACGAAGCCGGCCACCATGCGCAGTAAAGTTGTCTTGCCGCAGCCTGAAGGGCCGAACAGCGCAACAAGCTCCCCCTTAGCGACTTCAAGCGTCACGCAATCCGCGGCAAGGGTTGAACCGAATTGCGCGGAAAGGCCATCAAGGATCAAACAGGGGGGGGGTGCTTCATGATGCCTTCGTCCTTTCCCCTTGCATGCGGATCAAGGATCATCCAGGTCAAACCCGCGCAATGACTGCAATCGGCCCACCACCATCTGGGCCCTGATGTTCGGCGCCGCCGGAGACGAAAAGCCGCGTGTCACCAACCACCCCAGCCAGTACGCCACCAACCAAGGCGCGCGCATGGCGGGTTGCATTGATGTCGCTATCATCGCGCATGATGTGGCGCGCGCCGCGAATGGTGCTGCCATGCGGTGGTTCGGCCTTGGCGAGCACTGCGGCGATGCGTCCACGAGCGATATCATCAAGCTGCCCATGGCCTTGCACCCCAAGCTCCTCAAGGGCGGCCCAAAGAGCGAGCGAATCAATGCCGTCCTTCATCACGCGATGGGTGATGGCAAGATCTCCGCCCCAGCCCTCTGCGTTGCCCAGCACCATGATTTCATTACGCATCACTTCGATCCCGGCAGAGGTGCTTGCCACACCAGAATGCAGCGACCAATCAGCGCAAACGACGCTATCCGTAGCTTGGGATACATCTATTTCACCAAGCGCCACCGCGACGCCAAGGGCAGAAGCGCCGCGCGAGAAGCCCATGGATTCATAGGTATCAACGCAAACCACATCCTGCCCTTCAGCGCGTTCCGCGGTCAGCAGAGGGCACTTGACCTGGACGTAATGCACATCCTTGGGATCGGCAATGCCTGCCTGCGTCATGGCAGCACGCACGGCCGCGGCGGTTTCCCGGATTTGCGCGCTACGACCAATCTCCGTGGCGCTGAAATCACGCGTGAAGCCAGCGCCGATCGCAAGCCTTTTGCCGGATAGCTTTGGCCCAGCGTCCTCAGCAACGGCAAAGACAATTATATGCGGGCTGAGGCCGCCTTCGGTACCGCCCGACATGACCAATGCAATGCGCGCCCCTACTTCCGCAGGTGTCATGTCCATTGCTTCGGCAAGGGCAAGCTTCATGGCGAGGGTCGCATAACCGCGCGTGAAATCATTCACGCAGCCATTACCCTCCGTCTTGCCCAGAATGGCGACAATCTTTGTAGGATTTAGGCGCCCATCTACAAAGGCAGCCTTAAGCGCCGACATATCGGCGGGGTCACGCATGGGCAGGCGTTCAACAATGGCGCGCATCAGCTTCAATTCCCCGCTAAGCCTTGCCTGGACGCATTATAGAGGGTCTTCTTTGTCACGCATTCCATGGGATAGGCGTACACTTCATGGCAAAGCTGCACCAGCGCCTTGGCCATACGTTGCACCACCATGCTGCCGCGATTCGCATCCGACGCTGCGGCATCACCACAGGCACCAGACGGCTCCAGATCATGTGTTCGCCAGCCAAAGCCCACGGCACCTTCCGGTGTCAAGATACCGCCAGCCCTTTCGATTTCGATCGAAAGCGGTGCGTAATTGGCCGCGTGTTCCATTGCGATCATGTCAGGACACAGATGTAGCATGGTGCTGGTTTCAACCTCTCCGCCATGGATGCCGTGCTTCAATTCCATGGCGCTAAAAAGATCATCCCGCTTCGTGATATTCCACCAGGTGGCATTCACAACAAACACCTTATGTCGCACGCGCAGTTTGCGTGCTAAAATGTTGGCCACCTGCGGCTGCCCACCATGGGAATTAAACAGGATCAGCTTACGGCAGCCCGTACGCAGCACACTCTCCGCGATATCAAACCACAGTCGAAACAGCGTTTCATGCGACAGGCTGAGCGTTCCAGGGAAAGCGCGATGCTCATTTGATTCGCCGACCGGCATCATGGGTAGCACAAGCACCGGCAGATCATCCGGCATTAGGCCAACAGCCTGATCAATAATGCCCTGATTGATCGCGGCACCCACGCGCACCGGCGAATGTGGTCCATGCTGTTCAGTGGCGGCTACGGGCAGGATGGCAACAAGATTTGCCATATCCATTTCAGCAAAATTCTTGGTGGAATGATCCCACCACCAATGGGATTTGAGGCCCTTAGTCATGCGTCAGTAAAAGCGCGCAGCCCGCACGCAAACAAGGCTCCCGCTGCGCAAAACGAGGCCGCGGAACCCGGCTTTAGAGCAATCGAACAAGTCATGTGCAGGGCCCGCTCAAAAATTATACCTCTGAGGTGCAGTTGGGCCGCCTTCGCTTGAGCACAAGAGGTTATACTCACCAAAGTGGCAGGTCCCGTCTTCACCCATCACGCAAACAACGCCTTAGAGAACAAAGCAGGAACACCCTTTGAGGTGTTCACCGTCTGAGACACGTGAAAATCCACACCAACAGAACAGAGCGTATAAGCATCCGTGCACGAGATGTTTCGCGTTTCCACGATATAATCCATCATTTCCCGCAACGCTGTTTCCATGGCGCGATCTAGGCTGGTATCAAAGCCCATGCTGATCATGAGCGTGGATGTTTTAGCCCGCGGCTGCTTCAGCGACATATCCTTGCTCAGAATAAGGCGGAACCCACCCTGCAGCGCGGTTTCAATGGCTGTCAGACAAACCTCTCCATCGCCCTGCGCGCCATGGCCATCACCACAGGAAATTTTGGCCAGGAACATGAACGGGCAAATAAAGCGTTGTGCCCGCCACAAGTCGCTAATTGTCGATATTGCCACCAAAACTGCGCGGAATGACCGAGGTGCAGTGCCCCCAATGTTTCGGCGGCGCTACACCCATAACGCGGCAAAAAAGGCTTTAGCGGCATATTCATACCGAAGGGCAGACGGCCAATCATCTTCTCAGCGTCCAGGGGAATGTTCAGAATGCGCCCTTCCGGAAACTCATCCGGCAGCGTGCCACTCAAGGGGCGGATCAGGTTGAAACCCCAATCCTGGCGGAGCTTGATATCCAGGATATCCACTTGCAGCACATGGCCAGGCTCAGCACCTTCCACAGCCACGTGCTCGGTCAGGATATGCGGCGCGCCGGCAAAACGGTCGTTCTTCTGGTGAATATCGAAAAGCTCCGGTGGCGTATGGAAAGGCTTGGGCGGTACGTTTTCTGTGCGCGCCAGTTACGGTATCAATCGTGATTCCATCGCCGCTCGCAATCGTGATTTGGGCCGGGCGGCTGGCATCAAAATCACCCCAGTGGCACGCATCGGCGCTGGCGGCGAGGTGGTAGTTTTTCGGCACGACGTAGTCCCTCTCTGACCAATCAGCAATCTTGCTCGCAAAGTCTTTGCACGACGCGGCAGCAAGCAATCACCCTGGCATGATGTTTGCAACCCGACTTGAAGCTGTCGCCCGAGAAGGATAGCGCTAATAAGGTAGCGGAGCCTTCCTTGCCACGAAAAGGTTATTGCATGAATGATGCCACAAGCTTGGACGTGAAAGCCTATGCTGAAACCATGGCAGAGGCGCTCAGTTTGCCGCTGACACCGGAATACGCTCCGCAGGTCGAAGCCAATATCGCGCTCGCCTTTCGGCTGGTGCAACTTGTGCTTGACTTCCCCTTGCATGATGAGGCGGAGCCCGCCCCCGTCTTTACGGCTAAGGTCATGCGCATATGAGCCAATGGACCCATGAACCCGCGCACGAGATTGCCAAGGCGGTGCGCAATGGTGTGGCGACAGCGCGGCAGGTGGCAGAACAGCATCTGTCGCTGATTGCCGCGCTTAGTGACGGGTTGTGTGCCTTCACCGATATTACGGCAAATCGCGCCTTGGCGAAGGCTGATGCGATTGACGCGGCCTATGCGCAAGGCCAAAAGCTACCGCCACTTGCTGGTGCGCCCTTCGCGGTCAAAAATCTATTTAATGTCTCGGGCTTGGTTACCCGCGCTGGCGCAAAGATAAACCGTGATTACGCGCCTGCATCTGCAGACGCGACGCTGGTTGCGCGGATGGAAGCGGCCGGTGCTGTGTTACTCGGCGCGCTCAATATGGGCGAATACGCTTATGATTTTACCGGACGCAACGCGCATGATGGCCATGCGCGCAATCCGCATGATACTGAACGCATGACCGGTGGATCATCAGGGGGTTCTGGTGGTGCTGCGGCAGCGGGGCTTGCGGCAATCACCCTCGGGTCAGATACGAACGGGTCGATCCGTGTCCCCGCTTCGCTGTGTGGCCTGTTTGGCCTGAAGCCCAGCTATGGTGGGCTGTCACGCGCCGGCACCTTTCCCTTCATCGCCAGCCTTGATCATGTCGGGCCTTTGGCGCGGAGTGTGAAGGATCTTGCGCTGGCATATGATGCGATGCGCGGCGCGGACCCGCTTGATCCGGTTTGTACCAACGGCACCGCGGAGCCCGTGACGCCGAGCCTTGAAGGCGGCCTAACGGGACTCCGCATCAAGCGGGCCGGCGGCTATTTCACCAGAATGGGTGACACCCAAGCCTTTGCTGCCGTTGACACTATTGCGCGCGCCCTTGGCGCCGAAGCAAGTATTGAGCTTCCCGAAGCGCATCGCGCGCGCGCCGCCGCCTTCATCATTACCATGATCGAAGGATCATCCCTGCATCGGGATCGCATTCGTGAAAGGCCGCAGGATTTTGACCCCGAAGTGCGGGACAGGCTCATTGCCGGCGCCATGCTGCCCGGCGATTGGTATGTGAAGGCGCAGAAATTTCGCCGTTGGTATCAGGCGAAAGTGATAGAGTTGTTTCAGGAAACCGACCTGATCCTGGCGCCCGCCACACCCACTTCGGCACCACTTGTGGACCAAAAGACCTTTGTGCTGGATGGACAAACGTTGCCGGTGCGACCCAATCTTGGCATCTTCACCCAGCCCATTTCTTTCATCGGGCTACCTGTTGTCGCCGTGCCCGTGTGGCCGGCGCAAGGCATGCCGATTGGTGTGCAGATCATCGCAGCCCCGGGCAAAGAAGCGCTCGCCTTGCGTGCGGCGCATTGGTTGGAATGCCAGGGCATTGTCCGAGCCAAAGTCGCGCATTGAGGAGAATGACATGGATATCAATAACCCTGCGGCAAAAGCCGAAGTCGAAGCCGCCTTCCTTGAATATGAAAAGGCACTTGTCTGCAATGATGTCGAAACGCTGGATCGGCTTTTCCTTGATAGTCCGAATACGATCCGCTATGGTGCTGCTGAAAATCTCTATGGCTATGCGGAAATCGCTTCCTTTCGTGCGGGGCGCCCTGCGACTGGATTGGAGCGCAGCCTGGAACGCACCGTCATCACCACTTACGGGCATGATATGGCCACTGCCTGGACCATGTTTCGACGCCCATCATTGGCGGGAAAGATCGGCCGCCAAAGCCAGGTCTGGATGCGCACGCCAGAGGGTTGGCGCGTTGTTGCAGCGCATGTCAGCGTGATTGCGGAATAGCGAAGGTCAGTGTTCAGCTCACCGCAATCTGCGTATAATCCTGAAACCCATTCCGCGCCTGCACCAAACCGCGGCAGCGCGCGCTTAAGGCGCGCGGATTGAGGTCATGCACAACGGCTAGCAAGGATGCCTCCTCAATCAGGATTTCACGCAGCCTTGCCATAGCACGAGTCTGCTCCGCTGGATCAAAGGGATTGCGCACCACCCCAAGCTGGGCATTGACCGCGGGTGAATTGTAAAGCCCCCAATTGACGCCGCGCGGCGGCCCAAGTTCTCCGTCATAGATGAACCAACCGGTATTCGGTTCCATTGAGGGAATGGCGATGTTCAGCGCATGCCCGCTGCGCGAAGAGGCATCACGCGCACCAGTACGCAGCATATTGATGGAGGTCACAAAATCCATGGGCTGGAAAGTGACGTCGAAAAAACATTCCTTCAGGCCAGCCTGCATCGCTTTATTCATCGGTTGGGGCACCATCTGTCCGCCACCGGATATCGGCATGATGACATTCAACGCACAGCGACGCATGGCCGAATAGCCGGCTTCAGTCATCAAGCGTCGTGCTTCTGCGGGGTCATGGCGGAGCTTGAAGGATGGATTGCCAAACCAGGGATCATCCGGCGTTACCTTGCCGCGCGCCGCAAGTGCCGCGCCGGAGAGCAATGCCACGATCCCATCGCGGTCTATGGCCAGATTGGCGGCTTGCCGCACCCGACTATCAGCAAAAGGGCTTCCTTCCGTGACGTTCAAGCGCCAGGCCAAAATATGCGGATAGGCGTTTTGCGCCACCTGAAAACGTGCGGCGCGCAGGGATGGAATGGTGTCGGGTGGCAGGCTTTCCAGCAGATCTATCTGCCCGCTGCGGAGCGCCGCAACACGCGCAGACCCATCAGGGATCAGCAATAAAACGGTGCGCGGTGCCTTGGGAATACGGTTGGGGTCCCAATAATCTCGATTGGCTTCAAGATCAGCGCGCTGGCGCGGCGTGACATTGGTGACCTTATAAGGCCCAGTCCCCGACGGATTGAGCGCAAAACGCTGCCAATCGCCACCCAATGTCTGCCAGTGGCTGGAGGAGGCGAACCAGATGAAGGCCAATTGAAATGGCAGCGACGCATCAATCCCGCGTGTTATGATGGCGATGGTATGGGAACCCAGCTTTTCATAACCGCCAATCGAGGTAATCCGACCCCGCACAAGAGCTGAGCGCGCTGGTGCAAATTGTAACGCCTGATTATACAAAATCGAATCGAAATTCCAGATGGCCGCATCGGCATCAAGGGGGTACAGTCGTGAAACTTGACGCTCTGACGCAATTCGATGATCCAGCGCCGACGATCCGATTCATCCACCCGCCAGGAAGTGGCAAGCCCGCGCATCCTCAGACGCAGGGCAAGATCGAACGCTGGCACCAGACCATGAAGAACCGCATCCTGCTCGAGAATTACTACCTGTTGGGTGCGCTGGAGGCTGAGATCGCCGCGTTTGTCGAGCGATACAACCACCAGCGCTACCACGAAAGCCTGAGCAACCTGACCCCCGCCGATGCCTATTTCGGCTGGGGGCAGGCCATCCTGCT
>VGDM01000070.1 GCA_016869715.1 Alphaproteobacteria bacterium
AAGAGGTCGTCATCGTCAAGCAATATCCAAGCCCCTTCTTCGGCACACCGCTAGCGCCCATGCTCGCCACGCTTGGCATTGATACGCTGATCCTGGCTGGCTGTTCGACCAGCGGCTGCGTGCGCGCCGGCGCGCTGGATGGAGTGCAGCATGGCTACCGCGTTATCGTGCCGCGCGAATGTGTGGGGGATCGCCATGATGGGCCACATGACGCCAATCTTTTCGATATCAACGCTAAATATGGCGATGTCGTCGGACGCAACGAAGTGATCGAATATCTTGCGAATCTCGCCAAGCGAAATGATTAAGGGAGAATGTCCATGAATAATATCACTACGCCTGATGATGCCATTCGTGTCTATTGGATGACCGGATGTTCTTCCTGTCTGCGAACTAAGGAATTCCTCACGCGTCATGGCGCACCCTTCATTTCCCGCAATGTACTGGAGGATGATGGCGCTTATGATGATGTCCCCGCCCACGCGGGGATGGCCCCCTTAGTGTTGCTGGAGCCTATTACGAATCAGGGATGTCCCCGCCCACGCGGGGATGGCCTGATTGGCTCCAATTCCATTATCAACTCTGAAGGGATGTCCCCGCCCACGCGGGGATGGCCCCTATAGACGCCTCAATCAGCCGGGATTGCCTGCCGCTGGCATCAAGGGCGTTCAGGGTGATGGAGAGAGGGTGTGAGGGGGGGATTGCTTAACACCACCGCTTGATACATCGCCACATCGCAATTCAATCTTGCCTACGGATGAGTTGGTTTATCTGTTAGGCAACCCACCTACTGTTCTCATTAAATTCGACGACGGACACAATGCACATCGTTTGGTTCAAGAAAGACCTACGCCTTGCGGACCATAGGCCCCTGGCCATGGCGGCCTCATGCGGCGCGGTCCTGCCGCTTTATATCGCTGAGCCCGGTCTTTGGGCGGAGCCGGATGCATCAGCGCGCCAATGGGCTTTCGCCGCAGAGTGTCTTAAGGAGTTGCAGTCCGATCTCGCAGCACTTGGGCAGCCTTTATGCGTGATGCAGGGTGATGCCGTTTCAATACTCAAACAGCTTCATCGGGACCACGGTATTGAGGGCTTATGGAGCCATGAAGAAACCGGCAATGGTTGGACCTATGCGCGGGATCTAGCCGTGGCAGCATGGGCCAGGCAATCCGGGGTGCCATGGCATGAAATGCCACAATTTGGCGTTATCCGTAAGCTCAAAACGCGCGATGGCTGGGCACGGACGTGGGATCGCAGCATGGCCGAACCCATTACCCCGGCCCCGCTGGCGTTGAAATCGCTTCAGGGCGAATGGCCAGCTTCTGTGCCCAGCGCAGCCGCGCTTGGCCTTTCGCCGGATCCCTGCCCGCAACGTCAGCCAGGTGGCAGAACAGCCGCGCTTGCAAGCTTGCATAGCTTTCTGCTCGAACGCGGTCGCGATTACCGTTTTCAGATGTCGAGCCCTTTGACCGCCTTCGATGCTTGCTCACGGCTTTCGCCGCACCTTACCTGGGGGAGCGTTTCCATGCGCGAAGTTGCGCAAGCAAGCGTTGCCAGGATGGATGCGCTCCGGCATTCGCCGGATGCTGATGCACGAGCGTGGCGCGCTTCCCTAATTTCCTTCATGGGGCGACAGCATTGGCATTGCCACTTCATGCAAAAACTTGAGGATGAACCACAGTTGGAATTTAAGAATTTACATCGCGCTTATGATGGGGTGCGTCCAGAAATCGCGGACGCTGTGAGGCTTTCAGCCTGGACTAATGGGGAGACGGGATTTCCCTTCCTCGATGCCTGTATACGGGCACTCAATCAGCATGGTTGGATCAATTTCCGGATGCGGGCCATGCTGATTTCATTTGCAAGCCACCATCTCTGGCTGCCTTGGCGGGACAGCGGGCTTCACCTCGCGCGCAAATTCGTAGACTACGAAGCAGGCATTCATTGGCCGCAAGTTCAGATGCAATCCGGCACCACTGGGATCAATACGATCCGTATTTATAACCCAGTGAAGCAGGGAATGGATCAGGACCCTTCCGGTGCCTTTATCCGCGCCCATGTGCCCGAATTGCGCGCTGTGCCGGATTCCTTCATACATGAACCGTGGCATTGGCCCGGGGCCGTACGGCTGCGCTACCCGAAACCGATTGTGGATAACGCCGCCGCTGCCAAGGCGGCCCGAGAAACTCTTTACGGGCTTCGTAAGGCCGAAGAACACCGATCACACACCGCAAATATTGCGGATAAGCATGGCAGCCGAAAGGCTGGCCTGCGCATGACAGGCAGGAAAGCCAAGCCTAGCACAAAAGTCAAAACTCAAACACAACTCAAACTGAATTTATGATTACGTGGCGCGCACCAACTAATCGCGTATCATTGTCAATATAGGGTGAAAATCCGTTGGGTGGATCGTGCATCATCCGGGCCATGCCCTCAATCTACGCATCAGCAAGGCGTTGTCCCCGCCCCACAGAAAGACTTCGCATACAACCATCGGAGCACCCTGCATCTCAAATCGGCAGCGTCGTACCGAAAAGCTGACTGCGACTTCACCCTCGTGAGCAAGAGTAAAAAGTGGGTGGTTGGGGCCAACCGTTGCGAATTCAAGTGCATTACGGGCAAGCTCGATTCTGCTCGAGAATAAGGTCAAGCCAAGCGAGTTACTGCCGCGGTTTAGAAATGGGTACCATGTCTTGCAGGCGCGGCGGCGGAAGCTTCGCGCCATCACCACGCGCTGACTCCCAAGGGTTAGCGCTACATGCCTGCTGGTAATTGCATCTCCCGGTCTGATACCCACCAGATGCGCCACGTCAGGTGCCGCGACATCTTCTCCAAAGCGTAGAAGCGTGACCGCAAACTCATGTTTCGTTGCGATCAGGCGATCATTAAGGGACCCTGGCTCCGTCAGGCATCCGAAGGTGCCGGGGGGGCTCCGGAGATGGATGCTGGTTCCAGGTCAAGTTCGAAGGGTAAGAAGCACGCATTCGGATCCTTTCTAGCCGCTTTCAAGGCACGGTCTTGCCTGCCAGCTTCTACAGGGAAAATCGGCGTCTTCATCAAAGTGAGCATGAAGAACACCGCGCTTCGCGTAGGGTATCTCGCGTATCGGGCTCCCCCGAATGTATCCACTCAGACAGCTCTTCCTGTGCTTTGGTGGTGATGGTCGAGGTTATGGCAACGGAGATGGAAGCGTGCCCCCATCCCCGTTGACCTCCGATCTTGGTGGGGCTCAGCCCGTCCAGTTTCGAGAGCTACCGGGTGATGTTGTAGTTCAACCGCCAGGTGGCTGGCCATGGCGTGCTGCACAATCTGGTGCTACCGGCAGTATTCTGACTTGCACTCTTTGCAATTCTCAGCGCCCTGACAAAGCACCATTTCATCGAACGCCGGCCGCAGGACATCAGGCGCATACTGCGGTAGTCACCCTACTCTAGAGCAGCGCCACGACGTCCTGTGACAGCGTTTCGGGCTTCGCCGTCGGCGCAAAGCGGGCGCGGACCAGGCCCGCCTTGTCCACGAGGAACTTGGTGAAATTCCACTTGATGCTGCTGCCCAGCAGCCCACCCTTCTGCTGCTTCAGCCAGACGTAGAGCGGATGCGCGCTTGGCCCATTCACCTCGATCTTGGCGAATAACGGAAACGTCACGCCGAAGCTCCGGTCGCAAAAGCTGGCGATCTCCTGGTCAGACCCCGGCTCCTGCCGGCCGAACTGGTCGCAGGGGAAGGCCAGCACAGAAAAGCCGCGCGGCGCGTATTCCGCGTGCAGCGCCTGCAGCCCCTTATATTGCGGTGTGAAGCCGCATTTGGACGCAACATTGACGATGAGCAGCGCCTGGCCGCGATAGGCTGCGAGGCTCTGTTCATCGCCTGTGCCGAGTTTAGCCGTGAAGTCATACAGCACCATTTGGCACTCCCGCCTGTGTTGGCTTGCGCGCGCTCGCCAGCACGTAGTCGAAGGCGCCGTACACAGTGCGTGCATCAAAGTTTAGCAGTAACCGATAAGGCAGCCGGCCAGCCAGCGGAAGCCTGGCGAACAGCGCGCGATCGTAACCCAGCGCGCGATGCCAGCCGGGGAAGACATGCTCCCCAATCGGCGTCACATCAACCGTCTCAAAGCCAGCCGCGCGCAACTTCGCCGTATAGGGCGCGCGCTGGTCAGCATTCGCCGCCGGCACCGCAAATTTCTGTGCGAATTGGGTCCAGGTGAAATCCTGCACCCGCTGGCGCCACCCATCAGGCTCGGGCGCGGCACGGATCACATCGGCCAACACCAGCCGTCCGCCAGGCCGCAACACGCGAAAGGCCTCGCCCAGAAAATGCTCGCGGGTGTGGAAATGGAAGGCGCATTCCACCGCGGTGACGATATCGCAGCACGCATCGGGCAGCGGCATAGCAGTGGCGGAGCCCTCAATCAGTGTAATGCGATCCGCCAGCCCTCGCCGCCGCACACGCTGCCGCGCAAGGCGTACCTGCATCGGTGTCACGTTTAGCCCGGTGATGTGGCGTGGCGCGAAACGCTCCATCCACAGCATATCCTGGTCGGCAAAACCGAAGCCGACATCGACGACATCGTCATCCGGCCCCATCGCCGCCGCCTCCGCGACCAGCGTAGCCAAGGCTTCACATGCTTCGTCGATGGTCCGCGCGGTCCTCCAGTAGCCAAGGTTGAGGTAAAGCCCGTTCGCGGTGAAGGCACGTGTCGCTAGCAAACCATAAAGATCGCGCGCCGCCAGGCGTTGGAAGGGCGTATATGCCCAGGCTGCTAGCAGGACCGCATCCCTGAGACTTGGCCGAGGGTGGGTTGCATCAGAGTTGTTTTCTAACATCGGAGCTGCCTTTAAGTGATGTTCCAAATGGGTGCTCAGTCCGGCCCGGCCGCACGCGGCAGGCTAAGCGAAGGTATTACATCGCGTTACTCATCGCCAAGGCGCGGGAGTTGCTTACCCGGGATGGTGCCAGAATCCAGCTTCGGGGCTACGGCAGCCGGATTGATTTTCTCCGCCGCCGCCAGCTCGTTGATCGTGGCGAAATCGCCCGACTCGAGCGTCTGCCGCCACCTGCCACCGCCTGTCGTGAGGGTCAGACTCAGGCGACGGCTAGTTCGTCAACGATTTGCTAGTTCCGCCGAAAACGTGTGCTGAGGCGACGCATCAGGGCTAGGCCAAGCAAGAAGAGGCTCCCAAACACCACAACTAGGCTGTGAAGGCCAAGCGCAGCGTCCGACTAAATCACCGCGAGCGAGGTTAAGCCGGCCCACAATCCAAGCCCCGCCATGCCGCACCACATCGGCCATCCCAATTTTGGCGGAAAACTTTGCCGAGGTGGCACAGCCAGGGAGGAAGCATTGGAAGGCGAGTCTATCATGAGCATTTACCTTGGACCGCGCAGTTCCCGAACCCGCAACACTGGCTTCAGTACATGCGAATAACCGCAATATTCCGGCCCGGCTTGCGGCGGGACTTGGGAGGTTTCTGTCAGCTCTCAGGAGATGACCCCTCATCGCCGAGCCGCAAGTCTTGCAACGTGTGAGCTGCTTCGGCACTCGTTCGCGAAACGCCCACGATGCCTAGCCAACGCGGCATATGATCGGGTAGGCGACCGTCTTTCGTGTCGCCGATGCCGAAGTGCTGTACTGAGCCCGCAAAAACAACGCCAACGTGTTGGCGGACCCGATCATTCGGTCCAGCCAAACAAGGCCAGCAAGGCCCGGGTGGCCATGCGGCTCGGCAAGCCAATACGGAATTTCGTACCATGGCGGACCCGGGTAACATAGCTAGTCGGGAACCGGGCAGGCGCTGCCTAGCGCGGCACAGCGAAAATCGAGTTGCTTTCTGCCAAAAGGGGGCCATTTCTCATCGATGAAGATCGCTTTGGCTCTCCTCCTCGTCGCCTCGCTTGGTGCAGGCTGGTATCTCTACACTCCCGACCAGCCCCGCGGTGCGCTGGAGCGCCGCTGGGCGCCGACACCGTCTCAGTTCATTCAGGTGGCCGGGGTGCGGCTCCACATCCGCGACACGGGGCCGCGCGACGGCCCAGCGGTGCTGCTGATTCATGGCTTTGGCTCCTCGCTGCACACGTGGGAGGCCTGGGCGTTTCTGCTAGAGAGCCGGTTCCGCGTGGTCGCGCTCGACCTGCCTGGCTTCGGCCTAACCGGGCCCGACCCGACTGACGACTACTCAGACGAGCGCAGCGTCGCAGTGCTTGTGGCGCTGCTCGACCGGCTGGGGATCGGCCAGGCGGCGGTTGTCGGCTCCTCCATGGGCGGGCGGATCGCCTGGCGCTTTGCTGCGGCCGAACCGGCGCGGGTCAGCAAGCTCGTTTTGATGGCGCCAGACGGGTTCGCAAGCTTCGGCCGCGAGTATGGCCGCACGCCGGAGCGGCTGCCCTGGTTGATGCGCCTGCTGCCCTACACCGCGCCAAAGCCCCTTCTGGAAAGGACGATGCGGAACGCATATGCGGTGCCCGGCACGCTGACCGACGCGGTGGTGGAGCGCTACTACGCCATGCTGCTGGCGCCCGGGGTGCGGCGTGCGATCCTCGACCGCGTACTGCAGACGCGCCTTTTGCAGCCAGAACCGATCCTGGCGACGATCCGCGCGCCAGTGCTGTTATTGTGGGGCGAGCGGGACAGCGCGGTGCCAGTCTCTAACGCTGCCGATTATGAGCGGGCGTTACCCGATGCACGCACGATCATACTGCCTGGAATCGGCCACGTGCCGATGGAGGAGGCGCCGGAGGCGTCGGCGCAGGCATTGCGGGCGTTCCTCGATGGAGGGACGTCTGGCTGAGTTGTTGAGTCCCAGGCGCGGTGCTTTGATAGATTACGTCCACCTTGCCTCTCTCGTTCCGCGCTTGTTCAACCGGTATCGCGTCGCTTCGCCACACACACTGGCCTGGCTTGCTCACATAAAGGATTATCCAGATGCGGAATGACCTCACGATCTACGACAAGGTCGCCGACCGTTGGTGGTCGGATGACCTGCGATGGGTTCGGACCCTGAAAAACCTTGTGCCCGGGCGGCTCGGATGGTTCGACCGTTTCATAGACTGGCCGGAGAAGGATGTGCTCGACCTTGGGTGCGCGGGCGGCTTCATGGCCGAGGCCATGGCCACGCGGGGCGCCAATGTGACCGGTATTGACCCAG
>VGDM01000071.1 GCA_016869715.1 Alphaproteobacteria bacterium
CCCGGATGGATGCCGCGCGCTTGCCGCTGGTATTGGCGAGCGCCAGCCCCCGCCGCCTGGATTTGCTGGCGCGGCTGGGCATTACGCCCGCGCGCGTGATCGCGACCGATATTGATGAAACACCGTTGAAGGCCGAATTGCCGCGCGCCTTGGCCGCCAGGCTTTCGCGCGCCAAGGCGGAAGCGGCGGTACCCTTGGCCGAAGGCGCGCTGGTGCTGGCCGCCGATACGGTGGTGGGTGTTGGCCGACGAATCCTGCCGAAAGGCGAGAGCGAAACAGATGCACGCCATTGTCTGGCGTTGCTGTCCGGCCGGCGCCATTGCGTGACCACGGGTGTAGTGCTGGCCTTGCCCGATGGGCGGCGCATTCAGCGGTTGGTGGAAACCCAAGTCACCTTCCAGCGCCTGACCCAAGCGCAGATGGAAGACTACATCGCTTCCGGCGAATGGCAGGGTAAGGCCGGCGCCTATGGCATCCAAGGCCGGGCAGAGGCTTTCACGCGCTTCATCTCCGGCAGCCATTCCAATGTGGTCGGCCTGCCCTTGTTCGAGGCCGCGCAAATGCTGCGGGGGATTGGGTGGCTGAAGCCCTGATCCTGGCCGAAGCCTCCCCCGGCGAGGTGCGGACTGCGCTGCTGCTGGGTGGGCGGCTGACCGAAGCCTGGGTGGAACGCCCGGCGCGGCCTGATGGCGTGGGTGATTTGCAGCGCGGGCGGGTGGTGGCGATTTCGGCCGCCATGTCGGGCGCCTTTGTGGCGCTGGCGGGCCATGAAACCGGCTTCCTGCCGGAAAGCGCCGCCAGCGCGCCGCGCCAGCCGATCAAGCAGGCGGTGCAGGAAGGGCAAATCCTGGGCCTGCGCGTGATGCGCGCCGCGCAGGGCGGCAAGGGGCCAAGGCTGTCTGCTCTGCTGACGGATGCCGAAGCGGCGCTGGTTGCCGCCGCACCGCAAGGCGCGCCGCGCTTGGTGGCGCGCGGGCCATGCGCGGCAGAACGTCTGGCTGCGCGTTATCCGCATGCCGAGATTCGCGTAGCTGGCGCGGCGCTTGTGGCGCGGCTGCGTGCCGCGCTGGGGGATCGCGTGCAGGCGCAGCATGGCGCGGTATTCGATGAAGTGCTGGAAGGCGAATTTGCGGCTTTGGCTGAAAGCGCCATGCCTTTGCCCGGCAGCGGTGTGCTGCACATTCAAACCACACGCGCGCTGACGGCGCTTGATGTGGATGGCGGCGGCGCTGGCGATGCCCTGGCGCGCTTCAACGAAACAGCGCTGCCGGAAATCGCGCGGCAGATCAGGCTGCGTAATCTTTCAGGTGCCATTTTGCTTGATGTGGCGGGGCTTTCCGCCAAGCGCCGGCAGGCTTTGCTGGAACCGCTGCGCGCTGCGCTGGCGCCGGATCGGCTGGCGCGGTTGGTTGGGCTGACCGGGCTTGGCCTGTTTGAAATCGTGCGCGACCGCATCCACCCGCCGCTTGCGGAAATTCTGCACACGCCGCTTGCGGAAGGCTTGGCTGCCCTGCGCCAAGCTGCGCGTGACGCGGCGGCGCGCCCTGCTGCACGGCTGATCTTGGAAGCGCGGCCCGGGGTGATCGCGGCCTTGCGCGATTTGCCCGGCGCTTTGGATGAATATGCCGCGCTGACTGGACACGCCTTGGCATTGCAGAGCGTGGCATCAGGCTCAGCGCAAATCAGGGAGGTGCCGCGTGACTGACACCGAGAAGAAACCACGCCGCCCGCGCTGCCCGATTTGTGGCCGCGCGCCAGCACCAGAACAGCACCCCTTCTGTTCAGACCGCTGCCGGCAGGTGGATTTGGGCCGTTGGATGACCGAGGCTTACGCGATTCCAGCCGCCGTCACGCTGGAAGAAACCGAGGATTAGCCCTTCCCCCTTGGCGATGCTCGGCCTAGCCTTCTCCCTGAAGCGTTTTCAAGCCAAGTGGAATCACTTGGCGGCTCGGAAAACGCGACCAAACAAAAGTTTAGAGCGTGTCCCGTGAACGAAGGTGAACGGGAACCGCTCTAAGGGGTTGAGGGGAAATCGCCATGGAAGAATTCGACTATGTGATTGTCGGCGCCGGTGCTGCGGGCTGCGTGCTGGCCAATCGGCTGACGGCTTCGGGCAAGCATAGCGTTGCCATTCTGGAAGCAGGCGGCAAGGACAATAACATCTTCATCAAAATCCCAGCCGGCTTCAACAAAACCGTCTATAATCCGAAGCTGAATTGGGGTTATGAAACCGCGCCCGGCCCCTACATTGATAATCGCAAAATCCCCTTTCCGCGCGGCAAAGTGCTTGGCGGTTCAGGTTCCATCAATGGCCATCTTTATGTGCGCGGCCAATCCGCCGATTACGATATGTGGGCGCAGCTTGGCTGCCGTGGTTGGGCTTGGGATGATGTGCTGCCTTATTTCAAGCACGCGGAAACTCGCGGCAATGGCGGCGGCGATCCCGCCGTGCGCGGCAATAACGGGCCGCTTTCCATCGAAGATCAGCGCGACCCGCATGAACTTTCAGCCGCCTATATGGCCGCGAATGAGGCGCTGGGGCTGAAGCGCACGCCGGATTACAATTCAGGCGATCAGGAAGGCACGTTTCTTTATCAGCAAATGATGCGCGGTGGTCGGCGCTGGAGCCCGGCTGATGCCTATCTCCGCCCTGCCCTGTCGCGGCACAATCTGAAGCTGATCCAACGCGCGCTGGCTGAGGCGATTGTCTTCGACGGCAAGCGCGCGGTTGGCATTCGCTATACGCAGGAAGGCAGCGCACCCATCACCATTCGCGCGCGGCGCGATGTGATCCTCTCCGGCGGTTCGATCAATACGCCGCAGCTTTTGCAAATCTCGGGCGTTGGTGATCCGGAATGGCTTGGCGGCATTGGCGTTGATGTTGTGCATGCGCTGCCGGGGGTCGGCAAGAATTTGCGCGACCATTACGCGGTGCGTGTTTCGGCTTTGGTGAAAGGGGCCGGTTCGCTTAATGAACGTTCCCGTGGTTTGCGCTTGGCGATGGAAGTGCTGCGCTATGCCTTCACGCGCAAGGGCCTGCTGACGGCAAGCCCCAGCCATGCGGGTGGTTACTTCAAGACGCGCGAAGGTTTGGCAACGCCCGACATGCAGCTTTACTTCGCACCGGCCAGCTACCCGACCGGGCGTTATGGCGTGACGGAATTGGACACCAAGGCAGGCATGACCCTTGGCTGTTCGCAGCTGCGCCCCGAAAGCAAGGGCTGGCTGAAGGCGCTATCGGCGGACCCACGCGCCAAGCCGGAGATCCAGCCGAATTACTTGCAGGATCAGATGGACCGCGACGCGCTGCTGGCGGCGATGAAATACATGCGGCAATTGCTGCAAACGCGCCCCTTGGCGGATTACGTGGTGGCCGAGAATTTTCCCGGCCCCGCCGTGCAAACCGATGATCAATGGATGGCGCATGCGCGCGCCACGGGTTCCACCACCTATCACCCGATTGGGTCCTGCAAAATGGGGATTGATCCCATGGCGGTGGTGGACCCTGCTTCCATGAAGGTGATTGGGCTTGAGGGGCTTCGCGTGGCGGATGCTTCCTGCATGCCCACCATGGTTTCCGGCAATACCTATGCCGCCACCAATATGATTGCCGAAAAAGCCGCCGATCTGATCGCGGCATAACTTTGGGGAGAAAGCAGATGAGATTTCGTGATCAAGGCGTTTTGATAACCGGTGCCGCCAGCGGCATTGGCCGGCAATTGGCCATTGCCTTCGCAGAAGAAGGCGCGCGGCTGGCGATTGCCGATATTGACAAGGCAGCAGTGGAAGCAACGGCTGCTGATATCCGCAAGCGCGATGGCGAAGCCCATCCCTTCGTGCTGGATGTGGTAAAGCCGGATGCGGTGCGTGATTTCATTGCGGGCGCGGAAGCCGTACTGGGCCGCTTGGATGTTTTGACGAATTGCGCCGGTGTGCGTGAAATCAGCCCTTTGCTCGATCTTTCCTTTGAAGATTGGCAGCGCACCATGAACATCAATGTGACCGGCAGCTTCCTGCCTTCACAGGCATTCGCGCGGCGGCTGATTGCACTCGGCAAGCCCGGGCGGATTGTGAATATCGCCTCCACCCTTGGTTTGGTCGCGACACCGGAACGCGTGGCTTACGTGACATCCAAGCATGCGGTGGTGGGGCTGACGAAAGCCTTGGCGATGGAATTGGCACCGCGCGGCATTCGCGTGAATGCGGTGGCGCCAGGCGTGATCCGCACGCCCATGACGGAACGCTATTTCCAGGATGCGGATGTGGCGCGGAAGATTCAGGAGCTGCACGCCATGGGGCGTTCCGGCGAAACCCATGAAGTCGCCAATGCCATGATGTTCCTGGCGAGCGAGGAAAGCTCCTTCACCACAGGCGCGGTGCTGACGGTGGATGGCGGCTGGACGCTGGGGAAGAAAATGACGTGAGAGTTAATCGCTTATTTCACCAATAAGCGCCGCACCACAAAGCCTCCCACGCCGCACAGCGAGATCACCAGCGCCATGGGCAGTGCGGTGCCGTTTTGCAGCGCGCCGAGTGCCACGCCGGCGAGCGCGCCTGCACCGAATTGCAGCGTGCCCATCAGCGCCGAAGCATTGCCCGCAATCGCGCCATGCGGCGCCATGGCGCGCGCGGCGGTCAGCGGCATCACCGCGCCAATCATGGAAACATACACGAATAAAGCCGCCACAATCGCAGCAAAACCACCAAACCCCGTGGCTGTCACGCCAAGCAACACAAGCCCTGATAGCGCGCTGATGGTGATTGCTGCGTTCAGCATGCGCACGGGCGATGCGCGATCCACCAACCGCGCGGTGATCTGCCCCGCCAGCATGATGCCAATGGCATTTGCGCCAAAATAGAAGCCGTAATCTTCCGGTCGAACACCATGCAATTCCATGAACACGAAGGGTGATCCGGCGATATAAGCGAACATGCCGCCGATAATCAGGCCACCCGCCAGCGCGTGCCCCATGAAATAGCCATCGCCCAGCAAACGCCGCCAAACGCCCAAAACCTGTCGCAAGCCATCATTCCGGCGGCGTTCAGGGGCCAAGGTTTCTGGCAGAAACAGCGCAATCACCAATAGCAACAGCGCGCCGTAAGCGGCGAGGCACAGGAATATGCCGCGCCAGCCTATCACGCCAAGCAAAGCGCCGCCGATGATGGGCGCGATAATCGGCGCCACACCCATCACCAGCATCAGCTTCGCCATCAGACGGATCGCGCCGCGTTCATCCGCGACGTCACGCACCACTGCGCGCGAAATCACCATGCCCGTGCAGCCACCAAGTGCTTGCATCAGCCGCGCCGCAATCAGGCTTTCAATATTGGGCGCCAGCACGCAGATCAGCGATGCGGCGGTGTAAACGCCAAGCCCGATGAATAATGGCAGACGCCTGCCGTAACGATCCGCGAGCGGCCCATAGAAAATCTGCCCCAGCGCCATGCCGAGGAAGAATACCGCAAGGCTTGCCTGCGCCGCCCCCGCCGTAGTGCCGAGCGATTGGCCGAGCATCGGCAGCGCCGGCAGATACATATCAATCGAAAACGGCCCAATGGCCGCCATGCCGCCCAGGATGAAGGGCAGGCGCTTTTGCTGGATGCTCACGCCCTCAGGCTTCGGGCGCGGCGGCGAAAGCCTCTGCCGCCAGTTTCAGCGCGGCTTCGACTGCAACGCGCCCTTCGGGCGACAACGGCGCTTGCGGCAGAATCGGATCACCCACCGCAAAACCCTGGATTTGCAGGGCACCCTTGATGCAGGCGGCGAGTGAATGCGCAGCGAACAGTTCATTCACGCGCCACAACGCGCGTTGCAGCGCCATGGCCGCATCCCATTTGCCCGCGCGGCATAATTCGTAAAGCCGCACGCTTTCGCGCGGAATGGCGCAAGCCGGCCCCGCCATCCAACCCTTGCCGCCAATCATCATCACCGCCGCTGGAATATGGGCGGAAGCCGCAAACACCCCAATCCGCCCTTGCGTACGGTTGATGATGGACAGCAAGCGCCCTGTATTGGTGGAGGCATCCTTGATCAGGCAAATGCGCGGATGGTGCGAAAGCTTTTCAATCGCCGGGAGCGAAAGATCGGAGCGCTGGAAATTCGGATTGGTATAAAGCACCGTCGGCAATTGAGTGGCATCGGCGATAGCGGTGAAATAGGAAACCACCGCTGCATCATTCAGCGGGAAATAGGCTTCCAGAATGGCGAGGATACCATCCGCCCCAATCGCCGCATAATCGCGCGCCTGGCGTTCGGCATCCGCAATCGTGGTCGCTGCAACGCCGGCCACCACCGGCACACGGCCCGCAGTTTGCGAAACCACAATATCCACAATCCGTCGCCGTTGTGCCAAATCCAAATAGGCAAATTCACCCGTGCTGCCCAAGGGTGTCAGCCCATGCACGCCAGAAGCAATCAAATGATCCACCAGCCGGCGTAATTCACCTTCCAGCACTGTGCCATCGGGCGCGATGGGCGAGACCAGATACGGGAAAACCCCATGAAATTCCTGCATAATCGGCTGTTTCCTACTGCGCCCGCGCCTGCGCGCGCAGCACATGCTTCTGGATTTTCCCGGTGGAGGTCTTGGGCAATTCCGCGAATACAATATGGCGCGGCAGCTTGAAGGCCGCCAAATGCTGGCGCGCGAAGTTGATCAGTGCTTCAGGCGTTGCAGCCATGCCGGGCTTCAATTCCACGAAGGCGCAGGGTGTCTCACCCCATTTCTCATCGGGTTTCGCCACCACCGCCACCACCGCGACAGAAGGATGCTTATAGAGCGCATCTTCCACTTCGATGCTGCTGATATTCTCCCCGCCCGAGATGATGATGTCCTTCGACCGATCCTTGAGCTGAATATACCCATCTGGATATTTCACCGCGAGGTCACCGGTATG
>VGDM01000072.1 GCA_016869715.1 Alphaproteobacteria bacterium
TGAAGTCAAGCGCCATTTCGCCACCGAGAAAATAGGCAGGATCAAGCCGGCCCAGCACCAGATCGGAATCGGTCACTGTGGGCTCAACCCCGCCGCGCCCGTAGCAGATTGGCCCAGGCTTCGCGCCCGCGCTGCGCGGGCCAACCTTCATCAGGCCGGAAGCGGGATCAACCCGCGCGATGGAACCGCCTCCGGCGCCGATTTCGATCATATCCACCACGGAGACTTTCAAGGGTAGGCCTGAACCTTTTTGAAAGCGCCGTACGCGCCCCGCCTCAAAATCGAATTTCCGGTCCGGCGCGCCATTCTGGATCAGGCACATCTTGGCGGTGGTGCCGCCCATATCATAGGAAATCACCTTATCCAGCGAAGCGCGTTGCGCGAGCCATGATGCCGCCATAGCGCCGGCCGCCGGCCCGCTTTCAATCAGCCGGATTGGGTAATCCTTCGCCTCCTGCACCGAAGCGATACCACCGCCCGAGAGCATGACATAAAGCGCCCCGGTGACGCCCATCGCGGAGAGGGATGCTTCAAGCTTCGCCAAATAGCGCTGCATGCGCGGCTGCACATAGGCATTGGCGCAGGCGGTGCTGATGCGCTCAAACTCACGAATTTCCGGCGCCACCGCAGAAGAAAGCGTTATGGGCAGATCAGGGAATAGGCCGCGAATGACCGCCGCCGCGCGGCGTTCATGGCGCGGGTCGCGCCAGGCATGCAAAAAGCCAATCGCAAGGGCTTCTACCTTTTCAGCTTCAACCAATTGGCGCGCAGCGGCCATCAGCGCGGCCTCATCCAGGGGCAGCAATACCTCGCCCTTCACCTCCAGGCGCTCCGGTACTTCCAGGCGCAAATGGCGCGGCACCAAAGTTGGCGGCGCTTCCAAGAAAAGATCATAAAGATCGTAGCGGATTTCTCGCCCGATTTCGATGGAATCGCGGAAGCCATCGGTGGTGAGCAAACCCACCTTGCAGCCGGTGCGTTCAATGATGGTATTGGTCACCAGCGTCGTGCCATGCACGATGCTGTGCAGATCGCCGGGCTTCAGGCCGGTTTCTTCCAGAAGTCGCGAAATGCCGGCGACAATGGCCTCCGATGGATCATCCGGCGTTGTCAGCCGCTTGCCGGTAGCGACCAGATTGCGCGCGGGATCATGCAAGACGAAATCGGTAAAGGTACCACCGACATCAACGCCGATGCGGGCGGTCGCCTTCATGGCTTCACCCCGTAATCGCGCGTGGCACCTTCCGCCGAGACATAACCATCACGGATATCGGCGGCCAAGGCTTCGGGATCACGCGTTCCAGGGTCTCCATACCCCCCACCTCCGGGATAAAGCAGCGTCACGCGCGTTCCAGGGGTGACAGTGGTGCGGGATTTCGGATGCGGGCGGGTGCCATCATGAAAGGCTATCACCGCGGCGCCGCCTGCTGCGCCGCCCAATACACCTTGCGCGGGGTGGTCGCGCCGGTCGGACAGCAAGGAAAGCCGCACCTCATCTGGGGCGCACACTTCAATCTCCACTTCCTGGCCCAAGCCACCGCGGAAGCGCCCGGCGCCACCGGAATCCGCGCGCAGGCGTTTCTTCCACACAACCAGGGGTGCGACGCTCTCATAAGCCTCAATCGAACCAGCGCCGACATTGGTCGGGAAGGCCGTGGTCGGCAGCCCATCGCGGTGCGGGGAGGCGCCCATGCCGCCCGAAGCGAACAGCACCTGCGAAAACCGATCCCCCGCGCCATCCAACCCGCTGAATAATGCCCGCATGGTGGGCGCACCGCCGCATTCCGCAATGATCTTATCCGGCATGACCGGCGCCAGTGCCTTATAGATTGCACCCGCCAGCAAATGCCCGGTCAATTGCCGCGCACTGCAAGCCGCTGGAAAGCGTGGGTTCAGAATGCTGCCTTCCGGCGCGCTCACGGTAATGGCGCCATAGGAACCCTCATTGCGCGGGGTGAAGGGATCAAGCGCGCATTTCACCGGATAAACCGCATAGGCATGGGTGTAATTCATCACGCAATTGATGCCGCGATCCACCTGCTTCGATGTACCCGCGAAATCAATATGCATGGTCTCACCCTTGATGGTGACAGCGCAGGCAATGCGCGTAATCGCCTCATCAAAGCCATCCGCTTCCAGGGTGGAATGCCAGGTGCCATCGGGCAGTGCCGCAATGGCGCGGCGCATGGCGGCATCCGCCCGTTGATGCAACGCCGCGCCCAACCCTTGCAAATCGGGCAGGCCCGTATCGCCCAGGAATTCATCCACGCCCCGCGCGCAGACCTCATTCGCGATTACCTGCGCTTCCAGATCGCCCATGACTTGCCGCGGCAGCCGCACATTTGCGAGCAGCACTTCCGCCAAATCCTCATTGCGCTTGCCGGCGCTAAACAGTCGGGAAGGGGGGATGCGGATGCCTTCCTCGAACAGCTCCCAACAATCAGCGGACCAGAGCGCGCCGCCAACATCAGGCGAATGGGAAATGGAACCGGCAAAACCGACCAGTCGTCCCTGATGGAAAATCGGGCTGACCGCGGTGAAATCCGGCAAATGCCCGGTCGCAAGCCAGGGATCATTGGTAATGACGCAATCGCCCGGCGCCCAGCTCTCCGCCGGGAAGCGTTCCAGAAAGGTTTTAGTCGTTTTTGGCAAAATGCAGGAGAAGGAGGCAATACCGCCGGTATTTTCGCTGATGGAGTTGCCATTGCGGTCCATCAGCACCGTCGCAAAATCATTTGATTCGCGCACAATGGTGGAAAAGGCGGTGCGCAACAGGCCGGTTGCGGCCTCATCGGCAATGGAAATCAGCCGCGACCAGTAGATTTCCAGGCTGATCGGATCGAATGCTTCCTGCCGATGATGCGCTGCCATGATAGTCCATCCCAACCCTCACCATGCCTTGCGCATGGGGAGCGCATCGGAGGCCCGGATGGCAGGCGCGTCAAGTCACTCGGGCTTGGCTTCCTCGGCGGGTGCGATGATGATCAGGCCAAGCTTCATCAACCAAATCATGCCAGCCCCAGCGCGGGAGCGTTGGTCCGTTGGTAGCGGGCCGCCCTGTTCCGCTGCCGTCATGCTGCCCTGCGCCAGGCGATCCAGCATCAACCCGAAGGCCCGCAAGGATGGCAGGAGCGACCCGCGCGCAACGGTGCCGGGGATGGCAGCAAGTGCCTGCAGGCGTTCAAGTGATGCGGCAGGCACCAGGCTGACACGATCCTTGGGATTAAGCCGATGAGTTGGGTATTCGGCAAACAGCATGAAGGGATCCGGACGCGCAGGCACGGGTTGATGGCCCTTGACCAAGGGCGCGAATTTCCGGGCCTCGGCGCGTATGCGCGCCTGTTCCTGCCGAAGCGCCAGATATTGCGGAATGACAGCCGCCAATCATACATCCGCCGCGCCCTTGCCTGGCCAGCTTTGCCCATTTGCCGGCGCAAATTGGCGTCCTCCGCCAGGCGCCAATAGGCATCAGCCGCCGCGCCAATATCCATCGCGGTAGCTTGGGCGACATTGCGCAAAAAGCTTGCGTGGTTATCGGTGCCCATTTGGTGCCTGAAAAAAATCTCACCGCCATTCCCGCCCACGATGGTTGGGATAAGAAAGTCGGTGACGCCGTGTTCAACGGTATCGCGAAAGCCATCCCAATCGGTCACCACCACGGGAAGACCGGCCGCCATGGCCTCTACCGGAGCAAGGCCGAAGGTTCCTGTATGTTATCCGCCGGAAGGGTGAAACATCCGCTGCGGCCCAGGCCTTGGCATGGATCTCGGCATCATGGCCATCAACGTAATGCACCGTCACATCCGGGCAGGCCCGCTTGGCGACTTCGGTGAAGATGATGCGCGAGACATCATCGTCAAACTTGCCTGGCAGGATCAGGTGCAGCTTTCGCCCGCGCCTTTCGGCAGCGCGTTGTAGCACCAGATACATCGGCAGCGGCTAGAATTTGGTCGCATTGGACAGGCGCGCGAACAGGATGATGGCGATATCCTCTGCGCCTATGTCCAATTCGGCACGATACGCGATGCCAAGCGCCGGGTTGCGCTTGAAGGCATCACAATCCAAGCCCAGCGGAATCGTGGGCAGCATAGGCACGCCGGCCCGCGTCGCCCCCACCGCGCTTTGCAGATAGGCCACGTTTTCCTGCAATTGAAGCCGCACCATGCTCTTTACCGCGCGGAATGTGCAGATGATCGCATCCCAAGGTTGCACTGGCTCGGTCAGGCCATTTGAAAGTGCATCCATCACCCGATCGGTGGAGGTGGTATGCGTAACACCGCAAAGGCTGGAAGCGTGCCGGCTGCCCAGACGCCGACGCCAATAACTATATGAGCCAAGCCCCGGCCCCGGCAGGAACGGGGTGCCCGCTTCGGCGACAGGTTGCGGCGTTTCGTAATTGGCCATGCGCACCTGCAGGCCGGGCGTGCGGGCCTGGATTTCCGCGGGAAAGCCCTGTGCCTACCGCTTATTCAGAGCATCAGCCCTACCAGGCTTTCCAGCCCGCCATGGCGGAGCAAGCCATTCCGGAAGCTATTGCCCGCGACGCGCCGGCCCAGCATGGCGCGGCCCTGAGAAACATAGCCATCAGCGGCATAAAGAATGGCAACGGAACGGGTCACGAAATTCCACACGTTGGATGCTTTATTGTCAGTAATTCCTTCCCCGCCCCCGATCAGTGCTGCCCCAATTGTGGGGGCGGGCCGCTCAGGGTAAGCGCGCAGCATGCAGATTGTCGGGGAAAGCGACTCGAAACCCGCAAGGAAGGCGCCTGGGCCAATGCCCGCCTATCAGGCGCGCCTGGCCAGCGGTGAATTGGCGCCCGACCCGGCCCAGGCCGCGGCGACAGAGCGTTTGCAGGCGCTTTGGCGGGCGCTGCTCGCCTATGATCCCGCGCCCTTGGCTGACGCGCCCAAACCCGCTGGGCTGCTTGGCCGGCTTTTGGGCCGTGCCACTGCCCCGGCGCGCCCTGATCCCCCGCAAGGGCTCTATCTGGTGGGGGAGGTCGGACGCGGCAAATCCATGCTCATGGACCTGTTTTTTGAGACGGCCGAGGTGCCGCGCAAGCAAAGGCTCCATTTCCACGCCTTCATGCAGCAAGTGCATCGGCGCATTCATGGCTGGAAGCAGGCCCATGGCGAGAGCGCGGACCCGATCTCGCCTTTGGCCGATTCCATCGCCGCTGATGCCGCGCTGCTCTGTTTTGACGAATTCCAGGTCCATGACATTGCCGATGCCATGATCCTGGGCCGGCTGTTTGAGGCGCTTTTTGCCCGTGGGACTGTGATTGTGGCCACGTCCAACACCGCGCCTGACGACCTTTTCAAGGGCCAGCCCGGCCGCGATGCCTTCCTGCCCTTCATCGCCCTGATCAACCGACATGTTGAAGTTTGGCCCCTGGTGGCCGCGCGAGATTACCGGCGCGCGCGAATCCGAAACCTGCCCACCTGGCACGTCCCTGCCGATGGCCGGTCGGAGGCGGCACTGGACGCCGCCTTTGCCGAACTTACCGGGCAGACAAGGGGGACGCCGACCGCGCTCGCCGTGCTCGGGCGGGAGATTGAGGTACCGGGAGCCGCCCTCGGCGTGGCGCGGTTTGAGTTCAACCAGCTTTGCGGCAAACCACTTGGCCCCGCAGATTATCTGGCGATTGCCGAGGCCTTCCATACCCTGCTGCTGGACGATATCCCCCGCCTCGGCCCGGAGAATTTTGACAAGGCGCGCCGCTTCATCATCTGCATAGACACGCTTTATGAACATCGCTGCAAGCTGGTGGCGAGTGCGGCTTGCAGCCCTGATCAGCTTTATGAACGCGGCACTAATGCCGCGATGTTCGAACGCACGGCGTCCCGCCTCACCGAAATGCAAAGTCAGGAATACCTGGCCCTGCCGCATTTGGGACGCCAAACCCCTGCCTGAGCGGTTGCCGCCTTGCCGGGCGGGGGCTTCGGGGCTAGGAGACGGGCGTTTTCCAGACAAGGTTTAAGGAAGCGACATGGCCCGCAAAAAAATTGCTTTGGTCGGCGCCGGTAATATCGGCGGCACTTTGGCCCACCTCATTGGTCTCAAGGAACTTGGAGATGTCGTGATGTTCGATGTCTTCCCCGGGGTTGCCGCAGGCAAGGCGCTCGATCTCATGCAATCCGGCCCGGTGGATGGGTTTGATTCGCATATGGTCGGCACCGGCGATTACGCCGCGATTGCCGGTTCGGATGTGGTGATTGTCACAGCCGGCTTCCCGCGCATGCCGGGTATGAGCCGCGATGATCTGGTGGCGAAGAATGCCGGCGTGATCGCGCAGGTGGCGAAAGGCATCAAGAATAATTGCCCGCATGCCTTTGTGATCGTCATCACCAACCCGCTTGATGCGATGGTCTGGGTGATGCGCGAAAATTCCAGCTTGCCGCATCACAAGGTTGTCGGCATGGCGGGCGTGCTCGATTCATCGCGCTTTCGGTTGTTCCTGGCGCAGGAATTCAATGTCTCGGTCGAAGATGTCACCGCCTTCGTGCTGGGTGGCCATGGCGATACCATGGTGCCGCTGACGCGTTATTCCACCGTGGCCGGTATTCCCGTGCCTGACCTGATCAAGATGGGTTGGACCACGCAGGAAAAGATTGATGCCATCGTGGCGCGCACCGCCAATGGCGGCGGCGAGATTGTGAAGCTT
>VGDM01000073.1 GCA_016869715.1 Alphaproteobacteria bacterium
GCTCAGCCCTCCATCAACACGACCATCCGCGACCGCTTCTATGGCGCTGCCTCCAGCACTCCCGCTGCGGTCTTCCCAACGCTGCTGCGCCTGAAAAACGCGCATCTGAAGAAGCTGCCTCCCACACAAGAGATTCGCTTTGAGAAGCTGCTGGGCGAGATCTGCGGCAGCCTGGAGCAGCCGCTGCTGGCCGATTTCCCGCGGCAACTCGACCTGCATGCCCAGGGCCTGTTCGCGCTGGGCTACTACCACCAGCGCCAGAGCCTGTTCGCGCCCCGCACAGGCCAAAGCCCCACCGCCGACGACCCCAACCAGGAGGACTGACCATGCCCATTGCCCGCCGCCACGATTTCGTGCTGCTGTTCGACGTGAAGGACGGCAACCCCAACGGCGACCCCGACGCCGGCAACCTGCCGCGTCTGGACGCCGAGACCGGCCACGGCCTGGTGACCGACGTGTCGCTCAAGCGCAAGGTGCGCAACTTCGTGGCGATGAGCAGGAGCAGGGAGCAGGAGCAGCGCGACCCGGTCGAAGGCGAGCAGCGCTTCGAGATCTACGTTCGCGAGAAGGCGATCCTGAACCTGCAGCACCAGCGCGCCTATTCCGCGTTGAAGCTCGACCCGCCCGAACCCGAACAGGACGAGTCGGCGGCGACTGAAGCGCCGAAGAAGAGGGCCGCGAAGCCCACCCGCAAGGGCAGCGGCGACGATGTCAAGAAGGCCCGGGCCTGGATGTGTCAGAACTTCTTCGACGTCCGCAGCTTTGGTGCAGTCATGTCCACGGGCGTCAACGCCGGCCAGGTGCGCGGCCCGGTGCAACTCACGTTCGGCCGCTCCATCGAGCCCATCGTCGCGCTGGAGCACAGCATCACGCGTGTGGCTGTCACCACCGAGGAGAAGGCCGCAGAGCAGAAGGGAGACAACCGGGAGATGGGCCGCAAGCACACCGTCCCCTACGGCCTCTACCGCGCCCACGGCTTCGTATCGGGCTTTCTTGCCCGGCAGACGGGCTTCGACGACGCTGATCTGCACCTGCTCTGGCAAGCTCTCGAGCAGATGTTCGAGCACGATCGCAGCGCCGCCCGCGGCCACATGAGCACTCGGGGTCTGTATGTCTTCGAGCACGAGAGCGAACTCGGCAACGCCCATGCCCACCAGCTCTTCGACCGCCTCGAGGTTGACCGCAGCGCCGCGGCAGTAGGCCCCGCCCGCGACTTCGGCGCATACTCAGTAACGTTCGACGGTCGCAGCCTCGCCCTGGGCGAACGCATAGAGGCGGCCCCGGGCGTCAGCCTGATCCGGAGGTGCTGAGCATGGAATGGCGCGAGCGCATCGTGTGCGATCCTGAGGTCCTCGTCGGCAAGCCTACCGTCAAGGGCACGCGCCTTTCGGTGGAGTTGATCCTGGGCTGGCTGTCCCAGGGCTGGACGTACGAGATGCTGCTCGAGGCCTACCCGCAGCTGGTTCGCGACGACATCCTGGCCGTGTTGGCCTTTGCCACCGACAAGATGCGCGAGGAGGCCTATACGCTGCTGGACCGTTCGGCGGCGTGAGCACCCCGCTGTTGCTGGCCAACGAGAACTGGCCACGCCCGGCGCTGCTGGCGCTGCGCCAGGCGGGCCTGGACGTGCAGGCCGTTGCCGAGCTCTCCCCGGGCGCGAGCGACGCCCAGGTGCTGAAGCGCGCGGCGGCTGAAGGCCGTTGGCTGCTGACCTTCGACCGGGACTACGGTGAACTCGTCTTCGCGCGTTCGGTGCCCGCCCCGCCCGCCATCGTCTACCTCAGGCAGGGGCCCTTCGCACCCGACTGGCCGGCGAGCGCCATCCTCGATCTGCTGCCGCAAGCCGGGTGGGTGACGGGGCACCTCGTCGTCGTGTCGGGCCGCAGCGTGCGCCACCGTGCACTGCCTGCAGCGTGAACGATGAAGACCCTCTCCCGCTGTCGGCCCTGCAGCACTGGGCCTACTGCCCGCGCCAGTGCGGCCTGATCCACCTCGAACAGGCCTTCGATGACAACCTGCACACCCAGCGCGGCAACGCCGTGCACGCCCAGGTCGATCGCCCTGGTTTCGAGTTGCGCAAGGGGCTGAGGGTTGAGCGCGCCTTGCCGCTGTTCAACGACAGCCTCGGTCTGGTGGGCAAGGCAGATACCGTCGAGTTCGAGGCTGACGGGACCCCATATCCGGTAGAGTACAAGCATGGCAGCCGGCATAAGGCGACCGCCATTGCAGCCTGCGATGACTTGCAGCTTGCTGCCCAGGCCCTGTGTCTGGAGCGCATGACCGGGCATGCCGTGCCCGAAGGCGCATTGTTCTACGCAAGCAGCAAGCGGCGCCGGGTGGTTGCCATAACGCCAGCGCTGCGAGCCCAGGTGGCAGAAGCCACAGCAGCGGTGCGCGCGATGCTGGCCGAAGGCCGCCTGCCACCTCCGACTGCCGACGCGCGGCGCTGCCGCGGGTGTTCGCTGTGTGACCGTTGCCAGGCCGAGGCGCTGCGCCGCCTGGCCGCGCCTGACTCGGCCGCGCGCGACGATCTGTTCGACCCGGCCGAAGGAGGGTGAGCATGCAACTGCTGAACACCTTGTATGTGACCCTGCCCGACAGCCACATCCGGCTAGACAACGACACCTTGCGACTGCTGGTTGGCGACGACACGCGGTTGCGCGTGCCACTGCACCACCTGGGCGCCGTCGTTTGCTTTGGCCCCGTGAGCGTGAGCGTTACCGCTAATGCACCGGCTCGCGGAAGACGGCATCGCACTGGTGCTGCTGGACGCCAACGGCCGCTTCAAGGCGAGGCTGGAGGGCGCCACGGCCGGCAACGTGTTGCTGCGTCGTGCGCAGCACGCCACGAGCATGGGCGAAGCCTTCACGCTGGCACTCGCGCGGCGTCTGGTGGCCGGCAAGCTGCGGAACCAGCGCCAGGTCATGCTGCGCGGTGCCCGAGACGCTGTGGACGAAGCGGATCGCCGAGTCCTCGCACGCGCGGCGCTGAACCTTGCTGCGAGCCAGCGCGCTCTGCCAGCGGCGGGAAGCCTCGATACCGTTCGCGGGGTGGAAGGCGAAGCTGCGCGTGGCTACTTCGCCGCTTTCAACCATCTGCTTCGGCCCGAGCTTCGTGAGCGATTTGCCCTTGATGGCCGCAGCCGGCGGCCACCCCGCGACCGCATGAACGCGCTGTTGTCTTTCCTGTACGCGATGTGGATGAACGACTGCCGCAGCGCGTGCGAGGCCGCAGGGCTGGATCCGCAGGTGGGCTACTTGCACGTTCTGCGGCCTGGGCGGGCGGCGCTGGCGCTGGACCTGATGGAGGAATTCCGCCCCTTTGCCGACAGGCTTGCGCTCACGCTGGTCAATCGGTTGCAGTTGGATGTGCGGAGCTTCGAAGTGCGCGAGGGCGGTGCCGTGATGTTGCATCTTGATGCGCGCAAGGAAGTGGTTGTGGCATTTCAGGAACGCAAGAAGGACGAGTTGACGCACCCGCTGCTGGCGCAGGCTCTGCCGCTGGGCTTGGTGCCTCTCGTGCAGGCTCGGCTGCTGGCGCGCCACCTGCGGGGCGAGGCCGAGGTCTATCCGCCGTTCGCCATGCGCTAAAGGGGGCTGCGATGCTGGTGATCGTGTGCTACGACGTGAACACGGAGGACTCGGCCGGTCGGCGTCGGCTGCGGCGGGTGGCCAAGGCCTGCGAGAGCCGCGGCCAGCGCGTTCAGAAGTCGGTTTTCGAGTGCGGGCTGGACCTGGCTGGGCTCGAGGCACTGGAGCACCGGCTGCTGTCCATCGTCGATCTGGAGACCGACAGCCTGCGCCTGTACCGGCTGAGCGATGCCAAGGGCTGCGAAGTTCGGGAATACGGACGCTTCAAGGCGCGCGACTTCGATGCTCCGCTTGTGCTGTGATCGGCGCGAACCCACAGCGACGGGCATGCCCTCAGAGGTTCGCGCGTGCCGCAGACGGGCGCCATCACGGGCCTCACCGAGATTCGGCGAGTATGTGGACCTGCCGCGGCAGCAGTGCAAGCTAGGGTTCGCGCAAGTCGTGCAAAATCTTCAGTTGTTGTCGCGACTTGCGCGAACGGCGTCGCGCGCCCTTCACGGGGCGCGCGTGGATTGAAACCCGTGTAACCCATAGCTGTCTGCTAGTGCCTCTCGTCGCGCGCCCTTCACGGGGCGCGCGTGGATTGAAACACTGCCGGGTGCAATTTCTTGCCTCGGCCAGTTAGTCGCGCGCCCTTCACGGGGCGCGCGTGGATTGAAACACTGATTGCAGCGTCACGCTTCATTTTGTCTCACCGTCGCGCGCCCTTCACGGGGCGCGCGTGGATTGAAACCAGGCTTGCGTGGTTTGAGTGCGTTCACTCCCATGGTCGCGCGCCCTTCACGGGGCGCGCGTGGATTGAAACGAGGCGCTGTCCTTGCCTCATGCTGCAAAGTATCGTCGCGCGCCCTTCACGGGGCGCGCGTGGATTGAAACGAGTCTAGATCAGTGGTGGAGCATCGCCGCACTGAGTCGCGCGCCCTTCACGGGGCGCGCGTGGATTGAAACAGCCAAGCGGCGCGCCGAAAGCGAAGCCGAGCGCTGTCGCGCGCCCTTCACGGGGCGCGCGTGGATTGAAACAGAGCGCGAGCGTGAAAAAGCACGTAGCGTTGCGCGGTCGCGCGCCCTTCACGGGGCGCGCGTGGATTGAAACTACCATGATGGCAATACACACCAAGTATTTAGGCCGTCGCGCGCCCTTCACGGGGCGCGCGTGGATTGAAACGTTTCACCTCCGGAAAATGTATCGCGGCACCAAAGGTCGCGCGCCCTTCACGGGGCGCGCGTGGATTGAAACAGCAAATTTGCCGCAACCGCAATCGCTGACACGCGTCGCGCGCCCTTCACGGGGCGCGCGTGGATTGAAACCAATTGCCGCCAAGAATCTTTTCAAGATGCGCTGGTCGCGCGCCCTTCACGGGGCGCGCGTGGATTGAAACCAAGGCGCTCAAGTCTTGCAAGGCACGCTCCCAGGTCGCGCGCCCTTCACGGGGCGCGCGTGGATTGAAACAATGTGGAATGAAATGTATTGCGGCATCAGTCTGCGTCGCGCGCCCTTCACGGGGCGCGCGTGGATTGAAACGTAAAGCCTTGGAGACAAAACTCGAGCCTGTGGGGGTCGCGCGCCCTTCACGGGGCGCGCGTGGATTGAAACGGTTGTTAAGCTTGTAAGCGATACGGATCTTGCGCGGTCGCGCGCCCTTCACGGGGCGCGCGTGGATTGAAACATTACAGGCTTCTCGCCAAGTGATACTGCTAATTGTCGCGCGCCCTTCACGGGGCGCGCGTGGATTGAAACGATTGCAGTAGGTCACGCAAAGCATGGCCGTCCGGTCGCGCGCCCTTCACGGGGCGCGCGTGGATTGAAACCGGATGCGATTGAACAGACCAAGTCGATTAGAACGTCGCGCGCCCTTCACGGGGCGCGCGTGGATTGAAACTCGACGCTAAGGCTGCAAAAGTTGCGGCTGCTAAGGTCGCGCGCCCTTCACGGGGCGCGCGTGGATTGAAACCTGCAGGGTTTGGTCTCTTGCGGCGTCTTTCGTCGTCGCGCGCCCTTCACGGGGCGCGCGTGGATTGAAACGAGCGTGAGCGTGTACATAGGCATACCATGCCACGTCGCGCGCCCTTCACGGGGCGCGCGTGGATTGAAACACTGATTGCAGCGTCGCGTTTCATTGTGTTTCACCGTCGCGCGCCCTTCACGGGGCGCGCGTGGATTGAAACTGGCCTCGTGTTGCAAGGTATCGACTAGCCAATCCGTCGCGCGCCCTTCACGGGGCGCGCGTGGATTGAAACCATGGGCTCGGGCACGCCTGCAGAAAACGACGATGGTCGCGCGCCCTTCACGGGGCGCGCGTGGATTGAAACTAAATAAATATAAGCATCTTTGTCAATCACAACCGTCGCGCGCCCTTCACGGGGCGCGCGTGGATTGAAACTGAACGCGCCGTGCGGATTCGCAAGCATAGCGCAAGTCGCGCGCCCTTCACGGGGCGCGCGTGGATTGAAACTTCGTCAACCCCTGGGACGAAACCTCGAAACTCTGTCGCGCGCCCTTCACGGGGCGCGCGTGGATTGAAACTGCGAGCCCCACGTTGACCACCACGCCCTGATAAGTCGCGCGCCCTTCACGGGGCGCGCGTGGATTGAAACAGCCCAGTTAGCGTTGGTCTGGAAAGCAATTGTTAGTCGCGCGCCCTTCACGGGGCGCGCGTGGATTGAAACAATTGTAAAATATCTTCTATGTCGGAGCCTGTGCGTCGCGCGCCCTTCACGGGGCGCGCGTGGATTGAAACGCTTGCCGGCATGTTTTCCAAGCAACACAAAACGGTCGCGCGCCCTTCACGGGGCGCGCGTGGATTGAAACTCAAATCCTATTGCAACATCTAACCCATGGGGCCAAGTCGCGCGCCCTTCACGGGGCGCGCGTGGATTGAAACTGGATTGATGCATTACACCACCACCCGGCGCTGCGGTCGCGCGCCCTTCACGGGGCGCGCGTGGATTGAAACCAAGCGCAGCAGCGGCT
>VGDM01000074.1 GCA_016869715.1 Alphaproteobacteria bacterium
GCCGGGATTGAAGGAGCTTGCCAAGCGCGGGCGGATTGGGCTCGCGGCGCTGTTGGATGTTGCCGGGCAGAAGGATATACCAAGCGCGCAAACACTCGGCTTCATGCTGGGGCCGCGCATCAATGCCTCGGGCCGTATTGCGGAAGCGGATTTGGGCTTGCGGCTTTTGCTGTCGGAAGATGCGATTGAAGCGCGCGCCATGGCGGAAAAATTGGATGAGGTGAATAAGCGGCGGCAGGAGGTGGAAGGCGATATGCTGGGCGCGGCGTTGGCCATGGCGGATGCGCAGGTCAAGGCCGGCCATGCCGTGCTGCTGGTGGCGGCGGAAGGCTGGCACCCCGGCGTGGTCGGCATCGTCGCAGGCCGCGTCAAGGAAAAATTCAATCGCCCTGCCTGTGTAGCGGGGATTGCGGGCGGCACCGCCAAGGGATCGGGCCGGTCTGTTACCGGTGTTGATCTGGGTGCCGCCATCATTGCTGCGCGGGAAGCGGGTTTGCTCGAGACCGGCGGCGGGCATCCGATGGCGGCGGGGTTTTCCTATCAGGCAGGGAAGGGCGAAGCGCTCCACGCCTTCCTTGAAGAGTGCCTGTCGCATGCCGCGAGTTTGCCGCGTGCGGCGGATTTGCTGGTGGAAGGCGCCATCACCGTGCCGGCGGCAACAGCAGCGCTGGCGCAGGAAATCGGGCGCCTCGCCCCCTTCGGTGCGGGTAATGAGGAACCGATTTTTGCCCTCGCCCGCGCGCGCGTGGTGCGTGCGGATCGCATCGGCAAGGAAGGTGCCACGATCCGCGCCTTTGTTGAAGATGAAGGCGGCGGGCGGCTCAAGACGATTTGCTTTCGCGCGAAGGAAGGCCCGCTGGCTGGGGCTCTGCTCTCACCGGAGCGCACGCCCTTGCATTTATGCGGGTATTTGCGGGCGGAGTCCTGGAATGGAGATGTCAGCGTGGGCTTTCAGATTGTGGATGCGGCGCGGGTATAACCGCCCAGATTTAATGCTGCGGCCAGACAATCGGCGGCAGGCGCGTCAGCGGGATTTGCGCCACTCTTACCACACCACTTTGCAGGCTGATCGAAATTTCCGCGACCGGCGGGCCGCCATTGGGTGGGCGGCGCGTCAGCATCCCAACGGCGAATTTCGTACCATTCAAGGCGCGCCGCTGGATCAGGCCGGACCGCGCGAGGGAATCAAGTGCAGCATTCGGATTAGTGACCGAAAGCGTGCCGGCAAGCGCTGGCTGAAGCGCGGGATCAAGCCGCGCAGAAAGCCGGAGCCCCACATCCAAATCCCCCCAGGCCAGGCGCAATTGGCGCACATCTAGCTTACCATCCGATGCCCGCCAGGCATCCAATTGCTCCCGTAGGCTCGGCAGCGGCAGCACGCTGCCATAAAGCGCGCCATCAAATTCAAGCCGCGCGATTTTGGGGCCGAAGCCCGCAAGCGCCGGCGTGCGCAGCCAAGCGGGCGGCAGCGCCGCATCCTCGGCCGCGAATTGCAGCGTCAGCGCGGGTTCGGCATTGCGCATCCAATTCGCATCGCCACCCAGGCGGCGGATGGTCAAGACCCCATCCGGGGTTTGCGCGACCAAGTCTTGCAGCAGCGCATTGGCCCGGCGCGGCGGCTGGCCCGCTTCCAGCGGCAGCAGCGCGATGAAGCTTTCCGTGGTGAATGGTATGCGCGTGGCACCAAGCCTCAGCGCCTGCGGGCCGGTGGCTTCCAGCCTGAGTGCATCGGGCAGGGGTAGTGGCGTGGAAAGCGTCAGCGACTTAACCTCCCACCCCATGCCCTGGCCCGAGGTCTCATCGCCTGGGCTTTCGATGGAAAGCCGCGGGATAGTGAGCCGCGCGGCGAAGGGCCAGCCGCTGCGGTCTGGAATGTCGTGGTTGATGCTCCAACCCTGAGCGCGATGCTTGATCACCCAATCACTGAAGCCTTCCGCCAGCGCCCCCGTGCTCGAGCGCCAGAGCAGGCTTTGCCCGGCCACCAGCGCGGCCAGCAGCATCAGCACGCCAAAAACGAACCTTCCCAGGAAGGGTGCGCGGTTGGAGGAGGATCGCTTGGCGTCCATGCTGCGCGCCGATATAGCGGGAATCGAATGCGCCCGCCATGACAACCGATATTGCACCCCTGCTGGCCCCGGATGGGGATTTTTACGTCTTTGCCTATGGATCGCTGATCTGGCGGCCAGGTTTTGACCATGCGGCGCGTCACCCCGCGCTGCTGCGCGGCTTTCACCGGCGTTTTTGCCTCTGGAGCCACCGTTACCGAGGCACGCCGGAACGCCCAGGGCTGGTATTGGGCCTGGATCGCGGCGGCGCCTGCCGTGGCGCCGTGTTTCGCGTACCAGGTCGCGCGGCGGCGGAAACCCTCGCCTATCTGGATGCACGGGAATTGCCGGATGGCGGAGAGGTTGTCTATCGCCGCCAGCTTTTGCCGCTGGCGCTCTTGGATAATGGGCGGCGTGTGCCCGCGATTGCCTATGTCGCGAACCGGGCGTGCCGACTTTATTGCGGCAAGCAACCGACCTATGTGCTGGCGCGCGCCATTGATACTGGCCACGGGCAGATGGGATCGAACCGGGATTATTTGTTCAATACGCTCGATCATTTGGAGGAGATGGGCGTGCGTGATCACGGGTTGGAGGCGATTGCGGCGCTGGTCGGGCGATAATTGCCCCTATGGCGTGATCCGCCAAAAAGGATCACGCTATCATCAGGTTTGGACAAGGACAGGTTCATGGCCCTGCAACGCATGGTGCTTGAAATTGGTATGGGCACCGATATTCGCGGCGCGGATTACACCAAGGCAGCGGTGCGGGCACTGCGCAATGCGCTTTGGCATAATTCACTCACCATCGGTGCCGCTGTTGGCCAGGATGTTGATGCCATGCAGGTTGAAGTGCTGATCGGCGTCCCCAAGCCTGATCTGGTGGATAAGGATCAGGTGCTCGCCATTCTGCCGCATGGCACCGGCACAGTGACCCTGGTGGAAGGCGGCCTCGAGATTCTGAATGATGAGGGCACCAATAGTACCGTGATTGCCAATTGCTGCGCCATTGTACGCTTGGATGTGTGAGGCGAGACCGAGCATGGCCTTGAAGCGCATCATCCTTGAAATGGGCAGCGGCAATGATCTGCATGGTGGGGATTACACCAAGGCCGCCCTGCGCGCGGTGCAGGATGCCTTGCACCATTCGTCCCTGTCTTTCATTCGCACGCTTCGGCTTGATATCAAGACCATGCAGGTGGAAGTCACCATCGGCGTGCAACAGCCCGACAAGGTGGATATCGAAGCGGTGCGAAAATCCCTTCCCTATGGCGTGGTGAGAGCGCGCGCGGTGACGGGCGGCTTGGATGTTCCGGAAGAAGGCCGGCATGACAAGGCCGTGATTGCCTCGGCCGCCATTGCCGTGCACTTCGATCTGCCCTGAGACCAGTATGGCTAAAACGGCAGGCTTGCCGCCGCGATCAAGCCGCCCTCTGGCCGGTTTTGCAGCACCACATCGCCGCCATGACCGCGCAGTATGTTGCGCGCGATGGTGAGCCCAAGCCCGGTGCCGCCGGTTTCGCGATTGCGGCTGGCTTCCAGCCTGCGGAAGGGGGTGAAAACCGCCTCAAGCTCCGCTTCCGGAATACCCGGGCCGTCATCGGCGATGGCAAGGCGAACCAGACCGGCCCCTTCCTGCACGAGCGTAAGCCGAGCCGCGCCACCATAATTCAGCGCATTGGCAACCAGATTTGCCACGGCGCGCTTCAAGGCCAAGGGCTTGGCGCGGATCACCAGCTTGTCTGGGCCGTCATAGCTGATTTTCTCTGCGTGATCGGGGTGCGCGTCACTAGCCTCATCCGCCACGGTGCGGCAAAGCGCCGCGATATCCATCGGGGTCGCCGGTTCCGTCGCCGCATCATCGCGTGCAAAGGCGAGGGTCGCGTCGATCATCGCCTCCATCTCATCCAGATCAGCGAGCATTTTACGCCGCTGTTCATCATCATCCATGAATTCGGCGCGCAGTTTCAACCGCGTGATCGGTGTGCGCAGATCATGCCCAATCGCGGCCAGCATTTGCGTGCGATCCGCCACAAAAAGCCGGATGCGCGCGGCCATTTCATTGAAGGCGCGGGCGGCGGTGGCGACCTCGGTCGGGCCCGCTTCCGGCAAGGGCGGCGCGTTCACATCGCGCCCAAGCCTGTTTGCTGCCTCCGCCAAAAGCCGCACCGGGCGCATAAGCCGCGCCACAGCCCAAAGGATCAGTGATACCGCCGCCAGCGTCATGCCAAGGAAGGCGGCGAGGAAAGTATCCGAATGCCAAGGCCGCGGCGTGGGCAGGGACGCCCGGAGGTTAAGCCAAGGCCCATCCGGCAGGCGAAGCGATGCCACAAACCCGGCCGAGCCCAATTCCGCAATGCGGATTTCGCGCGGGCGCAGCCTTGGCGGGCCGGAAGACAGCAAATCCAGGCGAAACAGCCTGAGGATATGCGGCGAGACCGGCGGCGCGCCCACACGCACAATCGGTGCCAGATCCAAATCCACCGTCAGGCCTTCTGGCAGATCGAGATCGGCGATGATTTGCGCGCGCCGATCCGGTGCGGTCAGCACTGCCGCGCGCCAGGCGCCAAGGCTGCGCCCGGCAATCTCACGTGCCTGCACAAGACGCTGCAAATCCACCCGATCCAGGGCATGGATGGTGAGCCCCGCCGCTTGCACCAGCATGAGTGCGACAATCAGCGCAACGGCGGTGCGCCGACCCAGGCTGCCAGGCCACCAGCGCCGCCGCGGGGGCGCGGCGACAGGGGCGGCTTCAGCCACGATCTACCGTGGTGGCCAGCACATAGCCGCCGCCACGGACGGTTTTGATCAAGGCGGGGTTGCGGCCATCATCTTCCAGGCGGCGACGCAGCCGCGATACAGCGACATCAATCGCGCGATCATAAGGCCCGGCCTGCCGCCCGCGCAGCAAATCCATCAGCATGTCGCGCGTCAGCACGCGATTGGGCCGATCGAGCAGCACCAGCAGCAATTCATATTCGCCCCCGGTCAACGGCACCTCCACCCCATCGGGGTTCAGCAGGCGCCGGCGCGTGGGTTCCAAGGTCCAGCCGGAAAACTTGATTACCTTGGCGGGCGGTTCCTTGGTGGCAGCGCCATCGCCAGAGGCTCGGCGCAAAACAGCGCGGATGCGCGCCAGCAATTCGCGCGGGTTGAAGGGCTTTGCGAGATAATCATCAGCGCCGAGTTCAAGACCCACGATGCGATCCGTCTCCTCACTCATTGCGGTCAGGATCACGACGGGCACATCGGATTGGGTGCGCAGCCAGCGCGCGAAATCAAGCCCCGACTCGCCCGGCATCATAAGGTCGAGCACGACAAGATGATAGCGCCCAAGCGGCCAAAGCCGGCGGGCTTCGCGGGCATCGCGTGCGGCACTCACGCGCAGGCCCTGCTTTTCCAGAAAGCGGGACAGAAGATCACGGATTTCGCGATCATCATCAACGATCAGGATATGCGGTGCGTTTTCCATGCCCTGGTACATTAGTGGTTTTGTGGCGCCATTCATTGGCCCTTGTTGCGAAGTGTATCGGGCGCGCTGCTAGTTGCTATTCGTTGCACTTTGGCATGCCCAGTGCCTTTTGCCAGCAATATTAGCGTCCACAACCTGAGCGTAGCGGTCCAGGGTCTGACCTGCCCCCAAACTCACCCGCCCCTGTCTCCGCTGATGCGCCCTGGCCTTATGCGCCGGGGCACATTGCCTTTTTCCAAGGGCCGGCAAAGGCTATGCAGGGTCACGACTCAAAGCCGCTTTGCTATGCTTGCTGCCGATGCCCCGCCCTGGGCCGCTGACGCCCTTGCGGCCTTGGTGTGCCTGGACCCGCAATTGGCGGCCATTCCTGAAGCCGCAGGCGCGCTGCCCTGCCGCCGGCGCGAAGCGGGCTTTGCCGGTCTGCTCGGAAGCCTGTGCGCGCAAATGATCTCCAATCAGGCGGCCACCGCCATTTGGGGGCGGCTTGCTGCCCTGCCTGGGGCGCTGACGCCTGCCGGCCTGCTGGCGCTGGAGGATGAGGCACTGCGCCAAGCGGGGCTATCGTGCCCGAAGGTCAACCATGCGCGCGCGCTGGCTGAGGCTTTTGCGACAGGGCGCATTTCTGCGGAAGGGCTGGCGGCCTTGCCGGATGGGGCCGCCATCGCGGCCATCGCCGCCATTCTGGGATTTGGTCCCTGGACGGCAGGGGTGCATATGCTCCTTGGCTATGACCGGTCAGATATCCTTCCTGCGGGTGATCTGGCCTTGGCGGCGTCGCTCGCGGTCCTGCGGCGCGAGCCGGAACGCCCAAAGCCGAGGGAGTTGGCAGAGCTTGCGATGATGTAGTCGTGTCTTATCCCCCTAAAGTTGAGGCACTATTGTTGTGTCATAGGGGAGTGTTTTGGATGGCTCGGAAGCGCTATTCGGATGAGGATTGTCTGAAGATTTTACGTCAGGTTGAGCTTGATTTGGCT
>VGDM01000075.1 GCA_016869715.1 Alphaproteobacteria bacterium
GGAACCGCGCCGCGCTTGAACGAAGCCGGGGGTCCGATCACGCAGCCGCCAGGGCGCGCGGAGCGCAGAGATGCGCCCTGACTGTTTTTAAATAGGCGCCCTTCAAAGCGAAAGCAAGGTGGGGTCACCCCGTAGCGTTTTAAGCCGACATCTTCATCGGAGGCTCCACGTCGGGCGGCAGGGGGCAGACATAGGGCGTCGCCGTTATGCGCTTCTGGTGATCCGCCTTGGCGGCGGTGAGGATTTCCGGATTGGCGATGGCATCCACCGCCGTGCCGGCCATGATCTTCGCCACATGCACCAGGCCCTTATGGGCAATGCCGGATTTGCCTTGGGCTGTCAGTTGCCAGGAATGCCCCGGCGTACCCACAGCGCAAGTGGCGCCGCGCGCCTGCACGGTTGGCACCACCCAGGACACATCGCCCACATCGGTGGACCCCACACCGCCAAAGCCCTTGTTTTCCAGCGGCACGATCTTGTCGCACAAGGGCAAATCCATCTCCGGCGTCAGGCCATGGCGGCGAAAGGCGGAGATGATGTCCTCGGGCCTCAGCGTCGTCTGGATTTCGCGCGCATAGCGGCGATCATTCTCATCGAATTGCGGCGCACCCAGGCGCTGGAAATTATCATACATCGCCTTCTCCAAGGGCGTATTACCAAGCAGGTTGGACACGGCGCTAACCACCTTGGTGGAGACACTGGTTTCGGTCATCAGCGCGGCGCCATCGGCAATCTTGCGCACGCGCGCGACCAAGCCATTCAGCTCAACCAAATCCCGCGCGCGAATCAGATACCGCACCTTGGCCGTGCCCTGCACCACATTGGGCGCAATGCCGCCAGCATCCAAATAGGCGTAATGAATGCGCGCATCGGATGGCATATGTTCGCGCATGTAATTGACAGCGACATTCATAAGCTCCACCGCATCCAAGGCGCTGCGGCCCAAATGCGGTGCGGCGGCGGCGTGGGAAGACCGGCCCGTGAAAGCAAAATCAATGCGCGTATTGGCGAGTGACACGGGCTCATTCACCGCCGAAAACGCCGCCGGGTGCCAGCAGATCGCCATATCCACATCATCAAAGCAGCCAGCGCGCACCATGAAGCCCTTGGCCGCACCGCCTTCTTCCGCCGGGCAGCCATAATAGCGCACGCGCCCCTTGATGCCGTTTTGCGCGAGCCAATCCTTCACCGCACTCGCCGCCAGCAGGGATGCAGCGCCGAGCACATTATGCCCGCAGCCATGCCCGCTGCCATCGCCTGGCAAGGGCCGAGGTTCCGCGACACCGGCTTCCTGGGACAGGCCCGGCAGCGCATCATATTCACCAAGGATCGCAATGATCGGGCCTTCTTCGCCGGCTTCACCCATCACCGCGGTCGGGATGCCCGCGACATTCTTCGTTACGCGAAAACCATGCGCTTCCAGCATGGCAGTATGTTCGGCGCAGGACCGGTGTTCAGCGTAGCAGAGTTCCGGCATGCCCCAGACGCGGTCGCTGAGTTCAATCGCCTCAGGCGCCTTGGCATCCACTAGCCGCCAGATTTCTTCCGTATTGCGCATCGTCTTGGGCTCCTCAATTCAGGAGTTCGAGTTTCGCGCGGTGCCTCCGCTAAGTCCAGGGGTGGACGGGGCGGGTCAGGCAGCGCAAGCTTGATCGCTCCAGGAAAGGAAACCGCCATGGCCCGTGTGCGTGAAGTCTCCCCCGAGGAATTGACGCCGGAACTGCGCGATATCTGGCATCGCTATGTCACCGGCTATGGCCCGTTTGAGGAGCAATTGGCGGTCTTTGCCCATGTGCCGGCGGCTTTACGCCACTTGATGCCAATGCTGATGGAATTGCGCGCGGCGGGCACGTTGCCGAGACGCCATCTGGAGTTGGCGATTGTGGTGGTGTCCAAGCTCAATGCCTGTGATTACTGCGTGGATCATCACGGGTCGTTTCTGGCGGTGGAAGGCATCCCGACCGAGGCTTTGGAAGGCCTGCCGGAGCGGATTGATCATCCATCCCTGACACCAATTGACCGGCTGGTCGCCGAATATTCCGTTGCCGCCTGGGAGAATAGCCACCGGGTGCCCGAACGCCTGTTCCGCGCGCTGCGGGAGCATTTTTCTGAGGTGCAGATTGTGGAACTGACCCTCCGCATTACGCTATGCGGCTTCTTCAACCGCTTCACGGGTGCGCTTGAGATTGATGCGGCGGCGCATAATCAGGTGGCGGCAGAGTGAGCACAGGCTAAGCCCCTTTCACGCCCCCCGCCGTCAGCCCAGCCACAATCTGCTTTTGCGCCACAAGCGTCAGGATCAGCACCGGCGCTGTCACCAATAGTGCCGCAGCGGATAGCGGCCCCCAGGCGATTTGCTCAAAGGTCAGCATATTGTTGACTGCCACCGGCAGGGTGCGGGTTTCTCGCCCGGCCAGCACCATGGCGAAGATGAAATTGTTCCAGGAAAAAATGAAGGACAGGATGGTAGCCACCGTAATCCCAGGCCGCGCAAGCGGCATCGCCACATAGCGAAACGCCTGCCAGATCGAAGCCCCATCCACCAAGGCGGCTTCTTCCAATTCCGGCGGCAGCCCCTCAAAAAAGGAAATCATCACCCAAACCACAATCGGCACCGTGATGACCAAATGGGTGATGACAATCGGCGTCAGTGTGCCGGTCATGCCAAGCCATTGGAACAGCAAGAACAGCGGGATCAGATAGGAAAGCCCTGGCGTGATACGCGCAATCAGGATAAGCGCGGCAGCCCGCATGGCGTGCATCTTCGCAATGCCATAGCCCGCCGGCACGCCAATCAGCAGCGCAATCCCGGTCGCGCCGAAGGAGACCACAATGGAATTCCAGGCAAATCGCAGGAAATCATTGCGCGCAAAAACTTCTCGGTAATTGTCCAAGGTCGGCGATTGCGGAATGAAGACTGGCGGCCAATCCGTATTGTCCAGCTCATTCTTAAAGGACAGCGACAGCATCCACAGGAAGAACAGGATGGCCGGCGAGATCAGCACCAATACCGAAAAACCAAAACCGATATTACCGATCAGCCTGCGCAGCCGATACTGCGCGGGGCTACGCTTTGCTTCCACAATCATGTCATTTTCACTCGCTGACGCGTCCATAACAGCAGCGTGGCCAGCGCCAGGATGATCGCGAAAAACACCACCACCACGGCCGAGGCATAGCCGACATTGTAGAAGGCAAAAGCCTGCAGATAGAGGAAGATATTGATCGTCTCACTGGCCGAACCCGGCCCGCCCTGGGTGATGACATAGATCGTATCAAATGCCTTCAGCGCATCAATGCAGCGGATGATCAGCGCCACCACAATAAAGGGCATCAGCAAGGGCAGCGTAATGTGGCGGAAGGCCTGCCAGCCATTGGCGCCATCAATCTTCGCGGCCTCATATGGATCAATCGGCAGGGAGGCGAGGCCGCCCAGGATCAGCAACATCACCAAGGGAGTCCAATGCCAGACCTCGATCATCACCAGCGTCGGGATGACGGTATTGGCGCTATAAATCCACATGCTGGGCGGCAGCCCCACCTGGGCCAGCAGCCAATTCAGCACGCCAAGCTGCGGGTGGAAGGTCATGGTCCAAACCAAGGCGACCGCCACCGGCGTTGCCATCATGGGCAGGATGAAAATGGTGCGTGCCAGGCCACGCAGCGGGAATTTGTGATTAAAGGCCAATGCCGCCGCCAGGCCCAGGATCATCGGGAAGATTACCGATAGCACGGTGTAAAACAGCGTGCGCAGCATGGCCCAGCCAAAGCGGGAATCCGAAAACAGCTTGATGTAATTATCAAACCCAACCCAACTTCGCGCCCCACCCAGATGCCAATCATGGGCAGAAACATAAATAGTGAAAATCCAGGGAAAGATGATGACGGCAAGCACCACCACCGCCGCGGGGACAATGAACCAGCCATAATGCCGGGCGTAGTTGCGCGCCCGCGCCCCCTTGCTCGAGGACGCGGTGATGGTTTCAGCCTGTTGCATCAAATCGCGAAAGCCTCAGCTTTCCCTTTCGCTTTGCTCGAGCACAGGGCGGAATTCAGCCGTGGCACGGCGCAATTCGGTAGCGACATCCGAACCGCTGATGGTATTGGTGAGCGCTGCGCCTATCACGTCACGGAACTGCGTCACCGGCACAATCTCGGGCAGGCCAGCGCGCGCAATCTTGGCGCTTTCACCGAGCGTCTGGAAGAATTCACGCGGAAAAGTGCTCGCGGCAATCGCTGCCTCATTGCCGAAGGGGCTGCTGCGCGCCGGCACGCCGGCACCGCTGGTAAGCATGCGAAGCTGATTTTCCTTGCCCAAGGCCCATTGCAGATAAAGCCAGGCCGGCCCCTTCTTGCGCGATGTTTCGGAAATGCCATAGCCCGCACCAAACAGGCAGCAATGATGGCTGGCGCTGCGCCCCTTCGGCACCAGCGCATAGCCAACCTTGCCCGCCACGCGTGACCGCTGGCGATCTTCCAGCGGTGCCGCGAAGCCGATGCCATCAATCCACATGGCCGCACGGCCCTGCATGAAGGTGGTTTGGCATTCATTCCAATTGAAGCCGATGGAACCGGGGGGCGAGACATCGCGGAGAAATTTCTTGTACATCTCCCCAGCCCAGATCGCGTCATCCGTATCGGTGATCAACTGCCGATTCGCATTGATCATGTCGCGCTGCGCGGTGCCAAGCAGGTAGCTGGACCAAAGCACCACATTGGCGTTCTTCAGGCCGCGCCCGACATGGCCATAGATCTGGCGCGAAGGTTCGGTCAGCGCGCGCGCCGCTTCGAACATGCCATCCCAGGTGGTCGGCACCGCGATATTCCTGGCCGCCAGCAATTCCTTGTTGTAGTAGAGGATGAAGTAATCCGCGAAGGCCGGCAGGGAATCCATCCGCCCATCGGCTTGGGTCGCGTATTGCACCATACCGGCGCCGAAATCGGCGAAATCGAAATCAGGCGCAGTGATGGATTGATCCGCGATCAGCGCCTTGATATCCGTATTCCAGCGCGCCTTGCCGATTTGCCTCTTGTTCACATGCAGGCTCATTTCCGCCACATCAAAGGAAGGCCGGCCCGAGGCATATTCGATGATGACCTTCTGGCGATGCTGCTGTTCCGGCACAACTTCAATGCCGCAGCGAATGCCGGTCAGGTCTTCGAATTCCTTGTTCTGGCGTTGCAACAGCAAGCCGCGCGGCGATGTTTGCAACGTGACTTCGATGCGATCGCCAGCGAAGCGCCTCCAATCGAAGCGGCTTTGCGCATTGGCCTGCCGCACAAAGGCAGGCGCGGCAAGCAAGGCAGTTGTGGCGCCAAGCGCCTGGCGGCGCGTGATGTGATTGGCCATTCCTGGATTCTCCCATTTCC
>VGDM01000076.1 GCA_016869715.1 Alphaproteobacteria bacterium
GCGCATGAGGTACTCCGCCGCCGAAAAGCTCGAAATCATCCAATTGGTCGGGCAGCCAAACCTGCCGCAGCGCCGCTGCCTCACCAGCCTCGGTATCCCGCGCCAGACCTTCTATCGCTGGTATGACAATTCCTCAGCAACCCGGGCAAAAAGCGGCGAGATCGGGCCTTGCAGAAACAGGAATCGACGCCCCTCGGGCGCGCTGGGCGCTTCGTGGATCACACCCCGCCATGGCATTGCGGCCTTGCAGGGTCAACTAAAGCCGCCCTGCATGGCGGATCCGACCACCAGAACCTTAGCGCTGCGACCAGGGAGTTGACTGCCAAAGCCGCCGATATTCCGCTTGCTGCCGGCGCAGGCGTTCAAACCAGGCATCGCCTGCTTCATAGGCCGGTTCGGTGAAGCGGCCTTCCAGGATTTTCACGAATTCCGGATCGCGGGCGATATCGGCGGTGGCTTCGCGGAGGCGCTGGACAATGGCGGGTGGCGTGCCGGCCGCCATCACCAGACCCCGTTCAGAGGCCATTTGCACCGGAAAGCCCAATTCGATCAGGGTTGGCACATCGGACCGGAAGCGGCTGCGCGTGGCCCCACCCTGAGACAACACGCGGAGCTTATCGGCATTTGCGGTAACGGGGCCAAGGTTCAGCCCCATGCTGTCCACCTGCTTTCCCAGCACGGCGGTGCGGAGTTGCGGATCGCCCTGAAACACCACATGCACGAGGCGCGTGCCAGTCGCGGCCTGCAACAACACCAGCTGCAAATGGTCATCCGTCCCAACGCCCGGCGAGGCATAGGTGATGGTATCCGGCCTTGCCCGCGCGGCCGCCAGCAGATCAGCCAGCGTACGGAATGGGCTGTCTTCATGCACCGTAATCGCTGAAGGATCGGTCACCAGATTGCCGATGCCGACAAAATCATCCAGCTTGAATTGCGCCGTGCGTTCAATCGGGATCGTCAGCAGGCCCGGCATATTCGTCGTGCCGATTGTATGCCCATCAGGGCGGGAACGCGCGACCGCGGCCAAGGCGACCTCGCCACCAGCGCCGGGGCGATTAACCACCACGACCGACGCGCCGAGGCGTTTTTCAAGCGCGGCGGCATAGCTCCGCGCATCAAGATCAGTGCCACCACCCGCGGTAAAGCCAACAATGATTTCAATCGGCCGGTCAGGCCAGCGCGGCTGCGCCAAGGCGGGTGCGGCGAGCAGCGCGCCCGCTGAGGCCAAAAGACTGCGACGGTGCATTTTCATGACATCCTCCCTGCATTGCTTGTGCTATATCGAATAGCGGCGGCTCTGCCCTTCGAAGGCTGATCATGACCCAGGCCGGGCCGAGCCGCCAGACCTGTCTTGGGCAGCGGGGTATTGCCCGCCACACCGTTGCCGTGGCGCTGCTTCCCATCCCGGAAAACCGCAGCCTATAGTCTGCCAAATATCGCCTGAGGAACCCGCACCATGACCAGCATCCCGCCCTTTAGCGAAGAACAGGAACTGCTCGCCCTTGCCAAGCGGGTGCTGCCCGGCGGGCATTTCGGCAATTTCCCGGCCGAGATCATCCTGCGCGAAGGTCGTGGCGCGCATGTCTGGGATGTTTCGGGGCGCGAATATATTGATTATCTGCTCGGCAGTGGCCCTATGTATGTGGGGCATAACCACCCGAAGGTGACGGAAGCGGTGCTGGCGCAGGTGCCAAAGGGCACCACCTTCTTTGCCAATAATGAACATGGCATTCGCCTGGCCGCCGCCATTGCCGATGCCATGCCCTGCGTGGAACAGGTGCGCTTCGTCTCCTCAGGTTCGGAAGCTGATCTTTACGCCATGCGGCTTGCGCGGGCCTATCGCCAGCGCCCGAAGATCGTGAAATTCGAAGGCGGCTATCACGGCATGAGCGATTGGGGACTGATGAGCCTCGCCCCCAAGAGGCTCGCGAATTTCCCGGAAGCCGTGCCGGATACGCCGGGCATTCCGGAGAGTGTGCGGGCCGAGGTTTTGGTCGCGCCCTTCAATGACACGGAAGCGGCAGCGCGTCTGATTGAAGCGCGCCATGATGAGATCGGCGGCGTGATCCTGGAGCCCTTCCAGCGCCTGATCCCGCCCAAGCCCAGCTTCCTGCAAGCGATCCGCGACGTCACTGCGCGGCTTGGCATCCCGCTGATTTTTGATGAAGTCGTGACGGGTTTCCGCTTCGCCTATGGCGGCGCGCAGGAATATTACGGCGTGACGCCCGATATTTGCACCATGGGCAAGATCATCGGCGGCGGTTTTCCCTTGGCGGCACTCGGCGGGCGCGCCAATATCATGGCGCAATTTGACAAGGCAGCAGTGGGTGAAGACCGCTTCCTCACACAAATCGGCACGCTTTCGGGCAACCCTGTGGCCTCGGTCGCGGGGCTCGCCACCATGGAAGTGCTGCATGAACCCGGCACCTATGAGCGGATTTTCACGACCGGACGCAGCCTGATGGAGGGCCTGACCGGCCTGATCCATGAAGCCGGCATCCCCGCCCAGGTGGTGGGGGAACCGCCCTTATTCGACGTGGTCTATGCCAGCGGCGATATCCGTGATTATCGCAGCGTGATCCGCCAGGATGCGGCGATGCAAAAGCATGTGAATGGCGTGCTACGCGGGCGCGGCATCCTGAAGGGGGAGAGCAAATTCTACATGTCGCTCGCGCATAGCGCCGCCGATGTGGCTGTGACCCTGGATGCCTTCCGCGCGGCGATGAAATCCCTGCCGGCCAAGGCGGCCTGAGGTGAGAAATCCCCAACATATGAGGCAACACTTGTTTTTTATACATTTTTAATCCAGGAAGCTTTCTTAGGGAGCCTCATTCATCGGGGAAATCCCTGCCATAACCAGGAGGCTTCGCTCATCATGGATCGCCGTTCCGTATTGCTGGGTGCCAGCGGCTTGACCGCTTCGCTTGCCACCCCCGCCATTGTCAGCGCCCAGGGAGCCTACCCGTCTCGGCCGGCGCGCCTGATTATCCCTTGGCCTCCGGGCCAGGCGACGGACTTGATGGCTCGGGTAAACGCGTCAAGGATCTCAGATAATTGGGGCCAACCCATTGTGCCGGAAAACCGGGCTGGTGCGGGTGGGATGATCGGCACCGATCTGGTCGCCAAGGCAGTGCCGGATGGCTACACCATCCTGGCTGCTTCCACCGGCCCGTTTACCACGGCGCCCCTGGTGCAGCGCACCCCCTATGATGTGACAAAGGATTTCGCGCCGGTCGCGCAGATCGGCATTTCCCCCTATGCGCTGATTGTACGCAAGGATTTCCCGGCACAGACTGCGGAGGAATTCGTAGCGAAGGTCCGCGCAGAGCCAGGTAAATACACCTATGCCACTTCCGGTACCGGTGCGGCGGCGCATCTGATCACGCTCATGTTCCTGTCCAAAGCCAAGTTGGACGCCGTGCATGTGCCCTTCCAGGGCAGCGGCCCAGGGCTGACCGCCGTTACAGGTGGTCAGGTGGATTTTGCCATCGAAACCCTTGTTGCGACGCAAGCCCTGTTCCGCCAAGGCGCTGTGCGTGCCCTTGGCGTCAGCCTGAAGGATGGGACGGAATTGGCGCCCGAGTTGATGCCCTTGGCCCGCCTTCCAGGCGTTGAAGGCTATGATGCCGGCGCTTTCGGCGGCTTCATGCTGCCGGCCGGCACGCCGCGCCCGATTGTCGAGCGTTTGGCAGCGGAGACGGAAAAATCCATGGCAACGCCGGAAGTGAGGGCGCGGCTCGCGCAGATCGGCTTCCAGCCTCAATATCGCAATACGGCTGATTTTATGGCCTTCCTCGCGCGCCACCGGGAGGAATTCCGTGAAGTGATTCAGGCCAATAATCTCCGCGTGGATGGCTGATCCGGCCAATCGCTTGCGGCATTGGGGCGGCTTTCGGGCCGCCCTTTTTTGTTTCCGGGCGCCCCCTGCGATGGCGCTACAGCCCTAAATCTGAGAGAAGATGCGCTCATGAGAGGGACCCCATGACCGAAGACAGCCGACTTGACCTGCCGAGCCTTGAGATTGCCGGTAGCCGCGCGACCATTCGCCTGCATCGTTCCCGCCACCGCAACCGGGTGGAGCCCGGCGATATCATCCGCATCATGGATTATCTGGAACAGGTGGATGCCAACCCGACGCTGCGGGTTTTGGTGATTGCCGCGAGTGGCCCGGCCTTCAGCGCCGGCTTTCATCTGGGCGGCTTTGCCGAGGATAAAGAAGCCGCTGCCCGCGCGCCGAGCTTTGAAGCCATGGTGGACCGGTTTGAAGCGGTGCGCGTGCCAACCATCTGCCGGCTGCAAGGCGGCGTTTATGGCGGTTCGACCGATTTCGCGCTGACCGCGGATTTCCGTATTGGTGTGAAGGGAATGGAAATGTTCATGCCTGCCGCGCGGCTTGGCGTGCATTACTATCCGACGGGGCTTTCCCGCTACGTATCCCGCCTTGGGCTGAATACTGCGAAGCGCCTGTTCATGACCGCCGAAAAGCTGGGGGCAGAGGAATTGCTGCGCATCGGCTACCTCACGCATTTGGTGGCGCCATCGGAACTGGATGCGGCGGTGGATGCCCTGACAAATACGCTAGCGAATTGTGCGCCACTCGCGGTGCAGGGCATGAAGCAGGCGCTGAATGAAATCGGCCATGGCAGGCTGGATGATGCGGCCTGTGCCGAACGCGCGCGGCTTTGCAAGGAAAGCGAAGATATTCAGGAAGGGCTTACCGCCTTCCGCGAAAAAAGAGCGCCCGTCTTTCGCGGGCGATGATCGAAGCGGGCCGGAGCATTTTCAAGCCAAGTGGAATCACTTGGCGGCTCGGAAAATGCGACCAAACAAAAATGGGCGCTGCGGCATAACGCAGCGCCCTTTTTGCTTCACGCTTCTCCGTAATGGATGCGGCGATAGGGGCGGGAGACCACCGTATCATCCGTATGCACATCCCAAAGGCTGGCGCTATTGCCACTTTGATGGGTTTCAAACATCGCGCCCATTTGACTTAGCGCGCTGACCGTCTGGCCGCGCACGCCAAAGCCATTGGCGACACCCGCCAAATCGCCGCGACCATGAATGACGATGCCGGCATCAATATTGCCTGCGCGGAATTTGTGGATTTCCGCGCCATAGCCGCCATCATTGATGACCGCCATCAGGAATTTCACGCCATGCCGGCGCGCGGTTTCCAATTCCTGGATATGCATCAAAAGGCTGCCATCGCCTTCAATCAGCAGCACCTTGCCATCCTTGCGTGCGGCGGCGACACCAATCGCCGCCGGCAGGCCATTGCCGATGGCGCCGAAATCTCTGACGACATGATA
>VGDM01000077.1 GCA_016869715.1 Alphaproteobacteria bacterium
CGGCCCAGCCGCTCAAGGGTGCGCGCATCGCGGGCTGCCTGCACATGACCATCCAGACCGCGGTGCTGATCGAAACCCTGAAGCATCTTGGCGCCGATGTGCGCTGGTCTTCCTGCAATATCTTCTCCACGCAGGATCATGCCGCTGCCGCCATCGCCGCGACCGGTACGCCGGTTTTCGCCGTGAAGGGCGAAACCCTGCCGGAATATTGGGAATATGTGCAGCGCACGCTGGAATGGGCCGATGGCGGCGAACCTAACGTCCTGCTCGATGATGGCGGCGACATGACGCTGCTGGTGCATTACGGGCTGCGCGCCGAACAGGGCGATACCGCGTTCCTGGACAAGGCGACCAATGAGGAAGAGGAAGTCTTCTTCGCCCTGATCAAGAATTGCCTGAAGACCAAGCCCGGCTGGTTCGCGAAGCTCGCTGCTGCCATCAAGGGTGTTTCGGAAGAAACCACCACGGGCGTGCATCGGCTCTACGTCATGGCCAAGGAAGGGCGCCTGCTTTTCCCGGCGATCAATGTGAATGATAGCGTGACAAAGTCGAAATTCGACAATCTTTATGGCTGCCGTGAATCCTTGGTGGATGCGATCCGTCGCGGCACTGATGTGATGATGGCCGGCAAGGTCGCCATGGTGTGCGGCTTTGGCGATGTGGGCAAGGGTTCTGCCGCGTCACTGCGCAATGCCGGCTGCCGCGTGATGGTGAGTGAGGTTGACCCCATCTGCGCCCTGCAGGCCGCCATGGAAGGCTACCAGGTTGTTACCATGGAACAGGCCGCGCCGATGGCCGATATCTTCGTGACCGCGACAGGCAATGTGGATGTGATCACGGTTGATCACATGCGCGCCATGAAGCATCGCGCCATTGTCTGCAATATCGGGCATTTCGATTCCGAAATTCAGGTGGCGGGGCTCCGCAACATGATGTGGGACAATGTGAAGCCGCAGGTGGATGAAATCGAATTCCCCGACCAGAAGCGCATCATCCTGCTGTCCGAAGGCCGCCTGGTGAACCTTGGCAATGCCACGGGCCATCCTTCCTTCGTGATGTCGGCTTCCTTCACCAACCAGACGCTCGCGCAGATCGAACTTTGGACCAATACCGCCAAGTATGAGCGCAAGGTCTATACCCTGCCGAAGCATCTGGATGAGAAGGTGGCGGCGCTCCATTTGGCAAAAGTGGGCGCGACGTTGACGCAGCTTACCGCGCAGCAGGCCGGTTATATCGGCGTGGATACGCAAGGCCCCTTCAAGGCCGAACAATACCGTTACTGAGCTTTAGTCTGGTCGTATTTTCCGAGCCGCCAAGTGAATTCACTTGGCTTGAAAATACTCCGGAACTCAATTCGCCGGGGCCTGGACATTGGCCGTGCCCCGGCGCAAGAGCGCTTGATACGCGAATCGGGCAGCCCGCCCGCGCCACGCATGGATCACGCGCATGGACCTGAGCGCCCTTTTCTCTGCCCTGTTGATGGGCGTTGTCGAAGGCTTCACTGAATTCCTGCCGATTTCCTCGACTGGGCACTTGGTTCTGCTCGGCGAATTGATCGGCTTCCAGGGACCACCCGGCAAGGTTTTCGAAATCTCCATCCAACTCGGCGCGATCCTCGCGGTTTGCTGGATTTATCGCGCGCTGATCATTGATTTGCTGCGCGGCATGTGGCGGCCAGGGCGGGAACGCTATTACGTCATCAACCTCGTGCTCGCCTTCCTGCCGGCGGTGATCATCGGTTTTCTATTCCACAAGACCATCACAACGCTGCTCTTCAATCCCTGGGTTGTCTCCATCGCGCTGATCCTGGGCGGCATTGCCATTATCGCCATCGAAAAGCTTCGCCCAGCGCCCAGCATTCATAGCGTGCCGGAAATCGGCCCGCTGGCCGCCGTGCTGGTCGGGCTTGGCCAGGCTTTGGCGATGATCCCCGGCACATCGCGTTCCGGCGCCACCATCATCACCGCGCTTTTGATTGGTGTTGAACGGCGCACCGCCGCCGAGTTTTCCTTCATGCTCGCCATACCGACCATGTTTGCAGCCAGCTTCTACAGCCTTTGGAAAGTGCGCGCCGAGATTGACCCGAGTGCTTTCGGCCAAATCGCGATTGGCTTCATCGCCGCCTTCATCGTTGCCCTCATCACGGTGCGCGCGGTGCTGGCGTTGATCGGGCGTATCGGCTTCACGCCCTTTGGCTATTACCGCATTGCGTTGGGCGGTTTGATGCTTTGCGTCCTAGCCCTCCGCTAGTCGAAAATGATTCCGCGCTACAGCTTCGCCTACGGTTCAAACACAGATACACAGGATTGGAGCGAATGGTGCGCACAGCACGGCCATGACCCGACAGCAATCCGCCCCATCGGCACCGGCATCCTGCCCGATGCGCGGCTTGCTTTTGATTTCTTCAGCCGTAGCCGCGGCGGCGGCGCGCTGAATTTCCAAACCCGGCTTGGTGGTTTCATTGAAGGCGTGGTGCTGGAAGTGTCTGCTGCAGGCTGGCATGCGCTGGATCAGAAGGAAGGCACACCCCACGCCTATCAGCGCCGCACACGCCACATCATCCTGCCCGATGGCGAGGCTTTGGAAGCCATCGCCTATCAGGTGGTCCCGGAACGCCAACAGGGTTTTGTGGCACCCCCCGCGGCTTATGTGCAGGCCGTCCGCCGCGGCTTCGCCGCCCATGGCCTACACCCGCACCCTTTGGAAACCGCAACCCTTGGCGGTGAAGGCTGCCATCACCTGCCCGATGTCTTTGTCTATGGCACGCTTATGCAAGGCGGCTTCTGGCATGGCCCGGCGGCCAAGGCTGGCATCACCGCCATTACGCCGGCTCAGGCCACCGGCACGCTAGTTGATCTTGGCGATTACCCAGCGCTAGCCTTGGGCAAGCCCTCACCCATCCAGGGCGAAATCCTGACCTTTCAGGATATCGCCAAAGCCTTGCCCATTTTGGATGAGATCGAAGATGCCGCGCCCGATGGCGCCGCTTCCTTCATGTATCGCCGCACCATCCTGACTGTAACGGACCAGGCAGGGCAGCACCGCCGCGCCTGGGCCTATGTGATGGCGCCGGAAAAGCTGAAAAGCGCGCCCATTATCACCTCAGGTGATTGGCGCGCGCATCAGCAGAAAAGGGGCGGCTGAACCCGCCCCCAAGGTCTTACTGTTCTTCGTCGCGATCAGTGCCGACTTCGATATCCTCGCCGATATCCTCGGCGTCATCTTCCAGCTCTTCCGCGTCCTCAATCGCCTCATCACCTTCGATATCGCCCACTTCGATATCATCGGTTTCGGCCTCCGCCGTGCCGGGCGCCTTTTTCAGCCGCTCATCCAGCGGGTTCTGGCCACTGCGGCGCAGGCGCGGCTGTTCAGCCGGCTGTTCCGTGCCGCATTTCGGGCAGACCGCCGGCGCGCGGGTCAGGTCGTAGAATTTCCCGCCACAAGCAACGCAGGTCCGCTTCAGGCCGAGTTCTGGCTTCGCCATGCAACGCCTCTTGAATTCCGCTGGGCGCGGTTTTGCAAAGGAACCGCCCCGGCATGACCAGCGCGATCCCATAAAAATCAGGGACGCGCGCATTGCCACGCCCTGCCCTGCCATGTCAAACCGGCCCCATGTCCAGCGCCCCGCCCCGCCCCTTCCGCGCCAGCAAACCCTCTGCCCCGCTCACCGGCAGCGCAGGGGTGGCCGGCGACAAATCCATCAGCCACCGCGCCCTGATGTTTGGCGCGCTTGCCGTTGGCACCACAGAAATCTCGGGGCTTTTGGAAGGGGAGGATGTGCTCCGCACCGCCGCCGCCATGCGGGCTCTCGGCGCCGAGGTTGAGAAACTTGGCCCCGGCCAATGGCGCGTCTCCGGCCGAGGTGTGGGCGGCCTGACCGAACCCGCCGATGTGCTGGATATGGGCAATTCCGGCACGGCGGCGCGGTTGCTGCTGGGCCTGCTTTCCGGCCATCCGATCTTTGCGGTGATGACCGGCGATGCGTCACTCCGCCGCCGGCCCATGAAGCGCGTGACCGATCCGCTTTCGGCTACGGGGGCCCAATTCTGGACGCGTGAGGGCGGGCGCCTGCCGCTTGCCGTGCGCGGCGCCACAGACCCCCTGCCTTTGGATTATCGCCTGCCCGTCGCCTCGGCCCAGGTGAAAAGCGCCTGCCTGCTGGCGGGGCTTTGCGCGCCCGGCATCACCCGCGTGGTGGAACGGGAACCAACGCGCGACCACACGGAAAACATGCTGCGCCATTTCGGCGCCATGGTGGCAGTGGAAGACACTGCCGAAGGCCGCGTGGTGCGCCTGGATGGTCAGCCGGAATTGAAAGCCGCCCCCATCAGCGTGCCGGGCGATCCATCTTCCGCGTCCTTCCCGCTGGTGGCGGCACTTTTGGTGCCAGGGTCGCGCATCAGCCTGACACAGATCGGGCTCAATCCTTCGCGCACCGGGCTTTTTACCACGCTCCGTGAAATGGGCGCCGCGCTCAGGATCGAAAACGCCCGGATCGAAGGCGGTGAGGCAGTGGGCGATATCATCGGCGAATATACCGCACTCAAGGCCGTGGATGTGCCGCCGGGCCGCGCGCCTTCCATGATTGACGAATACCCGATCCTCGCCGTGGCGGCGTCCTTCGCGCGCGGCACCACACGCATGCGCGGCCTTGCCGAATTGCGCGTGAAGGAAAGTGATCGCCTGGCCGCCACCGCCGCGCTGCTCGAAGCCAATGGCGCCAAGGTCACGATTGAAGGCGATGACCTGCTGGTCCATGGCACGGGCGCGCCACCCGCCGGCGGCGGTCTGGTCACCACGCATATGGATCACCGCATCGCCATGGCCGCGCTGGTCATGGGCCTTGCCACGCAAAACCCCGTCACGGTGGATGACGCGAGCTTCATTGACACCTCCTTCCCCGGTTTCGCCGCGCTGATGAACCGGCTGGCCGGGACGGACGCGATCCGCGCGGCATGAGGCTCCCCCCCGGGACGGTCATCGCGGTTGATGGCCCCGCTGCCGCGGGTAAGGGCACCCTTGCCCGGCGCATGGCGGCGGAGCTTGGCCTGCCCTACCTCGACACTGGCTTGCTCTACCGCGCCGTTGGCCGGCGTGTTTTGGATCGCGGCATAGACCCGCAGGATGCGCGCATCGCCGAAGCAGAAGCCCGCGCGCTGACCCCCGAAGACCTCGCGCGCGGGGATTTGCGTGGCTCCCTGGCCGATATGGCGGCCAGCAAGG
>VGDM01000078.1 GCA_016869715.1 Alphaproteobacteria bacterium
CAGCCGTGCGCCTGCAATCATGACCCGGCCTACAAATGTCCCATCCAGTCCCACCCCAGATCACGCGTAGGCGTGGGTAGAGACGTGGGTTCAAATGTGCGGCTCGTCTATTTTTCTAATTAAATCAAATGTATAAAGTGAATGTATGGCGGATGGAGTGGGATTCGAACCCACGATACGCTTTTGACGTATACGCACTTTCCAGGCGCGCGCCTTCGACCGCTCGGCCATCCATCCAGACCACGGCACGTCCGCCAACGCGAAACCACCGTTTCAAAGATTACCCTATATGCGACGCACCACCAATCCATGTCCAGTCCAGAAGGGAGCTTTTCCGAGTTTGGAGACGGTATATCCCGCAACCCGATAGCCGCCGCGCCTTGCCGTACCATTCCAAGGTCCCCAGGAGCACAATTGCATACATAAAATAACGTGCTGAATAAATAAGGATTGCGTTTTCAACCCCCGGATGCCTCATGACCACAGCCTGGGAACAGGCCTACCTTGCGCTACGTCGCCACCTGGCGGATGGAACCGTTCCGCCCGGCGCACATCTGGCGGCAGCTTTGGGCAAACCGGTTTGGCTGCTGGTGCCTTTTTCGCCTGATTTTCGTTGGCTTTTGGATCGCGAGGATTCGCCTTGGGATCCCAGCATGCGTCTATTTCGTCAGCAACACCCTGGTGATTGGGGTGGCGTCATTACCAGGATCCATCAGGCTCTGTTGGCGTAAGCCTTCTCCCCCTTCAATGGCTGCGTCGCTGCACGATCTTTTCAGCTACGAATAAGGTGGCCACGACGCTGCCTACAAAAATCAGCAAATGATTTCGGATGGCGTCGCGGCGTGAAATCATATCTGCTGGAATGGCTGACGCTGTTTCGGCAAGCTCGGCCAACGCTGACCCGGCCGCAATTTCGGCTGGTGTCAGCGCCGGACCAAGATAGCGAAAACGGTGCGCCGCTTCCACTGGCGCCAGGGCACTGCCATCCCAGGCAAACCATTGCCGTGCAGGAGCGTTCCAGCCCATGGGTATTGGTGCCTGCCCGCCATCATCCAAGCGCGCCAACCAATGCCAGGCGCGAGCGCTATCCGCGGGCTCTCCGGGGCGGGTGGCGTCGGGCCAAGCATTCATGACTTTCCCCCTCATTGTTAGGCAAAATCATTCCTGATCCAGGGACAAGATGCAATCATTTTCCGCAATCACCTGACCCTGGTGCTGCTTGCCGCCCTGCAGACAATGCGTTTTCACGTCCAGACTTGGCTCAACAACGGAGGCTCAGAACAATGGCGCAGATCAACCCGTCGTGCGGCGCTTTGGGCTTTGGCGTTGATTGCCACGCCGGCTTTGGCGCAGCCGCGCTTTCCGGAATAGCCCATTCGTCTCATCATTCCCTGGGCGGCTGGTGGGCCGGCGGATATCGGTTATCGCATCATGGCGGATCATGCCTCGCGCAGCCTTGGCCAGCCGGTGGTGGTGGAAAATCGCGGTGGCGCTTCTGGCATTCTGGGGGCGACAGCTCTACAGGAAGCGAGAGCCGATGGCCATGCGATTTCGCAAATGCATGTCGGCGTGGTGCGGCAAATGCTGCTCAATCCATGCCCGCCCTATGATCCGATCAATGACCTGACTTACATTCTGCAAATCACAGGCTTCGTCATGGGCCTGATGGTACGCGCGGCTTCACCCTGGCAGAGCCTTCAAAAATTGCTGGGCCACGCCCGCGCCAATCCGGGCAAGCGTAATTTCGGCACGCTTGGCATAGGATCAACACAGGATCTGGGGTAGAGCGCATCCGCTTTCAGCGTGGCTTAACCTGGACCCATGTGCCTTATCGCGGCACCTCCGACACATTGCGCACGCTGCTGGGCGGGGAGATTGATTTCGCGTCAGAGGCATCCGGCTGGGCACCGATGGTGGAAGCGGGGCAGTTGCGCTTGCTCGCGATTTATACCTCCACCCGCGCCAAGCGGTTTCCGAAAGTTCCTACCCTGAAAGAAAAAGACTTGGATATTGTGGCCGATAGTCCCGGCGGGTTGATCGGCCCGCGCGGCATGGATCCTGGCGTGGTGCGCGTGCTGGCAAAGGCTTTTACTGCCGCCGCACAAGACCCTGCGCATCTGCAATTTCTGGAACGCGTCAATCAGCCGCTGATCCTGCTGGATAGGTCCGACTATCGGAGAGCGATGCGACAGACCATGGGCGAAGAACGCGCGCTGCTGCGACGCCTCAATCTCGCGCCAGCTTAAACTGCTGCACTATGGCGCGTAGCAGCGGGTGCCAGATAAGCAGCGAAGCACGCTGCCAAATGCCGCAGGAAGCGCGCGCCCTTCATTGTCATCGTCAGGCACACAGCGGCCTCCGTCACCAGATCATCGGCGATCAGCGTTGCGAGCTTTGGAAGCGCGCTTTCCAAAATTTTAGCCGGGACTGTCGAAAGGTCCAAGGCCTGGTCGCACATGATGCGTTCAATGATTTCTGCGCGTGTCAAATCTTCGCCACTGAAGGCGCGTCTGCGTCCAATCGGTAACCGCCCCGCTTCCACCGCCGCAAGCCAACCGCATTCATCGGCATTATTCTTGAAGAAACCAGCGCGGCAAGGGCCGATCGCCGAAGTACCAAGGCCGAGCAGCACTGGCGCGTCATCCGTGATATAGCCCTGAAAATTGCGCCGTAGCCAACCTGAAACAGCCGCACGCGCCATGGCGTCTTCCGGCCGCGCGACGTGATCAAGCCCAATCGCGACGTAACCCGCATCGGTCAACACCCGTGCCGCCACTTCCGCCTGCGCCATGCACAAATTCGGATCGGGCAAATCCTCTGGCCTGATCGCCTTTTGGTGCGTCTTCATCCAGGGCACATGCGCAGAACCGAAAACCGCCACCCGATCCGCGTTTTCATCGGCGGCAAAACGGGCAGAGGCTTCGACTTCCGCCACCCCCTGCCCCGGCAAGCCATAGATCAGATCCATATTGATGCCGCTAATGCCGGCAGCCCAAAGCCTTTCAACCGCCACCGCCACTTGTTCCGCCGGCTCCACGCGCCCAATCAATCGCCGCACCCTGGGCAAGATATCCTGCACGCCAAGGCTGGCGCGCGTCAGGCCTATGCCGGCCAGCGCATCAATCATGCGCGTGTCGAGCGTGCGCGGATCAAGCTCGGCAGCAATCTCGGCGTTCTGCTGAATTGGGAAATACTGGCGAAGTGCCGCCACCCAAATGCAATACCGCGACACCGCCATGGGCGGGCAGCACGGCGCCCAATAGCTGCGCTTCATCCGCCAAAGCCGCGCCATAACGCGCAATGCGCGCGGCTGAGCGCATCACCGCCGGATGGAAGCCGCAATACCACTAAAGCGAGGCGCAAAACGGCACATGCACGTAAAGCGACAGCGCATCGGTAGGGCCGGTTTCCGCTAACCAGCGGCGCAAGGCACCCTCATCCAAGGGTGTGATATGCGGCGCGGTTGGGTAGCTGGTGTAGCGCGGCAGATTGGCGCTGGCATGGGCGAGCAGGCCGGATGCCAGCGCTTGGGGGGCTTGGGTCATGCTGCACAAAAAAGCCCGGACCAGCGGCCCGGGCTTTGCGTTGGCGCAATAGCGCTGTTCAGATCAGCGCGGCAGCCGCCCGAACTACCCCGAACCGGGGGCCGAGGCCGACCGGCGGCGCGGTTCCTGCCCGCCACCACCGGACGCCCGACGGGGCCGCTGCTGCTGCTGTTGCTGCCGCGGCTTTGGCGCAGCGCGCTGCGGGCGGGGCTGGCGCGGCGGACGGGCGGGCGCTGCTTCCTCGGCTTCGCCAGTACGGCGATCTTCGGCTGGGATTTGCGTGCGGATCAGTTTTTCAATTGAGCGCAGCTTGTCACGATCCTCACCAGAGCAAAGCGCAATCGCGATCCCCGCCGCGCCGGCGCGTGCCGTGCGGCCAATGCGGTGCACATAGGTTTCCGGCACTTCCGGCAAATCAAACTGGATGACATGGGTCACGCCATCCACATCAATGCCGCGCGCGGCGATATCGGTCGCGACCATCACCGGCGCGCGACCATCGCGGAATGCAGCCAAAGCCGCTTCTCGCGCATTTTGGGATTTGTTGCCATGGATCGCATGGGCCTTGATGCCATCCTGATCGAGTTGATTAACAATCCGATCCGCCCCATGCTTGGTGCGGCTGAAAATCAGCGCTCGGCCAACACCTTCTCCGCGCAGCAATTCCGCTAAGACGCGGCGCTTATCCTGCCGATTGGCGTGAATGACGCGCTGCGACACCTTCTCGGCTGTCGTCGCCACGGGCGCCACCGCAACACGCACGGGCGATTTCAGCATTTCATCGGCCAGACGGCTGATGTCCAGCGGCATGGTCGCGCTGAAGAACAGCGTCTGGCGTTCCACCGGCACGGCGCGGATCAGGCGACGAATGGCCGGCAGGAAGCCCTTGTCCAGCATCTGATCCGCCTCATCCAACACCAGCGTGCTCACGTGATCCAAGCGCGCAGAGCCCTGTTGCAGATGGTCCTGCAAACGGCCAGGGGTTGCCACCAGCACATCAATGCCGCGGCCCAAAGCCTTGCGCTGCTCGCCAAAACCAACGCCGCCGAAAATCGTGGCAATGGAAAAGCCGAGATGCTTGCCATAGGTACGGAAGCTCTCGGCGATTTGCGTCGCCAATTCACGCGTTGGGCTCAGCACCAGCATGCGGCAGCCACCGCGCGGCGGACGGCCCTTCAGCGCGGAAAGCTTATGCAGTAGGGGCAGCGCGAAGGCTGCGGTCTTGCCGGTACCGGTCTGGGCGATGCCCAAAAGGTCGCGCCCTTCCAGCACGGCCGGAATGGCCTGGGCCTGGATGGGGGTTGGGGATTTGTAGCCCTCATCCTTCAAAGCCTGAAGGATAAGCGGGTTGAGGCGCAGAGCCTCGAAATGTTCGGTCACGATTGATCCTAGATCAGCCGCGCGCAGCCTTCCAGGCAAAGTGCGGCTCGGGGCAGAAAGCCCCGCGGGATTGGGACCGTCCAAAGTGGGAAAAGCGTTCTGGCTAACCCGGAACCGCGCCGCGCTTGAATAAGCCGGGGGTCCGATCACGCAGCCGCCAGGGCGCGCGGAGCGCAGAGATGCGCCCTGACTGTTTTTAAATAGGCGCCCTTCAAAGCGAAAGCAAGGTGGGGTCACCCCGTAGCGTTTTAAGCCGA
>VGDM01000079.1 GCA_016869715.1 Alphaproteobacteria bacterium
GAACAGGGAACCCGCCACCGCGTCATTGCCACGCATCGCAACCTCGACCAAATGCGACAACAGTGAATCATAAAAACAGAAATCAGGCTACGAATTTCAACGGCCCGCTAGGTCATTATTTTTCGAGCATCTTCACACATTCAGATGATTCCATCTGAACGTGATCTGCTCTAGTCGCTCGGCCCCGGCGCCAGCACTTCCCGCTTGCCGACATGATTGGCCGGCCCCACCACGCCTTCGCGTTCCATCTGCTCAATCAATTTCGCCGCGCGGTTATAGCCAATATTGAGATGCCGCTGGACGAAGCTCGTGCTCGCCTTGCCTTCGCGCGCCACCAGCGCCACCGCCTGATCATACAGTGACGCCTCTGCATCCGTATTGCCGCCCAGCATGCCGAGCATGGCAATGGAATCACTCTCATCCTCGGTATCGGTTACTTCCTCGATATAATCGGGCTCGCCCTGAGCGCGGAGGAATTCCACCACGCGCTCCACCTCAGTGTCTGACACAAAGGGGCCATGCACGCGCGCCAACCGCCCGCCGCCCGGCATATGCAGCATGTCACCCTGGCCGAGCAATTGTTCCGCACCCTGTTCACCCAGGATGGTGCGGCTATCAATCTTTGATGTGACCTGGAAGGAAATGCGGGTTGGGAAATTTGCCTTGATCGTGCCGGTGATCACATCCACCGAAGGCCGTTGCGTCGCCATGATCACATGAATTCCGGCGGCACGTGCCATTTGCGCCAAGCGTTGGACGGCGGCTTCAATTTCCTTGCCGGCCACGATCATGAGGTCGGCCATTTCATCAATCACCACCACAATCATGGGCAGCGCTTCCAGCGCCAGCGGCTGATCCTCAAACACCGGCTTATTGGTTTCGGGATCGAAGCCGGTTTGCACGCGCCGGGTCAGCACATCGCCGCGTTGGCGCGCGGCGGTCACTTTTTCGTTGTAGCCAGCGATATTGCGCACGCCCAATTGGCTCATGGCGCGGTAGCGGCGCTCCATCTCTCGCACGGTCCATTTCAGCGCGCCAATCGCCTTGGGCGGTTCCGTCACCACCGGCGCCAGCAGATGCGGAATGCGGTCATAGACCGAAAGTTCCAGCATCTTCGGATCAATCATGATGAAGCGGCATTCATCCGGGCTGAAACGATACAGCAGGCTCAAGATCATGATATTGATCCCGACCGATTTGCCCGAACCCGTGGTGCCGGCAATCAACAAATGCGGCATGCGCGCCAGATCGGCGATCACCGGCGCGCCGCTGATATCCTTGCCCAACGCCAAGGGCAGCTTGCCCGGATGGCGATGCCAGCCTTCATCCCCGAACATTTCAGACAGGAAAACGGTTTCACGCTTAGCGTTCGGCATTTCAATGCCGATCACATTGCGCCCCGGCACGGTTGCGATGCGCACCGCAATCAGGCTCATGGACCGCGCGATATCGTCAGCCAAGCCAATCACGCGCGCCGATTTGGTGCCGGGGGCGGGTTCCAATTCGTATAGCGTCACCACCGGGCCGGGGCGGATTTCCACAATGCGCCCGCGCACGCCGTAATCTTCCAATACGCTTTCCAAAAGCCGCGCATTGGCCTGGAGCGATTCCTCGGAAGGTCGTCCCATACGCTGCGCGGGCGCAGGCGTCAGCAGGTCAAGCGGTGGCAGCGCCCAAGCGCCATCTCCCAGATCAAGCGCTGGTTGCTGCGCCAGGCGGCGCGCGGGTTCTGGCTGCTTGCGCGGGCGCACTGGCGGGGCTTCGCGCGGGGCTTCGGGCACCTCGGGGCGAATCGGCATGGCCTCGGCCGCCGCATCGGCGGCGCGCAGCATGGGGCCGAGAGGGATCTCCGGTTCCTGGCGACGGAATAGACGCCCGGTGCCGGATTTGAAGCGCGCGCCAAGGCGGGCGAAAAAGCCGGGCTTCTTGGGTTCAGCCTCGCCAAGCGGGCGCAGCCGTTCCGCCCCGGCCCGCGCCGCATCCAAAGCGGACTGGCTGGCGCCGAGCGCCGCACGGCCCGCGCCGCGCCATTCGCCAAAGGTCAGGCCGCAGCCAATGAAGCCCGCCCCCACTGCGCCAAAGACGATCCCCGCCTTGCCGAGCAATGATCCATAAGCCCCGAAATTACCCGAAAGCCAGGAGATCACCCCACCTGCCAGAAGCGGCCCCAACGCACCGCCCGCACCAGCGAGGCTAGGCGCTTCCGGTGACAAGGGGGCAAGGCTCAGCGCTGCAGCGCCGAGAGGCAGGCTGAGGACCAGGCCGAAAAGGCGAAGGAGAATAAAGCCAAGGCCGCGTTGCGTTGCCAGCCGAAAGGCCCAGGCAAGCAGCGTCAGCACCGGCAGCGCCGCCGCATAACCAACGCCCTGCAACAACATATCTGCGACAACCGCCCCTGCCGGCCCGGCAAGGTTGCTCACGGGCCGCGCGGTCGCCGTATTTACCGAAGGATCGGCGGGATCGTAACTCAACAGCGCCGCAGCAAGACCAAGGGCCGCTAGCGCCGCTAGCAGGCCACACAATTCCATCAGGCGCCGGCTGAGCAGCGCACGCAGATCGGCCGAGGCAAAGCGCCGCCTGACGGCACCCGGATCGGCAGAGGGCCTGGATTCGGCCGGGAGAAAAAGGCGAGGCATCAAGGCAACGCTTCAGAGTGATTAGGCACTCTATGCCGGAAGCCGTTCTTTGCCCAGGGTTTTTTACGGTTTGGCGATATTCCGATTCAGCGCGACTCGTTGCTGTTGCAGCAGAGTCACGCTTTTGGGCCGGGCCGCCCTTCCCATCGCGTGCCCGACCTGCTTCATGCCATGGTAGGGATCGCGTGTGGGGGGATGTTTCCAATGCCAGACAATTACGCCCAAAAGCACTCACGCAGCTACCTGCTGGCGGTGGAAGATCAGGAATTCCTGCTCCGCGATGAAATGCGCCCCTTCCGCTTCGGCATGGAATACGCCAAGGCTGAGTATGCACTGCGCGATTGGGGGGTGCGGTCCACCGTGGTGGTATTCGGTTCCGCCCGCACGCCAAGCGCCGAACAAGCCGCCGCACTCGCCAAAAAAGCGCGCGGCGCGGCAGAAAAACGCGCCGCGCAACAGGCGCTGGATCGGTCCCGCTATTATGAGGTTGCGCGCGCCTTCGCCCGCATTGTCTCAATGCGCGGCGGGGCCTTGGTGGCATCCGGTGCACCGCGCGACAATGTAATTGCAACTGGCGGTGGCCCTGGGATCATGGAAGCCGCCAATCGTGGTGCGTCAGAATGCGGCGCGCCCTCCATCGGCTTCAACATCACCCTGCCGCATGAACAGGCGCCCAATTCCTGGTCTACGCCGGCGCTGACGTTTCGCTTCCATTACTTCGCCATGCGCAAGATGCATCTCGCCATGCGCGCCAATTCACTCGCCGTTTTTCCAGGTGGATTCGGGACTTTTGATGAGCTGTTTGAGGTACTGACGCTAGTACAATCGCAGAAAATGCGTGCCTTGCCCATTGTGCTGTTTGGGCGCGACTATTGGAACAAGGTGATGAATTTCGCGGCCCTCGCCGAGGAAGGCATGATCAGTGAAGCGGATTTGAAGCTGTTTGAAATCGTGGACACGCCAGAAGAAGGCTGGGCCAGCCTGATCCGGCATGGGCTATCGCCGGAAACCAGCGTGCCCTTGCCGCTCAGCCTGCCGCCGGTGGCAGGCAGGAAGCGGCCAGCAGCGCGAAAGCCGCGGCGCGGTGGCTGATGCGGTGCTTTTCCGCCGGGTCCATTTCGCCGAAGGTCTCAAGCCGTCCCTGCGGCACGAACATGGGGTCATAGCCAAAGCCATGCGCGCCGCGTGGCGGCCAGACCCAAACGCCTTCCACCTTGCCTTCAAAACCTTCTTCGTGCCCTTCGGGCCAGGCGAGCACCAGCGCGCAGGTGAACCAGGCGGCGCGGTCTGAAGCGTGCTGCGCCAGATCATGCACCTTGCCCATGGCAAGCGTGTAATCCCGCCCGCCTTCCGGGCGCATGGCCCAATCGGCGGTATAGACGCCGGGGGCGCCATCCAGCGCCGCCACCGAAAACCCTGAATCATCGGAAAGCGCCGGCATCCCCGCCGCGCGCGCCGCCGCATGCGCTTTGATCCGCGCATTGCCAAGGAAACTGGTTTCTGTCTCTTCAGGCTCCGGCAGGCCAAGCGCGCCGGCGCTTACCACTTCAATGCCATGCGGCGCCAACAAAGCCGCCACTTCACGCAGCTTCCCAGAATTATGGGAGGCGATGACAATCTTCTCGCCGCGTGAGAGGCACCGACGCGCCATCACTTATCCACCGCACGAAGCTGCTTGGCGAAAAGCGCTGCAGTGCCTTCGCGCGCATGGCCCATCAGCGCCTGCAAATCGGCTTCCGTAAAGGGCGCACCTTCGGCAGTGCCTTGAATTTCCACAATCCCGCCGGACGCCGTTAGCACAAAATTCGCATCGGCATCCGCCTTGCTGTCCTCATCATAATCAAGGTCGAGCACGGGCACGCCCTGATAAATGCCGCAGGAAATCGCTGCCACCTGATCCTTCAGCGGATTGCGCGAGATGACATTCATGCGCTTGCAATGTTCAAACGCCAGATGCAGCGCGACCCAGGCACCAGTGATGGAAGCGCAGCGCGTGCCGCCATCGGCGGTCAGCACATCGCAATCGAGCGTGATGGTCATCTCCCCCATCGCCTTCAAATCCGTCACGGCGCGAAGGCTGCGCCCAATCAGGCGCTGGATTTCCTGTGTGCGGCCGGATTGCTTGCCGCGCGCCGCTTCACGGTCCCCGCGCGTATGCGTCGCACGTGGCAGCATGCCATATTCTGCCGTGACCCAGCCCTGGCCCTGGCCGCGCAGGAAGGGCGGCACCTTCCCTTCAACGCTCGCAGTGCACAGCACCTCGGTCAGGCCCATGCGAATTACGCAGGAACCCTCTGCATGGCGGGCGACGCCGGGTTGGATGGAAACGGTGCGAAGCGCGCCGGGGGCGCGGCCTGAAGGTCTAGTCATGGCCTGGCCGGTTAGCACAGGCGAGGGGGCGGCGCTAACCCGTTGACGCGCCCGGTGCAGGCTTCATACTCACTGCATGACAAATCGGGACTCAAACCCGTGACCCATACGCCCACGAGGCTTGCACCCGGCCTGCCGGCCGCTGCCGGGTTGGATAGCCGTTCG
>VGDM01000080.1 GCA_016869715.1 Alphaproteobacteria bacterium
GACAACGGGCCCCCGCTGTCACCAGCAAAGCGCCGCTCCACCCCCAATACAAGGTCATGAGGGGACCAAGCAGCCCGGCCAACAAAAGCCCGGCGGGCACAGCCGTTTGCTTGATGGAAAACACCAACGGCGCCTGCTTGGGCGGGGAATAACGCCCAAGCAAATGCGAACTCGCGGGCGTGGAGATTGCCGCACCACCGCCGCCGATGATCGCCGAGATCAGGAAAAAAACCAAAGGCCCTGCCGCCGCCAAGGCCATGCCGGCAGCGAGGAACACCAGCGCCACCTGGCTCATCCGCAGCGCCCCGTAGCGGATGATGAAGCTGCCGCAGCCAAGCTGGAACACGAGCGAAGCAAGCGCTGCCGCGCCGACATAAACACCGACCAGGGCAGGGTCTATGTGCAAATCCTCAATAATGGCGGGGGCGATCACCAGCGGCAGGGTGCGACCAATGGAAGCAAAGGTCTGCTGCACAAACATGGCCCCAAGGGCCAGGTACAGAAGCTTCTTGGCCATATCGGCGATCATGCGTGCAACATCACCTCGTCAAGCACGTTAAGCCTAGGCGCGTTTTGCCCCGAACGAAAGGTCAGCCATCATCCTCGGCATAAGGGTTGCGCGGGGATCGCAATTGCAGCCGAATCGGCACGCCGGGCATGGTGAAATGATCACGGAAGGAATTGACCAGATAGCGCCGATAATCCTCCGACAACACATCGGCGCGCGTACCGAAGATCACCATCGTCGGCGGGCGCGCCTTGGGCATGGTCGCATAGCGGAGTTTTATCCGCTTGCCATCCACCAGCGGCGGCTGATGCCGCGCAAGTGCGGCTTCAAACCAACGATTGACCTCCCCGGTCGGGATGCGGCGATTCCACAGCGCATAGGCCGCGCGCACCGCAGGCATCAGCTTATCCACCCCGCGCCCAGTTGCCGCAGAAAGCGACACCAATGGTACGCCCTTGGATTGCGCAAGCGATGTAATGAGCGCGTCTTCCACGCGCTTGCGCGCCGCATTGCGGTCTTCCACTGCATCCCATTTATTGAGCGCGATCACCAAGGCGCGGCCTTCACGTTCCGCCAGCCGCGCAATGCGCAAATCCTGTTCATCCATGCCAAGCAGCGCATCCAAAACCAGCACTACCACTTCCGCTTCCTTGAGCGCGGCAAGGGTGGAGGCGACCGACATCTGCTCAAGCGTTTCCTGCACGCGCGCCTTTTTGCGCATGCCCGCAGTATCCACCAGGCGCACCTCACCGCCGGTCGTGTCGCGCCATTGCACGGCAACGGCATCACGCGTCAGGCCGGGCTCCGGCCCCGTAATCATGCGGTCTTCGCCAAGCAGCGCGTTCAGCAGCGTTGATTTGCCGGCATTGGGGCGGCCCACAATCGCGAGGCGCAGCGGGCGTTCTTTATCTTCTTCCTCTGTCGCATCTTCTGGCAGCGGGCCAAGCTTGGCGGCGATTTCATCATGCAGATTGCCAAAGCCATCGCCATGCTCGGAACTAACCGGCACCGGATCGCCGAGCCCCAATTCGAAGGCTTCCATGGCGGCGGTCGTGCCAGCGCGGCCTTCTGCCTTATTCGCGACCACCAGCACCGGCACGCGGGTGCGCCGTAGCCAGGCAGCAAAGGCACGATCGGCAGGCGTAATGCCGGCGCGTGCATCCATCACAAAAAGCGCGAGCGAGGCATTGCGTAGCGCAGCCTCAGAACTCGCGCGCATGCGGCCTGGCACGGTATCGGGTGGCGCTGCCTCAAGCCCGGCAGTGTCCACCAGCGTCACATCGCGCCCGGCGATGCGCGCGGTCACTTCCTTCCGGTCGCGCGTGACGCCCGGCGTGTCATGCACCAGAGCGATCCGACGCTGCGCCAGCCGATTGAACAGCGTGGACTTGCCGACATTGGGCCGGCCCAGAATGACAATGACAGGCTGCATCAAAGGGCCTTGATCAGCCTTCGCCCGCAAAGGCAATCAGGCTGCCATCATCGGTCGCCAAGATCAGCCGCCCGCCCACCGCCATCATCGGCAAGGAAAGCGCCCCCGGCAGGCGCTGGCGCGCCAGCACATCGCCATTTGATGGATCGAGTGAAACAAGTTCGGCTAGGCTCGTGCCCACGAAAAGCCGCCCGCCCGCCAGTATCGGAGAGGATAGTTGCTCCCGTGGCTGCGCCCGATTCCCCTGCCCCGGCGGGCGGAGCGAAACCGCCCAGCGCGCCAAGCCAGTATCACGCTGCAGGGCGGCCATTTCACCGGAATCGGTCGCGCCAAACACCCATTCGCCCGCGACCCAGGGCATTTCCGTGCCACCGAATTCGCGTTCCCAAATGCGCCGGCCCGCGCGCAGATCAATCGAAAGCCCAATCCCGCCCATGCCAATCGCAATGACATCATTGCGCGCAATCACCGGCGCAGCGCGCACACTGCCCACATCGGCCAAACTCGTACCACCGGCTGCCGCGAGGCTGTCGCTCCAGAGCACGCGGCCATCATTGGCGCGGAAAGCCAGGATTTCACCCGAAGGGAAGCCTGCCACCACGGTCTCACCCAGAATGGCCGGCGGCGGCAGGCCGAGCGGCACCGTCAGAATAGCCTGGGCACGGTAACGCCAAAGCACTTTGCCATCCTCGGCCGAAAGCGCCACCAGCGTGCTGTCCAGGGTCGTGATGAAAATACGACCATTGGCGAAGGAGGGCGCGCCGCGCATCGGCGCCTGCACGCGTGCGCGCCATTTTACCGAACCATCCGCAGCAGTAAGCGCCAGCACTTCCGAAAGCCCGGTCGCGACAAAAACCGTATCACCTTCGACAATCACGCCGGCGCCACCGGCATCGCCACGTTCATTTTCTGGCCGCGTATCCACCCGCCAAAGCCGCGCGCCGTTGGCGATATCGAAGGCCGAGACAAAGCCACCCGCATCGCCCATGAAAACGCGATCCGCGCTGGCAACCGGCCCACCGACAACGCGGCGGCGGAAGGACGTGCCGGTGCCATAGCTTGCGGACCATGCCTGACGCAGATTGGCGCCAAGCGCGATATGCCCGCCCCCATGGCTCGCGACACCGGCAAGCTGCGGCCAAAGGCTACGCTGCTCCTGCGCCGGCAGCGCAATGGTAAGCCCACGCGCCTCGGCATCTGCTTCCACGGTGCGATCCGGCAGCGTCATCACCGACTTGCGCTCACCTACAATCCTCACGCGACGCTCGCCGAAGATATTGTCCAGCGTTTCGCAGCCAGCCAATAGCCCCGCCGAGCCCAGCAACCAGGCGCGCCGAGAAATATCCCGCCCCGTCATCCTTCAAGCCCCATCGCCAAGCGTTGTGCCCTTTCCCGCACACTCCGCGGCGCCGTGACATCGGCAGCCAATGCCTGGAAGGCCTGGCGCGCCTCGTCCCGCCTGCTGGCGCGGAGCGCAATCAAGCCAGCCACTTCCCGCGCCGAGGCATTCCAGGCCGAATCGGGGCGAGTCAGCGGCGTGATGCGCGCGGCCAGCATTGCCGGATCCCCCTGATCAAGCGACCGGATCACCCAAAGCAGCGACGCCAAATCCCGATAGAGCCGATCAGCGCCGCTATCGGCTGCGATAGCGTCATAAAGGCGCAGCGCTTCCGCCAAATCCCCGGTTTCGGCTTTGAGGGCAGCCGCGCGCAGCCGCGCCAGATCACGATAGCCGGCGGGCGCACCGCGCGAGGCTTCCTCAAAGCGCTGGGCTATGGCACGCAGATCCGTCCCCTCGGCCTCGGCGGCGCGATGGGCGGCCATGAAGGCGATGGCAGCTTTCTCAGCCTCCCGTGCTTGATACCAGCGCCAGCTCTGATGCGCGCCAATACCAGCCAGTACAAGAACAAGCACGCCCAAGACCACGGTTCCGTAGCGCTTCCAAACCCGGCGGGCGCGTTCAGCGCGAAGGTCTTCCGCAACCTCGTCAAAAATATCGGGCAAGGTGATCCTCAAGCATCGTGACGTTTGGCGCAGGGCTAAGGCCTATCGCGACCGCGGTCAAACGGGGAATTTTCGGGGCTTGGGAGGGTCTAGTAATAATTTTAGGAGAAAATTTGTATTTCATTAACTTTTTTGGCGTCTCTTGCCGAAATGCTGGCCCTCCGCCCCCTCTGCGCCCTTCTGTTGCTGCTGGCCGGCTGCGAAAGCATCGGCGCCCCTGGTGCGCCATTACTGGCCATTCCGGCGGCGATTGAAGGGGTATCGCTTGTCATCACACAGCGCGGTGTGGGCGATAATGTGGTTTCGCTGCTCACCGGCCAGGATTGTTCCTATGTCCGCCTCGCCAAGGGCCAGACCTATTTCGCTTCAGATCCGCCACCGCCCGCGCAGCCGAGTTGCACCCGGAGCCTCGGCAAGGTGGATTGCTGGACCACACCGCCGGTCGACCCCCCCCCTTACAGCAATGTCCGAGACGGGCCTTATGAGCTGTCCGCCGAACAGGAGCGCAACCGCACCGCGCGCTGGCCAAAGCTGTTCTGAAATAATAATCGTTCTCGTGCGCCCCGCCCTATGTGGGGCAGGATTTGTGCAGACTACAACCTCTAGTTTCATTGACTGACTCATGAATGCCTGTGGTCCCGGGTGCTCGGCTAATCCAGCTTTTCTCTCAGCCGACTTGAATATCTGTGCTTGGCGTCGGTGCGGCCATCACGCGGAGGTCAGGCGTGCGATCAAAGCGGAGCCAGGACAGTGCGTTTCGTCGCCCACAAGAGCATGGAGTACCGGGATGCTGCAGCGTTTTTGTTAAATTTTATCCACTATTACTGAATGGATTGAACACTTATTACACGGGAAGATACCTCAGCATTTGTGATAACTGTATCTTTTCATGGACCTAAATTGATGCTTGTTGCACAATATGTTCCCATTTCAGCATGAGTGTTTATCGTTTTTTTACTCGGGAGCCTTTGATTTAATCCTGCCCTCTTGGTCTATGATTGATTTTCTGAGTCTATTGTGCCTCGGTCATTCATCCCTTGAGCGCGACCCCCATGCAGCAAAAAAGCCTCTCGAGCCTCGGCTTTGAC
>VGDM01000081.1 GCA_016869715.1 Alphaproteobacteria bacterium
GGGATATTCATTCACGGGGTCAGGTAAGCCCTGCCCCCTGCCGTCACCCGCCGCGCTTCACCTGCTTCGCCCGCGCCAGACCCTCACGCAGCACCGGCAGGCAGACTTGCGTGTCATACTGACCCGCTAAGCGTTCCGCCTCAAAGTCGAGGAACAGCCCCATCAGGCCCGCATTATTAAAGGCATGGCGGTTGCCATCATCCAGGTAGCTTTCGCTCCAGAGCCCTTCAGACAGCAGCAGCCCATGCGCTTCCAATTCAAGGTGGAAGTAGGTCACGCGCTGGCACCAGGCTTCCTGCACAATGCTTGTGCCATTCACCAGATGCTTGGCCGGGATCAGTTAGCCATCAACCTCGATCGCGTGATCGGGGCTGACGCGCAGATCACGCGCCGGCAGGCCATCCGCCAAGGCACACGCCGTGATCAGGATCGGCGCTGTCTTCGCCGCCATCACCGCATCACGCGGCACCGCGACATCCATGGAGCCAACCCAACGCAGCGTCTCAAACCCTGCCTCGCCACCCCGCATCGCAAGCACCACGTCTCCAGCGCGGAGGTTCTCTACCGCAGCCTCGCCAATTGGTGTCATGACCCGTGTGCCTTCGGCAAAGCAGATCACGCTTTCCCAGCCCTGCGTCCAGATGACTGTCCCGTCAGCCCGTTGGTAATTAACCAATTCAGACGGTGGCGACCGGACCGGAATTCCAGCCCACACCAAGGTCCAGCGTATCGTTACCCGCGCCACCATCCAGCGTTTCATTGCCATAGCTGTCGCTGGTCCAATAGGTGAAGCGTTCATCACCGGCGTCGAAGTCCAACCAGTCATTCCCCGCGCCACCGATGAGACTATCCACCCCATCCCCGCCAGCGAGTGAGCCGGCACCATTTTCGCCGAGCACTGTATCATTGCCGCCGCCGGCAGAGATGGTGTCATTGCCGGCCTCACCGAACAGACCATTGGCCGAGCTATTGCCAAGTAGGCTGTCGTTGTTATCCAAACCCTGAACGCTTCCGAAGCCTGCGACGGTATCCGCACTCGCCGTCGCAAGGCCTGCGTCCATATCTACCGTGACGCCGCCGGTCGCCCCCGCATAAGACAGCAAGTCGTTACCAGAGCCACCATCCAGATTATCGTCGCCAGATCCACCATTGACAGTGTTGTCACCATTGCCTCCGGCGAGGGTATCGTTGCCGATGCCGCCAGAGAGGCTGTCATTGCCATCTTGACCAAGCAGCCTGTCATCGCCCTCACCGCCATCCAGTCGGTCGTCATTCTCGCCGCCAACAAGGCTGTCAGTGCCATTGCCGCCCAGCAGCGTGTCGTTGCCAGCATCGCCCACCAGCGAGTCGGCGCCAGTATCCGTACCGCCAAACAGCGAGTCATCGCCGATGCCGCCAATCAGCGTATCGCTGCCATTGCCGCCATCCAGCGTATCGTTATCCGCACCGCCATCCAGCGTATCCGCGCCCGCATCGCCCAACAGGCTGTCATTGCCGTCACCACCAGCAAGCTGGTCATCATTCGCGCAACCATCGAGCGTATCGGCGCCAGCGCAGCCCAGAAGCGTGTCGTTGCCGTTCTCGCCAAGCCACGTATCATTTCCAGCCAAGTCAAGCAGGCAGTCATTGCCATTGGCGTCGTAAAGAATGTTGTCGGTCGCGTTGGCGGCGATCGGCGTATCGTTGAAACTGCTGCCGGGAACATTCTCAAACCCCCAAAAGCCGATCCGTGCCCGCGCCAGTCGCAGAACCGGCTTGAAGACTGACCGAAACATCGCCCGCAGCAGCGTCATAAATCACCCAATCGGATGAACCGCTGCCGCCATCAAGCAGGTCACTGCCCTGCATGCCCTGGATGCAATCGTTGCCACCAGCGCCATAGAGGGAATTGTTGGCGTTTGACCCCAGTAAGGAATCACCATGATTGCTGCCAAGAACCGCTTCAATGCTGGTCGGCGTATCATTGTCATCCGCGCCGCTGGCCGAATCATTCAGCAAGTCAACCGTGACTGCGGCGGCTGCCGGCAGATAGACGGCCAAGTCCAAAGTATTGAACGTGCCGCCATCACCTTTGATCAGATTATCGCCAAGCCCACCATAAATCGAATCGGCGCCATCACCGCCCGTGACGTCATCATTACCATTTCCACCCGAGAGGGTGTCGTCTTCGACCCCACCGTCAATGGTGTCATGATCATCGTCACCATTGATGGTATCAAGACCTTCTGATCCGGCAATGGCGTCGTTACCCGAGCCCCCGGAGACGAAATCATCGCCGGCGCCCGCCTGCAAAACATCACTACCGGCGCCGCCATCCAGGATATCCGCACCGCCATCGCCATCGCCACCGCCAAAAAGCGTATCATCGCCGATGCCGCCGACCAGCGTGTCAGAACCACTGCCACCACCCAAGCAGTCATTACCATTGCCACTATCAATGGAGTCTTGCCCGGCAAGCCCCTGCACAGTGTCGTTACCTGAGTTTCTCTGGCCTCAAGTGCCCGGCCAAGTTTCGTTGTTTCGGCACAAAATCGTATCGATACCATCCATAACCAAAACTCCTCAGACACTTTCATCCACGCCCACACCGGCGCTGCAGTCCATGGTGCGCTACCCCGCTCTACACCTTTCCGCCAGTCTCCGGGCAAAAAGACATAGGTTCCCCGTTTGGTGGAACAGAAGGAGCTTCTTGTTGCGTTTAACAGTCCCAGGAGTCGGGGGCAAAGCTGGAATAACACGTTTATATTCGGCGTAAACCATTGGCGTTTGCATAGTTTTCCGCAAAATCATGTTATTACAAGGATCGCCTTGGATGCTAGGCGGTCCCGGGCAGGCAGCAATTAACCACCCTCTTTTTTCAGTGTCGCAGAAAAGCAACAAACAACAAAGGCCAACCACCCGAAGTGTTAATAACGCGCCATTCTGCACATAGCGTCCCTGGGGCGCGCAGGGCTTCCCGCGGCGTCGGCCGTGGGCTCAGCCGCGCGCCGCCACCACCGCCAATATCGCCTGCGCCGCTGCCGCCTGGCTGGGCTCAATCACCGGCACGCCACAGGCATCCTCCGCTGCCGCGCGGTGATGCGCCATGCCGGCGCAACCCAGGATCACGGCCTCAGCCCCCAAAGCCACCAATTCCCGCGCCACCGCCTGAATACGCGCGCGCGGGGCCACCGGGTCTGTGAGCACTTCCATATCCAGATTAAGCGCAATGGAGGCAACCATCCGCGCCTCCGCCCCCATGCTTTGCAACACGCGGCGCTGGCGCGGCTTAGATTTATCGGTGAAGGCGATCATGCCGAAACTCTCGGCGCGGTTGAGCGCCGCGGCGATGGAACAACGTAAAGGGCCGAAAACGGGCTTATCGGTCACCATACGCACCGCTTCAATCGCCGGGTCGGAAACGCAGCCTATGATATAGGCATCGGCTGCTTCGGCCGCGACGCGCCGGCAGAGCGGCTCCGCCACGGCATACCAATCCCGCCAGGTCACGATGGCGGATGGGCCTTCTTCCAGGCGCGTCACGTCAATGCGTGGCAGGCCGGGGGCAGAAAAGGGAGCGACGGCGGCTGCAATGCCATCCGTGCAGTTTAAGCTGCAATTCGGGTTGATCAGCAGGATGCGTTCATTCATGAATGATATGCTGCATCCTTGGGCAGCAAAAGTGCAAGTCGTGCTTGATCAGGCGGCACTTCGAGCCTATTGCTGCGCTGCTCAACGCCAGGGCAGCCTCGCGAGGATCGGAGCAATCATGCGTTGGGAACCGGATCGCACGCCCCCCGTCCTGCCCTATCAGCCGCCGAGCGCGCGGGATGGCCTGCTGCGCGGGCTGAAGGGGCTCTGCCCGGTTTGCGGTCAGGGGCGGCTCTTCGCCGGGTATCTGCGCGTGGCAGAGGCTTGCGAAAGCTGTGGCGCGCCCACCGGTCGGCTGCGCGCCGATGATGCGCCGCCCTATTTCACCATCCTAATCACGAGGCATCTGCTCGTGCCGCCCGTGCTCTGGGTCGAAAGGGCCTATATGCCACCGATCTGTCTGCATATGGTGATCTGGCTGCCGCTGTTTACCATTATCTGCACCCTGCTGCTGCGCCCCATCAAGGGCGCCGTGCTTGGCTGGATGATGCGCCTTGGCATGATGGGCGATGAAGGCGGCGTGGTGCTGCGGGGTGGCAAGCTGGATGCCTGAACAGCGCCTGATCCGCGTTGAATTACCCGAAGAAGCGCCGGCCCCGTCTGCCTATGCTGAGGCAGATCGGCGCCAGGCGATTGCAGATTTGCTGCACCATAACCGCTTCGACCCCGAGGGCCTGCCGAAGGGCCCTTATGTGCTGGGGCTTGCCGTGCGCGAAGGTCGGCTGGTGTTTGATATCCGCAATGAAGCGGGCGCGACGTTGCATGTGCTGGCCCTTGCGCTTGGCCCCTTCCGGCGGCTGATCAAGGACTACCACATGGTGGTGGAAGCGCATGAACAGGCGGTCGCGGAAAGCGGCCCAGAATCCCGCGTGCAGGCCATAGATATGGGAAGGCGCGGGCTGCATAATGAAGGCGCTGAATTGCTGCGCACGCGGCTCGCGGGGCGAGTTTCGCTGGATTTCGACACGGCGCGGCAATTATTCACGCTGGTCTGCGCGTTGCATCAAAGGATCTAGAGCAGATCACCTTCAGATGGAAAATCTGAACGTGTGAAGATGCTCGAAAAACAATGATCTAGGGAACCCCTGATCAACCCTGCAATTAGCGTCGATTTTTCGTGATCGCGGTGATCCCGCTGAGGTTCCTGCCAATGTTGATCGCTTCCCTGCCCATTTTCGGGGTGGAATGGGGTGTCTTTCCCCTCTTTCAGACGCAATTCGCCCGTCATGCGTGACAGTATCGCATCAAAACACGCCGCTT
>VGDM01000082.1 GCA_016869715.1 Alphaproteobacteria bacterium
CACCAGCGCGCCCAAGCCCAGCGCGCCAGGATCGGCCGCCACGCGAATGGCATTGACGATATTCATCGGCCCATCGCCTGAAAGTGCTGAGGCCGGGCGCTGCGCGCCCACCAGCACCACAGGAATGGCAATCTTCAATGTCAGCGATAGGAAATAAGCCGTCTCCTCAAGGCTTGCCGTGCCATGGGTGATGACAATGCCGGCAAGCCCAGGGTCTTCGGCAGCGAGCTTATGGCAAAGCCCCAGCAATTCTTTCCATTCCGACCAGGCCAATTGCGTGGAGGGGATGGCGCGGAAAGGCACCGGCACTACATCGGCCACCATCGCGGCTTCGGGGATGCGCGCCAGCAGCCCACTCACATCCAGCACCGTGCCATTAGCAAGGTAGTCCAGAATATCGAGCGGCCCCGTCCCCATAGAGGATATGGTGCCGCCCGTGCCTATGACGGCAACGCGCGGCTTCATGCCGTCACCCCTGGCGCTGGGCTGGTGATGTGATGCGTCATTCGGTTCATGGTCATGGCTTCTCCAAACAGGCCCCAAGGGCGGGCTTTGGAATCATCTTCCCTCATCAGCCCTGCCGATCCAAGACCGCGGTGGTAAGGCGCGACACACAGGCAAGCTTGCCATTGGGGCGGTGGATTTCCGTCTGCCAAACCTGGGTGCGGCGCCCAAGGTGCAAAGGGCGGCAGATCGCCGTTACCGTTTCCCCCTCTGGCACGGCGGAGACGTGATTGGCGTTGACTTCCAACCCCACGGCCTGCTGACCCTCGGGCAGGGTCAGGGTGGTGGCGATGCTGCCCAAGGTCTCAGCCAAAACCACGGAAGCCCCGCCATGCAAAATGCCATGGGGCTGCACATGGAGCCGATCCACCGGCATTTCGGCACGGAGGAAATCCGGCCCCACTTCCAGAATCCGGATGCCAAAGGCGCCAGGCAGGCTATTGGCCAGACGGGCTTCAATGGCTTCGGCGGTGGCCAGGCGTCTCCAGATCGGCATTGCTTTGTTGCCTCGCACAGGTTCAAAGAAAAAAGCGGGGGACAAGCCCCCCGGCAGGTGCGACCACTTTAAGGGACAACCCTTCAGGGCGGTATCCAATACTTCGCCCTTGCGCCGGCATTGTCCGGCGGATCGCGTTTTCACGGTTTTCTCACGATTTTCTTATTGTGAAGTCGCTGATTAAGCTTTCTTTAATAACGATAAATTATTATACGATGTCATCTGTATTTTGCAGGGGGCGACGCTGTTCCTCTGAGGAAGGTCAGGGGCGTTTGAAGTTATTCCTCGACATTTCGCGCTTGGTCTTCGGTGCCTGGAAAGGTATGCCGACAGGCATTGATCGGGTGGAGATGGCCTATGCCCGATATTGGCTGAACCATGATCCTGATCGGGTAACTTTTCTGCTGCGCGCCAGCATTGGGGCGTTTGTCGCGGTGCCGCGCAGCTTGGTGCGGGACCTTCTCGTGGCGCTTGACACGCGAAGGCTTGGGGGCCCCGGGGGGCTAGATGCTGACAAGGCTGCACGCAGCGCGGCGCGGACCGCCCTTACCCGCTTGAGCCTCGGTCGCGGCATGGGTGATGTGGCCAATGTTCTCAAGCCCGAGAACGACATTGCCTATCTGCTTGTATCGCATTTGGGCGCGGATAGGCCGGACCCCATAGCGGCTTTGAAGCGCAAGGGGGTCAAGTTTGTCCCACTGGTCCATGACCTTATTCCCGTAGCCTTCCCGGAATACGCGACGCCGGCTGGGGTCCGGCGTCATACCCAACGCGTTGAAGCCTTTACCGGCTTGGCCGATGGCATGATTGCGAATTCGCGCACCACGGCCGCGGATATCGCGTCTTTCCTGGTGCCAGGTAGCAACATGCCGGATATTGTGTCCGCACCGCTTGGCATTGAATGGAATATGCCGGATGCGAATTTGCCGATCCCGGCTGAACCCTATTGCGTTTGTATCGGCACGATCGAACCGCGCAAAAATCATCTGCTGCTGCTGAATACCTGGCGCGTTCTGGCCGAACGCCTGGGACCGGACACGCCGAAGCTTATTCTGATTGGCCGGCGTGGTTGGGAAAACGAAAATATCCTGGACATGCTTGACCGCTGCCAAGCCCTGTCCGGCATAGTGCGTGAATACACGAACCTGCCTGATGGCGCCGTGGCGCGGCTGCTTCAGGGCGCGCGGGCGCTATTATTTCCTTCCTTCGCCGAGGGGTATGGGCTGCCATTGGCCGAAGCGCTGCTGCGCGATATTGCCGCGCGGCTTGCGGATGGCACGCTGGCGCCCCTTCCCTATCGCACATTCCCCGCCGAGGAAGCCGAAGCCGCCTTCCGTCAGCTTCAGGCATCTTCCCATATCGGCAAGTTGGTGATCACGCCGCCCGATCCCAGCGCATCAGGTGCCGCGCCCTGGGAACCCGATGAAGCCGGCTGCTATGTTATGCTGGGTGGCACGCAAGGCTTCGGGCTGGAATGTGCCAAATGGTTGGCGGCGGCGGGTGCAAGACGCATTGCGCTGATCTCCCGCCGCGGCGCCGCAACACCTGGAATGGATGCGGCTTTGCGCATTCTGGCGGCGCTTGGTGCGCGCGCCAGCGCCCATGCCTGTGACGCGGCGGACGGCCCCGCACTTGGCAGCATTCTGGCCACGCTGCGTGCGGAAGGCGCACCTATTCGCGGCGTGGTGCAGGCGGCGGCGGTTTTCGCTGATGGCGCGGCGGCGCGGCAGGACCAGGCAAGCTTCGCGCGCGTGCTTGCGCCGAAGCTTCTGGCAGCCGAGGCGCTGGAAGCGCTCACCGCAGATGACCCGCTGCATTTGTTTTTGCTGTTCTCCTCAGCAACCACGGCCTTTGGCAATCCAGGCCAGGCGAATTACGTAGCCGCCAATGCCGCGCTGGAAGGGCTTGCGCGCCGGCGCCATGCGGCAGGCAAGCCAGCGCTCACGGTTGGGTGGGGACCAATTGCGGATGCGGGCGTGCTAACGCGTGAAGCAGCAGCAGCGGAGAAATTGGAACGGCTGAGTGGCGCCAAACCCATGGCCGCGCAGAAAGCCTTGGCGGCGCTACCCGCACTTATTGGGGCCGGCACACCCGTGATCCATCTGGCGCGCATGAATTGGGCGGGGATGCAAGCGGCCCTGCCGATCCTGGCCGAGCCTGCCTTCGCCCCACTTGGCAGCCACATGACAGCACGCGATGCGGATGGCGCTGCGCTCCGCGCCAAGCTGCTTGCCATGACGCCAGAGGCTGCGCGGGCGGAAGTGCTGGCGCTGGCGCGGGAAGAAATGGCGCGCATTCTGCGCCTGCCGCCTGAAGCTGTGCGGGTGGATCAACCGCTGCCTGGGCTTGGCCTTGATTCATTGGGCGGCATTGAATTGCGCATGGCCTTGGAACGCCGGCTTGGCATCAGCGTACAATTAACGGCGGTGACGGAGGACCTCACGCTTGGCATCTTGGTGCAGCGTGTGGCGGGGGTGCTGTTCAAGGAAGACGCGGATCTGGCCACTGCTGAAGCCTTGATCGAAGCCCATGAACCGGTGGTGGCCAAGTGAATAGCGGCTTTGGCCTTTCCGCCACCGCACGCGCGGCATCATTGGCGCGCCTGACGCGGCGGCGTGACGATGCTCCCGCCACTGAAGCAGCGCGCGGCTTTCGTGAATTGCCTGGTCAGAGAGAAATGGCGCTGATCCGCGATGCAGCGGCCAGCCTTGACCTGAAAAACCCCTTCTTCCGCGCGCACGAAGGCATTGCTTCGGCCCATAGTGTGGTTGCGGGGCGGGAGGTGATCAATTTCGGATCATACAACTACCTTGGCCTGAATGGTGATCCGCGTGTGCAGGCAGCGGCAAAGGCCGCCATAGATCAGCATGGGGTTTCGGCATCGGCATCGCGCATGGTCTCGGGCGAAAGGCCGGTTCATGGCGACCTGGAAGCGGCGCTCGCCGCGCATTACCATACAGATGCTGCGCTGGCATTTGTTTCAGGCCACGCCACCAATGTCACGGTGATCGGGCATCTGATGGGGCCGCGTGACCTGATTGTGCATGATGCGGCGATCCATAATTCCTGCTCGGAAGGGGCGCGGCTTTCCGGCGCCAAGCGGGTTTCCTTCACGCATAATGATTGGCGCGCGGCAGACGCCGTGCTGGCCGACGCGCGGCGTGGTGCGCGGCGCGCCCTTCTGGTGATCGAAGGCCATTATTCAATGGATGGCGATATCCCCGATCTGCCCCGCTTCATTGAAATGGCGCGGCGCCATGATGCCTGGCTGATGGTGGATGAAGCCCATGCGCTTGGCGTGGTCGGCGCGCGCGGTCATGGTGTGCATGAACATTTCGGTATTGACCCGAATGAGGTTGATATTTGGATGGGCACGCTTTCAAAAACCCTGTCCGGCTGTGGAGGCTATATCGCCGTCAATGCCAGCCTGATCGAATGGTTGCGCCATTCCGCGCCGGGTTTTGTCTATTCAGTCGGGCTGGCACCCGCTCTGGCGGCGGCTGCTCGGGAAAGCCTTGCTATCCTGCATACGGAACCGGTGCGTGTTGCGCGCCTGCAAGCCAATGCGGCGCTTTTCCTGAAACTGGCGCAGGGGGCAGGGTTTGGTACCGGCAGCGCCACCGCCCATGCCATTGTGCCCATCATTCTGGGGTCTTCGATAGCGGCGGCGCGCACGTCGCAAAAGCTTTTCGAACGCGGCATCAATGCACAGCCAATCATTTATCCGGCGGTGGCCGAAAAAGCGGCGCGGCTGCGGTTTTTCCTGTCGAGTGAACACGGGGCAGAGGATATTCGCGCCACCATCGCGGCGCTGATCGACATCAGGCAGGCTGAGAATGGG
>VGDM01000083.1 GCA_016869715.1 Alphaproteobacteria bacterium
ACTGTTATCAATCAATGGCTCAACCAATATAACCATGTCCGGCCCCACCACGCCCTCGGAATGCGGCCGCCGGCACCCGAAACATGCTTAGTAAACCCACAAATCACTGGTACATAAAAATAGGGCTGGACAGCCGCTGAGGCGGCTACCGCCTCGCGCATAAACAATGATATCTTCGACATCGAGCCAGACTGTCATCTGCGGCCATTACCAATCTGGTTGCGCCAATATTCAATGACGTCGTGCAGTGATGTCTCCCAAGCAATTTTGGGTGACCAATCTAGTAATGTTGCCGCGCATGTTGCATTTCCGTGGGTTGTTTCGATATCCGTGGGCCTTAGGAGTCCCGGATCGGTTTCTATCGTTATTTTTATTTGGGCCTCCGCGATCAATGCCTTCAGGATGTCACCGATACAACGTGGTATGCCAGAGGCGAGATTGATCACAGTGCCGGGATCCAGCCTGTGGGCGCGCGCTACGGTTGTGACATAGGCCGAAACGACATCCCGACCATCCAGCATGTCCCGCCAGCGATTGAGTGCGCCAGTGCGTATGACAGGTGACTGTAGCCCGGCTTCGATCCTTGCAATCTGCCTCGCGAAAGCCGCGACGACAAAGGCTTCCGACTGGCCCGGCCCGATGTGATTGAAAGGCCGGAGTCGAATGGCATGAAGGCCGCGCAAAGCCATTTCACCAATGGCGAGATCAGCCGCCGCCTTGGAAGCTGCGTAGGGATTGGCCGGCGCTAATAGTGCAGTTTCGGAGAGCGGCTGTCCGCTTTGGAATGAAAGACCGTAAACCTCTGCTGTGGAGACATACAAAAAATACGCGCTCGGCCGCTGGCGTAAAACCGCTTCAGCCAATGCCAAGGTGCCGAGGAGATTGACCTGCCAGGTCACCAAAGGGCTGGTAAAGCTTTCACCCACCGCTGCCTGCGCTGCCAAATGCAGAACAGCATCGGGCTTGGTTTTTGCAATAGCCGCACCAACCGACACCGGATCGAGCAGATCCATCGCCACGGTTTCATCAAGGCCAGCACATTTTGCTTCTGCATGCTGGGTGGTGCCGATAAGCCAGGTTTTTGGGAAGCGGGCGTGCAAGGCGGGAATGGCGTGGCGCCCAACGAAGCCGCTAGCCCCAGTAATGAGAATACGGTCGGGCGCACGGTCAATCACGCTGGCGTCAGCCCCTTGCTGTGACGCGATGCCGTGCAAGATCGGCCTCGACCATTTCGCTGATTAATTCCTCGATCGAGGTGCGCGCGGCCCAGCCAAGCTTGGCTTTGGCCTTGCCAGCGTCGCCCAGCAGCACTTCAACTTCTGCCGGGCGGAGGGAGGCCGGGTCCACCCGAACGAATTTCTGGTAATCAAGCTTCACATGTGCGAAGGCCAGGCGACAGAATTCTCGTACCGTGACGGTACGGCCTGTAGCTACAACGTAATCATCCGGTGATTTTTGTTGCAGCATAAGCCACATGGCTTCTACATAATCGCGTGCATGGCCCCAATCGCGCTTAGCGTCCAAATTACCTAGCGTGAGCTCTTGCGCCAAGCCAAGCTTGATGCGTGCCACGCCATCGGTGATTTTACGAGTGACGAATTCTATGCCGCGCAAGGGGCTTTCATGGTTGAATAAAATGCCAGAAGAGGCGTGCAGGCCGAAGCTTTCCCGATAATTCACCGTCATCCAATGGCCATATAGTTTGGCAGCGGCATAGGGGCTACGCGGATAAAAGGGCGTCCGTTCCGACTGTATAGGTTCCTGAATAAGCCCGTACATTTCTGACGAGGAAGCCTGATAGAATCGCGTCTCAGGCTGTTCCAGACGGATCGCTTCCAGCACATGCGTTACCCCAAGCCCGGTTACGCTGCCGGTCAGCACCGGTTGCTGCCAGGATGATTTCACGAATGATTGTGCGCCAAGATTATATACCTCATCCGGCTTCACCTCGCGAATGACGCGAATGAGTGAGGAGAGATCGATCAAATTGCCATCCAGTAGGCGCACATGATCGGCAATGCCGAGATAACGCAGCCGAGCATCATTGGCATCAGCAGTCGACGAACGGCGCACCAGCCCAAAGACTTCATAACCCTTATCCAGCAGTAACTTGCTGAGATAGGCGCCGTCTTGACCTGTAATACCAGTGATTAAGGCGCGCATGGGACTATTTCCAACTCCAAAGGTTGATGCCTCAACAAACGAATGACAGCTCCCTGACCACGGGTGATAACTGCCTAAAGCAGAGGTGAAGCGAAGACAATATCACGTGCTTTTGTTGAAAGACACGGCATTCTATCGCAACAAACAAGATAAATTTATCGGACCGGATAGTTGGTGTCTACTGAACATGACCGAAACCAAGCGCCGCCATGGCGCGCGCGCCGCAGGCAGCATAGGTAAGGGTCCCGGTGCGATTTTGCGCTGCCGTGCCAAGCCGCGAGCAAAGTTGTGGATTGTCCGCCAAAGTCCGAAAAGCCTCAGCGGCAGCAGAGATATCCGGCTCGGCCCAATGCGCGCCCGCCAGGCTGTAAGTACTACGTTCATCCCTGGCGGATACAAGCCGGCAATCCACCAGTATGGCGCTTTCGTGATCCATGAAATCAAGGTTGCCTGACCAACCTGAGGCAATCACTGGCTTGCCCAGGCTCATGGCCTCACAGAGGGAAAGCCCAAACCCTTCGGAACGGTGCAGTGATACAAAGGCATCCGAAAGGCGCAGCAAGCCCCATATTTCAGCGCGACTCATCTCACGATCAATGATGCGGATATTCCGTACAGTTGTAGCAGCAGCCTGTGTCTCGCGCCACGCCGATCCGCCCATGTGCGTATTGTAGGTTTTCAGCACCAGCACCCTATCCTGGCGATCACCAAAGGCATGGCGATGCGCCGCAATGGCCGCCATGGGGTTCTTGCGTTCCACGGAAGATGCAGCATCAAAAATCGACAAAAAGAGAAAAGCTTGATCAGGCAAACCAAGATCAGCACGTGAGAGTGGGGAAGGCATGGGCGGCGGCAAGGGGTAATGCACGACGGCTACCGGAGGGCCGTCCGGCCGTCTGATCGCGGCCGCCACGAACTGGGAGGGGGCAAGGATGCCATGCACAAAGCGGTAGCCTCGATTCCAATCCTTGGGTAGATTGGGCAATTCCCAATTCCAGAAAGCTAGTATGCGTTTGTCGTGGATCGCGGCATTACCCAAGGCATGGATGCCCCAAGGCAACATGGGTCCATTCACATGCATAATAAGCGTGCCAGGTCCCTGCGGTGCTAGTGGGGGCGGACCGCCTGGTGACTGGCGGAGTGCCCCGGTCAAATCTACGCGGAATACTTCAGCCCCAGCCACTTCAAGCATATCGGCGAGGCGTCGCGTGCCTTCGCCCAGGCCGCTTGGCGCGCGAAAAAATCCTGCCACGGTAATCGGACCGCACGCCGCGGGTGGCGGTGCCAAGACTGGCTTGGGCGCCAAAAGTTCCATGGCGGTGAAAAGCGCCTCTCGGCGTAGGGCTGGGGGCAGCAGGCGCCAAAGCGCATGAGCCCCTGCTGCAGCAAAGGATTTTGCCGAAGCCAAATTCATGCCGCAGGATAGTGGAGGTGGGCGCTGAGCGCGCTGCGCAGCTGGGTGGATATCGCGGCCCAGTCGCTTAATTCACTGCTGCGTGCACGTGCTTCTTGCGCGGCGCCGAAATGCGCTTCTGGTTCCAGCAGCCTCGCAATGGCTAACCCCAAGGCATCGGGGGTGGGTCGGACCAGCACGCCGCCGCCCCCTTTCATTTGTTCCGTAAGGCCACCTACGCATGTCGCAACAACCGGCACCCCGAGCGCCATGGCTTGCGGCAAAACCCCGGATTGGCTGGCCTCATGATAGGGAAGCACAAGCAGCCGCGCTGATGTGATCAGGCTGCGAATCTCTGAGTTGGGGACCCATCGCCGCTCAATGCTGACACCCGGCAAGTCCGCAAGCCCAGGGGCTAAGGCCTTGTCATCACCGATGCCGACGACCCGAAGCGTAGCCGCAGGATGCGCCTCGCGCACTAACGGCCAAGCATCACGCAATAGATCAAGACCTTTATAGCCTCTGAGGCGGCCGAAAAACAGAACATCACATGGTGGTTGAAGTACATCTTGCGCGGGCGGCAAATGTGCCCCAAGCGGCAGCCTGATCAACGGCACGTCTGGCCGTCGCGCTTTTACGGCGCGGGCGACATGATCGCTCATCACGACTGCAGCGCTGGCCACAGCAAGCTCACGGTTCAGGCGCCATGACCAGAAGGGTTCAAAATCGCCCTGACGCGGCGCACCATCATGCAAGACCGGGACAAAATTTAAGCCGGCCTTCACAAGATAAGGCGCGATAAGCGGCGTCCATGTATGTGTCATGGTGGACAGCACGACATCAGCGCGCATTTCCTGCGCAAAATCCCCCAGGCGTCGTGCAAGCACAGGTATCCGCGCGAAACCCAACCCGAACCCGGCCATGGACTGATAGGTGGAAACTTCCTGCCTGGGCGCGGGCAGGCCTCGGAATCGGGGCAGCAAATCATTCTGACACGCGATAGAAACGGCCGTCTGATGGTTACCATCTTCCGCCAAGGCACGCGCTAGACTGAGGGTGAATTGCGCGCCGCCCCCTCGCCTCCCCCAATACCAGATTAGGATACGCATGCCCGCCCCAAAGCTTGAGGCTTTTGGCTAGCTCGCAGAACGCAAACTGTCCAGCCCCTTTTTTATGTACCAGTGATTTGTGGGTTTACTAAGCATGTTTCGGGTGCCGGCGGCCGCATTCCGAGGGCGTGGTGGGGCCGGACATAGTTAT
>VGDM01000084.1 GCA_016869715.1 Alphaproteobacteria bacterium
ATGCGCCGGGTGTGATGATTGTGGCGCGCCCCGCCGGGCGCCCCGGTGAAGCAGCCGCAAAATTCAGCGCCAAATACGGCCAAGCCACCGGCGTTGTGGTGTTTGATGATGTTTTCGTGCCCTGGGACCGTGTGTTCATGGCGGGCGAGCATGTGGAAGCCGGCTACACCACCACCAGTTACGCCACGCATCATCGCCATTCCTGCATTGCCGCCCGCGCGGGCTTTGGCGATTTGCTGATTGGCGCAGGCGCGCTGATGATTGAAGCCAATGGGCTGGATACGGATCGCCATGGCCATATCCGCGATGCCATGGTTGATTTGATCAAGATCGTGGAAGGCTTCTTCGCCTGCGGTGTCGCCGCCAGCGTCTATGGTACGCGCGCTGAGTCGGGTGCCATGATGCCCGATGCCGTCTTCAGCAATATCGGAAAATTGCTTTTGGCTACACAGATTTATGACATGCATCGCCTCGCGCATTATGTCTCGGGCGGGTTGATCGTGGCACTGCCGGGCCCGGATGAGGATCATAATCCGGAAACCGCCGCATCGCTGGCCGCCGTGTTGGCGGGGCGCGCGGATATTCCAGCCGAAAAGCGCCTGGAAGTGGCGCGCTTCATGGAAGATTTGACCGCATCCAACCAGGGTGGGTGGTATTCGGTGATCTCGCTCCATGGCGGTGGTAGCCCTGAGGCGATGAAGCGTGAGATCTGGCGCAATTACCCGGTGGAAGAACGCTCGGCACTCGTGGAACGCCTGCTTGATCGCGGCATTCTGGATGAGGGCAAGCGCGTTTCAAAACAGCCCGGCCGCTGCTGCGATACGGGGTGTGAGGCACCGCGTGCGCCCGCCATCCCTGAGGGCAGCTTCATCGGCCGCGCGGCGGAGTAATTTCTGGTCGCATTTTCCGAGCCGCCAAGTGATTCCACTTGGCTTGAAAATGCTCCTAGCCAGCAGCGCGGCGGAGGAAACCTTGATCCGCCGCGCGCTGCCAGCGTCCCTCATCTTCCTTGATCAGGGCGCGCACTGCGGCAAGATCAAGCGGTGCAGGGTCCACAGCCAGGCTGCGGAGACGTGCCTGCACGGCCTCAACCTCCTGCGCGGCGCGGGCTTCTGCATTGATCCTTTGCAGCACGTCTTCGGGCGTGCGCGCCGGCGCCCAGATGGCGAACCAGCCCTCATAGCTCGCGGCACCCAGGCCAAAGCTTGCAAGGCTTGGCACTTGGGGCAGATGTACGGATGGGCGCGGCGATGTCACCGCCAAGATGCGCACGCGATCACTTTGCATCAATGGCAAAGCGGTTGCGGTACTCACCCAAGCCAATGGCAAATGCCCGCCCATCAAATCGCGCGTGGAAGCACCACCACCGGCATAGCGAATTTCATTCAATTCAATCCCGACCGCGCGCGTGAATTGCGCAGCCACAACGGCGGAAGCGACATCGGCGGTTGCGTGCGCAATGGCGCCGGGCCGCGCCTTGGCGGCGGCAATCAGGCCGGGGATATCGCGAAACGGCGCTTCGCTGCTGGCGAGCAACACAAAAGCGTAAAGTGCGGAAATGGCAACGGGTGTCAGATCGCCGGTCGGGTCATAGGGCAGATCAGGCTTGGTATAGCGCAGAATAAGATGTGTTGGGTTCAGGGAAATCAGCGTATGCCCATCAGGCGCGCTGCGCGCCGCGGCTTCCGTGCCAATCGCGCCATCAGCGCCTGGGCGATTTTCCACCACCACAGGGCGATTGAGTCGGCTGCCGATGGCGTCCATTACCGCGCGCGCAGTCAGATCAGTCCCACCGCCGGCGGCGAAGGGCACAATCACGCGCACCGGGCGTTGCGGCCAGGTGCCTTGCGCGGGAGCGATGCCCGGCAGGATGAAGGGCGTGGCGAGCATGGCGCGGCGTTTGATCATGCGTCGTTTCCTTATGCTTCGGTCTTGCGCGACCGTCTTGACCGGATGAAATCTTATACTGCAAACTACCGAAATACAAGGGGAAATCTGCCATGAATGATGCCGCCACCAATCGTATTCAGCCACTTGATGGTGTTCGCGTGATTGATGTTTCAAGCTTTCTGGCGGGGCCTTTTTGTTCCACGCAGCTTGCTGAATTCGGCGCTGAGGTCATCAAGCTTGAATTGCCGATTGTGGGCGATCCCTTGCGCAAATTCGGATCGGTCACCGAATGTGGTGAAACGCTCCCTTGGCTTTCCGAATGCCGCAACAAAAAATTGGCTACCCTTGATTTGCGCAAACCAGATGGCGCGGCCTTGCTCAAGCGCATGTGCGCGGAAGCGGATATCCTGGTTGAGAATTTCCAGCCTGGCACCATGGAAAAATGGGGCCTTGGCTGGGATGTGATGCAGGAAGTGAACCCCCGTCTGATCATGGTGCGGATTTCAGGCTATGGGCAGACAGGCCCCTATAGTGGCCGTCCTGGCTTTGGGCGCATCGGCAATGCTTTTGGTGGTCTTTCCTATCTGGCGGGCTATCCGGATCGCCCGCCGGTCACGCCGGGTTCTGCCACCATTCCGGATTATCTGGCCGGCATGTATGGCGCGATGGGCGCTTTGCTGGCGATGGAAGCGCGGCGCAAAACTGGCAAAGGGCAGATGGTGGATATTGGCCTTTATGAGCCAATCTTCCGCATCCTTGATGAATTGGCGCCGTCCTATCAGTTGAATGGCTATGTCCGGGAACGCATGGGACCTGGCACGGTGAATGTCGTGCCGCATAGCCATTACCCGACCAAGGATGGCCGCTGGATTGCGATTGCTTGCACATCCGACAAGATTTTCGCGCGCCTTGCGGAGGCGATGGGCGTGCCGGAATTCGCCGAAGACAGCAAATGGGGCAAGATCCGCCAACGCGAAGCCGCGCGCGCAGAAGTGGATGCCTATGTCGGCAATTGGACCAGCCAATTCACGCGTGATGAATTGCTCGCCTTGTGCGAAAAGGCGCAAGTGCCTTGCGGGCCGGTCTATGCGATTGATGAGATTTTCAAGGACCCGCAATACAAGGCGCGCGACAATATCCTGATGATGAAGGACCCGCGCGTCGGTGAATTGGCGATCCCCAATCTGGTGCCTCGGCTTTCAGATACGCCGGGTGAAGTGCGCTGGCTCGGCCCCAGCATGGGCGAACATAATAATGAGGTCTATCGCCAATGGCTTGGCCTTGCTGATGCGGAGATTGAGCGCCTGACTAAAGCGCAAGTCATCTGAGGCAGGCAGCGCATCATGCCAGCCTGGCGCATGCGTCGTTCCGTGATGATCACGCCGGGGCATCGGCCAGAACGGCTTGCCAAGGCGGTAGCGCTTGCCGCCGATAGCCTGATCTTTGATTTGGAAGATGCCGTGCCGCCCGCACGCAAGGCGGAAGCACGGGCGGTGGTGGCGCGAGCGGTCACTGAACTTTCCTTTGGCCGGCGCGAAAGGGCGGTACGGCTGAACGCCATCGGCTCGGCGGATTTTGTGGCGGATATGGCATCGCTGCACTGGGCCCAGCTTGATGCGGTGATGTTGCCGAAGGTGGAGCGTGCGGAGGATTTGCAGCAACTGGATGCTGCCTTGGATGCGGCAGCGCCTGGGCGTGACATTTCCGTGATCGCCACGCTGGAAACGCCACGCGGTATTCTGAATGCGCTGCAAATTGCGGATGCCTCACCGCGCCTGGCGGCGTTTTTTCTTGGGCCTGGCGATTACACCATGCAAACGGGCGGGCGCATTACGCCGCGCGTCTTGGAATTTCCGCGCCAAATGCTTGTGGCGGCAGCGGGCGCGGTCGGCGCGCAGGCTTTGGATGCGCCCTATCTTGCCGATTTGCGCGATGTTTCTGCTACGCGGCAGGATGCGGAAGCGGCGCGCGAATTGGGCTTCAGCGGCAAGGTGGTGTTTCACCCGGACCAAATCGCGCCGGTGAATGATGCCTTCACCCCAAGCGCCGAGGAAGTGGCGAAGGCCAAGCGCTATATTGCAGTTTTTCAGGAAGCAGCTGCGAAGGGCGAGAACCTCGCCTATATTGATGGCACCTTCATCGCCATGGATCTGGTGCCGAATATGGAACGCATTGTCGCTTTGGCGGAAGCCGCATCAAGCGCGGCTTCCGCATAAGCCGATCAGGAAGCGAGATACCCGCCATCCACATGCATTTCTGCGCCTGTCATATAGGATGATTCGTCCGATGCCAGGAACAGAATGGCGTAGGCGACCTCATCCACCTCCCCAGTGCGGCCCATGGGCACATGGCCCAGCATTTTCGCGCGGAACACAGGATCGGCAGTCGCACCACTGGTACGCATGGGTGGCATCAGGCCGGGATGCACCGTGTTCAGCCTAATGCCGGAAGCGCCTTCCTGCACCGCGATGGATTTCGTGAGCAAGCGCACCGCTGCCTTGGAAGCGTTATAGGCGCAATGAATGCGATCCTGCCCAACAACGCCAGAGATGGAGGATAGGTTGATGATGGACCCGCCACCCGATTTCCGCATGGAGGCAACGCCGTGCTTCACCCCCAAAAATACACCGCGTGCATTCACGGCCATGATGCGGTCCCACAGCGCGGTATCGTAAAGGTTGTTGGTATTGCTGCCGGATATGCCGGCATTATTCACCAGCACATCAAGCCTGCCATGCGCGGCAAGCACGGCGGCCATGGCGGCTTCCCATTGCGCTTCATCGGCCACATCCAGGTTGATATAGCTGGCGGAACCACCGGCCTTTGTTATCTCGGCCACCACGGCGCGGCCTTCGGCTTCCATCATATCGGCCACCACCACCT
>VGDM01000085.1 GCA_016869715.1 Alphaproteobacteria bacterium
ATCGCGGGCGTGCTTCAGGCCCCTGGTGGGCAGGTGGCGCGGGTGTTGGCGGCATACGCCAAGAAGGACGCGGCCTGAGGCCCGGATGTTTTGTCCCCCAAGGCATGCCGCCCTGGGGGAGTTGCAAGAACCAAACCAAGCTACTAGATCAAGGAGTACAAAGACATGGCTGATCTCGCGAAGCTGGTGGACGAATTGTCCGCCCTGACCGTTCTGGAAGCTGCCGAGCTTTCCAAGAAGCTGGAAGAAAAGTGGGGCGTTTCCGCCGCCGCGCCGGTGGCTGTTGCCGCTGCGCCGACTGCTGCCGCTGCCGCGCCGGCTGCCGAAGCGCAGACCGAATTCACCGTCATCCTGGCCAATGGCGGCGACAAGAAGATCAATGTCATTAAGGAAATTCGCACCATTACAGGTCTCGGCCTGAAGGAAGCGAAGGACCTGGTGGAAGGCGCGCCCAAGACGGTGAAGGAAGGCGTGTCGAAGGACGAAGCCGATAAGATCAAGAAGGTGCTGGAAGAAAACGGCGCCACGGTCGAAGTGAAGTAAGACTTTAGGCCGGCCCTGGGCATCCGCTGCCGGGGCCGGGCAAGAAAACTTGGGCGCGGGTGGAACTTCCCTGAAAAGGGGGTGGGTTCCGCTCGTACCCGCGTTTCTCCGGTCCCGGACCGGGGTGGCGTTCAGCGGGTAACCCGGGCCGGCAGGGTAGGCCGGCAGGACAGATAGAAAAGAGCAGGACAGGCATGAACGCGATCACCCAGTCTTTCACCGGGCGTAAGCGGATCCGCAAGAGCTTCGGGCGTTTGCCGGAAGTGGCGCCGATGCCGAACCTTATTGATGTGCAGCGCGCATCCTATGAAAGCTTCCTGCAAATGGAAGTATTGCCGGATGCACGCACCGTCACCGGGTTGCAGGAAGTGTTTCGTTCCGTCTTTCCAATTGATGATTTCGCTGGGCGCGGCCGGCTGGAATTCGTGCAATACGAACTCGAAGAGCCGAAATATGATGTTGAGGAATGCATCCAGCGCGGGCTGACCTATGCCGCGCCGCTCAAGGTGAGGTTGCGCCTGATCGTTTGGGATGTGGATGAGGAAACCGGCAGCCGTTCGGTGCGCGACATCAAGGAACAGGATGTCTATATGGGCGATATGCCGCTCATGACCGATAACGGCACCTTCATCATCAATGGCACGGAACGTGTCATTGTCTCCCAAATGCATCGCAGCCCCGGTGTGTTCTTCGACCATGATCGCGGCAAGACGCATTCCAGCGGCAAGTATCTGTTCGCTGCGCGCGTGATCCCCTATCGCGGTTCGTGGCTCGATTTTGAATTTGACGCCAAGGACATTTGCTATGTCCGCATTGACCGCAAGCGTAAGCTGCCGGTCACCACGCTGCTTTACGCGCTGGATAGCGCCGCCACTGAAATGCTGCGCTCTGATCGGAATGATCAGCTTGAACCGCAGGAAGTGCGCGGCATGGATGCCGAGGAAATCCTGAATTCCTTCTATGGTAAGGTGGTGTTTGCGCGCGGCCGCAAGGGCTGGTCGCGCACCTTCGACCCCGATGCCTTCCGTGGTGTGAAACTGGCGGAAGCGCTGGTGGATGCGCGCACCGGTGAAGTGGTGGCCGAGAAGGAAACCAAGCTGACACCGCGCATGGCGCGCAAGATCGCCGAAGCCGGCACGACGGAAGTTTTGGTGGGCCGCGCTGAATTGCTCGGCCGCTTCGTGGCGGAAGACCTGGTGAATACGGAAACCGGGGAGATTTGGGCCGAAGCCGGTGAGGAATTGACCGAGCCGAAGCTGAACCTGATTGAGGAAATCGGCCTCAACCGGCTCCCGACGCTGTCTATCGATCAGGCGGTTGGGCCCTGGATGCGGAATACGCTTGCGGTGGACAAGAATTCCAATCGCGATGAAGCGCTGATGGATATCTATCGCGTCATGCGTCCGGGTGAACCGCCAACGCCGGAGACGGCGGAGGCGCTGTTCCGCGGCCTATTCTTGGACATGGAACGCTATGACCTCTCCACGGTCGGGCGTGTGAAGATGAATATGCGCCTGGGCTTTGCGCTGGAAGAAGTGCCGGATTATGTGCGTATCCTGCGCAAGCAGGATATTGTGGCTACACTTCGCGTGCTGCTTGACCTGAAGGATGGGCGCGGGCAGATCGACGATATCGACAATCTCGGCAATCGCCGCGTGCGGTCGGTTGGCGAATTGATAGAAAATCAATATCGCCTTGGCCTGCTGCGCATGGAACGCGCGATCAAGGAACGCATGGGGTCGGTGGATATTGACACCGTCATGCCGCATGACCTGATCAACGCGAAGCCGGCAGCGGCGGCGGTGCGGGAATTCTTCGGCTCCTCGCAGTTGTCGCAATTCATGGACCAGACCAACCCGCTTTCCGAAGTGACGCATAAGCGTCGTCTGTCGGCACTTGGCCCAGGCGGTCTGACGCGTGAACGTGCCGGCTTTGAAGTGCGCGACGTGCATCCCACGCATTACGGGCGCATCTGCCCGATTGAAACGCCGGAAGGCCCAAATATCGGCCTGATCAATTCACTCGCCACCTTTGCCAAGGTGAATAAATACGGCTTCATCGAAACGCCGTATCGCCTGGTGAAGGATGGGCAGATTGTGGGTGATTCCCGCTATCTCTCCGCGATGGAAGAAGAGCGCCTGATCGTCGCGCAGGCTGATGCGAATGTGGATACTGATGGCCGCTTCAAGGATGAACTGGTTTCGGTCCGTCAGGGCGGTGATTTCCGTCTGGTGAAGCCGGAAGAAGTGACGGCGATTGACGTTTCGCCCAAGCAGCTTGTATCGGTGGCTGCGGCTCTGATTCCCTTCTTGGAAAACGATGACGCGAACCGCGCCTTGATGGGTTCCAACATGCAGCGTCAGGCGGTGCCGCTGATCCGCGCCGATGCGCCGCTGGTTGGTACCGGCATGGAATCTGCGGTTGCGCGTGACTCCGGCGCGACTATTGTCGCGCGGCGTGATGGCGTGGTGGATTCTATTGATGGCGCGCGCATTGTTGTGCGCGCGACTTCTTCCGACGGCACCACTAGCGGCGTTGATATCTATCGGCTCCGCAAATACATGCGGTCCAACCAATCCACCTGCATCAATCAGCGCCCGCTGGTGAAGGTGGGTGATGCGGTAAAGACCGGCGATATCATCGCCGATGGTCCTTCGACCGAGCTTGGCGAGTTGGCGCTGGGCCGCAATGTTCTTTGCGCCTTCATGCCCTGGAATGGCTACAATTTCGAAGACTCGATCCTGATCAGCGAACGCATCGCGCGCGATGATGTGTTCACCTCGATCCATATCGAAGAATTCGAGGTGATGGCACGCGACACGAAGCTCGGCCAGGAAGAAATCACCCGCGATATTCCGAATGTGGGTGAAGAAGCGCTGCGCAACCTGGACGAAGCCGGCATTGTCTATATCGGTGCCGAGGTGAATCCAGGCGATATTCTGGTGGGCAAGGTGACGCCCAAGGGCGAAAGCCCGATGACGCCGGAAGAAAAGCTGCTGCGCGCGATCTTTGGTGAAAAGGCTTCCGATGTGCGTGACACGTCGCTGAAGCTGCCGCCGGGTGTTGCCGGTACCGTTGTTGATGTGCGCGTCTTCTCTCGCCGGGGCATTGACAAGGATGAGCGCGCGATGGCGATTGAGCGCGCTGAGATTGAACGCCTTGCCAAGGACCGCGATGATGAAAAGGCGATCCAGGAGCGTTCCTTCTATTCGCGCCTGCGTGAACGTCTGCTGAACCGCAAGGCTACTGGTGGCTTCAAGCCGGTCAAGGCCGGCACGATCATCACGGATGAAGTGCTCGATCAATTCGCCAAGGCGACCTGGCGGCAAATTATGGTCGCGGATGATGTCGCGATGGCCGAAATTGAAGCCATGAAGCGCGAATTCGATGCGGCAATCGAAAGACTGCAGAAGCGATTCGAGAGCAAGGTTGAAAAGGTACAGCGGGGCGATGAATTGCCGCCGGGTGTGATGAAGATGGTGAAGGTCTTCATCGCGGTCAAGCGCAAGCTTCAGCCAGGCGACAAGATGGCTGGCCGCCACGGGAACAAGGGCGTGGTCAGCCGCGTTGTGCCGGTGGAAGACATGCCCTTCCTGGAAGATGGCACCTCGGTTGATCTGGTGCTAAACCCGCTTGGCGTGCCATCGCGTATGAATGTGGGGCAGATCCTGGAGACCCATTTGGGTTGGGCTTGCGCCAATCTTGGCCGTCAGGTCGGCGAATTGGTGGACGAATATCGCCATCGCAGCGCGCGGCGCAGCGAATTGGAAGCGAAGCTCAGGGATATCTATGGCGAGAATGTTTTCGCCCGCGATATCGCGCCGCTCGCGGATGATCAGCTAGTGGAGCTTTGCGAAAACCTGAAGAAGGGCATCCCGATTGCCACACCTGTGTTTGATGGTGCGCGCATGGCCGATATTGAAGGCATGCTGGACAAGGCCGGGCTTGATACCTCGGGCCAGGTTTGGCTGCATGATGGCCGTTCGGGTGAGCGTTTCGAACGCAAGGTGACGGTTGGCTACA
>VGDM01000086.1 GCA_016869715.1 Alphaproteobacteria bacterium
ATAGCGCGGCGTGTTTTGATGCGATACTGTCACGCCTGACGGGCGAATTGCGTCTGAAAGAGGGGAAAGACACCCCATTCCACCCCGAAAATGGGCAGGGAAGCGATCAACATTGGCGGGAACCTCAACGGGATCACCGCGATCACGAAAAATCAACGCTAATTGCAGGGTCGGCCAGGGGTTTCTTAACTTATTTCTTCTCGTGGTAGAAGATGAGCGTCGATTAACCCTTACGTATGAAAGTTTCCTGGGGGAATGTTCGATGCAGACTTGGTCCTTGGTGGCGCAGGTCACGGCTTGTGAGGGGCCTAATTGCGGCAAGGATACATCAGGTGGGACTTTTCGCCGGGATGATTGGATACCTATTGAACCGTCGCAACTCACCGGGAATCTCGCTGAAGTCTTTTCGGGGATGCCGCTAACGGACGCCAAGCGGGCAATCCGGAACAATTCGGTATACGATGATCGGGTGACGATTACTGATCGGGGCTGGGCCGCCGCCGAATATATTATCGCGCCATGCGCCTATTTCGATATTCAGCCTTTCAACCAATTGGGCTCGAGGGAGCAGTTTGAAACTTGGACTCACGAACGCTTTCCTCAAGCAAAGGATGTGGAGTTTTTGGATGTCATCCCCGTTACCTATCCACATACCACCACACGCGGCTACGCGACGATCGTCGTGGTGACCAATCAACAGGATCGGAAATTCCGCTGCGCCTTGTCCTATGTCGGTTATGGCGGGCCAAAGCATTCCCCAACTTCGACGGATATCTTCCGGTTGGAGGAGCTGAAATCCACTCTGCAAATCGGCTTCTGCACCGTCGGCGGCACAACGACATCGCTTAATCAACGCATACAGCGGGTGGCGTTTTGAGTGAGGCAAGCGCCGGTATTCGACTCCTTTGAAACTTAAGCGGGGGATTGGCTGGGGCGGGTTGCACCGATTGCCATGCCTGCACGCGCCGCAGCGCCGCCGCAGCAACTTCGTCCCCCACGCCTTCTTCTTCGAGGAAAGTGTCCAGGCTGAAACCGGTGTGTTTTTTCGGCGCTGACATCAACGTTGCTTTGGCGAAATTTGCTTTGCGCAGCAATAGGCCCGGCGGCGTTTCTTGAATGTAGGATAAATACCGCATGAAGGGCGCCGTAGAATCGGGTATACGTAACCCATGGATTCGAACAGCGCTCTCCGCTCCCGGTTTCGTTGCTGAGCATGGCGGGGCAATACCTCACCGCCGTCTTCAAACTGCGCCCCTCGCGCCACAAGGCCGCGATCATGGAAAGCGCGCGCGTCAGGGCTGAAGCAATTTTCTAGGATATCCTGGCGCAGAAACGCCCCAAGGCGGATGCCATCGCCGCCGAGGCCGACAAGAAAGCCCGCTGCGACCAATCCCGGGCGCTGGAACAGGAAATCAACCGCCTGGTGATCCGTGATGCCACTAAGGCCGGGCTGAATGAACCCATCGCGCAAGGGCTTGGCCGCGATATCGCCATGGCGATTGGTTCCTATATCGAACTCCGCGCCGGGGGGCAGGAAGCGGGATAACCGGCGCGCGTCACAACAACCGAAGCAGACCACGCCGCAGCACTTGATGCGCTGGCCCTTGCCACAACGCGGGATAATGAAAATGCGGCGCGGGATGTGCTGGGCCGGGTGGCGCACAAGCCGTGGCCAAGGCCGCTTACCATCGCCCGCGCGCGGGATGGGCAGATCATTTGCAAGGGGCCGAATGGTGCTCTTGCGCCGGTGCTGAAAATCATGCGCGCCACCGACGCAAAGGCGCGGCCCGCGCAGATTGCGCCGGGCATGGAAGCCGCCACCGGGGAAGTCTTCAAGGGCGGTGTTTCCAAAACCCGGATCATCCTGCCGCTGGTGTGTTCCCTTTAGCATCAGAACAAGTTTCTGTCGGGCAAGACCATCCTCCGTTCCGGGTTGTTGCTGCGCCGGGGCGATGAATGGTTTTATTGTGCACAATTCGAAATGACCGCCCGAAAGGCCGCCCTTTCCGAAGCGCGGCTTGGTGTGGCTAGGGGGATCGTCAATCCCGTGGCGCTGAGTGTGGTGGCCGGTGATGGGCGCATCCTGCGGGTTTCCGAACCACTCGGAGAGAAAGTCAGCGCCAGTATTACGGCAGCGGATCGGCGGCGGCCCGCGGAAGAAGAGCGGCGCGGCGCCACCAGCCACCGGCATGTGGAGCGCGTGGACCAGGCGCTGCATCTTTTGGCGAACCGCATTGTGGCGGAAGCCAAGGCGTATCGCGCGCAGGTGGTAGTGGAAAAGCTGGATGGCTTGAAGCGCACCATTACCGAAGCCCGGCCCAAGGGAGCGCGGCACGGCGGTTGGCGGCGCCATTTGAAAAAGGCGCAGCTTGGCAAGTTGGAAGCGCTGCTAGGTTATAAATTGAAACTGGCAGGCTTGGCCGCCCCGCGTGATGTGGTGGCCGGCGGCACCAGCCAAACCTGCCCGGCTTGCGCGGCGCGTGATGCGAAAAACCGGCCAAGCCAGAAAAGTTTTTGTTGCATCGCCTGCGGTTTTTCGGCGCATGCCGATAGCGTGGGGGCAGTGAATATCGCGCGCCGAGGCGTGGCGATGATAGGAATAACGAGGGGCGATAAACTCGCGCCTTGTGAACAGGACAAGGTTGCGCGGCTTAGGCTGCGTGACGATGGCGGTCTTGGGCCGTTGGCGGCGCATGCTGCTGGCGGGTTCGTTGCTGACCGCGCTTCTACGACCAAGGGCGTATCGTCCCCGCAAGGGGAGTTACCCGGCCTGGAGCAGAAAACCACCCATGGCGGCCAAAACGCGCGCAGGGGCATATTCGCAGCGCGGGACGCCACATTTTTCAGAGGTCAAAACGGGAGAAAACCATTGCGCGGCAGGGGCGTTACAGATGATCCACCCCGCAGTGACCCTGAATTTGTGGAGTGGTCGCAACTCTGACTATCCATCCCGATCGAAGCAATGGGCTGCTGTGACCCTGAGTTTGTGGGGTGGCTGCACGTTAAGCGTTTTATCCATCGAATAACTAAACCCTTGGCGGGGTCCGGGGTAACACTGTTACCCCGGCGGGGGCTTGGAGGCAGCGCCCCCGATCCACCTCCTCGCGCCACGCTTGACGCCCCACCCCCCCAGCGCGTAAGTGCTCGCCTCGCGTCGCGAGGCGCCAGCCCCCTTTGCCCAGGTGGCGGAATTGGTAGACGCGCAGGTTTCAGGTACCTGTGGCCGCAAGGCTGTGAAGGTTCGAGTCCTTTCCTGGGCACCAGTTTTTCTCTTGCTCAAGCGGCGCGACCAATGGGTTCCACCTTATTCTCCCATGCCGGCGTGACCATCCGGCTTCATCGCAATGACCTGCCGGATGGCCTGGATTTGGGCCGTGTGGTCGCGATTGATACGGAAACCATGGGCCTCAACCCGCATCGGGACAGGCTTTGCCTGGTGCAGTTATCATCGGGCGATGAGTCGGCGCATCTGGTACAAATCAGCCCAACCTCCCTTGGTGGGCGTGGAGCGGATGCGCCCAATCTCAAGAAATTATTGGCTGATCCTGCGGTGACGAAGCTGTTTCACTTCGCGCGGTTTGATGTTGCGGTGCTCTATCATGCGCTTGGTGTCATCACCGCGCCGGTGATTTGCACCAAAATCGCCGCCAAGCTGGTACGGACTTTTACCGATCGGCATGGGCTCAAGGATTTGTGCCGGGAATTGCTGGGGGTGGAAATTTCCAAGCAGCAGCAAGCCTCAGATTGGGGTGCGGCGGAACTCACCACAGAACAAATGGCCTATGCCGCTTCTGATGTACTGCATCTTCATGCGCTTTGGGCGCAGCTCGAAGGCTTGTTGAAGCGCGAAGGCCGGCTGGATTTGGCTGAGGCTTGTTTCCGCTTCCTGCCGGCGCGTGGGCGGCTTGATCTGCTGGGTTATGAGGACCCGGATATCTTTCATCACTGATCCCTGTTGGCATTTTTTTTGCATGGCGACGTCCAGAATTTATTGACCCGTAGGGTTCCGCGACGCATACAGGGTGGCGTGAACGACCTTGCCAACCACCCAGACTTGACCGAAGGCCGCCGCGTGCTGGCGCTTGAAGCGGACGCCTTGCGCGCGCTGTCCGATAGTCTCGATGCGCGCTTTGTCCGGGCGGTTGAATTGCTCGCGAGTGTGACGGGCCGCATTGTTGTCTCCGGCATGGGAAAATCAGGCCATGTGGCGCGCAAGATTGCCGCGACCATGGCTTCCACCGGCACGCCTGCGCTGTTTCTCCACCCGGCCGAAGCTTCGCATGGCGATTTGGGGATGATCCTGGCCGGTGATGCGGTGCTGGCCTTGTCCAATTCCAGGGAGACGCCGGAATTGGCGGATTTGATCTTGCATTCCCGCCGTTCCAGCTTGCCGTTGATTGGCATTGTGGGCCGCGCGGGAAACGCGCTCGCTCGCGCTGCTGATGTGGCGCTGGTCTTGCCGGCAGCGGCTGGGGCCTACCCGATGGGGCTCGCCCCCACAACTTCTACCACCATGCAAATGGCTTTGGGGGATGCCTTGGCAGTAGCCTTGCTGACA
>VGDM01000087.1 GCA_016869715.1 Alphaproteobacteria bacterium
CAGATCACGCGGATTGGGATGAATTGCTGGAAACTTGTGCTGCCACAGGCGCCGAGGAGGTTTGGGTAACGCATGGGCGCGAAGATGCGCTGATCCATGCGCTCGGGCTGCAAGGGATCAGGGGGCGGGCGCTGAACCTTATTGGGCGCGGTGAGGAAGATGAGGAAGCGCCCTTTATCTTAACAGCTTGACCCATTCCGCAAAATATCCCTGAATTTGTTCTGGGAAGCTTTCTTATGCGAATCAAATGGAGCGGCTCGTGCGTTTTCCATCTTTGCTACGCAGAACCTTCGACAATAACGCGCGGGCAGAGCCACCGATACTGATTCCTGTTTTCAATAATCCATTCTATTGCCGCATGATGGTGGATCAACTTCTTCAACTTGGTCTTTCGCGAATAGTTTTGATCGACAATGCCTCAAGCTCTGCCGAGATGCAGCAATTACTCAATACCATGGAAGCACGGACTACAGTCATTCGTCTCAGACGCAATGCCGGACCAAAATATTTTGCAAGAAACTGGTTCTTCTATCTGCGTCTGCCGCAAATTTTCTGCGTCACAGATCCTGATATTCAATTCAACGCGGCTCTTCCATCGAATTTTCTACAAATCCTGACTTCGCTGACGGAGGAGCATAAGATCGGCAAAGCAGGCTTCGCGTTGAATATTCAAGACCATCACGCGTTTCGTGACATAAGCGTGAATTTCAAGGGGCAAACCAATGATATCGTCTCATGGGAAAGCCAATTCTGGCAGCATCAGATTGCGACCACCCAAGCAGGCGATCCTGTATACAAGGCGGACATTGATACGACTTTCGCCCTGTATAACAAAAGATTTTTTGTGCGGAAGAAGGCGGGCTTTTATCGTGCTCTACGGGTCGCTGGGGATTTCACGGCACGTCACCTGCCTTGGTATCGTGAAGGCGAAATCGATCTTGCGGAAGAACGCGCTTATGCCGCGTCGCAGAAATTTTCATGGTACGCGCGACCCTAACCTCCACGGCGCAGATCAGAAATCGTCTTACGAAAGAACTTGTACAGTCGGCCACTCACATACATGGTGATTAAGGGAATGATGCGTGGTGAAAAGTAATTTTTCTGCACTGCCCCAAAATAAAGCAGGGGCCGCTTCTGTTTTGAATAATGCTTACGGAAAATTTTATCATGACGGATTGGTGCAACCGAATAAACAATACCCAATGCTTCGGCTTCAACAAATCGATGTGGATGGGCTGCCAAAAGCGGCGCGATGGCACGCGTATAAGCAATAGGTCCGGTCACCTGCAATACGGCGGTTTTGCCAACTCCCTGCTGCAATGGATCATATTGTCGCAGGTTTTCTGAAACCAACGCTATGACTGCCGCCAGAAACGGGTGACCAGAACGCGCCATGATGTGCCATTGCTGAAATTCCGCAGCAATATCGAAGGCAGGGTGGCTCCCATCGCTAGGATCACGCCAATAGGATAGCAGAAATTCATCATCATTCTTCAGAAAGCTATCGAAAGGCACGCCACAACCCGACTTGATGTCAAGATAAACCCCACCGGATTTATACAGCAGGAGGTATCGAAAAAAATCCGCCCGCGCCGCGCCATAATTTGGGTGAATAGACCGAAAAAGCCCAAGTGTCGCCGCATCATAGTGCTCGCGAATAAAGCGCTCACAATCGGCATCTTCGTAAAGCCTATATTCCCAACCAGGGTTCATTACCTGTAATTTTCGCGCGTTCTCCACGAGAAAATCCGGCATATCCCGCCGCAGAGGGAATGTTTGATGAATAATCTTTGGTACCGGCATGGTCCCTGCGATGGTTTAAATGGATAGGATGATCAATAGCCCTCAAATTCTAGCTCCAACTGCCCCCGTTGCTCAAATCAGGCTCTGGAAGCAAAAGCGGCGGACGAACATATTTAATCGTGACTGTCGGAATCGACCCACCCGCCATGAGCCTCCCCGCCTTCGCTGAATTGCTGGAACGGCTGGTCTTTTCCCCTGGCCGCAACGCCAAGCTGGCGCTGCTTGGCCAATGGTTTGCCGGGCAGCCAGACCCGGAACGCGGCCTGGGCTTGGCCGCGATCACGGAAAGCCTGAAGCTTGCCACCGCCAAACCCGCCATGCTCAGGGAAATCACCATTGCACGGGTGGACCCCGAGCTGTTCCGGCTTTCCTATGATTATGTCGGTGATCTCGCGGAGACCATCGCGTTGATTTGGCCGAAACGCGCCGGCGTGAATGCGCCGCCGCCGGCGCTTTCGGACATTATCGCCGCCCTGGAAACCAAGCCAAAAGCCGAAGTGCCGGCGCTGATCGCGGGCTGGCTGGATACGCTTGATGCCAGCGGGCGGCTCGCGCTGATCAAGCTGCTGACGGGCGGTTTGCGCGTTGGGGTTTCGGCCCGGCTGGCGCGCGTTGCACTCGCCGAATGGTCCGGCACATCGGTGGAGGCGATTGAGGAAGCTTGGCACGCCATCCCCGCGCCTTATCAGCCGCTTTTTGCCTGGCTGGAAGGCCGCGCGCCGCAGCCGGACCCTCAGGCCGCACCGATCTTCCGGCCCCTGATGCTGGCGCATCCGCTGGAAGAGGGCGATCTCGCCGCGCTTGATCCGGCTGCCTATCGCGCGGAATGGAAATGGGATGGCATTCGCGTCCAAGTCACTTCGGGGCCGGGTGGTGCAAGACTCTGGAGCCGTGGGGCCGAGGATGTCTCCGCGAGCTTTCCGGAAATCATCGCGGGCTTGGATTTCCACGTCGTGCTGGATGGCGAATTGCTGGTGCTGCGGGATGGCGCAGTCGCACCCTTCGCGGATTTGCAGCAAAGACTTAACCGCAAAAGCGTGACCGCCAAGATGCAGCGCGATTACCCAGTCGCGATCCGGCTTTACGATATGTTGTTTGATGGGACTGAGGATTTACGCCCCCTACCCTTTTCCGAACGCCGTGCGCGGCTGGAAGCCTGGCATCAACGCCAGCAGCCGCAACGGATGGATCTTTCTGCCATCATCCCCTTCAACCGGATGAGCGATTTGCAGGCCTTGCGCGATGGCGCACGCGATGCGGTGATTGAGGGGCTGATGCTGAAGCGTGTCGATGGCCCCTATCTGCCTGGGCGCGTAAAGGGGCAATGGTGGAAATGGAAACGCGCGCCGCTCACGCTTGATACGGTGCTGATGTATGCGCAGCGCGGCCATGGCAAGCGCAGCAGCTTCTATTCGGATTACACCTTTGGCGTCTGGCGCGCAGATGGCGAATTGGTGCCAATCGGCAAAGCCTATTCCGGCTATACGGATGAGGAATTAGCCTGGCTTGATCGCTGGATCCGCAACCATACCGTGGATCGCTTCGGCCCCGTGCGGGAAGTGGAAAAGGCGCTGGTGCTGGAAGTCGCCTTTGATGCCGCGCAGCGCAGCAGCCGGCACAAATCAGGTGTGGCGCTGCGCTTTCCGCGCATTGCGCGCATCAGGCGCGACAAGCCGGCAGAAGAAGCGGATCGGCTGGAGGCTGTGCTGGCCCTGATCGAAACCTGATCAGGCGTTGATCAATTCCGCGCAAAGCCGCGGAATCTGTTGCGCGAAGGGAAAGAAACCGCGCTCGGCCAAGGGCCAGCACGCGTCATCCCAAGGGCGGCGCAGCGCCACAACGCCATAAGGTCGCAAGGCATCCGCCAGCCAGCCGACAGACGCTTCGGGCATCACCACCGCATGACGCGCCAATAGACCCGGCAGATCAGCAAACGCCACGCGTTCCGCCGGCACGCCGAAATGCTGCGCGGCGCGGCTCAGCCCATCCTCCAGCGCGCCAGCAACAAAGCGCTGCACCAGCGGCGCGGCGCCAAACGGTGAACGTGCCTCAGGACAGGCAAGGCCGATCACGCGCTGCACCTGAAGCCCCGCCATCGACAGGCTTTCAGGATGCAAATCATCTTCATGCAGCAGCAGCACGACCGGGCCGTACGGCGGCGCCGGCAAGGCAGGGATCGGGCGCGGCGCGGGCGGTTCAGGCCCCTGCAAGGGCGCCGGCTTTTCGTTCAATTCACCATGCGGGGCGAAGCGCCCACCGGTATGGCGCGCGATATTCTCGGCCCGCGCCACATAATGCTTGCCCTTGGTATGCAGCCCCGCCACCCAGCGCCAGGACAGCGTATTGGACGCCGCATCCCCATCCAGCAAATGCCGCAAAAAGAAATCCGCGCCCAATTCCCAAGGCAAGCGCAGGGTGAAAATCCAAATGCTCGCAAACCACATGCGTGCGTGATTGTGCAGATAGCCGGTCTCGATCAACTCCTGCACCCAGGCGTCGAAACAGGCGATGCCAGTCTTGCCGGTAACCGCTGCTTCATGGCCCTCAGGCAGCGCCTGCACGCCGGCGGCCACGCGGGTACGATACGCAGCCCACACCACCGGGCGCTGCGCGAGCCAGCCCTTCCAATAGCTCCGCCAGAAAACCTCCTGGATGAATTTATCGGCGACCGCTGCGCCATGCGCGGCAATGGCAGCGGCCACCACGTCCTGCTCGGTGATCAGG
>VGDM01000088.1 GCA_016869715.1 Alphaproteobacteria bacterium
CCCTCGAATCGGGGGCGTCAACGGATAAAATCAAGAAATGCGAAAAATTTGGCTGATTTACTTTCCGAAAATTGCGCCAAATCTTCAAATCGCGCATTTATAATATAGGTACGCTCGGGTGGGGCCAGCTCATGGTGGCGGAACCAGGTGGCTTGCCGCTTGGTGTATTGCCCGGTTGCCAGGATGGCGCGGGCAGAGGCTTCTTCTGCCCTCAGCTTCCCGGCCAGCATGGCCAAGAGTTCCGGCACGCCATGGGCGCGCATGGCGGGCAGACTGGGATCAAGCCCTTGCGCCAACAGGGCGCGCACTTCCTCCACCGCGCCGGCCTCGATCATTGCTGCCCAACGCTGGGCTATGGCAGCGCGCAGTTCCGCCCGCGGCGGATCGAGCAGAATGGCGGCAAAGCGCCAGGGGGCGGGGATGGCGCTGGCTTCTGCCTGCCAAGCCGCAATGCCGCGCCCGGTGCCGCGCCAGACCTCCCAAGCGCGGGCCAAGCGCTGGCTGTCGCTTGGCCTGAGCCGCGCGGCTGAGGCAGGGTCTTCAGCCGCAAGCCGCGCATGAAGGGCTGCCGCGCCTTCTTCGGCCAGAAGGCGCCGGGCTTCTTCCCGCGCCGGCGGCGGGATGGTCGGGATGGCGGCAATGCCCTGCGTCAGGGCTGCGCAATACATGCCTGTGCCGCCGCAAATGATCGGGAGCCGCCCTGTGGAGCGCGCTTCCTCCATGGCCTTGAGCGCGGCATCGCGCCACCAGGCGACGGAGGCGGCCTCAGCGGCAGGGCGCACGCCGTAGAGAAGATGCGGCGCGCGGGCCTCATCCACGGCACTCGGGCGGGCGGTAATGATGTGGAATTCCCGATAAAGCTGCATGCTATCGGCATTGATGATGGCGCCGCCGAGGCGTTCAGCGATGGCCAGCGCGAGGGCGGATTTGCCGGAGGCGGTCGGCCCAACCACGAATAATGCGAGAGGTTGAAACTCCTTCATGGCAGAGGCATAGGCCGAATATGGAAAAGGTTTTGACCCTGATCGCGCCGCGCGGCGCGCTTGCCCCGGAACATCATGCCAAGGCCGCCGCAGCGCTGCGGGAAGCGGGCGCTGAAGTCGGTGCCGTGGCGCCGCTTGCCGCGCATGAGGCCGCGGATATCCCCTTCGCCGGCCTGCCGCTGGATGTCGCGGATCGCGCGGCGCGTGCGGCGCTGGCGGGCAGCCCCGTGGATGCCATCGCGCAGGAGGCTGCCGGGCGGCGGAAGCGCCTGCTGATTGCCGATATGGACAGCACCATGGTCATCAGTGAAACGCTCGATGAGCTGGCGGGTGAGGCTGGGCTCAAGGGCGAAATCTCGGCCATTACGCGGCGCGCCATGAATGGCGAATTGGATTTCGAAGGCGCGCTGAGGGAGCGCGTTGGCATGCTGAAGGGCCTCGCGCTGGAGGCTTTGGAGCGCACCTGGGCCACCACCGCGCTGATGCCAGGTGCGGCGGAATTGGTCGCGACCATGCGTGCCCATGGCGCGCGCTGCGCCCTGGTTTCCGGCGGCTTCACCTTTTTCACGGGCCGGGTCGCGGAACGGCTCGGCTTTCATGAACATTACTCCAATACCCTGCTGCATGAGGCCGGCCGGCTGACCGGCCAGGTAGGCGAGCCCATTCTGGGGCGCAACGCCAAGCTGGTTACGCTGAAGCGGCTGGCAGCGGAAGAAGGGATTGATCTGGCGGCGAGCCTGGCCGTGGGTGATGGCGCGAATGATCTGGATATGCTGGGCGCGGCAGGGCTTGGCATTGCCTTCAAGGCCAAGCCCGTTGTGGCGGCGGCAGCGCGGGCGCGGGTGGATCACGCGGATTTGCGGGCGCTTTTGTTCGCGCAGGGGTATCGGGGGGAAGAGTTTCGGCAAGGCGTTTGAAGCTGCGGGGCTTCGGGCAGGGTTGGAAAAAGCTTGACTGCGGTGCTACCTGGTATTACCAATCTACCGGATGACGATGAAATCCTCCATCTCGCTCGCCGATGAACAGCACGCCTTCGCCAAGACGTTGGTGGAAGCCGGGCGTTTCCCGAGCATGAGTGCCGTGTTGCAGCAAGGGGTCGAACTTCTGCGCGAACAAATGGAAGCTGAGGCCTTGGAGCGCGCGGCGCTTGCGGAAGTGCTGCAGCAACGGCGCGCGGGCGGGTTCATCTCCGGCGACAAGATGGATGAGCGCATCGCGGCGATGCTGGCCCGCAAGCGCCAGGCCCATGCCGCACAGGATTGAATTCGCCGAAGCTTCTGAACGTGATCTTGAACTGATTTTCGATCATCTGTTCGAAAGCTATCTGGGTTTCGGCGAAAGCACTGCCCAGGCCCTGGAACATGCGGCCTTGCGCATCAGCGATATCCGCGCCGCCGCTGACCGCCTCACGCTATTTCCAGAACGTGGCACAGCGCGTGCAGATATCCTGCCCGGCCTTCGCTTCATGGTGATGGAGCGCGCAATCTATTGGTATGATGTTGATGACCAAGCGCGGACGGTCCGGGTGCTCGGGATATTCTTCGGCGGGCAGGATCATATTCGCCGCATGCTGATCAGGCTTTTGGGGCCAGAACCCTCCGGCATCACGTAAAGATTGACCAAAACATCCGCGCACTCGTGATTGCCAGAAACACCGCGAAGGCGCGCTTCAGCACCAAGGGCGGGATGCTATGCGCAAGTTTCACACCCCAAGGGGTCGCGATGATGGAGGTGGGTGCGATCAGCGCAAAGCCGATCAGGCTGACATAGCCAAGCGAGAAGGGCGGCAGGCGCGGATCGCTCCACCCGCCCCAGATCAGGCCGATGGTCGCTGGAATGGCGATAATCACCCCAAAGGCCGATGCGGTCGCGACCGCGGCGCGGATCGGGTAGCCAAGCAAGGACAGCAAAGGCACCCCCCAAAGTACCCCCGCCAATGCCCATCATGGCGCTGACCGAACCAATACCCAAACCAAGCGCCACGCGCGGCGCGCCTTCCGGCACGCGATCGGTCAATTTGAAGTCGAGCCCGGTGAAGCCCATGTTGAAGGCAACCAGCAGGGCAACAAGGGCGAAGATCGCTGTCTGCCCTTCTCCCCGCACATAAACCGCGAGCAGCGTGCCCACCACAACGCCGCCCAACACGCTCGGCCAGATGGAGCGCAGCAGCGCCATATCCATCGCCCCCGTCGCGCTGTGCTTGCGCGCCGATTGGATCGAGGTTGGGATAATGGTGGCGAGTGAGGTCGCAACGGCCACCTTCATCTGCACCGCCTCAGGAATGCCAAAGAGCGGAAAAGCATTGAACAGCAGCGGCACAATCACGATGCCGCAACCAACGCCCAGCAAGCCCGCCAACGTGCCGGAAACTTGGCCGGTTGCTGCCATGGCCAAGGCCAGGGCGCCGAGCCAGAGTAGATCGTTTAGATAGGTCATTTTTATCTCGCTAACGCTGTGCCGTCCTCAAGCGGCGTGGCATAAAGCGCTGTGGCTCGCGCGTCACCCCATGGGCGCGCGCAAAGGGGATGTTTTCGATGGCTGATGCACGAATCCTTGGCGTTTTGGGCGGCATGGGGCCGCTCGCGAGCGCATGTTTCATGCAGCGCCTGACGCTGCTGACACCGGCAGAGCGTGATCAGGACCACATCCCGACGATCCTGTGGTCTGACCCGCGCGTGCCGGACCGCACCGCGGCGCGGGTCGCCGGCGGGGAAGACCCCTTGCCCGCGCTGGTGCGCGGCATTCGCGGGTTGGAGGCTGCGGGCTGTGGGGCCATCGCCATTCCCTGCAATACCGCGCATGGCTGGTATGATGGCATGCGTGCCGCAACCGGCCTGCCCATTCTGCATATTGTAGATGCCGCCGCTGCTGAGTTGCAGCGCCTCGGCGTGGCTGGCGGGCGCATTGGCGTGATGGGCACGGCGGGGACGCTCGCGATGCGGCTTTATCAGCAAAGGCTGGATGGGTTTGGCTATGAATGCCTGACGCCAAACGATGAGGAAATGCAAAGCCGTGTGACGCCAGCGATTACGGCGGTGAAGGCGAATAGGCTTGTGGAAGCCTATGAACCGCTCGCGGAAGTGGCGCGCAGCCTGATGGCGCGCGGCGCGCGGGCGGTGGTGCTGGGATGTACGGAAATACCGCTTGGCATTGCGGCGGGTCCGGCGCTGCCCTTCCCGGTGGCGGATACGATTGATGCGCTGGCGCGGGCAGCGATTGGCTGGGCGAAGGGGTAGGGTTAGGCTTGGCGTAGTGCTGGGCAAATGGCGCCACGAAGGGGGCTTTGGCCATGTTCGCCGTGCTCGCGGGGTAATGTGAGCTAGTGAAAAGGCATGCGCAGCATGAGGGGGTGTCCAGCCCCCTTTTTATGTACCAGTGATTTGTGGGTTTACTAAGTATGTTTCGGGTGCCGGCGGCCGCATGCCGAGGGCGTGGTGTGGCCGGATATGGTTATATTGGTTGAGCCATTGATTGAT
>VGDM01000089.1 GCA_016869715.1 Alphaproteobacteria bacterium
CGGCGGCGGCCACTTCCTCACCGAGTTTCGCATGCGGCATGGCGAAGGTCAGCGCCTGCGCCACCGCAGGGTGCGCAGAAAGCACGCCATCCACTTCCAAGGGGCTGACCTTTTCGCCGCCGCGATTGATCAATTCTTTCAATCGGCCTGTGAGTGTCAGATAACCTTCCGCGTCAAAGGCGCCCTGATCGCCGGTGCGGAACCAGCCATTCGTGAAAGCCTTGGCATTGGCGTCCGGATTGGCTTCATAGCCCGCGGTCACATTCGGGCCGTGGATCACGACCTCACCAATCTCGCCCTGGGGCAGGATCTTGCCGTCATCATCCATGATCGCGACTTCCGGCCCTGCGGCACGGCCCACAGAGCCAGGCTTGCGTGGCCCGGCCAGCGGGTTGGATGCCATCTGATGCGATGCTTCCGTCATGCCGTAGCTTTCCACCAGCGGGCAGCCAAATACCGCTTCCAATTGCTCCATCACCGGCCCGGGCAAGGACGCTGAGGATGAACGAATGAAGCGGAGCTTCGCGCGTTCAATGATCTCCGCATTGCGGTCAGCACGCGTCAGGATGGTTTGGTGCATGGTGGGCACCGCCGTGTACCAGCTTGGCCGTTCCTCATCCAATAGGCGGAAGAATCGCAAGGCGTCAAAGCCCGGCGTGCAAATCACCGCGCCGCCCGCGCCAAGGGAAGAAAGCACCGCCGCAATCAGCCCATGAATATGAAACAGCGGCATGATGTTCAAACACGCATCAGCGGGCGAAAGCGAAAGTGTGGCGCCGATATGCCGTGCCGAGGCGCAGATATTTGCTTGAGACAGCGGCACAATCTTGGGCCGCGCCGTGGTGCCCGAGGTATGCAGCACCAGCGCGATATCGCCAGCCTCAGCCGCGCCCGGCTGCGCAGCCTGCGCGGGCGCGCCACCTTCGAGCGTGAAGCTGCCGGCGAGGTCACCGGGCACCAATTCCAGCACGGCCACGCCAAGCTTCGCCGCCACATCGCGCGCTTCGGTCGCGACACCCTTTTGCACGACCAGTGCCTTGGCCTTCAGATCGGTCAAATAGAAGTTGAATTCATCCGCGCGATAGGCCGGGTTGAGCGGCGCGGTGGTGGCACCCGCACCAATCGCGATAAAGGCTGCCGCCATTTCCGGGCCATTCGGCAGTACAATCGCCACACGATCATTGCGGCCAATGCCAATGCCATTCAGCCGTGCGATGGTGGCGGCGGCCAGGTCACGCAGCCCCGCATAGGAAAGCGCCGGGCGGCCCGGCGCGCGGATGGCCGGCGCGGCAGCCGCGCCGCTGGTCAGAAGGGCATTCAGGGTTGCGTTCACGCGTCTCTCCTCGGCGTTTCCCGAGGCGGTATTATGAACGAAAACGGCGCCTCGTCAGCCCCCAGCGAGCGATAGGCGGTGCCGCCCCGCAAGCTGCACGTAATTCTTCGCGGTGCGGTCAAACCCCGCGCGCTGTTCTTCGGTGAGCACGCGCACAAGCTTCGCAGGATTGCCCATCCAAAGCTCCATGGCGCCGATGCGCTTGCCAGGTGGCAGCACGGAACCGGCGGCAATCACGCCGCCTTCTTCAATCACCGCGCCATCCAGCACGGTGGCCCCCATGCCGACAAAGGCGCGGTCCATCAGCGTGCAGGCATGCACAATGGCGGCATGGCCCACGGTGACATCATCGCCGATGATGGTGGGCTCGCGCCCGGCATTCACATGCACAATCGTGCCATCCTGGATATTCACGCGCTTGCCGATGGTGATGAAGTTGGAATCACCGCGCAGGACACAGTGATACCAGATGTTTGATTGCTTCCCGATCGTGACATTGCCGATCACGGCAGCGGTCGGCGCGATGAAGACGCTGTCATGAACCTTGGGCCAGACGCCTTCAAACACATAAAGCGGGCCGCGATTGGTGGCTTGTTGCGTATCCATGATTCTGCCCCTTACGCCGCGGTCGGCAGATCGGCCGAAACCGGCACGCCCAGCATCAGCCCAAGGTTTTGCACCGCCGCACCGGATGCGCCCTTGCCGAGATTGTCATACCGCGCCACCAGCACGGCTTGGCCGCGCTTTTCATTGCCATAGACACGGATTTCCAGGCCGTTGGTCCCGTTCAGCGCTTGGGGTTCCAGCTTGCCATTCGCTTCCGCTGTCACCACACGCACCACATCACTGCCGGCATAGCGCTTGATCAACAACGCCTCCAGATCGGCGGGCTTCACATTGCCCTTCAGCAGGTCAAGATGCAGCGGAATGGAATCGATCATACCCTGCGCATAATCCGCGACTGACGGCACAAAGATCGGCCGGCGCGTGAGGCCGGTATATTTCTGCATCTCGGCGACATGCTTGTGTTCCAGCGCCAGCCCGTAAAGCTCAAAATCCGGCGCGGTGCGGGCTTCATAGGCCGCGATCATGGATTTGCCGCCGCCGGAATAACCCGTCACCGCATTCACGGTTACCGGAAAATCCGCCGCCATCACACCAGCATCAATCAAGGGGCGCAGCATCAGAATGGCGCCGGTTGGGTAGCAGCCAGGGTTCGAGACACACTTCGCCGCCGCAATTGCGCTGGCCTGCTCGGGCGAGAGTTCCGCCAGGCCATAGACCCAATTCGGATCAACCCGATGCGCGGTGGATGCATCCAAAAGCTTCGGCGCCTGTGCGCCCAATGAAGCAGCAAGCGCGGCACTTTCCTTCGCCGCATCATCAGGCAGGCACAGGATCACCAGGTCAACACTGTCCATCATCTCACGGCGCGCATTGGCGTCCTTGCGGTGCTCAGCCGCGATGGAGCGCAATTCAACATGCGGATTGGCGGCAATACGGTCGCGGATTTGCAGGCCCGTGGTGCCGGCTTCGCCATCAATGAAAATCTTCGCAGTCTTGGCCATGGTATATCTCCCGTGGATGCCGCATTGCGGCGCGAAAAACCCTGAAATGCAAGAGGGGCGGACCCTTGCGGACCCGCCCCCTGATGAAAATCCCAGTATGGCACCGGCGCGCGACGCCGGTCCACTGGCGTCAGCGCTTGGAGAACTGGAAGGAACGTCGTGCCTTCGGGCGCCCGTACTTCTTGCGTTCCACCACGCGCGGGTCGCGCGTCAGGAAGCCCGCCTTTTTCAGAATGGAGCGCAGATCCGGCTCATAATTGCACAGCGCACGGCTGATGCCATGGCGCACCGCACCGGCCTGACCGGACAAGCCGCCACCGACAACCGAGCAGATGACATCAAATTGCTGATAGCGATCCGCCACCAGGAAGGGCTGGGTGATCAGCATGCGCAGCACCGGGCGCGCGAAATACTTCGCTGCCGGATTGTCATTGATGGTGATCTGGCCCTTGCCCGGCTTGATCCAAACGCGGGCGACCGCGTCCTTCCGCCGGCCAGTGGCATAGGAACGGCCCTGCGCATCGCGCTTCGGTTCCCGCTTGATCGCCGCTTCCGCCGCTGCCGCGGGGGTACCGGCCACGATACCCTTGAGGTCCGCGAGGGTCTTGGTTTCGCCGCTCATAGCCTCAGCCCGCCTTCTTCACTGCGAGGGAATTCTTACGGTTCAGCGCCGCCACATCCAGGGTAGCAGGCTGCTGGCCGGCATGCGGGTGTTCAGCCCCGGCATAGACATGCAGGTTGCGCATTTGCGCGCGGCCAAGCGGGCCACGGGTGATCATGCGCTCAACCGCCTTTTCAATCACACGCTCGGGGAAGCGGCCTTCCATCCGTTCACGGATGGTGCGGCCCTTGATGCCGCCCGGATAGCCGGTGTGCCAGTAGAACACGCTCTGTTCCGCCTTGGCGCCGGTGACACGCACCTTCTTCGCATTGATGATGACAACATGGTCACCGCAATCCACATGGGGGGTGAATTGCGGCTTGTGCTTGCCGCGAAGGCGATTGGCGACCAGGGTTGCAAGGCGGCCGAGCACGAGCCCATCCGCATCAATCAACACCCAGTTCTTCTTCACCTCCGCCGGCTTCAGCGAGCGGGTTTGCGTGGAAATCATGGTGGTTCCGAATAAACCTATGGAAAGGAAGCGGGCTTATCCTGGCTGGAGGGTAAAAAGTCAAGCGCCCAAGCGGATTTTTG
>VGDM01000090.1 GCA_016869715.1 Alphaproteobacteria bacterium
TACGCACCACCGATCTGGCGCGTAGCATTCGCTTCTACACGGATATCATCGGTCTCGATTTGGTTTTCGAATATGGTGATTTCTACGCCAGTCTTTCCGCCAATGGTCAGATGATTCACCTCAAGCAAGTGGATCAGCCAGACAGTTCCATCGCCGAAGTTGCGGCGGGTGAGCATCTGCATCTCTATTTCGGCAGCCATGATGTAAGCGCACTTGCCAATAGCATTGAGGCGAAGGGCGTGCGCCTGGCAAAGCCAGTGCATGAAACCGCGTGGGGAACGCTTGAATTCGCCTTGCAGGACGATCAAGGCCACACGCTTTATTTTGGGCAGGTAGCACAATCATGAAAATCTGCATCTTCGGTGCCGGCGCCATTGGTGGGCTGATGGGCGCCAAGCTTGCCGCCAAGGGTGATGTGGATGTCACCTTCATCGCACGCGGCCCGCATCTGGCGGCGATGCGCGAAAACGGCGTAAAGCTGATCAGCGAAGGCACGGAGCAAATTGTGCATCCGCGCTGCGTTGAGAGCGCTGAAGAAGCCGGCCCGCAGGATTATGTGCTGGTGACGTTGAAGGCGCATTCCTTGCCCTCAGCGGCGAAGCAAATGCAGCCCTTGCTTGGCCCCGATACCGCGATTGTGAGTGCGGTGAATGGCATTCCCTGGTGGTATTTCCACGGAATTGGCGGCGCTTATGAAGGGCGCATTGTGCAAAGCGTGGACCCGGATGGTCAGGTTTCCGCGCTGCTGCCGCCATCCCGCGCCATTGGCTGCATTGTCTATCCGGCAGCCGAGGTGACAGCGCCCGGCGTGATTGACCATAGCTATGGTGATCGTTTCAGCCTGGGTGAGCCTGATGGCAGCCGCAGCCCGCGCGCGCAGGCACTGTCTGAAGCGCTGATCGCCGCCGGCTTCAAGGCACCGGTGCGCCCGAAAATTCGTGATGAGCTTTGGGTGAAGCTTTGGGGCAATATGGCCTTCAACCCGATCTCGGCGCTCACCACCGCAACCCTTGATGTGCTGACCGCCGATGAGGGCCAGCGCAGCGTCGCGCGCGCCATGATGCTGGAAGGCCAGCGCGTGGCGGAAGCGCTGGGCGTGCGCTTTGCGATTGATGTGGATAAGCGCATCGCCGGCGCGGCGGAGGTTGGCGCGCATAAAACCTCCATGCTGCAGGACCTGGAACGCGGCCGGCCGATGGAGATTGAGGCGCTGCTCGGCGCCGTGGTGGAATTGGCCGATTGGGTTGGTGAGGCGGCACCGATTTCGCGCACCGTGCTGGCGCTGGTACGCGCCAGGGCACGGGCGGCGGGGTGCCTATAGCGCCTCAATCCTGATCAGCGCTGGCTTTTCCATCACGGTATTCAGCTCCGCAATGCGCTTCAAAGCAGCGCGCACCGAAGCCTCACTGGTTTCATGCGTGGTCAGCACCACGGGCACGGCCTCACCAGGCGCGCGGCCACGTTGCAGCATGGATTCCAGGCTGATCGCATGGTCACGCAAAACGCCCGTGACATCGGCAATCACGCCGGGGCGATCCACCACCATCAGGCGCAGATAATAAGCGCCGGTGTGGCGATCCATCGGGAAGGAAGGCTCGGGCTTCAAGGCAGCGGCTTCCGCGCCCCAAACAGGCGTGAAGCGCCCGCGCGCAATGTCAATCACATCGGCGACCACGGCTGAGGCGGTTGGCCCTTCCCCGGCGCCCCGGCCTTCCATCATCACGCGACCGACGAAATCACCTTCTGCCACCACGGCATTGAACACGCCATCCACCCGCGCAATGGGGGCTGAAATCGGCACCATGCAAGGATGCACGCGGGTTGCAATGCCGCCATCTTCGCGCCGCGCAATGCCAAGCAGCTTGATGCGATAACCAAGTTCCTCGGCAAGCGCGATATCAAGTGCGGAGACTTCGCGAATGCCTTCCACATGCACCGCGCCGAAATCCACCGGCCTGCCAAACGCCAAAGCGGCGAGGATCGCCAATTTATGCGCCGCATCAATGCCATCAATATCGAAGGATGGATCGGCTTCCGCATAGCCAAGCTTTTGTGCCTCGGCCAACACTTCAGCGAATTCGCGCTTTTGTTCGCGCATCACGGTCAGGATGTAATTGCAGGTGCCGTTCAGAATGCCGGCCACGCGCTGGATGCGGTTGGCCGCCAAGCCTTCGCGCAAAGCCTTGATCGCCGGAATGCCGCCGGCCACCGCCGCTTCGAATGCCAGCGCCACACCGCGCGCTTCGGATGCCTGCGCCAGGGCCGCGCCATGCACGGCGAGCAGCGCCTTATTCGCGGTCACCACATGCTTGCCAGCGGCAATCGCGGCTTGCACCAAGGCGCGCGCCGGGCCTTCTGAGCCGCCGATGCATTCCACCACCACATCCACTTGCGGATCAGCAGCGAGTGCGACGGGGTCTTCATACCAGCGCAGCCCCGAAAGGCTGATGCCACGATCCCGGTTGCGTTCACGCGCGGAAACGGCGGTGATGGCAATCGGCCTGCCCGCGCGCGCGGCGATGATATCGGCATTCGCGCGCAGCAACTTCACCACGCCGGCGCCAACCGTTCCAAGGCCGGCAACCGCAATCGCAAGGGGACGGGTCATGCATTCACCATATCAGAAGCAGCATCCTGCGGCGCGGCATTATCGCCGCCGAGGAAAGTCTTGATGCCACGCAAAGCCTGACGGATGCGGTGGTTATTTTCCACCAGCGCAATGCGGACATGTTCATCACCATGTTCACCAAAGCCAAGGCCGGGTGCCACCGCGACCTTCGCCTTTTCCAGCAGCAGCTTGGAAAACCCGACCGAGCCCAAATGCCGGAAACGCTCGGGGATTGGCGCCCAAAGGAACATGGAAGCTTCCGGCGCCGGCACATCCCAGCCCGCGGCATGCAGGCCCTTCACCAGCACCTCGCGGCGCTCCTTATACAGAACACGCATTTCCTCAATGCAATCCTGCGGGCCATTCAGCGCGGCGGTCGCCGCCACCTGGATCGGCGTGAAGGCGCCATAATCCAGGTAGGATTTCACGCGCGCCAAGGCCGCGATCAGGCGCGGGTTGCCCGCCGCAAAACCCATGCGCCAGCCAGGCATATTGTAGGTCTTGGACATCGAAGTGAATTCCACCGTGATGTCCTTCGCCCCTTCCACTTCAAGCACGGAAGGCGGCGGCGTGTCGCCGAAATAAAGCTCGGCATAGGCAAGATCGGATAGGATGAACAATTCATGCCGACGGCAAAGGGCGACCAATTCGCGGTAGAATTCAATCGGCGCGGTCAAGGCGGTTGGATTGGAGGGGAAATTGACAATCACCGCATTTGGTTTGGGGACGGAATGGCGCACGGCGCGGTCAATTGCGGCCAGCATGCTGTCATCGGGCGTATAGGGAATGCTGCGCACCGAAGCGCCCGCGATGATGAAGCCGAATTGATGGATGGGATAGGAAGGATTGGGCACCAGGATGGTATCGCCCGGGCTTGAGATGGCCTGCGCCAAATTCGCAAGCCCTTCCTTCGACCCAAGCGTCGCCACCACTTCGGTTTCCGGATCAAGCTTCACGCCGAAGCGCCGGTCATAATAACCAGCCAAAGCCTTTCGCAGCCCAGGAATGCCCTTGGACATGGAATAGCGATGCGTGCGCGGGTCCTGCACGGCTTCGATCAGCTTCGCCACAATATGCGGCGGTGTCGGCGTATCGGGATTGCCCATGCCAAGGTCAACAATATCCTCAGCCGCCCCACGTGCCTTGGCCTTGGCGGCATTCACCTCGGCAAAGACATAGGGCGGCAGGCGCCGGATACGGTGGAAATCCTCGGTCATGGTTTCAGTCTCAATGATTAAG
>VGDM01000091.1 GCA_016869715.1 Alphaproteobacteria bacterium
CACTTCCGTTGGCGCATAGCCAAGCGGCGCCAGCACATCGGCCATGCGGGCGCTGTCATAAACATTCATCTGGCAGCCCCAGGTGCGGATCAAAAGCCGCTTCTTGGGCGGGGTGCCTTGGCGATCAATCATGAAATCCGGCCCTCCGTCGCCCCAGCGCGGGGCGAAACGGGGGAAATGAGCAGGCCGGCTGCGCTGGTCAAGCGCGTCAAGGCCTGAAAGCGCGAATCATGGAGCCAAGGTGCATAACGGGAGCCTGGAATCTACCGCCGCTTCGGGTCAAGGGATTATCGCGTCCCATGCAGGAAAAGCGGTGCTGGGGGGCGGTTCTGGCGCAATTGCGCAGCACCGGCAGCCACCACATCGCTTACCGCCAAGGTCAAGGCCTTGCGGTCAGGGATGGCGGCGGGATCGGCGGGTTCATGCAGCAGCACGGTCGCCCGCGCCCCGGAACGCCGGGCAATACGCCAGAAATGGGACGCAATATCCATGTCACCATACCAAGCAAAAAGCGGCCGATCCCGGCGGCAGGCCGGCAGCCCGCCCAGGCGGTCATAGACCAGTGATACAGGCTGCACGGCCCGGGCATCCGCTGCCGCCGCCAGAAAGGCGGACCGGAAGGGCAGCACCCGCGTGCCGTCATTGCTTGTGCCTTCGGCAAACAGGATCAGATTATCGCCGGCTTGCAGCCTTTCGCGCATGGTATCGGCTTCCCGCAGCACTGTGGAATTGCGCTTGCGGCTGACAAAAACCGTGCGGCCAAACTTGGCGATGATGCCAACCACTGGCCATTCGCCCACTTCGGATTTGGCGACGAAGCTTGCGCGCAGCATCGCGCCCAACACCAAAATATCAAGCCAGGAGCAATGATTGGGCAGAAAAAGCGTGGCCGGTTTGTCGGAGACCTTGCCCACAACCTGGATCTTCAGACCAATCAGCCAGCAAAGCACCCTGTGGTAGAAACAGGCGAAGCTGATTTTGGCTTGGCCGGGCAGCAGCAGCAGGATTGCCTGAATGGGAAGGGCGATCAGGGTCCAAATCACCGCGCTCACGATCCGCCGGATGGCGCGGAAGCGCCCCCCAAGCGGGCGTGGTTCCATGATATCGCCCCAGGCATCACCTGGCATGAAGGGTTTAAAACGCAACGGCTTGATCCGCATCTGCCGACGCGGCTTCAAGGCTTCTTCCGGATTCCGGGCTACAGCTTCCATAACTTCGGGTTAGCTTGGCCTATATGGCGCTGCAATGACGCTTCAGCGACGATTGCGTGAAAACGCCGCCATCATGCCCAGAAATGCCCAAGATTTGACCCGATGCGGTAACGCTCCAGGTAATCACCGGGCCGGCATGGCTTGGCAGGGACGAGTGTTATGTTATATCGATTCGCATGCTTTTCCCGAACCCCCTTGCGCTTGCGTCCGGCATTGCCGCGCGGCTTGGCCTTACCGCCTTGCTGGCCGCGTTGCTTTGGGCCGGCGTTGCCTGGGCGCTTTCGGCATGAAGCCCGCTGCCCTTTCGTTGGCTGACCTGACTGTCTGCCATGGCCGTCGCCCGGCAGTGCATCATGTTTCAGGACGCTTCGCCCCAGGCAGCCTGACGGCGATTGTCGGGCCAAATGGCGCGGGCAAGACCACGCTGCTGCGCGCCCTGGCTGGGCTGCATAAGCCAGATTCAGGACGCATCGCTTATGAAGGTGAGGCGCGTATCGCCCTGCTGCCGCAACTGGCCGCTTTGGATCGCGCCTTTCCCATTGCCTGCCGCGATGTGGTGATGCAGGGCTTGTGGCCACGCATTGGCGCCTTCCGCGCGGTGCCTGCCGCCGAGCATGCCCGGGTTGATGCTGCGCTGGCGGCTGTTGGGCTGGCAGGCCTTGCCACGCGGCCGGTGGGGAGCCTTTCGGCAGGGCAATTGCAGCGCCTGCTTTTCGCGCGGCTTCTGGTGCAGGATGCGGATATTCTGCTGCTCGATGAACCCTTTAATGCGGTGGATGCGAAGACCGCTGCCGATCTGCTCCGCCTTATCCGCCAATGGCATGGCGAAGGCCGCACCGTGATTGCGGTGCTGCATGATCTTGATCTTGTTGCCCAGGAATTCCCAGAAACACTGTTGCTCGCGCGCGATCTGATTGCCTGGGGCCCGACCGAACAAGCGCTTTCCGCTGGCAATCGCCTCAAGGCGCGCCAAATGGCCGAAGGCTGGGCAGATGGGGCTGAGGCTTGTGAGCGCGCGGCCTAAACTAGAGCGGTTTCCGTTCACCTTCGTTCAGGCCAACCGCTCTAAGTTATTGTTTGGTCGTATTTTCCAAGCCGCCAAGTGTGCCACTTGGCTTGAAAATGCTCCGGCCCACCATGATTGAGGCACTTTTCGCCCCCTTCATCGAATTCGGTTTCATGCGGCGCGCTTTGGTGGGATCGCTCGCCCTTGCCATGGCCGCACCGCCGCTTGGCGTTTTTCTGATGCTGCGGCGCATGAGCCTCACCGCCGATGTGCTTTCCCACGGCGCCTTGCCAGGTGTGGCCGTGGCGTTCCTGATGGCCGGGCTTTCCGTGCCGGCGCTTTGGTTTGGTGGCTTGGTGGCGGGGCTTTTGGTGGCGGTTGGTGCCGGGGCCTTGGCACGCATTACAGGCGGGCGGGAAGATGCGACGCTGGCCGCGCTTTACCTTTTGGCGCTTGGCCTGGGCGTGGCGCTGATTTCAATGGGTGGCGGCGCGGGCGATTTGACGCATATTCTGTTCGGCAGCGTGCTGGGCGTTGATGATGCCGCGCTAGTGCTGATGGCGACTGTCACGACGTTGACGTTGGTGATGCTCGCGATTGGTTGGCGGCCCTTGGTGCTGGAATGTTTTGACCCGGCCTTTGCGGCGGCCACGGGTGCCCGCGGTGGGTTTTGGCATTTGGTTTTCATGGCGCTGGTGGTGCTGAACATGCTCTCGGCCTTTTTGGCTTTGGGCACGCTCATGGCGGTGGGCTTGATGATGCTGCCCGCCATTGCCGCGCGGCATTGGGCCATGGAAATCGGTGGCATGGTCTATGCCGCGTCTACCATTGCGCTGGCCTCAAGCGTGGTGGGCTTGCTGCTTTCCTATCATGCGGATTTGCCGAGCGGGCCAGCGATTGTGTTGATGGCTGGGCTTGCCTGGGCGGTATCCGTGCTGCTTGGCCCGGTGGATGGGCTGGCGCAGCGCGTGATCCGGCGGCGGCATTTGGCCGGGTGAACGCGTCGCACTTGACCTTGGCCTGATCCGGTTTCAGCCTTTCCCCAAAGCCACAATCACAAGCGTGGCAAGAAGGGGAGATTGCCGCCATGGCTGATTTGCGTCTGGCCCGCCGCGCTGCTTTGGGCCTTTTGGCCATACCCGCTTTGGCCCGCGCGCAAAGCGCGGATGCCTGGCCATCACGCAGCATTCGCCTAGTCGTGCCATTTGGGCCTGGTGGGCCCACGGATGTCATGGCGCGCGTGATCGCACCCGGGCTTGCGGCGGCGCTTGGCAAGCCTGTTGTGGTGGAAAACCGCCCTGGCGCCAGCGGCAATGTTGGCATCGCCCATGCGGCGCGCAGCGCGCCCGATGGCTATACGCTGCTGGTGACCTCCACCGGGTTTGTCGTGAACCCGACTCTGTTTCGCAACCCCGGCTATGACATCACCAAGGATTTCGCGCCGATCACGGAATTGGGCGCCTCGCCCAACACAATCCTGACCAAGCCCGATAGCGGCATCACTTCTGTCGCTGATCTTGTGGCGCGCGCCAAAGCAACACCGGGCGGACTCAATAT
>VGDM01000092.1 GCA_016869715.1 Alphaproteobacteria bacterium
ACTTGGCCTTACGGCCATTACCGCGTCCACCCGCGCGGCAGGGACGGCAGAGGCGGAATTCCGCCCAAGCCTTCTTGTCATCGGAGACGTGCCGACAGCGATGACCGCGGTCCGTTCGCAGACAAGATTCGTGATGGCGAAGGGGTGTCACGCCATGACCTCCGCCAAAGTCTTTTGCACGCGCTCTGCCGTCACGCGCGGCTCTGCCGCATCGCGCGCGGCGCGTTCAACCTGTTCACGCAGTCGCTTGGCAGCGGAAATGCGGATCAGGAAGGGTTCCTGTTCCACCCGTTCATCCAATAGCGCGACGGCTGCCGCATCCCAGGGTTCGGCAGCACGCACCGGCGTTGGTTCAACACGATCAAGATCAGTGCCGAGCGGCAGGATATGAAACAACGCGTCAAACAAGGCGTTGCAATATTCCTGGATGACATAAGTGGCACCCGCATAGCCCATGAAGGGCGTACCGGTAGCACGGCGGATGATGGCGCCGGGGAAACTTGCCGGGATATACATGGCGCGGCTTTTGATTTCCGCCGCATACATGCGTTCATTATAGGAACCGAATAGCACCAAGGGCGGTGTCTTGCGCAGCGCATCACGCACCGCCGCATTATCGGGCTTCTGTCCTGCCTTACGCGAAAAGGCGAAGGCGCAGGGAATGCCCATTTCGTTATGCAGAAAACGCTGCAATCCGCGCGCATAGGTATCAGTAGCAACCACCGCGAAGGAGGCGGAGGCATAGAAATCCTGCGTCACACTCCGCCACAAATCCCAAAGCGGCTTCACCGTGGTGTGCTTTTCACGTTCGATAAAGGGTTCCGGGTCAAGCCCAGTCAATTCACCAAGCTTACGAAGAAAATTCGTTGTCGCAAAAAGCCCAATCGGCGCCTGCAGATAGGGCCGATCCAGCTCCTCGCACAGCTTGCGGCCAAATTCGCGATACATGCAGATATTCACATCTGCATCGGGCAGTTTCGCGATGTCTTCCACATGGCTGCCCAGCGGGAAGACCAGATTGATCTCGCAGCCAATGCCCTCGACCAGCCGGCGCATCTCGGCCAAGTCAGATGGCATATTGAAGGTGCCATAGATGGGGCCAATGATATTCACGCGCGGCTTTTCGCCTTCCTTGCGCGCGCGGGGCTTTGGCTTACGACCGCGTGAGCCGAATTCACTCCAGAGCCACATGATGGCGCGATCAGCGGCCTGCCACTGATCCTCATCAATTGTCCGGCAGATGAAGCGTTGCAGATTACTGCCCTGCGGTGTCACGCCACCGCCAATCATCTCAGCGATGGAACCCGTCACCACCACGGCCGGCAATTCGGCATCCTGCGTGGAGGCCGCGCGCTTCAAGGCGCCTTCGGTACCGTTCTGGGAGAGTGACTCCTCATCCAGACCCGTCACCACAATCGGCAATTCATGCGGCGGCAGCGCATCCGTGTAATGCAGCACCGCCGTCACCGGCAGATTTTCGCAGCCAACCGGTCCATCAATCACAACCCGCAGGCCACGCACTGCAGAGAAAGCGTAGATCGCCCCCCAGTAGCCGCCGGCGCGATCATGATCGAGGACAAGCATGCTTAGCTCCCCACCGCCTCTTCAGCCTTGGCCTTGGCGGCGCGCAGCTTACGCTGACGCTCACGAAATCCAGGGGGATCACTCGGCTTGTCGCGGAAGCCATAGCCCGCGCCATCGGGCGTGCCAACACCTTCAAAGAAGGACACCATACGCGAGAAACGCTCACGCCCATTGGTCTGCGCCGCCACAATGCCCGCCATGGAAGCAGCACCAGCCAGGCCAAAAAGCGGACGGGCGGAAACCATATTCGTGAAGTAAAGCGCGGGCGTGCCCATTTCCTTGGCCTTCTGCACCAAGGGTGTTGTGCCAAGCGCCAAATCAGGCCGCGCATCCTTCATCGCGGCGATGTCCTGTTCCAGGCTCGCGCGATACTGCACATGGCAACCATGCGCTTCGAGCCATTCGCGATCCGCCGTACTCCATTCCGTGCGCGGTGCGGCGGTGCCGACATAAGGCACTTCAGCGCCGGCTTCGATCAGTAGGCGCGCCACCAGCAATTCTGAGCCTTCATAGCCTGAGACCGTAATGCGCGCCTTGACCGGGTTGCTGGCAAGCGCGCCACGAATGGCAGGCAAGGCGCGCGTCTTTGCGGCTTCGATATCGGATGGCTTCACGCCTGCCGCAGCACCAATCGCCGAAAGCCAGGCATCCGTGCCTTCCACACCCACCGGCGCGGAGCCCACCACCGGGCGACCCGCCGCGCGGAATTCGCGAATGCTTGCGGTATAGAAGGGATGCACCGCGGCAACGGCAACACTATCAAGCGCCGCATAGAGATCACGCCATTCACGCGCCGGGGTTTGCGGCGCGAGCGTCAGCCCCATGGGCTGGATCAACGCACCAATTCCTGGCGGATCGGCGGGGAACAACTCGCCAATCACCGCGATGTTGCGTTGATCCAGTGCGTAATCGCGTGGCCGGGCTACCGGACCCGCCTCAGCCTCATTGCGAGCGTAGCGCAGCATGGCGCCGGCCAGCACATCCTTGGCTTCTGCATGGGTCGGCACGCCAAAGCCCGGCACATCTATGCCAATCACGCGCACGCCATTGATCTGCTTCGGCAATAGATCAAGTGGCACACCAGATGCCGTTGGTACGCATAGATTCGTGACGATGACCGCGTCATAATCTTCTGGCTTCGCCAGGGCATAGACTGCGTCGCGAATATCTTCAAAAAGCTTGCCGGTGACCAGGGTTTCCGAATTGAACGGCACATAACCCACCGTGCGGCGCGCGCCATAGAAATGGCTGGTAAAGGTCAGGCCATAGACGCAGCACGCACTGCCGGAGAGGATCGTCGCCACACGACGCATGCGCAAACCAACGCGCAAGGACCCGAAAGCCGGGCACATGGATTGCGGCTGATCATGCGGCCCACGCGGATAATCGGCGGCGAGCTTGTCCATCACCTCGGACTTGCCCGCAGCACGCGCGGCGGCGTCCAGCGTTTCCCGCCCACCATGGCAGGCGGCGCCTTCAGCGGCAGCGGCAGGCGGCAATACGGGCGGGAGTGTGTCCATGCCCTCAGACGCCCTCATACACCACTTCAAGGGATGGCTTATTCAGCACTTCCGCTGCGCACATGTCTTCCATGGTGGCGGGGTTCAGCACCACCCCACGGCCCACGGCTTCGCCCTTGAACAGGCCAAGCAGGTTTTCCTGGCTGAGCGGATTTGGGCGGAGCGGCGGCGCTTCCGCGACTTGCAGCGCGAGCTGTTCAAACACCGAAGCCCAGCGCCCGCCAGGCTTGCCGATGATTTCATAATTCGCGGATTTGCGCCGAATATCCTCATCCGCCGGAATGGCGGCCAGCACGGGAATGCCTGCTTCAGCCGCGAAGGCATGGGCTTCGCCGGTGCCATCATCCTTGTTGATGACCATGCCGGCCACACCGACATTGCCGCCAAGCTTACGGAAATATTCCACAGCGGAGCAGACATTGTTGGCGACATAGAGCGATTGCAGGTCATTCGACCCGACCACAATCACCTTCTGGCACATGTCACGCGCAATCGGCAGACCAAAGCCGCCGCAGACCACATCGCCCAGGAAATCGAGCAAGACATAGTCGAAATCCCATTGATGGAAGCCGAGTTTTTCCAGCAATTCGAAACCATGAATGATGCCGCGCCCACCGCAGCCACGGCCAACCTCCGGGCCGCCCAATTCCATGGCGAA
>VGDM01000093.1 GCA_016869715.1 Alphaproteobacteria bacterium
AGCCCTTCTCAAGGCACCTCGCTTCTGCCATGGGCGCGCGCTATGTGCCGCTGCCTTTTGCGGATGCCGCGCGCATGTCTGCGGCGGTGCGTGATGCAGCGCGTGCGCCGGCGGCTGGGCCTTGATGTCATGGCAGCAGCCGCAGACTTGCCGATTTGGGAAAGGGATGGGCGAGATTGGCCTAACCGGCAATCGAGCGAATTTGTCGAAGCTGGCGGGCTGACTTGGCATGTGCAGCGCAAGGGGCAGGGGCCTTGCCTGTTGCTGCTGCATGGTACGGCAGCCTCAACCCATAGCTGGCGCGATTTGGCGCCGATCCTGGCACCGCATTTTACCCTGATTGCGCCCGATCTGCCGGGGCAGGGTTTTACAACCTGCCTGCCGCAGGCGCGTGTTTCTTTGGCAGGTTTTTCCGAGGCGCTGCATGCGCTGTTACAGCAGCTTCAGGTTTCGCCCGATCTTGTGCTGGGCCATTCCGCAGGAGCAGCGATTGCATTGCGCATGGCCTTGGATGGCAAGATTGCGCCGCGTGCCATCTTCAGCCTGAATGGCGCGCTGCTGCCGCTCGGCGATGAACATGCAGCGTTTTTCACCCGCGCGGCACGTGTCATGGTGGGGCTGCCGTTCGTTTCCAAGCTCTGCGCCTGGCGGGCTTCCAAGCAGGAAGTGGCGGCCAAGCTCTTGCGCGATACAGGGTCTGATATCGGCCCGCGCGGCGTGGAATTATATACCCGGCTGTTTAGCTATCCTGGCCATATCCGTGCGGCGTTGATGATGATGGCGCAATGGGAATTGCGCCCCTTGCTGCGCGATCTGCCGCGCCTTGCACCGGCGCTGTTCCTGATGGTCGGCAGCCGCGATCGCGCCGTGCCGCCCATGCAGGCGCGGCGCATCCAGGCCATTCGGCCCGCTGCGCGCGTCATCACACTCGAAGGGCTTGGCCATTTGGCGCATGAAGAAGCGCCGCAGCGCGTTGCCGATACGCTGCTGAAGGAATGGTCTGGCGTGGCGCAGCATGTCACCGGGGCGGCGGCATGAGCTTCGATAACGTGCTCCCCCCATCCTATGCCCAGCGCATTGAGCTCAATGATGAGGTGCATGCGCGCCCGCCGGAGATCCTATTTTCTCCCTGCCGGGTCTCGCAAATCGCGCTGCTGCCGGCGGCGGATGAGGCGCGCGATGCCTCTTGGGCAGCGCTCTGCGCCTTGGCGCAGCGTTTTTCTATCCCTCCGCCTGCGCCAGGGGCAAATCATTACAGTGCGGATTTCGGGCCATTTCGCTTGAAATGGGAAAGGCATGGCGAATTCAGTCGCTTCATGGTTGTAGTCGCGAGCGCAGAGCCTGAGCCATTTTCCGCAGCCGCCATCCACGCATTGCCGACAAATTGGCTGAAAGCTCTGCCCGGTCAAGTGATCGCTGCCGCACATGTCACGCTGCTGGCTTCCAAGGAAGTGCCCTTGGCCATCAGCGAAATTGCGCGGCGCTATTTTCGTGATAACATGCTGGTGGGCGGTCCGCTGGTGAGTGGCTACGCGCATGCCTTCACCGATTTTCGCATTCAGGATGATGGGTTCAGTCGTTTCCTGATTTATGATGGCGGTATGTCGCCCTATCAGGCGGGCCGGCTTTCGCAGCGCCTGCTGGAGATGGAAACCTATCGCATCATGGCGCTGCTGGCATTGCCTGTCGCGCAGGAAGTCACACCGCAGATCGGCGCGCATGAACGCGAATTGGCGGAAATCAGCGCGGCACTGGTGGAAGCGCAGGAAGCTGATGAGCCATTATTGCTGCAACGCCTGACGCGCATGGCAGCCGAAGCGGAAAGCCGCGAATCGCGCCATCGATTTCGCTTTTCCGCGGCTGCCGCCTATTACGAATTGGTGCGCAACCGCATCCAGGAATTGCGCGAAACCCGCATGGAAGGCATGCAGACCTTCGGGGAATTCACCGAACGCCGCCTGGCGCCGGCCATGAATACCTGCCAGGCCGTGGCCACACGGCAGGAAATGCTCTCCCAACGCGTGGCGCGTGCGACGCAGCTTCTCTCGACGCGCGTAGATATCACGCGCGAGCGGCAAAACCAGGCCTTGCTCGCCTCCATGGAACGGCGTGCGCGTCAGCAGGTCCGGCTGCAACAAGCGGTGGAAGGTTTTTCGATTGCTGCCATCACCTATTATGTGGTTGGGCTGGTGGCCTATCTTGCCAGGGGTTTGGCCGTATCGGGCGTTTCGCTGCGCGAGGACATCGTCACCAGCATCGCCATCCCGATCATCGCATTTGGCGTGGCGCTTGGGGCACGACGCTTTCGCCGCCGGATGGCCAATAATGATTGAAGCAAAGATAACATGGGGATGCGCATGTCCGGATTGAACGGCATTTCGGCCGAGGATCTTGGCGCCTGCACCAGGCTATTGGCGGGCGGTTCAAAAAGCTTTCGCGCCGCATCCTTCCTTCTGCCACGCCGCATCGCAGCCCCCGCCGCGGCGCTTTACGCGTTTTGCCGCGTGGCCGATGACGCAATTGACATGAGCGATGATCCGTCGGCCTCGCTGGCACTGCTGCATCAACGCCTTGATGGCGCCTATGCCGCGCGGCCCTGGAATCATGTGGCGGATCGCGCTTTCGCGGCCGTGGTTGCGCAATATGGCGTGCCGCGCGCCCTGCCGGCGGCGCTTTTGGAAGGCTTCGCCTGGGATGCCGAAGGCCGCTTTTATGAGGATATCGCCGCGCTGGAAGCCTATGCCGCGCGCGTCGCCGCGACCGTTGGCGCGATGATGACATTATTGATGGGCGTGCGTTCACCGGAAGCGATTGCGCGCGCCTGTGATCTTGGCCTTGCCATGCAGTTGACCAATATTGCCCGTGATGTCGGCGAAGATGCCAAGGCCGGGCGGGTTTATCTGCCGCTTGCCTGGCTGCGTGAGGAAGGGCTTTCGGCAGAAGCGTTGATCGCCAACCCCGCCTTTTCCCCAGCCCTTGGCCGTGTTGTTGCGCGGCTTTTGGGCGAGGCGGAAGCGCATTATCGCCGCGCCTGGCCAGGCATTGCGCTACTGCCTTGGGATTGCCGCCCGGGCATCGGCGCCGCCCGCCTTGTCTATGCGGAAATCGGCCGAGAGGTGGAACGCCAGGGCCTTGATTCCATCTCTCGTCGCGCGGTGGTTTCGGGGCTGCGCAAGGCCTGGCTTTTGGCGCGTGCGGCGGGTGCGCTCGCCGCACAGCAGGATGGCGCGGATGAAGCGCCATCGCCGGCCACGCGCTTTCTGGTGGATGCGGTGCGCGCTGCCCCCGCGCTGGAAGGCCCGCCGCTTGGTGCCGGCTATGGCGAAAGGCTGGTTTGGGCCTTGGAATTGATGGACCGGATGGACCGCGATACCCGTTTTGCCGCGCGGGCGTAAAAAGCCTTGACATGAGTGTCAAGAAAACACGACAATAAATACCGTCTAATATAACATACAAGGGGCTGCCGCGATCCACTCGCGCCATCCCTCGGGAGGTCCCGCATGGACGCCTTGGCCCGTATTGAGAGCAGCCTCGCTGACGCGGTGCTCTCCGCCGAGGCGAGCGGTGCCCCGCCCCGCCTTGCCGCTGCGATGCGTCACGCGGTTTTCCCGAAAGGGGCGCGCATCCGCCCACGCCTGACGCTTGCGGTCGCGGCGGCCTGCGGTGATGACCAGCCAAGGCTTGCCAGCGCTGCCGCCGCCGCGATTGAACTGCTGCATTGCGCCAGCCT
>VGDM01000094.1 GCA_016869715.1 Alphaproteobacteria bacterium
TTTTCCCGAAAGGGGCGCGCATCCGCCCACGCCTGACGCTTGCGGTCGCGGCGGCCTGCGGTGATGACCAGCCAAGGCTTGCCAGCGCTGCCGCCGCCGCGATTGAACTGCTGCATTGCGCCAGCCTGGTGCATGATGATTTGCCCTGCTTTGACGATGCCGATATGCGCCGAGGCCGGCCTTCCGTGCATCGCGCCTTTGGTGAGCCGCTGGCCGTGCTTGCCGGGGATGGGCTGATTGTGCTGGCGTTCCAGACTGTTGCGCGCGCCGGCTGCGCCGCGCCGGAACGGCTTGGCCCTGTGATCAATGCGATTGGCGATGGTGTAGGCGTGCCCTTCGGCATTGTCGCCGGCCAGGCCTGGGAATGCGAACCGCGCGCTGATCTTTCCGAATATCAGCGGCAAAAAACCGGGGCGCTTTTTGCCGCAGCATCGGTCGCCGGTGCTGCCGCTGCGGGTGTCGCCGATGCCGAAGCCTGGCGCTTGCTCGGGGATCGCCTCGGTGAGGCGTTCCAGGTCGCTGATGATTTGCGCGACGCCGTGGAAGATGAAGCGAGCATCGGCAAGCCCGTTGGGCGCGACCAGGCCTTGGGGCGGCCATCTGCCGTGTTGCAATTGGGTCTGGATGGCGCGGTGGCGCGGCTCAAAACCCTGGCCAATGCGGCGGTGGAGGCGATTCCCGCTTGCCCGGGTCGCACCCTGTTGCGCGCCGCCATGTTGGAAGAAGTGGGCCGGCTTTTGCCGCGCAAGCTGGCCGTGGCCTGAACCATGGCGCGGGCCATGCCGCTGCCCCCGCAAAGGGCGGATAGGGAAGGGGGCGCATCTTGGGCGGATCGCTTTACCGCCTGGCGCGAATCCCTCACGGCGCGACCGAGTTTCCGCGCCTGGGCCGCGCGTTTTCCGCTGACTCGCCCACTGGCACGCCGCCGCGCGCGGGAATTGTTCGATCTCTGCGCCGGCTTTGTCTATTCGCAAGTGCTGGCCGCCTGTGTGCGGTTGAAGCTGTTTGAAGCGTTGCATGAAGCCCCGGCGGAAGAACATAAGCTGGCGGCGCGACTCGGGCTGTCGCCTGAGGCCATGAACCGCCTGTTGGTGGCAGCCGAATCGCTACGGCTCGTGCGTCGGCGTGCAGATGGCGCCTGGGCGCTCGGCGAATTGGGTGCCGCCATGATCGGCAATCCCGGCATCGCTGCCATGGTGGAGCACCATGCCATGCTCTACGCCGATCTGGCGGACCCGGTGGCGCTGCTTCGTCGCGAAAGGGGCGGCACAGCGCTGGCGCAATACTGGGCCTATGCCGGCGCGGCGCAGCCGGATGCCCTGCCGGGCGAGAAAGTGGCCGATTACACGGCGCTGATGGCGGCAAGCCAGCCCATGGTCGCGCAGGAGGTTTTGGCCGCCTACCGCTTTGGCCCGCATCGCCGCCTGATGGATGTCGGCGGTGGCAGCGGCGCCTTTCTGACCGCAGTCGGCAAGGCCAATCCTGGGCTTGATTTGCTGTTGTTTGACCTGCCGGCCGTGGCCGAACAGGGGCGGCAGCGCTTTGCCCGCGAAGGGCTGGCGGATCGCGCCATGGCGATGGGCGGCGATTTCTCCACCGATTCCCTGCCGCTCGGCGCCGATATCATCAGCCTCGTGCGCGTGCTGCATGATCATGATGATGATGTGGTGCAGGCCCTGCTTGGCCGTGTGCGCGCGGCCTTGCCCAAGGGTGGGCGCGTGCTGATCGCCGAACCCATGGCCGGCACTGCGGGCGCTGAGCCCATGGGCGGCGCCTATTTCGGCTTTTACCTGTTGGCCATGGGCCGCGGCCGCCCACGCCGCCCGGATGAGCTGGCCGCAATGCTGACCGCTGCTGGCTTCACCGCACCCCGGCTGCTGCCGACCGACACCCCCTTGCTGACGCGTGTGATGCATGCTGAGGCAGATTGACGCGTTTACTGTCATTTTCACTTGACAGTTATAGACGTAACATTAGAGTTACAAAACCCGATTGGGAGATCCCGGAGTGGAAACACTCGCCATCCTGCTGAGCGCCCCCGAAAAGCTTTCGCTCTCGCGCCTGCAACTGACGCCGCCGGGCGCAGAGGATGTTGTCGTGGACATTGATTGGAGCGGTATCAGTACTGGAACGGAACGTCTTCTCTGGTCCGGGCGCATGCCATCCTTCCCTGGCATGGGGTATCCGCTGGTGCCGGGTTACGAATCCGTCGGCCGCGTGGTGCAGGCCGGTATTGCGGCGGGCCGGCAGCCAGGTGAGGCGGTTTTCGTCCCTGGCGCGCGCTGCTTTGGCGATATTCGTGGATTGTTTGGTGGCGCTGCAGCGCGGCTTGTGGTGGCCGGTGCGCGCGTAACACCGGTTGATCCCGCCCTTGGCGCTGATGCCGTGCTTTTGGCGCTAGCCGCAACTGCGCATCACGCCATGGCGCTGCAAAACGCTGCCATTCCGGAATTGATCGTCGGTCATGGTGTGCTGGGGCGCTTGCTGGCGCGCATCATCATCGCCGCCGGCCATCCCGTGCCGATCGTGTGGGAAAGCAATCCCGCGCGGCGGGATGGTGCCAATGGCTATTTGGTTGTTGATCCGGCGGAAGATATGCGGCGCGATTATCGCGCCATTTGCGATGTCAGCGGCGACGCTGCTTTGCTGGATACCCTGATCGCGCGGCTTGCCCCCGGTGGCGTGGTGACGCTGGCTGGTTTCTACAGCGCGCCGCTTTCCTTCACCTTCCCGCCGGCCTTCATGCGTGAAGCACGCATCGCCATCGCCGCGGAATGGAAACAACTTGATCTGGAAGCGGTGAATAAGCTGATTGCGGCGCGCCGTCTTTCCCTTTCCGGCCTGATCACGCATCGCGCCGCCGCAGATGCCGCGCCGGAAGCCTATCGCCAGGCTTTTGAAGATCCTGCCTGCCTCAAAATGGTTCTGGACTGGAGAAACAAACAATGAATGCTGTCCCGGGGAAGCCAAACGGTCCATCCATGAATGCGATGCATAACGCGTTGCGCGCCGAAGCATCCACGCCGCCTGATGGGGTGCTGACATCGCCGGCGGCTAAGAAAACCCAGATCATCGCGATCTATGGCAAGGGTGGCATCGGCAAATCCTTCACGCTCGCGAACCTCAGCTACATGATGGCGCAGCAGGGCAAGCGCGTTTTGCTCATTGGCTGCGACCCGAAAAGCGATACGACATCGCTGCTGTTCGGTGGGCGTTCCTGCCCGACCATCATTGAAACCTCATCGAAGAAGAAAGCCGCTGGTGAGGCTGTTGCCATCGGCGATGTCTGCTTCAAGCGCGATGGTGTTTTCGCCATGGAATTGGGCGGCCCGGAGGTGGGCCGTGGCTGCGGTGGGCGCGGCATCATTCATGGTTTCGAATTGCTGGAAAAACTCGGCTTCCATCAATGGGATTTCGACTATGTCTTGCTCGATTTCCTGGGCGATGTGGTCTGCGGCGGCTTT
>VGDM01000095.1 GCA_016869715.1 Alphaproteobacteria bacterium
CGCTGCCGCGCGGCTTGTGGTGGCCGGCGCGCGTGTCACACCGGTTGATCCCGCGCTCGGCGCAGATGCCGTGCTTTTGGCGTTGGCCGCCACTGCGCATCACGCCATGGCGCTGCCGCAGGCCGTCATTCCGGAATTGATCATTGGCCATGGCGTTCTGGGCCGCCTGCTGGCGCGCATCATCATCGCAGCCGGTCATCCCGCGCCTGTGGTGTGGGAAAGCAATCCCGCGCGGCGCGATGGCGCAAATGGCTATTTGGTTCTTGATCCAGCCGAAGATACGCGGCGCGATTATCGCGCGATTTGTGACGTGAGTGGTGATGCCGCGCTGCTGGATACCTTGATCGCGCGCTTGGCCCCCGGTGGTGTGGTGACGCTGGCTGGTTTCTACAGCGCGCCGCTTTCCTTCACCTTTCCGCCAGCCTTCATGCGCGAAGCGCGTATCGCGATTGCTGCCGAATGGAAGCAACCTGATTTGGACGCGGTGAATGTGCTGATCGCCCAGCGCCGGCTTTCGCTTGCTGGCCTGATCACGCATCGCGCCAGCGCCGATGACGCATCTGAAGCCTATCGCCAGGCTTTTGAAGATCCTGCCTGCCTCAAAATGGTTCTGGACTGGAGAAACAAACAATGAATGCTGTCCCGGGGAAGCCAAACGGTCCATCCATGAACGCGATGCATAACGCGCTGCGCGCCGAAGCATCCACGCCGCCTGATGGGGTGCTCACATCACCGGCTGCCAAGAAAACCCAGATTATCGCCATTTATGGTAAGGGCGGTATCGGCAAATCCTTCACGCTGGCCAATCTGAGTTACATGATGGCGCAGCAGGGCAAGCGCGTTTTGCTGATTGGTTGCGACCCGAAAAGCGACACGACATCGCTTTTGTTCGGCGGGCGTTCCTGCCCGACCATCATCGAAACATCATCGAAGAAAAAAGCCGCCGGTGAGGCTGTTGCCATTGGCGATGTCTGCTTCAAGCGCGATGGTGTTTTCGCCATGGAATTGGGCGGCCCGGAAGTCGGCCGGGGCTGCGGCGGTCGCGGCATCATCCATGGTTTTGAATTGCTGGAAAAACTCGGTTTCCATCAATGGGATTTCGACTACGTCCTGCTGGACTTCCTGGGCGATGTGGTCTGCGGTGGCTTTGGTCTGCCGATCGCGCGTGACATGTGCCAGAAGGTGATTGTGGTTGGATCAAACGATCTGCAATCACTCTATGTCGCGAACAACGTGTGTTCCGCGGTCGAGTATTTCCGCAAGCTTGGCGGCAATGTTGGCGTTGCCGGTATGGTCATCAATAAGGATGATGGCACCGGTGAAGCGCATGCTTTCGCTGCTGAAGCTGGCATTCCTGTGCTGGCCGCCATTCCAGCGGATGAGGATATTCGCCGCAAATCCGCGAATTATGAAATCATCGGCAAGCCTGGCGGGCGTTGGGCTTCGGTGTTTGAACAGCTCGCAATGCAAGTCGCCGAAGCGCCGCCGCTCCGCCCGAATCCGCTCAGTCAGGAAAATCTGCTCGGCCTGTTCAAGGGCGAAGCCGTGGGCCGTGGTGTGGTGCTGAACCCCGCCACCATGGAAGACATGTGCGCGGCGGAAGTGCTGAACAAGCCATCCCTTGAAGTGGTGTATGAAGGCGTCTGAGGGTATGGACACGCTTCCGCCCGTATCGCCGCCTGCCGCCGCTGAGGGCACTGCCTGCCATGGCGGGCGGGAAACACTGGCAGCCGCCGCGCGTGCCGCGGGCAAATCCGAAGTGATGGATAAGCTCGCCGCTGATTATCCGCGCGGGCCGCATGATCAGCCGCAATCCATGTGCCCGGCCTTTGGGTCGCTCCGTGTTGGTTTGCGCATGCGCCGTGTGGCGACGATCCTTTCTGGGAGTGCCTGCTGCGTCTATGGCTTGACCTTTACGAGCCATTTCTATGGCGCCCGCCGCACCGTGGGTTATGTTCCCTTCAATTCCGAAACGCTCGTCACCGGCAAGCTTTTCGAAGATATTCGCGACGCCGTCCATGATCTGGCGAAGCCAGAAGATTATGACGCGGTCATCGTCACCAATCTCTGTGTGCCAACGGCTTCCGGCGTGCCGCTTGATCTGCTGCCAAAGCAGATCAATGGCGTACGCGTGATTGGTATAGATGTGCCCGGCTTTGGTGTGCCAACCCATGCCGAGGCGAAGGATGTGCTCGCCGGAGCCATGCTGCGTTATGCGCGGCATGAGGCCGAGGCTGGGCCGGTGGCAAGGCCGCGCGATTACGCACTGGATCAACGCAGCATCGCGGTGATTGGCGAGTTATTTCCCGCCGATCCGCCAGGAATTGGTGCGTTGATCCAGCCCATGGGGCTGACCTTGGCGCCACAAACGCCGGCGCGTGAATGGCGCGACCTTTACGCAGCGTTGGATAGTGTTGCGGTGGCGGCGGTGCATCCCTTCTATACCGCAAGCATTCGCGAATTCCGCGCGGCGGGCCGGCCAATTGTGGGTTCTGCACCGGTTGGTGTGGAAGGTACCGATGCCTGGCTTTCGGCGATTGGAGCGGCAGCGGGCGTGAAGCCATCCGAGATTGAAGCGGCCAAGGCACGCGCGCTGCCAGCTATTCGTGGCGCACTCGCGGGCAATCCGGTGAAGGCGCGCATTACGGTCTCCGGCTATGAAGGTTCTGAATTGCTGGTGGCACGCCTGCTGATCGAAGCGGGTGCTGAAGTGCCATATGTTGGCACCGCGGCGCCGCGCACGGAATGGAGTGCGGCGGATCGCGAATGGCTCGAAGCGCATGGCTGCCATGTGCAGTATCGCGCCAGCCTGGAACAAGACATCGCCGCCATGAAGGAAGCGCGGCCTGATCTTGCGCTTGGCACAACACCCTTGGTCCAGAAGGCCAAGGAAATGGGTACGCCCGCGCTTTACTTCACCAATATGGTTTCAGCGCGGCCGCTTTTTGGCCCTGCGGGTGCTGCTTCCATGGCGGGCATTGTGGCAGCGCAGACCAATGGGCGTGAGCGCTTTTCGCGCATGGTGTCCTTTTTTGAAGGTGTCGGCACGCCTGATGGCGCCGGCTATGGCTTCCGCGACAAGCCAAGCGATCCCCCTGGTTTCCGCGACCGTCAGCGCAAGCTGCGCGCCGCCAAGGCCAAGGCTGAAGAAGCGGTGGGGACCTGACCATGCTTGTCCTCGATCATGATCGCGCCGGCGGCTACTGGGGGGCGATTTATGCTTTCTCGGCAGTGCGTGGCCTGCGCGTTGTGATTGACGGGCCGGTTGGCTGCGAAAACCTGCCGG
>VGDM01000096.1 GCA_016869715.1 Alphaproteobacteria bacterium
GGGTGGCGCACACGCATGCCAGGTTCTATCAAGGCCATCACCATCCGCTGCCGCTGTTAATCACTTGCTAGGCTTGAGAGGATACTGTCCTAAACCATGTCGCAAGTAACCCCCGAGATTGATAGCGCCGAAGGCGCCGAGTTGCACCTGCGCCTGACCCGTTTGATCGGGCTTAGGCTTTGCCATGATCTGGGGGGGCTTGCCGGTACCATCGGTAATGCGCTGGAAATGCTGAATGATGCCGGGGCGGAAGCGGCGGATTTGGCGGGGGATGCGGCGGATATGCTGCGCCGACGCCTGCTGCTGTGGCGTTCCGTGCTCGGCAGCGGCGAAGCGCGCACCCTGGGCGCTGCGCTTGGCGTATTGAAGGGCCAAATCGCCGGCGGGCGGGCGCATCTTGAAATCGGTGATTTGCCGGAAGATATCGCGCTGTCTGAAGCCATGGTGCCATTGTTATTGAGCGGGCTTTTGGTGGCCGGAGAGGCCTTGCCGCGTGGTGGCCTGGTGCGGCTTTCGGGTGATTTGCGGCGCGAGATCATGATTTTGCCGATTGGCGCGGCTGCCGCCTGGAGTCCCGTTGTGGTCCGCCATGCGGCAGGCGCGGCGCTGCCTGCTGAAATTTCGGGCCGCGACGCTTTGGCAATGTGGCTTTGCGTCAGCGCGGGCGCTGCTGGTGTGTCACTAAGCCTTGCCCTACCGCCTGGTCAGGCTGCGGCTGCACTGATTATGACATTGCCTGCCTGAATCGGCGTTGGGCTTTACGCTTTATTCGCAAGCGGTGGCCCATAATCGTTTCATACCACATTCCCTGGGGATGGTTATGGACGATCTTCTTTCTGATTTTCTCACTGAAACCCACGAAGGCCTAAGTGCCGTGGATGAGGCGCTGCTGCGCCTTGAACGCGCGCCGGATGATGCGCCGACGCTCGCTGAAGTCTTCCGACAGGTGCACACCATCAAGGGAACCTGCGGTTTTCTTGGCCTGTCGCGGCTGGAAAAGGTGGCACATGCCGGTGAAACCATACTGGGCCTCTACCGCGATGGTAGCCTGAAGGTCACGCCGGAAGGCATCACGCTGATTTTCGCGGCGGTGGATGCGATCAGGCAGATCGTGCTGGGTCTGGAACAGCATGGCCAGGAACCTGAAGGCGATGATTCGGCGGTGATTGCGGCGCTTGATGCGGCATCACGCGGCGAATCGGTCGCGTTGCCCCAAATGCCCGCAGAAGCCGCCGCAGCGCCGGTTGACGTCGCGCCCACAGCCGCCGCCGCGCCGCGCGCCCCTGAAGCAACAGCCGAAGCCGTGCACACCGAATCGGCCGCGGCGCAGCAGACGATTCGCGTTTCCGTCGAAGTGCTTGAAGACCTGATGACGCTGGTGAGCGAATTGGTGCTGACGCGCAATCAGCTCATGCAATTGGCGCGCGTTTCATCCGATAGCCAGATTTCGGTGCCCTTGCAGCGGCTTTCGCACATCACGTCCGAATTGCAGGAAGGCGTGATGAAGACGCGCATGCAGCCGATTGGCAATGCCTGGGCTAAGCTGCCGCGGCTGGTGCGCGATTTGGCCAATGAATTGGGCAAGAAAATTGAACTTGAGATGCGCGGGGCGGATACCGAATTGGACCGCCAGGTGCTGGAACTGATCAAGGACCCGCTGACGCATATGGTGCGCAATAGCGGGGATCATGGGCTGGAAAAACCCGCTGATCGCCGCGCCGCTGGCAAGCCTGAAACGGGGCGCATTCTGCTGAACGCCTATCATCAGGGCGGGCATATCATCATTGAAATCGGCGATGATGGTCGCGGCCTGCCGGCTGACAAAATCCGCGCTAAGGTGCTGGCTCAGGGCCTCGCGACCGAGGCTGAATTGGCGCAGATGAGCGAACATGATGTGCTGCGCTTCATCTTCCGTCCCGGCTTTTCGACGGCGCAGCAAATCACCTCTGTCTCCGGCCGCGGGGTCGGGATGGATGTGGTTAAGACGAATATCGAACGCATTGGCGGCACCATCGAATTGCGCTCAAAGGAAGGGCGGGGGACAACCTTTACCATCAAGATCCCGCTGACGCTCACGATTGTATCTGCGCTGATCGTGCAGGCGGGCGGAGAACGCTTTGCCATTCCGCAGATCGGCGTGGTGGAGCTGGTGCGCGTTGGCGATGAACATGAAGGCAGCACGCGCATTGAAATGATCAAGGATGCGCCGGTGCTGCGCCTGCGTGACCGGTTGCTGCCACTGGTATCGCTGTCTTCCCTGTTGCGGCTGCGTGATGCGCCGGTGGGTGGCCTTAAGGGATATGTTGTCGTGATGCAGGTTGGTGCCAATGTCTTCAGCATTGTCGTGGATCGCGTATTTGACACAGAAGAAATCGTGGTGAAGCCCGTGGCACCCATTCTGCGCCACATCACCATGTTCAGCGGCAATACCATTCTGGGTGATGGCAGCGTCATCATGATCCTTGATCCGAATGGCGTGGCGCGCGGTGCAGGTATCACTGCGGAAGGCCGTGTGGAAGAACAGCAGACCATTAGCGTGAATGGCGGCATCCGTTCGGATTCCAGCACATCGCTGCTGCTGTTTCGCGCCGGTGATCAGACACCGAAGGCCGTGCCGCTTGGGCTGGTCGCGCGGCTTGAGGATATTCCGGTGGAACGTATTGAAATGTCTGGCGGCACGCCGGTGGTGCAGTATCGGGGCCAATTGATGCCCATGGTGCCGATTGCCGGGCACTGGGAAACGCCCGCATCGGGCCGCCAGGCTGTACTGGTCTTCACTGAAGGCCAGCGCAGCATGGGGCTGATGGTGGATGAAATCCTTGATGTTGTCGAAGAGCCCTTGCTGATTCAACCTGGATCGGATCGGTTGGGCTATTTGGGCAGCGCTGTCGTTTCCGAACGCGTCACGGATGTGATCGACACTGTCTATTGGCTTTCCCATGCGGGCGGCGATTGGTTCCGTGGAGATCGGAAGTCTTCGGCTTCAGATCAAAAGCCGCGCTTGCTGCTGATTGATGATAGCCCCTTCTTCCGCCATCTGGTGGTGCCTGCACTTTCCGCCGCCGGCTTTGACGTGACCGCAGTCGAAAGCCCGGCGGAAGCGCTGCGGTTGCGCGATGCGGGCGTGGAATTCGAAGCGCTGATCTCCGATATCGAAATGCCGGAAATGGATGGGCTAAGCTTTGCCCGCAATGTCCG
>VGDM01000097.1 GCA_016869715.1 Alphaproteobacteria bacterium
CAGAGAGGTGCTCAACGCTGAATGGTTTGGCACCACCCGCCAGGCCCAGGCCATCATCAATCAATGGCTCAACCAATATAACCATATCCGGCCACACCACGCCCTCGGCATGCGGCCGCCGGCACCCGAAACATACTTAGTAAACCCACAAATCACTGGTACATAAAAAGGGGGCTGGACAGTAAGGGAGAGGTCGAGAGTTCAATCCTCTCCAACAGCACCATTATCTCGATGTCTTGGCCAAGCCGCCAAATTTCAGAATCCTCGGCGCCAACCGCCAACCGCCATAGCGCGGCGGTTTAGACGGGTGCCAGGTTCAGTCGGCGCAGCAGCGCGCGTTCTTCGTCCACGGTCTGGCGCATGACTTCCCGATAGGCAGGGCCGTCCAGCAGCATCAGCGGCTGATTGACGCGTTCCAGGAATTGCAGATGCGCGGGGTCTTGCGCGGCGGCCTTGAAGGCTTCCGCCAATGCGCGCACCACGCCGGCATCCATCCCGCGCGGGCCAATCAGCCCGCCTGGGCTATCCACCGCAATATCCAAACCTTGTTCCTTAAGGGTCGCCACAAGCGGAAAACGCTTGGCGCGGGTTGAGGTGTAAATCGCAAGCAAGCGCAATTGCCCCGCTTCCACCATCGGCGCCCAACCGGATGCTTCTGATGCGAAATCAATCTCCCCGCCCAGCAGCGCGCGCAGCGTATCGGATGTGCCGCGATAGGGCACATGCGTCCAACTCAAGCCGCGCTGAAAGCCGATTCTTTCCACTACCAGATGCTGTGTGGAGCCAATGCCAAGCGTGCCGAAATTGAGCTTGCCCGGATTGGCACGCGCGTAGCCGAGGAGTTGTTCAAGGCTCTGCCAGGGGGAATCTGCGCGCACCACCAGGCCCATGACAAAGCCGGTGATTTGCAGAATGTAAGTCAGATCATTGATCGGATCATAGGGCGGGCGGGGATTGAGCAGCATTTGCCGCACCACACCGACATGCATTTGCGAAATCGTATGGCCATCGGGGCGGGCTTCCTGCAGCGCCATGGCGCCCAGAATACCGGAAGCCCCGCCGCGATTTTCGACCACCACCGGCTGGCCCAGGCTGCGCGAAGCATGATCCGCCATAATGCGAAAGCCGATATCTGCCGGCCCACCGGCAGCCCAGGGAATGATCAGGCGAATGGGCCGTTCCGGAAAGCGCGGCTGCGCCAAGGCCGGCATGGCAAACAATGCCGAAGCTCCGAGCGCCGCACGACGGGTGATTTGCGCCATCTCCTATAGCCTCCGTTTCCCGGATCACTTTGGGCGAGAAAATACGGTCTCCGCAAGGTCTGGCGATAGGGTGCAATTAGCCGGCATTTCTCCGTAGTCTTGCCGACAGCTTGCCCATAAACAAAACATGCGCGCAGTGGCGCAGGGGATGAATGGGCTTAGGCCGTGAGCGCCTCAGCGATTCTTCTGATGACGCTGTCCCAATCACCCGGGCGGGGTTGGCGAAACAACCGGATGCTAGGATGCCAGGGGGAGTCCTCCCGATCCAATAGCCAACGGAAATCGGGTGCATAGGGCAGCATCAGCCAAACAGGCTTGCCCAAAGCGGCCGCCAAATGAGCGACTGACGTATCCACCGCAATCACCAGATCAAGCGCTGAAATCAAGGCTGCGGTATCAGCGAAGTCTTCAAGATCAGCGGTCAGATCAAGCAGGCCAGACGCTTGGAGTACGGGTTGGTCTTTCCCCCGAACTTCCTTTTGCAGCGAAACCCAGACATCGCCGAATTGGAATAGTGGCGAGAGGCGCGCAAGCGCAATGGACCGATTGGCGTCATTGTTATGGGCGTTACTCCCGCTCCAGACAAGACCGACCCGGCGGCCCTGTGGCAGGCGTTGTGCCCAGCGCGCTGCTTCTTCTGGTGCCTTAAGATAGCCATCAGGCCAAGCAGGTATGGTTTCAAGCCTTGTTCGAAAAGCGAGCGGCAGGCTGAGAAGTGGGCAATGCAAATCGAATTCCACTGGTACTTCAGTGCTGTTGATGACAACCACTTTTGGATGAAAGCTTTGAAACAGACGGTAGAGAGGCTTCTGCACTGAAAGACATACTGTTGCCCCGCGTTCGGTAGCCAGTAAGGCGTAGCGCCCAAAATGGATCGTATCGCCCAAGCCCTGTTCAGAATAGACGAAAAGCTTTTGATCCCTGAGCGGATCGTCACCCCACCAGAGTGGCTTGGAATATTTGCGTGCCACGGAAGTCTTTTTCCGTAAATTGCGATATTCGTAGGCAAGCCATCCTTCTTCGAAACGGCCAAGAGTCAGTAGGGCAAGGGCACGGTTATGATGGGCTTCGGTATCATCCGGTTTGATTTCTAATGCCCAGTCATAAAAGCCAATGGCTTCTTCAAATCTGTTCACTGCAGCCAGGAGGAAACCATGATTGATAAGCGTCAGCGGATTGCCCATTTCAATGCCGCGTGACGCCGCAGAGAGCATCAAGGCCCTTTCTGGTTGGCCGAGCAAGACAAGTATCTTGCTGCGCCAGAGATGCCCTTGTAGTGAGTATGGATGCGCTGCAATCAACGTTTCAACCGGACCCAGGCTTTCTTCCCAGCGCCCCTCAGAAAGCAGCGTATCGGCCCGACATAATAGCGCCAATTCCATATCGGGTTGGATTGCAAGCAACCTGTCAATAAGGGGTATGGCTTCGTTGTGACGCTTCAGGTTGCAGAGCGCGGAGGCCATACCAGCGATATACACTGTAGAATCAGGTTGCAGACGATGCGCTTTTTCATGCGCGTCATAGGCTTCCTCAAACCGTTGGAGTTCCGCCAATGCGCTGCCGCGCTGGTGATTTGCCTCAGCATCATCTGGTCTGCTTGCGATGACACGATCAAAAGCAGCGACTGCGTCAGCATGGTGGCCGAGTTTATGCAGAAGGTTCCCCGCATGCCGCCGCACATCAATTGCTGCGGGGTCCAAGACAAGCGCCGTTTCGAAACTGGCAAGTGCATCCTGGTCTTTTCCTTGTTTTATCAGGGCCAGTGCAAGGTTGTTGTGTAGAATGGGGCTTTCCGGCTTGATTTGTGTG
>VGDM01000098.1 GCA_016869715.1 Alphaproteobacteria bacterium
GAACGTATCCTGGGCCGCACCGCGCAGGAAGATGTGGCCGATCCGGAAACGGGCGAGATCATCGTCCTGCGCAACAACCTGATTGATGAAGTGCAGGCGGAACGCATCGAAAAATCCGGTGTGGAGCAGGTGAAGATCCGCTCCGTGCTGACCTGCGATGCGCGTCAGGGCGTGTGCGGCCTATGCTATGGCCGTGATCTTGCCCGCGGTACGCCGGTCAATATCGGTGAAGCGGTTGGCGTTATCGCCGCGCAATCCATCGGTGAGCCTGGCACGCAGCTCACGATGCGCACCTTCCATATCGGTGGCGCGGCGCAGCGTGGTGCGGAACAGAGCGCGGTGGAAGCCGCATCTGAAGGCACCATCAAATTCCTCAATCGCGTGGTGGTGGCCAATAGCCAAAACCAACCGATTGTCATGAGCCGCAATTGCGAAATCGCGTTGTATGACGCGCAGGGTCGTGAACGGTCGCGTCAGCGCGTGCCTTATGGGGCACGCCTGACTGCGGAAGATGGCGTGCAGGTCACGCGCGGCCAGAAGTTGGCCGAATGGGACCCCTTCACACTGCCGATCATCACCGAACGCAATGGCCGCGTTGAATGCGCCGATCTGATCGAAAATGTAACACAGGTTGACCGCGTTGACGAAGTGACGGGCCTGTCCTTCCGCGAAGTCGTGGAATACAAGGCGCCCGGCAAGGCTGCTGATCTCCGCCCGCGCCTGATTTTGCGGGATGAGGCCGGCAATGTCGTGAAGCGTGAAAACGGCACCGAAGCGATCTACTTCCTGACGCCGGGCACGATTCTCTCGGTGGAAAACAATGCGACTGTCGCTGCCGGTGACGTGCTGGCGCGCCTGCCGCGTGAAAGCTCCAAGACGCGCGACATTACGGGCGGTCTGCCGCGAGTCGCTGAATTGTTCGAGGCGCGCCGGCCGAAGGATCATGCGATCATCAGCGAAGTTGATGGCCGCGTGGAATTCGGCAAGGACTACAAGGCGAAGCGCCGCATCCTGGTGGTGCCGGAACCGGTGGGTGATGAACCGCCTGTGGCGCGCGAATACCTGGTGCCCAAGGGCAAGCACGTGTCCGTTCAGGAAGGCGACTATGTGAAGCGCGGCGATCCGCTTGTGGATGGCCCTCGCGTGCCGCATGACATTCTGCGGGTGCTGGGCGTCGAAAAGCTGGCCGATTACCTGGTGGACCAGATTCAGGAAGTCTATCGGCTTCAGGGCGTGAAGATCAACGACAAACATATTGAAGTGATCGTGCGCCAGATGCTGCAGAAGGTTGAGGTCACCGATCCGGGCGACACCACCTATCTAATCGGCGAACAGGTAGACCGCATCGAATTCGAGATTGAGAATGAGAAGCGGATTGCTGCCCAGGAACGCCCAGCGGTGGCCGAGCCGGTGCTGCAGGGCATCACCAAGGCGTCCTTGCAGACCGGGTCCTTCATCTCTGCCGCGTCCTTCCAGGAAACGACCAGGGTGCTGACGGAAGCTGCGACGGCGGGCAAGGTGGATTACCTGGCCGGCCTCAAGGAAAACGTCATCGTCGGTCGCCTGATCCCGGCCGGGACGGGTTCTGTGATGAACCGCCTGCGGGCCTTGGCGGCACAGCGCGATCGGGGCCGCCTGGCGGCGGCTTCGCCGGCCTTGCCGGAACCCAAGGCCGCCGAATAAGGCGGATTTGGCCGATGCCTGTGGTGGGGATGAAAGTTGTGGAAACAGGTCGAATTATCCCCTTCCAACAGGTGAACGGCGCTTGACTTGAACCGGGGCGAGACGTAAAACCCCGAGCGTTTTGCGACTCCCCGTTGGGGAATTCGCTGAATTTGGACCGAAAGCTGCGCCGCCGGCGCCGTCTCCTTTCAGGGGGCTGAGGCCGGCAGCCGATTGGACGCCCGGAGGGCACGATAAGTCGTGCCGCACGGGGCATTGCCTTTTGGTGGGGCTGAAGGTTTTTTGGATGGTATCTGAAGGGGCGTCATGCCGACGATCAACCAACTCATCGCCCAAGGGCGTGAGACGAAGCCAGACCGGAACAAGGTTCCGGCGCTGAAGGGCAGCCCGCAGAAGCGCGGCGTCTGCACGCGCGTCTACACGACCACGCCGAAGAAGCCGAACTCCGCGCTGCGCAAGGTTGCAAAGGTGCGTCTGACGAACGGCTTTGAGGTCGTGAGCTATATTCCTGGCGAAGGTCACAATCTGCAGGAACACTCGGTGGTCCTGATCCGCGGTGGCCGCGTGAAGGACCTTCCGGGCGTTCGCTACCACATCCTGCGCGGCGTGCTGGATACCCAGGGCATCGCCAAGCGTCGCAAGCGCCGTTCGCTCTACGGCGCAAAGCGTCCGAAGTGAGGGGCTGAACTATGTCGCGTCGTCACCGCGCTGAAAAACGTGAGGTTCTGCCGGATCCGAAATTCGGCGATATCGTTCTCAGCCGCTTCATGAACGTTCTTATGTATGACGGGAAAAAAAGCGTGGCCGAATCCATCGTCTACGCGGCGATGGATACGCTGAAGAAGAGGGGTGGGCCCAATAGCGACCCGCTGCGTCTGTTCCATGAGGCGATGGATAATGTGAAGCCCGCCGTGGAAGTGCGCAGCCGCCGCGTTGGTGGTGCCACGTATCAGGTTCCCGTTGAAGTCCGTGCGGAACGTCGCCAGGCTCTAGCGATCCGCTGGCTGATCGAAAGCGCGCGCAAGCGCGGTGAGAATACCATGGAAGAGCGTTTGTCGGCTGAGCTGATGGATGCGGCGAATAATCGCGGCTCTGCCGTGAAGAAGCGCGAAGATGCGCACCGGATGGCTGAAGCCAACAAGGCCTTCAGCCACTACCGCTGGTAAACAACCCCCGATCTGGAATCACGAACATGGCCAAGGCGAAATTTGAGCGGAACAAGCCGCATTGCAACATCGGGACGATCGGGCACGTGGACCATGGCAAGACGTCGCTGACGGCGGCGATTACCAAGGTTCTG
>VGDM01000099.1 GCA_016869715.1 Alphaproteobacteria bacterium
CCAAATATCCTCATGCCGCATGGGCCAGTTCCTCATGTGCCCGCGATGCTGCGGGGGATCCGATTCCAGATATGGTTCCGGTTTCTATGCAAGATATCCTAGGTCTTGTGTCAAAATTCAATAGGTCAGTTTTCCTTTTTTCTCTTGCTCATGGCAATTTATGCGGTTATTCTGCCTTTGTTCCACAACCATAAGGCGATATTTCCCCCGATGATCGCAGCACAAAAGACCCATTACAGCGCCCGCTTTGCCTCAATCAGCCAGGCCGAGCCCTTCCATTCAGCCGAGGAAGCCTGGTTTTGGACCATGGCCGCCCTGACCGCCCGACGTGACGGCGCGCGCATTGTCGCCGGCAAAGGCGACAAGCGGCGCCCGTGTGAGCCGGATGATGTGGTGAAGTGCCTGGACCGGCTTTATCGCCATCGCCGGATTGATCTGACCCATGCGCGTATTCTCCGCATCTGGGGCGAAAGGGGTGCCGCGCCTGATGCGCGCTACCCTTCCGAAAAACATGATTGGCGGCTGTGGCGTGAAGCGCTTGATCGGCTGGAATGGCCGCTCCGCGTCAAGGGAATTGTCGCATGAAGCCACGGATTTCCCATACCTAGACTGAGGATTTTCAGCAAAGCATCTGGCTATTCTTTGGCGGGCGCGCCGATCAGCCCTGGCTTTATCCGCTAAAGCGCGGCTTTCGCCATTGCTTCGCCGCCCTGCATGATGCGCAAGGCCGGACCGTGCTGGACCCGCTTTCGGGCCGGCTGATTGTGGCGCACTTACCGCTCGATCCTGACTTCGATCTGCCGGGTTTTTACCGCCGCGCGGGCTTTCACCTGCGAGGCCCTTTCACCCCTGGCCCGGCCGCGCCGCGCCTGCTGCCGCCGATCTTCGGGCTGAGCTGCGTGGCGCTTTGCCGCGCGCTTTTGGGCGCCGGTGCACCACGCGCCCTGACCCCTTTCGGCCTCTATCGCAGGTTGCAAAATCGTCCCGAAATTTTTTTAGGACAATTGTCCTGACGCATATCTGGCTTTAGGCTATCAAACTCACGCCAACGGGCGAAGTACGCCTGAAGGTCTTCCTCTCTCGCTCCTCCCGAAACTTCCATGGGCCCGGCCTCTTCCACAAGAAGGTGCCGGGCTCATGGCTTTTTGGCGGGGCGCTAACCCCTTTACGGAGAAGCGCGCATGGGTGGCCTGTTCAAAGCGCCAAAGCCGAAGATCATCCCCCAGCCAAGCCAGACACCCGCCATGGCGGCCCAGCCCAGCTATGTGGCGCCTGTATCCGCCATGAATACGCCGCCGCCCTCACCGGCGGCTGAGGCAGCGTCATCAGATGCGCGCATCGAAAACGGCGAACGCGCCACACGTGGCCTGCCCGGCACCATCGCCACCTCAGCGCGCGGATTGCTTGGCAACATGCCGGATTTCATCACCACCCGCCGTTCACTGCTTGGGGAATGAAGCGCATGACCCCGCAGGAAATTCTCGCGCGCTACGAAACGGCACTCGCAGCACGGCAACGCCATGAAGGCATTTGGCGCGATTGCTACAATCATGTGCTGCCCCCCATCGGCAGTGGCGCCACCTTGTTTGATGCGACGGCCGCCGATGCAGCCGAACAGCTCTCCGCTTCGCTGCTTGCGGAACTGACACCGCCCTGGTCACGCTGGTTCGGCCTTACCCCCGGCCGCCCGGCGCAGAACACCGACGACCAAAACGCAGCCAGCGCCTTGGAAGAAGCGGCCGAGGTGCTGCAAACCCATTTTGATCGTTCCAATTTCGCGCTTGAAATGCATCAGGCTTTTCTGGATTTGGTGATCACCGGCACCGGCCTGATGCTGGTGGAAGAAGCCGCACCCGGTGATGCTTCAGCGCTCCGTTTCACCGCCATCCCAATGCAGGATGCGGTGCTGGAAGAAGGCCAATCTGGCCGGCTGGATACGGTGTTTCGCGCGCTGAGCATGACCAAGGCCGCGCTGCTGGCGCGCTTTCCCGGAAGCCTGCCGCAGCCGCGCAAAAGCGATGCAACGGATGAAACCACCCATCGCGTGATTGAAGCGATCTGGCCTGATCGCGCTGGCTATCGCTTCGCCGCGATCAGCGCTGATCGCGATGCGCCTTCCATATTGGCTGCGGGCAGCTTCGCGGAAAATCCCTTCATCGCCTTTCGCTGGCTGAAGGCGCCAGGTGAAAGCTATGGCCACGGGCCAGTTGCGAAAGCACTGCCCGATATCCGCACCGCGAATAAGGTGGTGGAGCTTGTCCTTGCCAATGCCTCCATCGCTGTCACCGGCATTTGGCAGGCGGAAGATGATGGCGTGCTGAACCCGGCCACCGTGCGGCTGGTGCCGGGTGCCATCATCCCGAAAGCGCCTGGGTCTTCTGGCCTGACACCGCTTGCCGCACCCGGCAGCTTTGATGTCTCGCAGCTTGTGCTGAATGATCTGCGCGCGCGCATTCGCACCGCCTTGCTCGCGGATCGGCTTGGCCCGCAGCGCGACCAGCGCATGACCGCGACCGAGGTTTTGGAACGTACCGCCGAAACATCCCGCCTTCTGGGTGCGACTTATGGGCGATTGCAAGCGGAATTGCTGACGCCGCTGATTGCGCACTGCATTTCCATCCTGCGCCGGCGCGGCGATATCGCACCACTGTTGCTGGATGGCCGCGAAGCGGTGCTGCGCTATCGCAGCCCTCTCGCGCAAGTGCAGGGCCGCGCGGATGCGGCGAATGCGTTGCTGTTCCTGGAAGCGCTGCGCGGTCTTGGCCCGCAAGCAATCGCTGAAATCTGTCCGGCGTCAGCACCTATGGGACCAAATTGGCGATTTGAATAACGGAGGATTTCTGGCTCATCGTAACCCCAAGGAGAGTGAAGATGAGCCAGAACTCCTCCGCCCCACCCACGC
>VGDM01000100.1 GCA_016869715.1 Alphaproteobacteria bacterium
GCAATTTCTGCCGCCCTTGCTGGCCCTGTTTACTTCCTTGTCACCCGGGAACCTACCGCTTCCTGGATCAAACGCTATTCCGGCATGCAGGCAAGCGGGGTAAATCAGGCAAGCTCGGCCTTGTTGGTGCTGTGCATTGCGTTTCTGCTGAATGATGTCAGCCAGATCAGACAAAAGGCTGCCGATACGCTGCTGCTGGAAGCAGATATCTTGCGGACCATGGGGCGGGTCGCGGTCAATCTTTCGCGCGATGTTGGGGAACCGCTGCAACAGCTTTTGGTGGCTTATTCAGATACAGTTCTGCATGAGGACTGGCCGAAGATGCAGCAGGGCGTCCCCGCTTCAAATGGTGTGGCGCCAGCATCACTCACCAAAGTCGTGGCCATCAGTGATTTTATTTATTCCAATTTGGACCGCTTTGGGCACCAGCAGATCGTCTCACAAATAGTCACTTCCGTGCAAAAATTACGCGAACTTCGCTTGCGGCGTATCGAACTTTCGCTAAAGCATCCAAGCTTTGAGAAGGTCATTCTCGGTTTGTTTTTCTGCCTCAATGCCATCCTGGTGCTGCTGCTGACGCATTCGGACCGCCCCAGGGCCCTTCTTGCGGCAAGCTTCCTGTTCTCCTGGCTTTCCTTATCGGCGCTCTACACCGTTTTGGTCATGCACAACCCGTATACTGGAATTGATCCTATTTCACCGGCACCAATCAGCGCCGCGTCGGAACGACTGCGCGTCATGGCGCGGAGTTCCGAGACTGTTTTTACGGGTGACCCAAGGCGCTGATCGGCGCAGGGCAAGCTTATGGGCAATACGGGGCGGCTTGCACCCACCAGATCAAATCCCGGTTTTGGGCATTCATCATCCGATGGGGCGCGCCCGTGGGTTGCGGCCCAGAAGGCAAGCCCCGTCAAGCTTCCCTTCTGGGTGGATGCCACGCCCGGTACCCGTTCAATCCGCGGGCACGGGTGACGGCATAACGCTTCCAGCCTGGGCGTCAGGCCCGCGCAGCGACTGCCAGGGCAGGAGTCTGGCGCGGCGGGGTATGATAGCCGCGCGGCCCATAGCCAGGATTGGCGACACGCGGCAGCGCAGCGGTGGCGATGGTTTCAATCACACGGGACTGAAGCGAAATGGCGCGTTCGAGCAGCTTGCGGTTCTCAGTACCCAGGTTTTCCAATTGCTTGGTCAGCATCTGGGCTTCTTCCCGCATCGCGCCATCGGGGCGGGCGCCATGCTTGGCCTGGGCGGCATAGGCTTGGGCGAAGGCATCGGTCGCGGCAATCTTGCTTTCGGCAAGCTTGGCCGCGCGCGAAAGATCAAGCTTCGCAAGCGCCTCATTCTCCGCACGCAGGGCATCCGCCAGCCTTTTGCCGGCAATCAACAACGAATCCATCATGGTTGGACTTCTCCCGTATTGGGGTGTTGCGCTCCGTTTTGGCGGAGCAACTCGCGATAAACGGCATCGGCAATGCCGACACCGCCGGCCCGCACGGCGGATGCCGCGAAGGCTTCAACCAGCATCGGGCGCCACTGCGCCTCAGCCGCGCCACCACCGAAGGAGGATTCGGACATATCCACGGTGGCGAAGATTGGTTGCAGCAGGAAACCCAGCGCCTGGGCTTCGAAATCCTTTGCGGATTTGCGCATGGCAGCTTCAGACAAGGCGCCTGACTGCGGGGACCGCACCGCGCGCTGCTGCGGGGCAACAAGATTGGTGGCGTCCAACATCAGCGGAGCTCCAGATCAGCTTGCAAGGCGCCGGCGGCCTTGATGGCTTGCGGGAGGGAAATCAGATCACGCGGGCCAACACCCAGGCTGTTCAGGCCGCGCACCAATTCCTGTAACGACACGCTTTCGGGCAGAATGCCCAGGCGGCGTTCGGATTGGTCTTCAATTTCAATGCCGGTGCGCGGCACAACCGCGGTCTGGCCCTGGGCGAAGGCGTTGGGCTGGCTCACCTGCGGCGTTTCGGTGATGCGGATGGTCAGGTTGCCCTGTGCAATGGCCACGGTGGAAACGCGCACCGCATCGCCCATCACAATCGTCCCGGTCGCCTCATCAATCACCACGCGCGCGATCTGGTCGGGTTCAACGCGCAACCTTTCGATATCGGTCAGGAAAGAAACCGGATCACGCCCATTGAGCGCGACCGAGACGGTGCGCGGGTCAGTGGCAGTCGCAACATTGCGCCGCGAGGCATTGTTGATGGCGGTGGCAATACGCCGCGCTGTCGTCAGATCCGGGTTGCGCAGGGAAAGCCGCACCCGATCCCGATTGGCCAGCGTGAACGGCACTTCGCGTTCCACAATCGCGCCATTGGAAATGCGCCCCGCCGTCGGCACGCCGCGCGTGACGGAAGCGGCGGCGCCACGCGCCGCAACTGCGCCGGTCGCCAGCGCGCCCTGCGCCACCGCGTAAACTTCGCCATCCGCGCCGAGCAAAGGTGTGACCAGTAGGGTGCCGCCGGTCAGGTTCGTGGCATCGCCAAGGGCGGAAACCGCCACATCAATCCGGCTGCCCGGCTTGGCAAAGGCCGGCAAATTCGCCGTCACCATCACGGCGGCGACGTTCTTTGTATCCAATTGGCGTTCAAAATCGCGCGTATTGACGCCCAGGCGTTCCAACATGCCGACCAGGGATTGGCGGGTAAAGACCGCGCTTCTCAGGCGATCACCGGTGCCATTCAGGCCAATGACCAGGCCGTAACCAACAAGCTGGTTGTCGCGCACGCCTTCCATATCCACTATGTCCTTGATGCGGATTTGGGCTGTGGCGGGCGGCGCAAGGGAGCACACCGCCAATGCCATGGCGGTGAAGATTTTTACGAAAGCTTGCGCTATAGGGGACAAGGTGTGTCTCCGGCAGCCACCCCGATCACGG
>VGDM01000101.1 GCA_016869715.1 Alphaproteobacteria bacterium
GCAACCTCGACCAAATGCGACGACAGTGAATCATAACAACAGAAATCAGGCTACGAATTTCAACAGCCCGCTAATGCTGATGTTGCGGCGCGGTTTCCTACCCGGCCATGGGCCGCGACGCTGGACGGGCAATGGTTAACATCGCCCGTCAAGCAAAACATTTTTCTTATACACAACAAATAGGCTTGTATGTTAGTGGGGGCTTCTCGTTTTGGGCGAAATGCCTTTGGGAATTGGGTTTGGGGGCACGCCATACCGCGATGAAAGCATCGCTGCATCTGCTGTTTTTCGCCATTCTGCTCTTTGGCGGTGCTTGGCCCATCACCAAGGTGGCTCTGGCGGATGCCAGCCCCATGTGGTTCGGCTTTGGGCGCGCGGCGCTGGCCACCCTGGTGGCAGTGCTTTTGCTGCTGATCCTGCGGCGCTTTCATGGCCCGAAGCGAGAGGATTTGCCCACCGTTATCGCGGTCGGCTTGCTGCAATTGGGCGGGTTTTTCGTGCTGGCCCATGCCGCGGTTGCGTTGGTGGAAGCGGGGCGCACCGCCATCATTTCCTCCGTCGTCACCTATTGGCTCATTCCCTTGTCCATGCTGGTGATGGGGGAAAAGGTTTCCCCCCGCCGTTGGCTGGCGGCCTTGCTTGGGCTTGCAGGCATATTGGTTCTGGCGGGCCCCTGGGCGGTGAATTGGGCCTCGCCTGATCAGGTGTTGGGCCATGCCATGCTGATTCTGGCCGCACTGCTCTGGAGCCTCGCCATCATCGTCACGCGGCGCTTTCCGGCGAAATCCCCGATATTTAATTTGCTGCCCTGGGCCTTTTCCATCGGCGCGCTGGTCATTCTGCCCTTTGCGCTGGTGCTGGAACCCAATGGCGGCATCGGCCCGGCTTCCTGGCCCTTCATGCTTTACATCGGTCTGATCGTGGCCCCCATCGGCACGTGGTGCGTGGTTGAGGTCGGGCGACGCCTCCCCGGTGCGGTTGCCTCGGTCGCGTTTTTATTGGTGCCAGCCTTCGGGGTTTTTGTCTCCACCCTTTGGCTTGGTGAGCCTTTTGGCTGGGATATGATGCTGGGGGGCGGCTTGATCGTGGCTTCGGTCGTGCTGGCAGCGTCGGAATAGATGCGGCTGCAGGCGCTGGAAGCCGGGCAGGGCAGGCCGCTGGTGCTGCTGCATGGCCTGTTTGGATCGGCACGGAATTGGGGCGGGGTGCAGAAGGCGCTGGCTGCGGAATATCGCGTGGTGGCGCTGGATTTGCGCAATCATGGCGCCTCACCCCACGCGCCCGGCATGGGCTATGCCGTGCAGGCCGAAGATGTGGCCGAGACCCTGGCCACCCTTCGCATCGAAAATGCCGCGCTGCTCGGCCATTCTATGGGCGGCAAGGTCGCAATGATGCTGGCGCTCACGCGGCCCGTCCTGGTCGAACACCTGATCGTGGCGGATATCGCGCCGCGCTCCTATCCGCCCGTGCTCCGCGCCACGGTGGGTGCGATGCAAGCGGTGCCACTGCATGCCGGCCTGACACGCCAGGAAGCCGACCAGGCCTTGCGCGCTGCCGTGCCCGAGGCACCCATTCGGAAATTTCTGTTGCAGAACCTCCGCTTCGAGGCCACGCCACCAGCCTGGCGGATCGGCTTGACCGAGATCGCTGCCGCCATGCCGGAGATCGAGGATTTCGCGCCGCCACCCGGCGCGCGGTTTGATGGCCCGGCACTCGCCATGGCTGGCGCGCTGTCACCCTATATCCGCGCCGAGGACCACGCAGGCTTTCGCGCGCTGTTTCCACGCATATCCTTTGCCAGTATCCCATGCGCTGGGCATTGGCTGCATGCGGAAAACACCGAAGGTTTTGTGGCGGCGCTAAGGGAGTTTCTGGCGGCCTGAATGTTCCACGGAAGAACTTGTTTCACCCCCGCCGTTTCGACAGCCAGCTTTCCATCCGCGCCAGCGCCTCCTCAATCACCGAATCGCCCTTGCAGAAGGCAAAGCGCGCGTAATGGGATGGCGCATCCTCACTGGCGTAGAAAGCAGTCACTGGAATCGCGGTGACCTTGGCTTCTTCCGTGAGCGTCCGACAGAAGGCGACATCATCGCCATTGAAGCCCAACGGGCGGAAATCGGTCGTCATGAAATAGGAACCCTTGGTCGGCAGCACATCAAAGCCAAGCCGCTCGAGGCCCGCGCCAAGCTTGTCGCGCTTCGCCTGCAAATTCGTCGAAAGCCCGTTGAAATAGGCGTTATCCTTCATGAGCCCAACCGCCACACCGCGCTGCAGATTTGGCGCGGTGGTGAAGGTAAGGTTCTGGTGCGCCTTCGTCACATTGGGCGCAAGACTGCGATCGGCGGTGATATAGCCAATCTTCCACCCCGTCAGCGAAAAGGTCTTGCCCGCGCTACCGACGCGCATGCAGCGCTCGCGCATGCCAGGCAGTGTCATCAGCGGAATATGCTTCGCGCCATCAAAGGTCAGGTGTTCATAGACCTCATCGCAAATCGCGTAGCAATCATGCTGTTCCAGCAGGCCCGCGATGAAGCGGAGTTCTTCTTCGGTGAAGACCTTGCCGGTCGGGTTCATCGGTGTATTCAGCAATACGGCCTTGGTCTTCGGCCCGAAAGCCGCGGCCAATTCCGCGCGCGGCAGCGCCCATTCCGGCGGGCTCAACCGCACCAGCTTCGGCACGGCACCAAGCAACCGCACCACCGGCAAATAGGTGTCATAAAGCGGTTCAATCAGCACGCATTCATCGCCCGCATTGAGCACGGCCATGAGGCAAGCAGTAATCGCCTCAGTGGCGCCCGAGGTCACCACCACTTCGGCATTCGGGTCGGCCTC
>VGDM01000102.1 GCA_016869715.1 Alphaproteobacteria bacterium
TCCAGTTCGACAGATTTTCCTTGAAGCGCTCGGCGTTGAAGTGCGGCAGCAAGATCTGGGTATCTGGGCTACCTGTAATCACGGGTCGGTTGAACTGCGGATTGAGTGCTTTGAACTCTTCCAGCGGCATCTCGGCCAATTCGGCCGCTAGTTTGATGTCGATATCGCGGGTTTTCTTCACCGACATGAAGTAAGGCTGATCTTCAATCACCGGCAAGCTCAGCTGATAGCGCGAAGGCATCGCGACAATATTCTTCACCGCCTGCAGCTTGGGATAGTAGTTGCGTGTTTCAGCCGGCATGAAGGGGGAAAGACTTTCGTAGTCCGTACCCTTGCCTGCGGCACGGGCACGCGAAATCGCTTTACGTACTGAACCCTCACCCCAGTTGTAGGCGGCCAGCGCGAGCTGCCAATCGCCGAACATGTCGTGCAATTGCTGTAGATAGTTCAGCGCTGCATTCGTCGATGCCACCACATCACGCCGCTCGTCGCGGAAAGCGTTTTGCTTCAAGTTATAGCGCAAGCCCGTGCTGGGAATGAATTGCCACATGCCCGCCGCTTTCGCGTGCGAGTAAGCGTTGGGGTTAAAGCCAGACTCGATCACGGGCAGCAGCGCCAACTCAGTCGGCATGCCGCGTTTTTCCAGTTCTTGCACCACGTAAAACAGATAGCGTGACGCACGCTTGCTCAAGCGCTCGAAGGCTTCCGGGTGGGCAGCGAAGGACGTGGCGTGTTTGGCCACCACCGGGGTATTAAGATCAGGAATCGCAAAGCCCTTGCGAATGCGCTCCCACAAATCGCCATCGCCGGCCGCAACCGGCTCGATCGGGAAATCATCGTCATTGATACCCAGCGCCGGCATGGCGGCGACACGCGTATCGGCAACGCTCTCCGCGCCGGCCACCATCTCGATGGGCGCAGCCGACGGCGTCGCCGCATGAATCGATGCGGACGATGCGAACAGCGCGGCAAACAACAACGCAATGGGTGTTTTACGGAACATGGTCAGAAACGGAAGCTATCGGCCTGTTTTTAAATGAATAATTCGCCGATACAGGGCCGCGAAGTTTATTGGATATTAATAACCATCGTCAAGTAGTGATCGACACCAGACCAGGCTTTCTGAATAGTTAATCCGGCAATATTTTGCCGCCGGGCCCGGATTCACGCTGATTTGGCCCGCCAAAGCGGGGCAATGCGCCCTGACCCGATCACGCGTGAGGCTTTTATCTTGGCTCGGTGGGGCCAACGCCCGTGTTGGCTGGCAGGCCGGATGTCCAGCCCAGGGCCTCGGCCAGCGCCTGCGCCAGGCGCTGGTAGCCGGCTGGGGTGAAATGAATCAAGTCACTCGCCATCAAGGGCGGATTGGCCAACAACCAACGGTAGGCTGCCCCCTGCCCGCCCATGGCCTGCTGCATGCTCCACGCGGCGCAGCCATGGCGCGCGCCGATACGCTGCTGAATCTGGAAGATCTTTTCGTGGATCGCAGAAAACCGCAGCAAGCTGGCCGAAAGCCCGCCGTCGCGCGATTCCCCCGATGAATGCTTGCCGGGTTTTTTGCGAGATTTGGGCAGCTGCGCGCCGCGATCGCCGGGTGCCAGCAGCACACAGCGCGCGACCGGAAAAACCCGCCGCATATTCTGCAGCGCAGCTTCGAGCATTTGTGTATACGCCGTTGCATCGAACGGGCGCGCATTGCCTTCGTTGGTGCCGAACTGCAGCATCACCATGTCGTAGCTTTGCGCATCAACATACCGACCAAAATAAACCGGATCGAGTTGCTGCCAGGCGCGCATGGTCGCACCAGGGATGCCAAAAGCATCCAGCACGGCCGCTGGCGGCTCGCGATACTTGAGCTTGATTGCGTGCAGCGTCAGCGCAGACTGCGCGCGCAACTTCAGCACCGAGATCGGGCCATCGTTGCTGCTGATACCGACCCGACCGAATGCATCATCAGCCTCGAGTACGACACGCGCCTCGGGGCCACCATCAATACTGATGATTGCGCTGCCGGCATCCGTACCCGCATTGAAAAAAAGCTCAATACTCTCCACCTCTGCCTCACCGGCGGCATTGCGCAGATCAAGCCAAAGGTAGGCAGCCGACTCGCCTTGCAACGCATTCATGCCGATGCCGGTCGCGATTCGGCTGGCTCGGCTGGTGTAGGCGAGTTCGGATTTCCAGCCATCCATGCAAACTCGCCGCACCGGCAGGATCACGCCAGCGCGTCCCATCGTCAGCGGCAACATGGATACCTGCGGGCGAAGGCCCTGTGAACCCAACACGCGACGCAACTCGGCCGCGAATGACCCGGCGGCCAGATGACTGTCGCCCCAAATCGCGATGCGGCGGGGTATGGGTGCCAAGGGGTCGAGTGGCGCCGGGTTCGCGGTAACACTGCCGAGCAGCACGCTGATCTGGTCGAGCTCTTCGGCGTCAGGCGGCTCCAATGCCTCCGCTGGCGCACTCCGTCGGGGTAAGGCATTTGATTTCTGCGGGCAACGCAATTCAGCGACTTGCTTGCCGCTCTCCAGATTGAAGTGCCGGTGACCACTCTGCGCCAGCGCGTTATGGCATGGCGGCAGTGCCAACGCCACAGCGAAGCATCGCGCCAGCAAGTAGCGCCCTGAAACAAGACGCGCCATCTCAATAACGGCAGGGAATCACGCGCAAACCATTCGAGGCCTTGCCGCTGACATGTCGAACCCCTGCAGCGCGCATGATCTCGGCACTCAGCGTCTGTATGCCTTTACCCGACAGGTGCACGCGATCGGCGGCGAAATAATCATTACGTCGGCGG
>VGDM01000103.1 GCA_016869715.1 Alphaproteobacteria bacterium
AAGGGCGCGGGCGGCTGGGTGATGGCCTCACAACTGCGGCAGGCGAATTTCTCCCGCACGGTCTGGATGACTTTCCATTGCCGGGGGATGACCTCCAGCGTTTCGGTCACATCCTCGGTATCCATCCGGCGAGTCCCACCTTCCTTTCCTGGTGAAGCCTCTGTCATCTGTTCTTATGGACGATCTTAAGGTCGCTCATAAGTACGGGGGGTGATGATGGGGCTTGAGATAATTTCTGGTGTTGAGCGGCGGCGCCGCTGGTCTGTGGCTGACAAGCTTCGGATTGTGGCTGAGGCTGATGAGCCTGGTGCCACGGTTGCCGAGGTTGCGCGTCGGCATGAGGTCAGCCGGAGTATTCTCTGGGCCTGGCGCAAGCAGGCGCGCGCTGGCGTGCTAGCAACGCCAGACCCGCTCGATTTCCTACCGGTAGTCGTCGACGCAGCAAGTGCTGTAGATGCTCCGATTACGGCCGCCAATGCGCCATCGGCGCTGCCTATCCCAGCCGATGCTCCACCGCCACCAGATCATCGTGCGATCACGATCACGCTTGCGAATGGCACGCGGCTGGAAATCAGCGCGGCACTCAGCCTGCCTGCACTATCCTGCATTATCGGCGCGCTACGCTGATGCTGGCGGTTCCACCTGGCATGCGTGTGTGGCTGGCGTCGGGTCATACGGATATGCGACGCGGCATGAATGGACTTGCGGCCCAGGTTCAGCAATCACTGGGCCGCGATCCTCATGCGGGTGATCTCTTTGTCTTTCGCGGCCGCCGCGGCGATCTGATCAAGATCCTCTGGCATGACGGGCTTGGCATGTCGCTTTATGCCAAACGGCTGGAGCGTGGCCGTTTCGTATGGCCCTCGGTGATGGCGGGATCGGTCTCGATCATGGGCTCGCAGCTTGGCTACATGCTTGAAGGCATAGACTGGAGAAATCCGCAGCATACCTGGCGCCCTGCAAGCGCGGGGTGAATGAATTTATTTGCTGAAATCGTATATTTCCTCTTTGCAGATCGCGCGTGATGTGATTCGATTCTTGGCGTGACATCGCCCGCGCCACATATCCCCGAAAATATTGAAACACTGCGCGCAGCTTTTGTCGCAAGCCAGGAAGCGCTTGCAGCGGAGAGATCGGCACTCATCGCCGAACGCGCAGGGCGCGCGGCAGAACAGGCAGCATTGGCGAGCGCGGAAAACACCATCGCCTATCTCAAGAAACTCATCGCGCGGCTGCAACACGACCGCTACGGCGCAAGTTCCGAACGCAGCCGCAAGCTGGTTGATCAGTTGGAATTGCAGATCGACGAACTCACCACTGCACAATCCGAAGCCAAGACCAAAGCGGAAATCAACCGCCTGGCCAGCACGCAGTCAGCGCCAGACACCAAGCAGGACAGGGCACCAAACCATCCCAAGCGCACCCCGCTGCCTGATCATCTCCCGCGCGAGAGAATCGTCCTGCCATCACCAAGCGCCTGCCCCTGCTGCAGCGGCACCCTTGTGAAACTCGGCGAGGATGTGACGGAAACGCTGGAAGTCATCCCGCGGCAATGGAAAGTCATCCAGACCGTGCGGGAGAAATTCGCCTGCCGCAGTTGTGAGGCCATCACCCAGCCGCCCGCGCCCTTTCACCCGATCATGCGTGGCAGGGCGGGGCCGCATCTCCTCGCCACCATTCTGGAGGCGAAATTCGGCCAGCACCTGCCGCTCAATCGGCTGAGTGAGACCTTCGCGCGTGAGGGCATCCATCTCAGCACCTCGACGATCGGGGATTGGGTGGGCGCCAGCACCGCAACGATCACGCCGCTCATGTTCCTGATCGATGCGCATGCGCTGGCCGCCGAGCGGCTTCATGGTGATGACACCACTGTGCCGGTGCTGGCGGCGGGCAAAACCGATGTTGGGCGTTTTTGGACCTATGTGCGTGATGATGCGCCTTTTGGTGGCACGGACCCGCCCGCGGCGATGTTTCGCTATTCCCGAGATCGAAAAGCCATCCATCCCGAACGCCATCTGGCCAATTACACCGGTATTCTGCAGGCAGATGCCTATGCCGGGTTCAATGGGCTCTATGCGCCAGGGCGACAACCGGGGCCGATCCTGGAGGCGGCGTGCTGGGCGCATGGCAGGCGGAAATTGTTCAAGCTGGCCGAGGTGCATCACATGCCGCTGGCCGTCGAGGCCGTGCGCCAGATTGACGCGATATTCGCAGCGGAAGCCACCATCAATGGCAAGCCTGCGGCTGAGCGGCTTGCGGTGCGCCAGCGCGACATCGCGCCATTGGTCGCCGCGCTTGAGGCGTGGATGCGTGCCGAACGGGCAAAGCTGTCGCGCCACAATGACCTCGCCCAAGCCATGGACTACATGCTGAAGCGCTGGGAGGCTTTCACGCGGTTCCTGAGCGATGGGCGCATCTGCCTGACGAACAACGCCGCTGAGCGCATGTTGCGCGGCGCGGCTCTTGGACGGAAGGCTTGGCTTTTCGCAGGCTCCGACCAGGGCGGAGAACGCGCCGCCGCCATGTATAGCCTGATCCAGACCGCCAAGCTGAACGGCGTTGACCCGCGCGCCTGGCTTGCCGACGTACTCGCCCGCATCGCCGATATGCCACAGCAGAGACTTCATGAATTGCTGCCTTGGAATTGGAAAATGCAGCAGAGCATGGCGCACAGCGCAGCGTGAAGATCAGAAAGCCGTGGGACTCGGCGGATGGTTACGCTGGAGTTGTTGG
>VGDM01000104.1 GCA_016869715.1 Alphaproteobacteria bacterium
AGCCCGCGGTCATGATGGCGAGTGTCTCGGGCGTCGCCAGCACGGCTGCATGGCCAGGGCGCGCATGGTCCGAATGGCCATGGCTGATCACAGCACGATCCACGGCGCGGAGCGGGTCAATGAAAAACCCGCCCGGTTCGCAGAACAAGCCAGCTGGGGTGACTTTCAGCCAGGCTTCGGGGTGGGGGGAGGTGGTAAAGGCCATGCGGTTCCGGTCTTGCGTCGGCGGCTTGTCACGCCGTAGATAGTGCTGAATGCGAACATTACCAGAACCTTTTGCCAGTTGGTTTGCAGCGCGTGGCTGGCAGCCGCGCCCGCATCAGCTTATCGTTCTGGATGCCGTGGCGCGCGGCGATCACGCGCTACTGGTGGCGCCAACCGGCGGCGGCAAGACGCTGGCGGGGTTTTTGCCGACGCTGCTGGATTTGGCCACCGCGCCGCGAGAAGGCTTGCACACACTGTATATTTCGCCGCTCAAGGCACTTGCGGTGGATATTGCGCGCAATCTGATGGCACCGATTGGCGATATGGCGCTGCCCATTCGCGTGGAAACCCGCACCGGCGATACGCCGGCCAATCGCCGCGCGCGGCAACGCGCGGCGCCACCGCATATCCTGCTGACCACGCCGGAAAGCCTGACGCTGTTGCTGTCTCAGCCGGACGCCGCCGAATTCTTCGCCGGGCTTGGCGGCATCATCATTGATGAAATTCATGCCCTGGCCGGCACCAAACGCGGCGATCAATTGGCGCTGTGTCTCTCTCGCCTTGCCGTGCTGGCGCCCGGCGCCAAACGCATCGGGCTTTCCGCAACCGTCGCCGTGCCGGTAGCCTTGCGCGCCTGGCTGGCGCCGGATGCGCGGGCAAAATCAGTCCGATTGATAACAGCGGAAGGCGGCGCCGCGCCGGTTTTTGATCTGCAATTACCGGAAGGCCGTTTGCCCTGGGGCGGGCATATGGGCCTGGCTTCGATGCCAGAGGTCTATCAGCGCATCGAAGCCGCACGCGTCACCATTGTTTTCGTCAATACCCGCGCCCAGGCGGAGCTTTGCTTCGCTGCATTATGGCGCCTGAATGAGGCTTCGCTGCCCATCGCGCTCCATCACGGCAGCCTGGAAATTGATCAACGCCGCAAGGTGGAAGCGGCCATGGCGGCGGGCAAGCTGCGCGCGGTGGTTGCCACTGCCTCACTGGATCTCGGTATTGATTGGGGCGATGTTGATCAGGTGATCCAGATCGGCGCGCCCAAGGGTGTTGCGCGCTTGTTGCAGCGTGTTGGCCGCGCCAATCACCGCATGGATGAGCCATCGCGTGCTGCGCTGGTGCCGGCCAATCGGTTTGAGGTGATTGAATGCGTCGCCGCCATGGAAGCCGCTGCCGCTGGCGAATTGGATGGCGACCCACCACGTCCCGGCGGGCTTGATGTGCTGGCGCAGCATATACTCGCCATGGCGTGCAACGCGCCGTTTCATCCCGATGAACTTTACGCCGAAGTGATTCGCGCCGCGCCCTATGCGGCGCTCTCGCGGCGCGATTTCGATGATGTGGTGCGTTTTGTCGAAGATGGTGGCTATGCGCTGGCAGCTTATGAGCGTTTTCGTCGGCTGTTTCGCGATTCGGAAGGCCGGCTGCATATCCGCGATGCGCGTGTGGCGCGGCAATTCCGCCTGAACCTTGGCACCATTGTCGAAACCCCGATGATCAAGGTGCGGCTGCGCGGTGGCGGCACTTTGGGGGAGGTGGAGGAATGGTTCGTCTCCACCCTTACCGCCGGCGATTGCTTTCTGTTTGCCGGTCAGGTGGTGCGCTATGAAAGGCTTGATCCGGCGGCGGTGATTGTCAGCCCCGGAGGCGGCAATGAACCGCGCGTGCCGGTTTATGCCGGCAGCCGCATGCCGCTCACCACCTGGCTTGCCGTACGGGTGCGTACGATTTTGCATGATCCTTCACGCTGGGCGCATCTACCCGCACCCGTGCAGGAATGGCTGACGCTGCAAAGCCTGCGGAGTGAGTTGCCGCCGCGCGATGGACTTTTGGTTGAAACCTTCCCGCGCGGCAGGCGCTGGTTCCTGGTCGCCTATACTTTTGAAGGCCGCTTGGCGCATCAAACGCTCGGGCTTTTGGTAACGAAACGCATGGAACGCCTCGGCATGGGGCCACTTGGCTATGTAGGGACGGATTATGTGCTGGCGATCTGGTCCGCCTTCGAACCGATCGGCGTTGAACGGCTATTCGCCGAAGACATATTGGGCGATGAGATGGAGGAATGGCTCGCGGAATCTTCCATGCTACGGCGGAGTTTCCGCAATATCGCGACCATTGCGGGCTTGCTGGAAAAACACCATCAGGAGGCAGAGAAATCCGGCCGGCAAATGACGATGAATGCCGATCTGATCTATGATGTGCTGCGCCGGCATGAACCGGACCACATATTGCTCCGCGCCACGCGGGAAGAAGCCGCGCGGGGGCTCACGGATGTGGCGCGCATCGCTTCCCTTCTCGCGCGCATTCAGGGGCGCATCACGCACCGGGCGCTTTCGCGTGTCTCGCCCCTCGCGGTCCCCGCATTGATTGAAGAAGGCCGCGAATGGGTGGCGGGCGGTGCGGAGGATGCCTTGCTCGCCGAAGCCGCTGACTTGGT
>VGDM01000105.1 GCA_016869715.1 Alphaproteobacteria bacterium
TCGTTTTCATGCCGCGCATCGCGCCAGGAATGGAGGAAACATACCGCGACCGCCTCGACCTTTTCCGCGCGCAATTGCGCGATGGCGGCATTGAGGGAGGCGTGATCCAGCGGCACTTCCACCCGCCTATCCGGGCGCAGCCTTTCGCGCACCGCAAGCCGCAAGCGGCGCGGCACCAGCGCCGGCGCGGCGGGCAGGCGCATATTGTATCGTTCAGGCTTCAGCCCTTCACGCATTTCGATCACATCGCGATGCCCTTCCGTGCTGAGCATCGCAATCTTCGCCCCTTTGCGTTCCAACAGCGCATTGGTGGCAACGGTGGTGCCATGGACGATGCGCTCCGTCTGCCACAACAGATCAGCAAGCGTGACGCCAAGTGTTTCCGCGAGAACCGCCAAACCCGCGACCACACCTTCGGATTGATCCGCGGGCGTACTAGCCGCCTTGGCAAGCGTTGTGGTGCCATCAGCGGCGACACAGACCACATCGGTGAAAGTCCCGCCGACATCAACGCCAATACGGTAGGTCATACCAAACCCTCCGCCGCATCATCTGCACGCGCAGCGGGATCACGTTTGTCAGGTGGCCCCCAACCGCCGCCGCCGCCGGAAAGCACATGCAATTGATCCCCAGGCGCCAAGAGAATGCCGACTTCCTTGGTGCGCAAATCCCGCGCGCTGCCATCGGCGCGTTCCAGCCGATAATGATGCGGTGCGCCATCCTGCCCACCCAGCATCCCCGCCGCGCCGTAACGCACGCCATCGCCGGCGGTATTCGCCACTGCCGGGCCATCGGTTTCCAACTTCAGCAGCAAGTCGCCACCAAGCCCGCCGCGATAAGTGCCATCGCCCGCGCTGCCGGGGCGGAATTCATGACGCGCGAAATAAAGCGGGAAGCGCGCTTCTGCCATTTCCACGCTGCCAAATTTCAAACCGCCGGCGGAATGCCATTCGCCAGCCGTGGACCAACCATCGCCGCCCGATGAACCGCCGCCTCCTGGCCGCGCATGGAACATGTGCCAAACAAAAAAGCGCCCCGGCCGGCGCGGATCGCGCCCTTTGATCGCCACACGAAAGCGCCGACCCCAACCGCCCATGGCGCGATCCGGACAGGCGTTCGCCAGCGCCTTCACCACCGCCTCCACAATCTCATTCGAACAATGTGATGTGCACATTGTCACAGGCGCGCCCTCGGCGGCCCAGACCACCGTACCTTCGCGTGCCTTGATGGTGAGTGGCCGGAAGCAGCCATCATTCTTTGCCACTTCGGGGTCAAGTAGGAAGGCGAATGCCATGCGCACCGCACTCGCCATATTGGGATAGGATGAATTGACGAAGCCAGGCGTTTGCGGCGCGCTTTCCGTGAGGTCAACGGTCAGATGATCGCCCTGTTTCGTCACGCGCGCACGAATGGCGATATCCTGGCCGCCAAAGCCATCATCATCCAGAAATGCCTCACCCAACCAGGTGCCATCGGCCCAAGTGGAAATGATGCGCCGCGTATGCGCTTCAGCCAGCTTCAAAATGGCATCCACCGCCGCCACAGTGGTATCCGCGCCATAGCGCGCCAGCACCGACAGCAGGCGTTTTTCGCCGAGATGCGCGGCACCGATCATCGCCATCAAATCACCGCGCACATCGCGCGCCAACCGCGTATTGGTGATGATCATGCGCACCAAATCTTCGCGCGGCAGGCGACCTTGGCCCAGCAAAATGGGCGGCACGCGCAACCCTTCCTGCCAAATCTCGGTGGCGCCGGGATTATAGCCGCCATGGGTCGCACCACCGATATCCGTGTGATGCGCGCGCACCACGGACCAGAATACCAAGCGCCCTTCGGCAAAGACCGGCACAATGGCAGTCAAATCCGGCAAATGCGACCCGCCATGATAGGGGTCGTTCAACAGGTAGATATCGCCTTCCTGTACGCTATCGCCAAAGGCATCGCGCACCGCTTGCACCGCGAAGGGCATGGCGCCGACATGCACCGGGATGTGATCCGCCTGCGCCACCAGCCGCGCTTCGGCATCACAAAGCGCAATGGAGAAATCGCGCGAGGAATTCAGGATTTGCGAATAGGCGGTGCGCAGCATCGCCTCCCCCATTTCCTCAACAATGGCGCGGAAACGGTTATCGAGGACCGAGAGCGTGACGGGATCAGGGGCGGTTTTCATGGGGTGGAGGCTTCCCCCGAAGGAGCCCGCCGTCAAGGCTTCGCAGCCGGGCAAAACAGGGCCATGATCAGGGCAACCAATGCAGGAGGAAACCATGGCCGTGCATGTTGCATCACCTGACCTGAAGATCATCGCCGAGGGGCTGCGCTTCCCCGAAGGCCCGGTTGCCATGCCCGATGGGTCTGTGGCGCTGGTGGAAATTGAGGCGCGGCGCATCACGAAAGTGTCACCCAATGGCAGCAAGACCACGATCGCCACCGTGGAAGGCGCGCCGAATGGCCTGGCGCTGGGGCCGAATGGGAGTTTTTTTGTTTGCAATAATGGCGGCTTCACCTGGCATGAAGAACCGGGGATGCTGCGCCCGAGTGGCCAGTCGCCGGATTATTCGGGCGGGCGGATTGAACGGATTGATGGCGCGACCGGCAAGGT
>VGDM01000106.1 GCA_016869715.1 Alphaproteobacteria bacterium
GAAGGCATTGGCGCAAGCTGATGCTGCATGGCGCGATGGATGCCAATTTCAGATTCACTTTTCTTGCCTTTACCTCATTCAACACTCTTGCCGACCCCGCTTGCCTGCATTAGCGTCGAGTAAAGGGAAGGCCAGTCAGCCACTCAAACGCAGGAGATCGAGGATGGTTATCAGGACCATTGCGGGGTTGTTGTTTGCGCTTTTCTGCCTTTCAACCCTTCCCGCTCGCGCGCAAGATCGCGTACTATTGTTGCTGGATTGGATCCCAACCGGGGAGCATGCTGCCTATTTCTCTGGCGCGGCACGGGGCGCTTGGCGCGATCAGGGGATCGATCTGTCGCTTGCCAGGGGTTACGGGTCTGGCGATACCGTAAACAAGGTTGCCGCAGGCGCGGCACCTTTTGGGGTTGCCGATATCAGCGCAGTTCTTGCGTCGCGGGCCCGGCAGAATACGGCGGTGCGCAGCATCATGCAGATCTATACCCATTCGCCGCATTCCATGTTCGTGCTGCGGTCTTCCGGCATCACCAGCTTCCAGCAATTGGATGGCAAGCGGATTGCCATCACGCCCGGCAATAGCCATCGGCTTTACTTCCCGGAGGTGGCGCGGCGTGTTGGGATCATCCCTGAACGCATTCAATGGGTGAATACCGATGCGTCGGCCATGGCCGCGCTGATGATCACCAAGCGCGTGGAAGCAGCGCCGTTTTTTGCCATCCATCATTACTATCAGAACAAGGCGGCCCGGCGCGCGGGTGAGGAAATTGTCGTTCTGCCCTTCGTGGAAACAGGTTTTGCGATTTATGCCACGACGCTGATGACAACAGATGAAGTGATACAGCGCAATCCTGATCTGGTACGCCGCTTTCTCCGTGGTGCCACTTCCGCCATGACCTGGGCGAATGAAAATCAGGAACAAGCCTGCCGCCTGCATGTCCAGCGCAACCCAGAGGTTGAGCTTGATGATTGCCAGGGCTCGCTTCGTGCCACCATGAGCTACGTGTTCAACGACCATCAGCGCCAGACCGGCCTTGGCCGGCAGGCGCAGGACCGTATGGCCTTCACTTGGCAACAGGTAGCGACATCCCTGGAACTTTCGTCAAGCTGGGATTATCGCCAAGCGGTTGATCTCAGCTTTCTTCCGTGATCAATCTTCGCGGGGTACAGAAGACCTTCCGCGGCCGCGATGGCGCGGCCGTGGAAGCGCTGCGCGATATCTCACTTGATGTCGCGCCGGGAGAATTTGTTGCCATTGTTGGCGCTTCGGGCTGCGGGAAATCCACGCTGCTTCGGCTGGTTGCCGGGCTGGTACCGGCAAGTTCAGGCCAGGTGATCCTGGATGGGGCGCCGGTGACGGAACCGCGCACCGATACCGCGATGGTTTTTCAGGCGGCGACATTGCTGCCTTGGGCTGATGTTCTCCGCAACGTGACCTTCCCTATGCGGCTCATGCACCGACATGATGCGACAACCGATGACAAGGCGCGCGCCCTGCTCGCGACGGCTGGCCTTAATGGTTTTGAGACGAAACTACCGCGAGAGCTTTCCGGCGGCATGCAGCAAAGGGTTGCGATTTGCCGCGCGCTTTTGCAGGAACCGCGCGTGCTGCTGATGGATGAGCCCTTCGGTGCGCTGGATGCCTTGACGCGTGAGGAAATGTCGCTGGAGCTTTTGCGGCTTTGGTCCACACGGCAAATGGCGGTGATTTTCGTCACGCACTCGATTTCCGAGGCCATTCTGCTTGCGGACCGCGTTGTGGTGATGTCGCCGCGCCCGGGTCGCATTGCCGATATCATCAATGTCGCGCTGCCGCGCCCGCGTGCCTTTGAACAGGAAGGCACTGAGGAATTCCAACGCTGCGCAGCCCATATCCGCCGCCTGATCTTTCAGGGGCGTAGCGCCCATGCAGCCTGATCGCAAGGCAAGATTACTGGCAAGCCTACCCGCTTGGGGTGCCACCATTGCGCTGTTTCTGGTTTGGGAAATCAGTGTGCATGTTTTCCAAATCAGGGAATTCATCCTGCCTGCCCCAAGCGCGATCTGGAAGGCCTGCATCGGGGTTTGGCCGAACCTTCTTGGGCATAGCATGGCAACATTAGGGACGGTGCTGATGGGGTTTTTCGCCTCGGTCATCATCAGCCTGCCGCTTGCCATGCTGATCGCCTCCTCACCCACCATTTCGGCGGCGATCTATCCGCTGCTGGTGATCACGCAATCCATCCCGAAAGTGGCCCTGGCACCAATCCTGATTGTAGCGCTTGGTGCCAATGAAATGCCGCGCATCATTGTGACCTTT
>VGDM01000107.1 GCA_016869715.1 Alphaproteobacteria bacterium
CGTGGGTGGAGTTGAAATACTCCAGCACCGAAAGCCCTTCCTTGAAGTTGGCGATGATCGGCTGTTCGATGATTTCGCCCGAAGGCTTCGCCATCAGGCCGCGCATGCCGGCAAGCTGGCGCATCTGCGCGGGCGAACCACGCGCACCGGAATGGCTCATCATCCAAACGCTATTGGTCGGCTTGCCGATTTCCTGGCGCTGAATTTCCTTCATCATCGCGCCGGCCACTTCATCCGTGCAGCGCGACCAGGCATCAACCACCTTGTTGTAACGCTCACCAGCAGTGATCAGGCCATCCAGGTATTGCTGTTCGAATTCTTTCACCTCGGCCTTGGTGCGTTCGATCATGCCCTTCTTGTCGTCAGGCACCACCATGTCGTTCTTGCCGAAGGAAATTCCCGCGTGCGCCGCATGACGGAAGCCAAGCCCCATCAGACGGTCAGCGAAGATCACGCTCTCCTTCTGGCCGCAATGGCGATATACCGCGTCAATCACATCCGAGATATTCTTCTTCGTGAGCTGTCGGTTCACCAGCGCATAAGGCAGCTGCGGGTGTGAAGGCAGCAAATCCGCAATCATCATGCGCCCAGGCGTGGTCAGAACCGTCGCCGGTCCGCCATTTTCAACGCCGATATCGACCCGCGCATGCACGGCAGAATGCGGTGCGATCAGCCCATTCGCCAAAGCCTGTTCAATTTCACGCAGGCCACGGAAGATTTGCGGGCGGAATTTCAGCGACTCGGTCTCTTCCGTTGTCAGGTTCTTGCCACCCTTGGCGCCGGCGCTTTCAATCAGCGCCCGCACCTCATCCACACGCTTTTGCACCGCGCGGAATTCCGGGGTTTCCAGGCTGAGGTAATACAGCCCCAAGACAATATCCTGGCTCGGCACGATGATGGGCTTGCCATTCGCCGGGCTCAGGATGTTGTTGGTGGACATCATCAAGACACGCGCTTCCAACTGCGCTTCCAGGCTGAGCGGGACATGCACTGCCATCTGGTCGCCGTCGAAATCCGCGTTGAAGGCGGTGCAGACCAGCGGGTGAAGCTGAATCGCCTTGCCTTCAATCAAAACAGGCTCAAACGCCTGAATGCCCAAACGGTGTAAAGTCGGCGCGCGGTTCAGGAGCACCGGGTGTTCGCGGATCACCTCCTCAAGAATATCCCATACTTCGGGGCGTTCCTTTTCCACCATCCGCTTTGCGGCCTTGATGGTGGTGGCGTGACCGTATTTTTCCAGCTTGGAGTAGATGAACGGCTTGAAGAGCTCCAGCGCCATCTTCTTTGGTAGGCCGCATTGATGGAGCTTCAATTCCGGCCCCACCACAATCACCGAACGGCCAGAATAATCCACGCGCTTGCCGAGCAGGTTCTGACGGAAGCGGCCCTGCTTGCCCTTCAGCATATCGGATAGCGATTTCAGCGGTCGCTTATTGGCACCCGTAATCGCGCGACCGCGCCGGCCATTGTCAAACAGCGCATCCACCGATTCCTGCAACATGCGCTTTTCATTGCGAACGATGATATCAGGTGCGCGCAATTCAATCAGCCGCTTCAGGCGGTTGTTACGGTTGATCACGCGGCGATAGAGATCATTCAGATCCGATGTCGCAAAGCGCCCCCCATCGAGCGGCACCAGCGGGCGGAGTTCCGGCGGAATGACCGGCACCACATCCAGAATCATCCATTGCGGATGCGCACCCGATTCGGCGAAGGCTTCCAACAGCTTCAGCCGCTTCACAAGCTTCTTGCGCTTGGCTTCCGATGTCGCTTCCTTCAATTCGGCGCGCAACGTCACGCCTTCCTTCTGAAGCTCAATCCCGCCCAACATCTGCTTCACGGCTTCCGCGCCGATGCCGACGCTGAAGGAATCCTCACCGAATTCATCCAGCTTCGCCTGATACTGATCCTCGTTCAAAAGCTGGTGCAGCTTCAGGTCCGTGAGGCCCGGTTCCAGCACCACATAGCTTTCGAAATAGAGAATCTTTTCAAGCTCCTTCAGCGACATATCCACCATCAGCCCCACGCGCGATGGCAGGGACTTCAGGAACCAGATATGCGCAACCGGGCTCGCCAATTCGATATGGCCCATGCGTTCGCGGCGCACCTTGGCCAAGGTCACTTCCACGCCGCATTTTTCGCAAATGATGCCGCGGAACTTCATCCGCTTATACTTGCCGCAAAGGCACTCATAATCCTTGATCGGGCCAAAGATGCGCGCACAGAAAAGCCCGTCCCGCTCCGGCTTAAAGGTGCGGTAATTGATGGTTTCCGGCTTCTTGATCTCGCCATAG
>VGDM01000108.1 GCA_016869715.1 Alphaproteobacteria bacterium
TTGAGCGGAAATACCGCGTCCGCGGCGGAACCCTGATAGGGGGCGACCTATTCGATTTCTGGATAGGGCCTTTCTATGTTGGGTTCTTTGGCGTGACAGCTGCGTTTTTCAGCTTTGTCGGAACCGCCCTGATCCTCTACGGCGCGGCGATCGGCGGGACTTGGAATCCTTGGCTGATCAATATCGCGCCGCCGGATCTGAAATATGGTCTGCGCCTTGCGCCAATGCGCGAAGGCGGGTTGTGGCAGATGATCACCATCTGTGCGATCGGCGCCTTTGTGTCCTGGGCGCTGCGGCAGGCAGAAATCTCGCGCAAGCTTGGCATGGGTTATCATATCCCTATCGCTTTTGGCGTTGCGGTTTTTGCGTATATCACGCTGGTCGTGATCCGGCCGGTGCTGATGGGCGCATGGGGACACGGCTTCCCCTACGGCATTTGGAGTCACCTCGATTGGGTCTCCAATGTCGGTTATCAATATCTGCATTTCCATTACAATCCAGCGCATATGATCGCGGTGACCTTCTTCTTCACCACGGTATTGGCACTGTCGCTGCATGGTGCATTGGTTCTCTCGGCGCTCAATCCGCCGGAAGGTGAACCGGTCAAGACTCCAGAGCATGAGAATACCTTCTTCCGTGACTTCATCGGCTATTCGATCGGCACGCTTGGTATTCACCGGCTTGGTCTTTTCCTGGCGCTGTCGGCCGGTTTTTGGAGTGCGGTCTGCATCGTGATCAGTGGTCCTTTCTGGACGCGCGGCTGGCCTGAATGGTGGGGCTGGTGGCTTAACCTGCCGATTTGGCGCTAGGCGAGGGAGGGAAAAATCCCATGGCCGAATATCAAAATATCTTCACTCGGATTCAGGTGCGCGGACCCGCACCTTACCCTGGTGTGCCGCTGCCTGCGGATAATTCACCACGCGAACGCACACCGCGGGAAGTGCATCTCTTTGGGCGCTTTGGTGATGCACAGATCGGTCCAGTCTATTTGGGCTATCTTGGCATTCTCTCACTACTCTTTGGGTTCATCGCCTTTGAAATCATCGGGCTCAATATGCTGGCCTCGGTGAATTGGAATATCAGTGAATTCATCCGTCAGCTTTTTTGGTTGGCGCTTGAACCGCCGCCGCCCGAATATGGCATGCGCATTCCACCACTGAACAAGGGTGGCTGGTGGGTGGTGGCAGGCTTCTTCCTGACTCTCTCCATCTTGCTCTGGTGGGTCCGTACCTATCGCCGTGCACGCCAGCTTGGCATGGGCACGCATGTCGCCTGGGCCTTTGCCGGCGCAATCTGGCTCTATCTGGTGTTGGGCTTTATCCGGCCACTTGCCATGGGTAGCTGGAGTGAGGCTGTGCCCTTTGGCATCTTTCCACACCTGGATTGGACCGCGGCCTTTTCGATCCGCTACGGCAACCTGTTCTACAACCCGTTCCACGCGCTTTCCATTGTTTTCCTTTATGGCTCAGTGCTGCTGTTTGCAATGCATGCGGCAACGATCCTCGCCCTTGGGCGCTATGGCGGTGAGCGCGAAATCGAACAGACTTTGGATCGTGGCACTGCGGCGGAACGCGGCGGCTTGTTCTGGCGCTGGACAATGGGCTTCAATGCGACTTTCGAGAGCATCCACCGCTGGGCCTGGTGGTTTGCCTTCCTCTGCCCCGTCACAGGCGGGATCGGCATTCTGCTGACCGGGACTGTCGTTGACAATTGGTATCTCTGGGCGGTGGACCGGCACTTTGCGCCAGCCTATACCATGCCTTGGACACCCGCTGTCGATCCTTCTACCTTACAAGGAGCGCCGCGATGAACAGGTTTTCACTCAGTATCGCTGCCTTTGTGGCGGCGTTGCTTTCCGGGGTGATCTTCGTCACCACCTTCGAGCGCCCTCCGGTACTGTCAACGCAGGGTGGCTTCCGCGGGCTTTCGATGGGTGAGGTGGAAAACCCGCGCACCCTGCCGGCGCTGCTTGCGGCTAATCGGGCGCCGGAAGCATCGGAGGCTGCCGATACAACGGGCCCAAGGGCGCATGAGGTCTATGAGAATGTGCAGGTATTACGCGACCTGAGTGAAGCGCAGTTCAACCGCCTCATGCTGGCCATGACGGAATGGATCGCGCCCGAGCAAGGTTGCGGCTATTGCCACAATGTCGAAAATATGGCGTCCGATGCAGTCTACACAAAAGTTGTGGCTCGGCGCATG
>VGDM01000109.1 GCA_016869715.1 Alphaproteobacteria bacterium
TTTCATCCCGCGCGGAACCTGAAGATGTCGCACGCGGGCGGGAAGCCGGCTTTACCGATTACGTCGCGAAATATGACCGGGATGCGCTGCTGTCTTCGCTGCGCGATTGCCTGAACTCACCGATTGCCGCCTGAGGAGGGGATAATGCAAAGCATCAGCGAAACCCAGCGTTCCGGCCCTGCCATTGCCGCGCTCGCATTGGCAGAACGGGAAGATGAAGTCTTTCTGACCCTGACTGTAGCCGGGCAGACCTGCAGCATTCCCGTGCTGCTGGTGCGCGATGTGCTGGGGCCGCAAGCCATCACGCCCATTCCGCTGGCGCCAGCGGAAGTTGCCGGTGGCCTTAATCTGCGCGGGCGCATTGTGACCACGATTGATCTGCGCCGCCGCCTTGGCCTGCCGCAAGCCGATAATGCCGATAAGGCCATGAGTGTGGTGGTCGAACAGGGCGGCGAATTATACAGCCTGATCGTTGATCAAGTGGGTGAAGTGATTCCCCTACCTTCGGCAGGAATCTGTCCCAACCCGCCAACGCTTGATGCGCTTTGGCGCGATGTGTCCCTTAGTGTTTATCGCGAAGAAGACCGTCTGATTGTCATGTTGGATGTCGAACGTCTTCTCAATATCGGATGATTGAAATCATGCAAAATCGCTCATGCCTCATCGTTGACGATAGCCCGGTGGTAAGGCGCGCCGCGCGGCGCATTGTGGAAGGCTTTGGCTTCACGGTGCGTGAAGCCAAGGACGGTGCAGAGGCGCTGGTTTCCTGCCGGACAGACATGTCAGAAGCCGTGTTGCTGGATTGGAACATGCCAGTCATGGATGGGCTGGAATTCCTGAAGCAGGTGCGCGCGGAACACGGGCCTTCTGAGCCGATTGTGGTGCTTTGCACGACGGAAGCCGGGATCGACCGTATTGTGGAAGCGCTTGCGGCGGGCGCGCAGGAATATATCATGAAGCCTTTCGATGCTGGAATCCTGCACGATAAATTCGTCCAGGCTGGCCTGCTTTCGGATTCAGCGTGAATTTTTCGGCAACCGCCACCATGACGGAACCAGTGCGCGTAATGCTGTGCGACGACAGCGCTGTACAGCGCGGCATCATGGCGCGCATTCTGGAGTCCGATCCCAGCATCAGGATTGTGCATCGCGCTGGTGATGGGCAGGCCGCGCTTTCGGCGCTGGCGGTGACCAAGCCACAAGTTGTGCTGCTGGATCTGGAAATGCCGGTCATGGATGGCATGACTGCAATACCACTGATCCTGAAGCAGGCGCCGGGCACGGCCATCATCGTTGCCAGTGCGCTGACGCAGCGCGGCGCGGCAGCGGCCATGGCGGCCTTGCGGGCGGGTGCGGTGGATTATGTGCCAAAGCCGCAGGGCTCACTGGGTGGCGCGGCCAGTCCTGTCTTTCGCGATGAATTGATCGCCAAGGTGCAAGGCTGGGCGCGCATGCGGCGTACGCCCGTGCAAAGGCTACGCCCGCCGCCGCCCGCACCGGTCATCGCGCGGCCCATCTCGCGCGCTACGGCCAGGCCCATGCTGCCGCCGCGCCTGCTTGCGGTCGGCAGTTCCACGGGCGGGCCGCAGGCTTTGGCTGCGTTCTTCAAGCATCTCCGCCCGCTGCCAATCCCCGTGGCGATTGTGCAGCATATGCCGGCGGGTTTCACCACCATGCTTGCCGATCATTTGGATAAGCTTGGCGTCATGCCCTGTGCCGAGGCCAAGAATGGCGAGGTGATGCAGCGTGGTCGCATCTATCTTGCGCCCGGTGATCATCATCTGATTATCGAAGGCGGTGCTGGTGATACGCTCGTCACGCGGCTCGATACCGGGCCGCCGGTGAATTACTGCCGTCCTTCAGTGGACCCCATGGTGCATAGTGCTGCGCGCATTTGTTCCGGGCGTGTGCTTGCCGTGATCCTGACCGGCATGGGGCAGGATGGGCTGGAAGGCTGCCGCGGCCTTGTTGCCAAGGGCGGCGCAGTTTTCGCGCAGGATGAAGCAAGTTCTGTGGTCTGGGGCATGCCGGGGGCGGTTTCGCGCGCCGGCGTCGCCAGCCTGCAATCACCGCCGGAAATATTGGCGGAACGTGTTCTCGAAATCTTCAAATTGGCGGGTGCAAAAACATGACCCCTGAATCCTTTCAATTCCTCACCGGTCTCGTGAAGGCACGATCTGGCATCGTAC
>VGDM01000110.1 GCA_016869715.1 Alphaproteobacteria bacterium
TCATGGCAACGCCGCGCATTAGGCCAGGATCAAGCCGCAAGCCGCCAAGGCAGGCACCGCGATCATTGAAGACGCGCACAATATCGCCATCCTTCAAGCCACGCGCGGCAGCGTCTTCCGGATTGAGCATGATGGGCTCCCGCCCCGCGATCTTGTTCGCGGCGGCAACGCGCCCGGTATCCAATTGCCCATGCAGGCGTGTGGCGGGTTGGAAGGACAGCAGATGCAAGGGGTGGCGCTTGGCTTCCGCCGCGCCCAGCCATTCACGCGGCGCGATCCAGACCGGATGGCCCGGCGCGTCATCATAGCCGAAGCTTGCGATGGTTTCGCTGAACAGCTCCACCTTGCCGGAAGGTGTGTCGAGTGGGTTGTTTTCGGGGTCAGCGGCGAAATCGGCGAATTGGGTATATTCCTCACCGCGTGCGGGTGCATCGGCTTCCCAAAAACCCTTTTCCCAGAAGATGTCGAAGTCAGGTGTTTCCTGGCCCATGCGCGCGCAATGGCGGCGCCAGGCTTCGAATAAATGGCGCAGCCAGGCTTCTTCATTGCGCTGTTCGGTGAAGCGTTCGCGGTAGCCCAATTCTTCCGCGATATCGGCGAGCATGTCGTGGTCATTGCGCGCCTGACCGACCGGTTCGATGGCTTTGTGCATGGCGCGCAGGAATCGGTCGCGCCCGCTGCTTGCGATATCATTGCGTTCCAGCGTGGTGGTGGCGGGCAGCACGATATCGGCGTGGCGCGCAAGCGATGTCCACCAGGGTTCCTGCACGATGATGGTTTCCGCCTGCGCCCAGGCGCGCAGCATGCGGTTCAAATCCTGATGGTGATGGAAGGGATTGCCGCCGGCCCACCAGATGATGCGCGTATCGGGGAATTGCAGCACGCGGCCATTGAAGTGATGATCACCGCCCGGGTTTTCCAGCATTTCCGTGATGCGCGCGACCGGGATGAAGAAGCCAGTCGGGTTGGGCGTTGCTGGCATGGCAAAGCTTGGCACTTCGCGCCTGGGATGGCCCATGCCATTCACGCTGCCGTAACCGAAAGCGACACCCTGGCCTGGCTTGCCGATCAGCCCGAGCATGGCGGCGAGTGCGGTCAGCATCCAATAGGGTTGCTCCCCATAATCGGCGCGCTGCAAGGACCAGGTTGCGGTCAGCATCGCCGGCTGGGTCGCGATTTCGGCGGTGAGCTTGCGAATGGTCTCGGCCGGGATGGTGGTGATAGGCGCCGCCCATTCCGGCGTTTTCGCCACGCCATCGTTTTCGCCCGTGATATAGGCGCGGAGCTTGTCCCAACCGACGCAATGGGTCGCGAGGAAGTTCTCATCCTCCCACCCGCGTGCCAGGATTTCATAGGCCATCGCGAGCAATAGCGCAGTATCCGTGCCGGGGCGGATCGGGGTCCATGCCGCGCCGGCCCAATCCGGCACATCGGCCCCTGCGGGGGAGATTTGCAGAAAGCGCAGCCCGGCTTCGGCGGCGGCGCGCAAATTCATTTCATTGCTGTGCTGGCCCGCCCCGCCTGAGGTGACATAGCCATTGCGGATGGGCAGGCCACCCAGGCACAACATCACCTTGGAATAGCGCGTAATCGCCGCCCAATCGGTGACCTTGCCAAGCAGTACTTCATTGGTGCCAAGGATATGCGGCAGCAGCGCCTGCGCCGCCGCATAGGAATAGGCATTGACCTGCCCGGTATAGCCTCCGCCCAATCCCAGAAAGCGCTGCAACTGGCTGCGCGCATGATGGAACCGCCCGGCTGACGACCAACCATAGGACCCGCCCATGATGGATTTCGGCCCGGCTTCGGCGCGCACCCGGCGGGTTTCTTCCGCCATCAGCCGCACTGCCTTGTCCCAGGATACCGGCACAAAGGGATCACCGCCCCGCAAGGCGCCGCGCCGGCGGCCTTCCAGCCAACCCTTGCGCACATAGGGGCGATCAATCCGCGCCGCGCTATGCACCGCATCAGGCACGGCTTCGATCAGCGAACCGGGGAAAGGGTCCCGATGGAAGGGCTTCACGCCCACCAGCCGGCCATTTTCCACCACCGCGTCAAAGCTGCCCCAATGGGCGGCATGGGGTTTGATTTCGGTCATGTGATGCCTCCGTTGGGCTAATGTG
>VGDM01000111.1 GCA_016869715.1 Alphaproteobacteria bacterium
GTCGCACTTCGCCTCGCGTTTGAAGATGCCGCCCGCGCGGCGCGTGCCGCGAGTGAACCGACGCGTGAAGGGCAATCCATTCTGGAAAGCGCCTCTGCCCGGCTGGCCGGGCTGATCACCATCAGGCGCGGTGAGACCATCATTTGGGGCGATGAGGCCGCCGCCGCCCTGGAAGCGGCACGCCGCGCCCTGGAAGCGGGCGATCTACCCGGCGCCTTGGGCAGGCTTTCGTCCCTGCCACCCGCGGCCCGAGCAGCGCTTGGCCCCTGGGAAGCGGAAGCGCAGGCACTGCTCGCGGCACGCGCGGCCATCATCACCCTGGCCGGGGGCTGACGCGCCATGCGCAGGGCGCTTTTGCTATTGGCAGCGCTGATTGGTGTCGCCGCGATTACGCTTTGGTTGCTCAGGCTGGGCGGCACGGTTGAAATCCGCGCCGGTGAGTTCTGGATCGGCCTGCCCGTGCCGGTGGCGGCTGCGCTTCTGGCGCTGGGTTTTATTCTGCTGCATGGCGCTTTACGGCTATGGGCGTGGTCTCGCGGTGTGCCGGGCAGGATGGGGCTCCGCCGTGCCGGGCGGCGCCGGGCGGATGGTGATCTGGCCATCACTCGCGCGCTCATCGCGCTTGGTGCCGGCACCGCCCCGCGCGCCCTGGAAGAAACCCGCCGCGCGCGCACACTTTTGGGCGATACGCCGCAAACCCTGTTGCTGGCAGCCGAGGCCGAAAAACTCGCCGGCAAGGAAGACGCAGCAGGCGCGATTTTCAAAAAATTGTCGGAAGATCCCTCGGCGCGTTTCCTCGGGCTGCGCGGGCTGCTCCGGCAAGCCATGCAGCGCGGGGATTGGCCCGAAGCCCAGCGCTTGGCGCGGGAGGCCGAGGCAGCACAACCTGGTGCGGCCTGGCTCCGTGAGGAACGCCGGCTGCTTGCGGAACGCACGCGGGATTGGCGGGAAGCGCTGGCGCTTTGTCCGCCGGATGGCCCGCGCGCTGCCTTTGCGCTGGCAGCCGCAGCCGCGGAACCCGATGCCTCCAAGGCAGCGGAATTGGAAAAGCAAGCGGTCGCGGCGGATGTGAAATTTGCGCCAGCGGCTTTGGCGCAGGCCGCGCGGTTGATGGCGGCAGGCAGCCAGCGCCGTGCGCGCAGTGTCTTGGAAGCGGCCTGGAATGCCGCGCCGCATCCGGATTTGGGCGCAGCCTGGCTTGAGGCTGTCCCGGCGCCATTGGCGCGCGTGAAGGCAGTGGAAGACCTAACGCATCGCAACCCCACCCATCCCGAAGCACGGCTTTTGATGGCTAGGGTTGCGCTGGCAGCGGGGCTCACGGGCCGGGCGCGCAGTGAATTGGATGGCCTGGTGCATAGCGGTGCGACGGATCGGCGCGCCTTTCTGCTTTTGGCGGAATTGGAACGCGCCGAGCATGGCGATAGCGCCGAGGGCCGCGCGGCCGAGTCTGCCTGGCTGCGTGAAGCGGCCAATGCCGCTGGCGCGCCGCGCTGGCGTTGCGAAGCCTGTGGCGCGGAACATGGCGCCTGGAAGCCCGATTGCGCCGGCTGTGGTGCCATGGGGCGGATTGGCTGGTCGCGCAACTAGGGCGCCGCATCTTGCCCGATGGCGCTGAGGCTGTATTGGGGCGCGAGAATTTAAAAGGATGCACCCATGGCCCTGACCCCCGCCCAAAAGACCGCGCTTGAAGCGGTGACCACTGCAACGCTGACAACCGTGCTGCTGAAGAAGGGGGTGCGGTTTTGCTACATCGCGGGATCAAACCCGATCGTGCAGGGCGACCGCCGCCGCATTGTGGGGCCTGCCTTCACGCTCCGCTTCACGCCGACGCGCGAAGATTTGGCGACGGTGGATAGCTGGTCCTCACCACGTTCCACGCGTGCGGCGATTGAAGACATGCCGGAAGGTTGCGTTGCGGTGGCTGACGCAATGGGCAGCAAGGCGGCTGGGATTTTCGGTGATATCCTGTGCGCGCGCATGGCGAAGAAGGGTGTCGCTGGCCTGGTGACGGATGGCGTGGTGCGCGATGGCGCGGGCGTGATCGGCACTGGCTTGCCTGTCTATTGCCAGGGCTATGTTGCGCCGGCTTCTGT
>VGDM01000112.1 GCA_016869715.1 Alphaproteobacteria bacterium
CAAAGCCGAGGCTCGAGAGGCTTTTTTGCTGCATGGGGGTCGCGCTCAAGGGATGAATGACCGAGGCACAATAGACTCAGAAAATCAATCATAGACCAAGAGGGCAGGATTAAATCAAAGGTTACTTGGAGCGGGTTGCATGAACCCATGTGAACGCAACATAGTCTAGGCGCCCGGCAGATTTCCCGCAATATAGGGCGGCAGGTGGAACGCGCCGGTGTGGATTTCTGGCGACCAATAGCGCGTGATGCCCAAAATGCCCGAAGCTTCGGCACGGCGGCGGATTTCATTTGTCGCCACCGCACGGCAGGACTCATCCTTCGCCGCCCAACCAAGCGTCATGAAGCCGCCGACATAGGTCGGCACCGCCGCCACATAGGCCCAATTATCACGGAAGGATTTTGCGCGCCGGCGGGATGTCTCGTGCAATTCCTCAGCCTGCATGAAGGGCACGCCGCATTGATTGACGATCAAGCCACGCGGCGAGAGAATGCGCGCCGCATTGGCGTAGAATTCATCAGTGAACAGCACCTCACCCACACCGATCGGGTCCGTGCTGTCGACGATAATCACATCGAAGCTTCCGGCAGGCGCCACACGCACATAATCAATGCCATCGCCGATGATCACCTCGGCGCGCGGGTCGTCCCAGGCATTGCCGCCGATGGAGGGCAGGAATTCCTTGGAAAGCCGAACGACCTCGCCATCAATTTCAACCATCACGGCTTTTTCCACACCGCAATGCTGCAACACGCGCTTGAGCACGCCACCATCGCCAGCACCGATGATCAGCACGCGCTTGGCTGCGCCATGGGCCAGGATGGGCACATGGGTGATCATTTCCTGATAGACGAATTCATCGTCTTCGGTGATCTGCACCACGCCATCCAGCAGCAGCACACGGCCATGGGTTTCGCTTTCAAACACAACAATATCCTGAAAATCCGATTGCACGCGAGCCAATTCGCGCTTCACGCGAAAACGCTGCCCCCAGGCGGCATAAAGGGTTTCATTGATCCAGCTATCGGTCGCCATGGTGGCATCCTTTCATGAGAAAGGCCGGGTGCTGCCACCCGGCCCCATGCAAACGACAATGAGTGGCAATCAGCCGATCAGGCCGCGCTTATGTTCAGCCAATTGCACGCGCTCCGGCAGGAAGCCGCGCTTCAGCGCCGGGATCGCCTTATAGGGATCGCAATCACCGCAGACGAATATATCAAGTGCGGCGTAATCGCGTTCCGGCCAGGTGTGGATGGACACATGGCTTTCCGCCAGCACCAGCACGCCGGAAACCCCGCCATTGGGCGAGAAATGATGGAAATGCCCGTGAAGGATTGTCGCCCCGGTGGCGAGCGCCCCTTCACGCAGCACCGCATCAATGTGGTTGGGGTCGTCCAGATTGGTCGCCCCCCACAAATCCACGATCAGATGCGTCCCGGCGTAGCGCAGACCGTCACGCTGAACGAAATAATCCTTCTCGGCATGGGCCGAGACGTCTTCGTCGGTATTCCGGGTGTCGCTCGGCAAATCCGAGACCATCCCCGGTTGGACGAGAGCTTCCATAGTAGGGCTCCTTCCAGCCAGCAGATGACCAGGGTGATCAGGGGATTCTGATCTTGGGTCAACAATTTCGGCTTATGGGGCAAGCGGGGCGGTGACGCAAGGGAAAATTATGCGTCAGGCCCAAGAATTTTCCTGCCAGTCTCAGTAAGGGCAAAAATCTTTATCGCCTTGGCGGCGCAGGTGCGGGCGCTGTCGCCGCTGCGGCTGGTGCCGACCTATTCAACCCCCCAATCTTTCCGGCAGCAGACGCAATTTGTCCGTCGTCAAATCATTTGAGACCAATTGGCGGTCTTTGTGCCGGAGTATCTGGCCCATCTGGGTTTAAGGTTAGGCTGCCTTTTGGTGATGCATCAAGCGGCGGTGCTGGATGGTTCTGCGCTTGATGCGCACACGGTCCAGTAGGATGGCCTGCCCCCAGCCGAAATAGGCATCGGCGGGGGTCAGGTTGCTCAGGCTTTCGTGGTAGCGCTGGTGGTTGTATCGCTCGACAAACGCGGCGATCTCAGCCTCCAGCGCACCCAGCAGGT
>VGDM01000113.1 GCA_016869715.1 Alphaproteobacteria bacterium
TTCTATTGGGATTTGAATGACCGCACCCGCGCGCTTACGCAGCGCATGCGCCCCCAAATCGGCAATGCCGGCTTTGCCAGCACCCATGCCGGTACTTATGCAGGCGCTTTGCACTACCTGAAGGCAGTGGCCGATATGGGCGTTGCCGCCGCCAAGGCGGATGGTGCGGCCGCTGTCGCGCGCATGAAGGCGATGCCAACGGATGATGATGCCTTTGGGCCTGGCAGCATTCGTGCGGATGGGCGGAAGATCCATCCATCCTTCCTGTTTGAGGTGAAAAAGCCCGAAGAAAGCCGTGGCCCATGGGATTACTACAAGCTTTTGCAAACCACCGAAGCCGATAAGGCCTTCCGCCCACTGAATGAGGGCGGCTGCAATCTGGTCAGAAGCTGAAGATCGCGCCTTGTCTGCGGCATCGGGTTAGCATGACCCGGTGTCGCAGGCCTCACCCCATAACCTCAATCGCCATCAGCCCTTCTGCCAATACGCGCAGAAGATCACGCTGCTCCAGCGCGATGCAGCCCTCGGTCGGGCTAAAGCCTGGGCGCGCGAGGTGCAGGAAAATCGCGCTGCCCCGCCCGCGCGCCACTGGCGCGTCATTCCAGCCGAGCACGCCAATCACATCGTAGATTTCATCCGCGCGCCAAAGTTCTTCATGCCGCGCGGAATGCGGCAGGCGGATGTGCGTATTGTAATCGGCATGGGTTGGATCATCGCACCAGCCATCATCGGGGGCGATGGGTGCCACCGGCACCGCGGCGCGCGGCGGGGTCAGACGATCAGCGCGATACAAAACACGGCGTAGTGGCAATAGGCCCACCGGTGTTGCGCCATCCCCTTCGCGCTTATCGGCCCGCCTGCCACCCTTGCCGATGGCGCAACGATAAACGCCACCCTGGAAACGCAGCAGCCCATCGGGGCCAAGCCGCGCGACACTGGATGGGCCCATCGCCTATCCCAGCATATGGCCGAAGCGGCGCGCCTTGGTGTCCAGATAGGCGTCATTCACGCCATTCGGGTCAAAGGCATGTGCCTCGCGGCCCACAACCTCAATTCCGCAAGCGGCGAGCCCCGAAAGCTTGTCGGGATTATTGGTGAGCAGCCGCACGCGCGGGATGCCCACCTCGCGCAACATGGTCGCCGCTACCAGGAAGTTGCGTTCATCCGCGCCATAGCCAAGCGCACGATTGGCATCGAGTGTATCAAGCCCGCGATCCTGCAACGTATAGGCGCGCAGCTTATTCACGAGGCCAATGCCGCGCCCTTCCTGCGCCAAATAAGCACGCCACCCGCCGGGTCTTCCGCCATGCGCTTGATCGCGCCGCGCAGCTGCGGCCCGCAATCGCAGCGGAGCGAGCCCAGAAGATCACCCGTAAAACATTCGGAATGCGCGCGGACCAAAGGTGCTTGGCCGGCTGCGGCGCTCGCTTGCGGATCACCCACCAGAATGGCGAGGTGCTCAATCCCGCCATCGGCGGCGCGGAAGGCAATGATGCGCGCTTCCGGCGCATCTTCCAGCGGCACGCGGGCTTCGGCCACGCGCTTCAGGCTGGCAGCAGCGCTGATGGGGTAGGCCAGGATATCCTCGGCCTCGACTGACAGCAGCGAAAGCCGCTCGGCCACACCGGGCGCAGCCGGTGCTGCCACCAAGGCCGGCAGCAAGCGGCCAAGCTTGGCGAGCGCCAGGGCAGCACCAGAGAGCGGCGGTGGCGAGACCTGATCGGCTTCGGTTGGCAAAAGGCTTTCGGCGGTGGGGTCGGCCAAGCCGCGCAGCCTCGCGGGGTCCAGTGCTGCCGCCGGCAGGCGCAGCGCGACAGCGGGCTGATCTTCGGCCTGCGTCACGGGCCGGCGCAGCAGCGCCGCAGCACGCGCCGGCGCCAGCAGCAAAACCGGCGCGGCCAGGGCCGCATTGGCAATGTCAGCCAGGCCCGCCGCGCCCAGGGTTTCTGCCGCGCCCACCAGCAGTGCCGTTTCCTGCTGGACAATCAGCACGGGCGTCCCGGGACGCAGATCAGAAAGGGCACGATGCACCCCACGCATGGCAAGGCGGCGTGGATCAAGGGCGGGCCCTG
>VGDM01000114.1 GCA_016869715.1 Alphaproteobacteria bacterium
AGTGTGCCCTGAAGGCCTACCAAGAAGAGCAGTATCGGTCAGCTGGCCAGGACAGCAAAGCACCACCGTTTTGTGGAGGCATGGAACGGGTCAAGTTTTTCGGAAACTTGCTTATTTTGGACAGACCCTACTTACAGCGTTACCACTATCTCGGCTACAAAGTGCCGGTCGGGGCGCAGCTTCGCTATTTCGTCCGCTCTCTCCAGCCGCCCTTTCCACTGCTGGCCTGCCTGCTGTTCACCAGCGCCGCCTGGAAGATGGCGCCCCGCGATACCTACATTGGTTGGAGCGAAACGGCCCGCCAAACCAATCTGCCGCTGATCGTCAACAACAGCCGTTTTCTGATTCTCCCCTGGGTCCGGGTACCGAACCTGGCCAGTCATATTCTCTCGTTGGCGGCTCGCCAATTGCCCGCCGATTGGCTGGCTGCTTATCAGGCGCGGCCGGTGCTGCTGGAAACGCTGGTGGATGGAACGCGGTATCACGGCGGTTGTTATCGCGCCGCCAACTGGACCGCGGCCGGGCTCACCCAAGGCCGGGGCCGCATGGATCGCAGCGGCACGGCCCAAGGTGTACGGAAGCATATCTTCCTGTTACCGCTCCATCGCCATTGGCGGGAGCGTTTATGCGATCCGACTCGATCCGGGCTCCCCTCTGAGCCAAGGAGTGAAAATGAACCTGCTGGAGACATTCGATAGCCTGCTTCAGCAATGGCGCCACGTATTCGCACAGGATCGTAGTTTTGACCGCGCCCGCCGGCTCACCTTCGGCTTGCTGGCTTGTCTGCGTCAGCACCTGACGTCGATGGCCATCTGCGCCACCGGACGGCAGTTTGTCGATTGGAGCGCCGATTACCGGCTCTGCTCGCGCAGCCCCTGGAATCCGCGCCAACTCTTCGATCCCGTCTTTGACCGTTTCCCCGTTCTGTTGCCTTCGCCCGCGGCGCCGGTGATCGCCGCGCTCGACGACACGCTCTGTAAGAAGACTGGCAAGCAGATTCCGGGCGTGGCCATCGCGCGCGATCCCCTGTCGCCGCCGTTCCACGTCAATCTCCGTTATGGGCTGCGTTTCGTGCAGGTTTCGCTGCTGGTAAGCCCGCCGGAGGCGCCGGGGGCCGCCCGCGCTTTGCCCGTGCGTTTCGACTTCGCGCCCCCAGCGGTGAAACCGAAAAAGAACGCCGCGCCAGAGGCGCACGCCGCCTACAAAAAGGAGAAAAAACAGCGCGCGCTGCCGGTGGCCGGATTGGCCTCGATGGCTAGTGTGCGCCAAAGCTTGGATGACCGCCCCGAAACGGCGGCGCGGCCATTGATTGTCAGCGGAGATGGCAGTTATACCAACAAAACCGTGCTGCAAAACCTGCCGCCGCGAACCACCTTCATCGGGCGCATTCGCCGGGATGCCAAATTGCACTTGCCGCTGCCAGAGCGCGACGGCAGGCAGGGCCGCCCGCGTCGCTATGGCCCGCAGGCGCCCACTCCCGAGCAGATTCTCCAAGACGATTCCATCCCCGAGGGGAAGGTCCGTTGCTTCGCCGCCGGTGCGATGCGGGAGATTCCCGTCAAAGTCTACGGCCCGGTGTTTTGGCGGCGAGCCGGGGCGGACCGGCCGTTGTTGCTGGTGGTGATCAAGCCGCTCGGATATCGATTGCGGAAAGGATCGAAACTGCTGTACCGCCAGCCGGCGTTTCTGGTCTGCACCGATATTGGACTCGATTTGCAGTTACTCGTGCAGTCCTATATCCAGCGCTGGGAGATCGGCGTGTCCAGACAAGGACACATCGTCCAGCCGGTGAAAGACCGGCCGAGGCTAATAGACTCAGGCCTCGTAGCTTGGGAGGCACCGTGGCGTGAAAACAAAACGGTGGAGCCCTCCGACAACATGCTCAGAAAGGAGGATGCGCAACGCACCAGGTTGCAATGTAAAGTGAACGCATACGTAGCCTCGTTACACGAAATTCCGGTGGCTGAGACGGTCGATAACGCGCGAAAGCAGAAAGGGCTGGCCGAAACGGGTC
>VGDM01000115.1 GCA_016869715.1 Alphaproteobacteria bacterium
CACTTCCGTTGGCGCATAGCCAAGCGGCGCCAGCACATCGGCCATGCGGGCGCTGTCATAAACATTCATCTGGCAGCCCCAGGTGCGGATCAAAAGCCGCTTCTTGGGCGGGGTGCCTTGGCGATCAGTCATGAAATCCGGCCCTCCATCGCCCCAGCGCGGGGCGAAAGGGGGGAAATGAGCAAGCCGGCTGCGCTGGTCAAGCGCGTCAAGGCCTGAAAGCGCGAATCATGGAGCCAAGGTGCATAACGGGAGCCTGGAATCTCCCGCCGCTTCGGGTCAAGGGATTATCGCGTCCCATGCAGGAAAAGCGGTGCTGGGGGGCGGTTCTGGCGCAATTGCGCAGCACCTGCAGCCACCACATCGCTTACCGCCAAGGTCAGGGCCTTGCGGTCAGGGATGGCGGCGGGATCGGCGGGTTCATGCAGAAGCACGGTCGCCCGCGCCCCGGAACGCCGCGCAATACGCCAGAAATGGGACGCAATATCCATTTCACCATACCAGGCGAAAAGCGGCCGATCCCGGCGGCAGGCCGGCAGCCCGCCCAGGCGGTCATAGACCAATGATACAGGCTGCACGGCCCGGGCATCCGCTGCCGCCGCCAGAAAGGCGGACCGGAAGGGCAGCACCCGCGTGCCGTCATTGCTTGTGCCTTCGGCAAACAGGATCAGATTATCGCCAGCTTGCAGCCTTTCGCGCATGGTATCGGCTTCCCGCAGCACTGTGGAATTGCGCTTGCGGCTGACAAAAACCGTGCGGCCAAACTTGGCGATGATGCCAACCACTGGCCATTCGCCCACTTCCGATTTGGCGACGAAGCTTGCGCGCAGCACCGCGCCCAACACCAAAATATCAAGCCAGGAGGAATGATTGGGCAGAAAAAGCGTGGCCGGTTTGTCGGAGACCTTGCCAACAACCTGGATCTTCAGACCAATCAGCCAGCAAAGCACCCTGTGGTAGAAACAGGCGAAGCTGATTTTGGCGTGGCCGGGCAGCAGCATCAGGATTGCCTGAATGGGAAGGGCGATCAGGGTCCAAATCACCGCGCTCACGATCCGTCGGATGGCGCGGAAGCGCCCCCCAAGCGGGCGTGGTTCCATGATATCGCCCCAGGCATCACCTGGCATGAAGGGTTTGAAACGCAACGGCTTGATCCGCATCTGCCGACGCGGCTTCAAGGCTTCTTCCGGATTCCGGGCTACAGCTTCCATAACTCCGGGTTAGCTTGGCCCATATGGCGCTGCAATGACGCTTCAGCGACGGTTGCGTGAAACCGCCGCCATTATGCCCAGAAATGCCCGAGATTTGACCCGATGTGGTAACGCTCCGGGTAATCACCGGGCCGGCATGGCTTGGCAGGGGCGAGTGTTATGTTATATCAACGCGTATGCCCTTCCCGAACCCCCTTGCGCTTGCATCTGGCATTGCCGCGCGGCTTGGCCTTACCGCCTTGCTGGCCGCGTTGCTTTGGGCCGGCGTTGCCTGGGCGCTTTCGGCATGAAGCCCGCTGCCCTTTCCTTGGCTGACCTGACTGTCTGCCATGGCCGCCGCCCGGCGGTGCATCATGTTTCAGGACGCTTCGCCCCAGGCAGCCTGACGGCGATTGTCGGGCCAAATGGCGCGGGCAAGACCACGCTGCTGCGCGCCTTGGCTGGGCTGCATAAGCCAGATTCAGGACGCATCGCTTATGAAGGTGAGGCGCGTATCGCCCTGCTGCCGCAATTGGCCGCTTTGGATCGCGCCTTTCCCATTGCCTGCCGCGATGTGGTGATACAGGGCTTGTGGCCACGCATTGGCGCCTTCCGCGCCGTGCCTGCCGCCGAGCATGCCCGGGTTGATGCGGCGCTGGCGGCTGTTGGGCTGGCAGGCCTTGCCACGCGGCCGGTGGGGAGCCTTTCGGCAGGGCAATTGCAGCGCCTGCTTTTCGCGCGGCTTCTGGTGCAGGATGCGGATATTCTGCTGCTCGATG
>VGDM01000116.1 GCA_016869715.1 Alphaproteobacteria bacterium
TCATCGGCTGGGGGCAGGCCATCCTGCTGGACCGTGTGCGCATCAAGCGCAGAACCATCCAGCACCGCCGCTTGATGCATCACCAAAAGGCAGCCTAACCTTAAACCCAGATGAGCCAGATACTCCGTTAGACAGCGTGCAAAGCGGCCTAAAATGATTTGACGACGGATAGTTGCATGATTGAATCAAAAGAGCTCAAAACAAGGGAGGCTATTGGCAATTTAAGACCGATGCGGCCAGTGTCTATCACAAACCGTCATCCGCCCCACCCCTCACAATCCGCCCCGCCTCCAGCCGGATCACCCGATTGCACCACCGCTTCACCACATTCATATCATTTGTTGCAATCACCAATATTTCGGATGCCTTGATCAGTTGCTCAAGCCGGGTTTCCGCTTTGGCCATGAAATCGGCGTCTCCCGCGCTAAACCACTCATCCATCAGCAGAATCTGCGGCTGAACAGCGGTTGCCAGCGCAAAGGCCAGGCGGATGGACATGCCGGCGGAGTAGCCATGAGTGGGCACATCCAAAAACTCGCCCAGGCCGGAAAATTCGCCTGCTTCGGCTTCAAGCGCGGCAGTCTCCTCGGCATTCAAGCCGCGATACAGGGCGCGGAGGCGTATATTTTCCCGCCCGGTTGAAAGCGGGTCCATGCCGGCCGCGTGATCAATCAGGCTGCCGATTTCGCCTTCAACCGTCAGGCGTCCGCCAACGGGTTCATAAATCCCGGCCAGGGTGCGCAGCAATGTGGACTTCCCCGCGCCATTATGACCCACCAACGCCACCCGTTCCCCGCTTTCGATCGTGAGGCTCAGGTCTGAAAGGGCGGAAATCACCACGCGGTTCTGGGCATCCGCCTTCACCCGGCGGCTGGCTGCGCCCAGCAGGCGCTTTTTCATGCTGCGGGCGCCGAAGTGATATAAGGGGAATTCAATGCGCAGCCCCTCGGCGCAGATGCGTGCCATGGCTTCAGACCCAGAATGCGATGCGCGAACGGAAGCGCGTGAACAAGACGCCAGCCAAAACCACGTTGACCGCCGTGTAGAAAATCGCCGCTAACCAAGCCAAAGGTGGCCCCCCCCCTTCCAGCAAGGGGCCGCGCACAGTCTCAATTAAGGCGTAGAATGGATTGAGGGCCATCCAGACCATGGCATCCCCCAGAAGCTCCAGCTTCCAAATGATCGGCGTCAAAAAAAAGGCCAATTGGAGCGCATTGGTAACAATCGATGGAATATCGCGGAAGCGGGCACAAATCATGCCAAGAAGCAGCCCACCAGCCAACATATTGATGCAAATCAGTACCAAGCCAGGGATGGCCAGCAACGCCTCAGGCCCTGGCAGTTGGCCGAAAATCAGGAAGATGATCGGTATCAGCGGTAGGGAATGGGCCGCCACAAAGCTATTGCGAAAGGCGACGCGTAGCGCATGTAAAGTATAGGGAAGGCGCATCTGGCGGATCATGCCTTCAGCCGAAATCAGGGTGGTGCAGGAGTCATTAATGAAGCCGGCCATCCACTGCCAAACAATCAGGCTCACGGCCAGATGGGGCAGGTATTCTGAAAGTTTAAGCTTGAACAATGCGCCGTAAAGCAGCCCAAGCCCAATCAGCATGATCAAGCTGGAAAGTGTCATCCAAAGCGGGCCCAGTACCGACCCGCGGTAGCGATTGCGCAGGTCAAGCTGCGCCAGCGCCAGTGCCAGCCGCCACTGGGATAGGCCATCCCTTAAATCGGCAAGCGCCCGCTCCGCGTAGCGCGGATTGGCTGCGTCAGTGGAGAAATAATGATCGAGCCTGGGCATGGATGGACCGCGCATGATAAGGTTTGTCCGTCGTCAAATCATTTGAGACCAATTGGCGGCCTTTGTGCCGGAGTATCTGGCTCATCTGGGTTTAAGGTTAGGCTGCCTTTTGGTGATGCATCAAGCGGCGGTGCTGGATGGTTCTGCGCTTGATGCGCACACGG
>VGDM01000117.1 GCA_016869715.1 Alphaproteobacteria bacterium
CCGACACGTTCCAGCACTGCCTGTTCCGGGCTTTGTGGTTGCTGGGCGGCCTGGCCAAGCTGTGTCAGATGCGACAGATCGCTCATGCTGCGTTTTCCTTTTCCGCCTGCCAACCGGCTTCAATGCGTGCGGCAGTGCCCGCAAGATCGCCTGCCAGAATACCGGCGCGCAGTTCTGCCATCAGGTCCTGGTAGTATTGGATATTGTGCCACGTCAGCAGCATGGGCCCCAGCATTTCATTGGCTTTGAATAGATGATGCAGATAGGCACGCGAATGGTTTCGGCAAGCCGGGCAGGTGCAGCCGGGATCGAGCGGCCGGTTATCCTCGGCATGGCGGGCATTGCGGATATTGATCACGCCGCCACGCGTATAGGCGCGCCCGGTGCGGCCGGAACGTGTCGGCATGACGCAATCGAACATGTCTATGCCGCGCCGCACTGCGCCGATCAGATCAGAAGGCGTACCAACACCCATCAAATAGCGCGGCTTATCGGCGGGGAGCAGCGGCGTGGTGCATTCCAGCGTGGTGAACATGGCTTCCTGGCCCTCACCCACCGCAAGCCCGCCCACCGCATAGCCTTCAAAGCCGATATCGGTCAGTGCAGAGACACTTTCGGCGCGGAGGTCAGGAAAAACACTGCCCTGGACAATGCCAAACAAGCCATGTCCCTCACGCGGCACGAAGGCTTCCCGGCTGCGCGCCGCCCAACGCATGGAAAGCCGCATGGAAGTCGCGGCCTGTTCATGTGTGGCGGGAAAGGGTGTGCATTCGTCAAAGCACATGGTCACATCGGCGCCGAGCAAGTGCTGGATTTCCACGCTGCGTTCCGGTGTCAACCGATGGCGTGATCCATCCACATGGCTTTGGAAGGTGACGCCATCCGCATCCATCTTACGCAAGCCGGAAAGCGACATGACCTGAAAGCCACCGGAATCGGTCAGGATCGGCCCGTGCCAATCCATGAAGCGGTGCAGACCACCAAGCCGCGCGATGCGTTCAGCACCAGGCCGCAGCATGAGGTGATAGGTATTGCCGAGCACCATGCGCGCACCGGTCGCACGCACCGCATCCGCGGTCATGGCCTTGACCGTACCGGCGGTGCCAACAGGCATAAAAACGGGTGTCGGCACCGTGCCATGCGCCGTGTGCAACACACCCGCGCGTGCCGCGCCATCTTGCGCTTCATGCTGCCAAGTCAGTGTCATGGCGCATCACTCGCGCGAAACAGTAGCGATGAATCACCATAGGAATAGAAGCGATATTGTTGCGCAATGGCGTACGCATAGGCGGCGCGCATGCGCTGATCACCGGCAAAGGCGCAAACCAGCATGAACAGCGTGCTGCGCGGCAGATGAAAATTCGTCATCAGTGCATCAGCGCTGTGGAATACGTGGCCTGGCAGCAGATACAGATCCGTGAGGCCGCGAAAGGGCGTGATACTGCCATCCGTCTGCACCGCGCTTTCCAACAGCCGCAAGGCCGTGGTGCCGATGGCGATGATGCGTCCGCCCGCCGCGCGGGCCGCATTCAATTGCGCGGCAGCTTCCGGGGTGATTTCGCCCCATTCCTCATGCAGTTTGTGCGCCCGCGCATCATCGGTGCGCACCGGCAGGAAGGTACCGGCGCCAACATGCAGCGTGACGGTCACGCGCTGCACACCGCGCGCATCAAGCGCTTGCAGCAGGGCTTCGGTGAAATGCAGGCTTGCGGTGGGGGCGGCGACAGCGCCTGGGCGACGGGCGAAAATGGTTTGGTAATCGCTGGTATCCTCAGCCGTCGGGCCTTCGGGGCGGCTGATATAGGGCGGCAGTGGGACCTCACCGGCCTTTTCCAAGGCGGCCGCGAGCCGCGCCTGATCCGGGCCGAAATCAAGCCGCGCGGCACCGCCTTCGGGATCATCCAGCACGCGCGC
>VGDM01000118.1 GCA_016869715.1 Alphaproteobacteria bacterium
TTCTTGCGCCAGATATAATAGGTTGCGTCACTGATCCCAGCCGTCCGGCAAGCCTTCGCCACATCCGCACCGCCAGCCAAATCAAGCTCAACCTGACGTAAAATCTTCAGACAATCCTCATCCGAATAGCGCTTCCGAGCCATCCAAAACCCTCCCCTATGGCACAACAATAGTGGCTCAACTTTAGGGGGCTGAGACAGGCAAAAGCCCCCTGGCTTTCGAACGCCAAGCAGCCTAAATGAGCAATCAGAGCAGCATAAATACGCGACAAGTTCAGGGCAAGGAGTAGAGGCATACCACTAACCCTGTTGTCATAACCTCAAACATCAGCAATCAGAGCGGAGATCCGAAGACTGAGTGAAGACATTCAAGGAAGCACGTCAATGCCGTCTATAGCTGCCTCCCCTCTTTCAGTGCCCGTCACCCACCATGAGCGCCTAGCCCACAGCCTCGCCACGCGTGCGCCCACGCTCTTTGCTCTCCGCGTAGCGGAAGTCTTGTGGGAAACGGGTTCGGCGACGCTGCTGGATTTTCTGGCCCCGCAGCGGGTGGAAATCTTTGAAACCGCGCCGGGGTTTGCCGCCCCCAGCGCCTCCCTTGCGCTTTATCTCCATTGGTCGCCGGATGGGCGTATTTCGCGCATGGTGCGCCGGCAGCTCCGGCTCTGGCGGGAAGCGGGGTTTGGCTGCGTTTTCATCACCAATGCCAAACCACCCGCGGCGGATTGGGAGGCCATTGCCGAGGTTTCCATCCTGCGCATTCGCCGCGCCAATGTGGGGCGGGATTTCGGCGCCTGGCGTGATGCGGCGGCCGTGGCCGTTGGGCGTTTCGGTCGGCCGCAGGAATTACTGCTAACGAATGACAGTATCCTCGGCCCCTTCCTACCACTGCCCCCCGTGCTGGACGCGTGGCGCAAGAGCGGGGAAGGGTTTTTCGGCCTCACGGAAAGCCTAGGCGGCGGGGTGCATCTGCAATCCTATGCGCTGCTCAGCCGGGGGGAAAAGGCGGTGGGTGAAATGCTCAACCATCTGGCGGCCATGCAGGATACGCGCAGCAAATGGCGCCTGGTGCAGCAGGGGGAAATTGCACTTTCGCAGCGCATGCTGGCGGCCGGCGTGCCGTGCTGGGCCTTGTTTGGGCAGAAAAGGCTGGCGGCTTTGGCCTCGGCCGCCACGCGTGCGCGCATCGCGCCCCGCTACGCCAGCGCGGAAGCCTTCGCCCGCGTGCCCTTCAACCCCTGCCATCATTTGTGGCGGGAATTGGTGGAAGGCCTGGACTACCCCTATCTGAAAACGGAACTCATCCGGCGCAATCCAGGCAAGCTACCCGGCGTTGAAAACTGGCGGGACGTCGTGCCGCCTTCTGAGTTACCGCTGATTGAAGAACATTTGGCAATTATGGGACCATAGTGAGTTGCGGCCAACGGGCGGGTGCCGGGCGCCAAGTAGCGTAGGAATAGCCCTAGTGGGGACGGGACATAGACAGGGGACGTAGAGAGGCCACCCAGCGCCGCTGTAACGATCGTCTTTTGGCCCGGGCGGTCGTGTATTTTCATATGCATTAGGGCTGCGATGGAGGTCTCGTTACCTCGATCAGCGCCCCAAATGCCCCCTGCTTTCCGGAACTCGTTTGCATTGCCCCTCAGTGTTGGCCGCCGCTCCGCCTGCGCAGCTGCGCCCAACAAGGCGGAGAGAAAACACGCAAGCGCGTACATAGCTAGTCCGCCATCCGTTGAACCTGGCTCCCTACGCTCGAAGCCAAGCCATCAATTATCGGAATAGCGGCAAAGGGAACTCCACCCTCGCGGCGCTGCTGATGTTCGCGCAAGCCTCGGCACGCATTGCAGCGTTGCTGCCGCGCCTGGCCGCGCCCCGCTTGCCGGGCTTGCTGGAAGCGCGGCTTG
>VGDM01000119.1 GCA_016869715.1 Alphaproteobacteria bacterium
GTCCTCGGCGGAATGGTGCTTGCGCGTGGCGCGGCGAATATCGCGGACCAGCTTTTCGGCTGGTACCCGCGTGGGCCGGCCAGCGAACTTCTGGCTCATCTTCACTCTCCTTGGGGTTACGATGAGATAGAAATCCTCCGTTACTCAAATCGCCAATTTGGTCCCATAGGCGCTGACGCCGGACAAGACGCCCTGCGCGCTGGCATTGACAACGAGCATTAGGGCGGGTGAGGCCAAAGCCGTCCGGCGGGTGAGTTTCATGGTATTCCTCCCCTTGGGTATTGAGAGTAATCTTCCTGACCGAGGGGTTTTTGCCAGGGGTCGCAAATAGTGATCTTGTGTCGATGAAGAACCGATATTAACGATGATCCCTTAATACGCGTGAGCCCCCCATGACCCAGCATTGCCAGGACATTTTTCAAGGTATTTCGCGTCGTGCCCTATTCGCTACCCTGCTCGCGGCGCCCGCCTGTGCCGAGACCAATGCGAATCCGGTTATTTTTCAAGGGGGCATCGGCCGCAATCCAGCGGGACCCAATATGGCGCTTTATGCCGATGCGCTGGGCATCTATCCGCGCGCCGACCGCAGCACTTGGTGGCGGCCAAGCCATAGCGTGGACGGTTTTTCCCGCCTGGATGAGATTTTCCCGAGCGCGATTTCTGCCGCGCCTTCTACTGCCAGCCCCATCCGGCGCGCCGGCGCCGAGCCTGCGATTTCCTATGATGGTACGCCAAACCTTGGTGCTGGGCGCTTCGGGCTAAACGCCTATTTGGCGCGCAACCCCACCACTGGATTGCTGATTGCGAAGGATAGCGAAATACTGGTTGAACGCTACCAATATGGTCGCACAGATCAGCATCGCCTGACGTCCTTTTCCATGGCCAAGACGCTGATCGCCATGCTGATCGGTCTCGCGGTGCAAGAAGGCCGCATCAAATCCATCGACGATACCGCGGCAGACTACGTGCGCGCCTTGTCTGGTACGGAATATGGCGCTACACCCCTCCGGCATTTGCTGACCATGTCATCCGGCGTCGCTTTTCGTGAAGAATATGACGGCACTGATGACTCCGCGCGGCTTTCCGCACTTAGCTTCCGCCGGCAAAGCACCGGTGGTGCCGCAGTGCCGCCCAATTTCAACCAGCGTATCGCGCCACCCGGCCAGCGTTGGCATTACGCGTCGGGCGAGACTTTCGTGCTTGCGCTAGTGCTGCGCCAGGCTCTTGGTCGTTCCATCGCCGATTATTTCAGTGAGAAAATTTGGCGGCCTATTGGTGCGGAGGCACCGGCCAGCTGGCTGACCGATGCTTCGGGCTTGGAGGTTGGCTATATGGGCTTCAACGCCGTAATGCGTGACTATGCCCGGCTTGGCATGATGTTGGCGCGCGGTGGTGAAGCGCAGGGCCGTCAGCTTATCCCCCCAGCCTGGTTCAGGGAAATGACGCGCGCGCATTTTTTGCCGAGTGCCACGCGGCGCTACTATGGCTATGGCTTTCAGACCTGGGTCTTTCCTGCCTTGGATGGCAGCTTTGCCTTGCTTGGTGTGCGCGGGCAGGCAATGTTTGTACACCCGGCAGGGCGGCTTATCCTGGTGCATACCGCCGTGCGGCCTGATGCTCGCGATCCTGGCGGGGCAGATACCAATGCCCTCTGGCGCGGCCTACTCCGAACATTGTGACCTATCGCGATATGGGTTCCAAGGAATGATCCGCCGCCATTATTCAGGCTGCGACGTCCCAGACCCCGAATCAGGCTCGACAAAGCGCCGACTATCCATAGTGACGCTCACGGGGCGGCCCTGGCGACAATTGCTCATACAGGCGCTGTCTTCTGTGTCTGGCCGCCCTTCCAGCACAAAGCCATCGCGATTGGGCAT
>VGDM01000120.1 GCA_016869715.1 Alphaproteobacteria bacterium
AGGATAGATCAGCGCAATCGCGGTCGCACTGCCCGTTGTGGTGGGTTGGAGTGACAACATGGCGGAACGCGCACGGCGCAAATCCTTATGCGGCGCATCTGTCACCACATTGGTATTGGTGGGGTCATGAATGGTAGTGATCTGACCATGCCTGATGCCAATTGCCTCGTGCACTACTTTCACGACGGGGGCGAGGCAATTGGTGGTGCAGGATGCGGCGGTGACAATCGGGTGGCGTGCGGGATCATACAGCGCATCATTCACGCCAACCACGATATTCAGTACCGATGCTTCCTTGACCGGTGCGGCGACAATCACGCGCTTCGCGCCGCGATCGAGATGCCCGCGTAAGGTGGTTTCAGTCAGGAATTTGCCGCTGCATTCCAGCACCAGATCAACGCCGAAATCACCCCAGGGAATCGCTGCCGGTGTGGCGTGTTCCGTGAATCCGATGCGCTTGTCAGCAATGCGTAGCGCATCGGCGCCTTCCGCCGCGATGGGCGCGCGCCAACGGCCCTGCACGCTATCGAAAGCGAGCAAATGCGCGGTCGCCGCCGCACCGCCCTTCACTTCATTGACATGCACAATATCCAGCCGATTGGCGCGGCGTGGATCATCCTCACCCCGTTCCGCCGCGCCAAAAGCGGCACGAAAAGCCAGCCGGCCAATGCGGCCCATGCCATTGATGCCAACCTTCATGCCCGTGCTCCTGCCATTGGATTGCCCAAAGCTTCAACCCTTGCCTGCAATGCCATGCGATCGAGCGTGGTGAAGGGAAGGCTGATGAAAATTTCCAACCGGCGCCGCAGCGCCGCATAAAGTTCGTTTAGCAGCGTCGCGCGTTCCGCGCCGCCGCCCAAAAACTTTGCCGGGTCTGGCAAGGGCCAGGCCGCGCTGGTGATGGTGTCGCCGAAATCCGGGCAGCGCTGGCCTTCCAACGTATCGCAAAGTGCGATCACGAAGTCGAAGCGCGGCGCATTGGGGCTGGTGAATTCCTCCCAGGATTTGGACCGCAAGGGCGCGACATCATGTCCAAGCGCCTGAAGCTGAGAAAGCACTTCGGGCAGCGGCCCATCGGGCGCGGGTTCCGACCCGGCGGAAAAAGCACGGAAACGCCCGCCACCGATGCGGTTCAGAATGGCTTCCGCCATTATGGAGCGTGCCGAATTGCGCGTGCAGAGGAACAGTACGCGCATGGCGCGACCCGGCTTGGTGATGGGCGCTGTCGCCCCGCCCAGAAACCCGACCAAGGCGGCAAAGGCCGCCGGGGCGCTGGCATAAAGTACCTGGCGCCCCTGGCGTTGCGGTGTGATCAGCCCGGCTTCTTCCAGCGCGCGCAAATGGAAGGAAAGCGTGGAAGGCGGCACGCCGAGGGCCTCGGCGATTTCCCCTGCCGGCAGGCCGTCAGGCCCTGCGCTTTGCAGGTTTTGAATCAGGGCCAGCCGGGTGGGCTGGCCCAAGGCGGCAAAAGCCGCAGCGGTGGATTCTGTTTCCATGTTTCCAGTATAGTCAAAACATAGTCTGATGCACGTGAAGCTTTCATGACAGGGCGGGCGCCCTACCAGCCATTCACCCGGTCCCAGACGGCAATCACCTCATCCCCGCCATCCACCACGTAATAGCGATCATGCGCGGCAACCGTCAGGCAGGTATGGTTCGGCGCCACGCGCACCAGGGCGCCCACGGGAAGCTCCGCGAAGGGCAGAGGGCCAGCGCCGCGCACTTCGCCATGTTCCTGATGGGTGCGCGCGACCATCGCCTCCCCAAAGGACCATTTGCCGTGGCGGTCCAGCATGACGCCAAAGCCGAGATCCTTCGGCGCCGCCTGGGTGCTGCGATCCTTGGAAAGCGCAATCCCGCCCGCATCAATCAG
>VGDM01000121.1 GCA_016869715.1 Alphaproteobacteria bacterium
TCAATCGCCACTCTTTCCGCCTTAGCCCTCGCCAGCAGTGCCTGGGCGTGTTCATCATCCAAGCATAGGCAGATGGCCCCGCGTTCCACCTCCTCGGCCTGCCAGCACACCACGGCCCCAGGCAACTCCGTCTCCCCGCGCGCCAGTGCCTCCGCTTCCAAGGCCCGCCATGCCCTGATCATCATGGCGTCCATCTCCGCCAGGTCTTGGCCTTCCATGGTCGCTTGGCGGTGCATATCCTGGGCCGCCACGAACCGCTCTCGCAACTCCGCTGACACCAGGCGCGGCAGCCGCTCAAATCCCCACCGGCGTTCCAGATCGGCCACCACATCATCCAGTGCGCGCCGTGGACCCTGAGACCGCCATACCCATCTTCCCGCCGTGTCAGGGATCGGGGCCAGATAATCACCATTCATCGCCATGTCTCACTCTCCCTTCCTTTCCAACTACCCTACCTAACTTGGGGCTGACCGCAACGCGCAACACGCAACACACCTATAGGTGTGTGTTGCGCGTGTTGCGGTGTTGCGCTCATAAGCCCGGCGAAGTAAAAAGCGCAACAAGCACGCCAAAAACGTGTTGCGCTTTCTGTTGCGGTGTTGCGCTTACTTGTCACGCCTGGCGACCCTCCTCGCTATCCTCTTGAATTAGCCAGACTTTATCATCTAGATGCGCGGCGATCTTGAGCAACAAGATTCTATCCTTGCTGCGCGCCCATGTTGCGCGTTTCTTGTTATCTGGTTCGATGCTGGCGCGGCTCCACCATTTGGCGCGCCAAGTATCCACACCCACCATTTTAACCCTCGGAAGGTTGCCAAAGCCCATCTCGCCCCGTTCCCCAATGGCGTCTTTTAGGGCCTGGAGTGCCATGGCTTGCCACATATTCAGCTTAGGTCCGGTGGGTTTGGCTTCCTTCGGATCTGCTGGTGTGATGATGCAAGAGGTGACAGGCTTGCCTCTGCGGTTGCGCCCCAGTTCGATGGTGGTCAGCTTAAATATCCACTCGCCCTCTATTTCCAGGTCACGCTGCTTCTTCACGGTGGCGATGGACGGGCTATCCTTTGTGGCGCGGGTGATCTCGATCTCGGTATCTGTTGCGGCCCGGAGTAGGCTGTGGCCTCTGGCCCCTTTGGCGGTGTCCTTGCCTGAATGGTGAACCCCGTTGACGTGTGCGCCTGTCGCTTGGCGCACCCGGTCAATGTTTGCCACCAGCGCCCCCATATCATCTGGTGCGTTCTCATTGCCGCCGGATAAAGCGCGGGACAGGGTATCCAAGACCACCAACCGCACGGGCTTCTCCATTTCGGCCTGAGCCTTGGTGATGGCTTGGATTAGCCGTTCTGTATCCGCCGCCGGGTCCAGAAGGTTGATGCTGATCGGGATGATGGCGAATGGCGTTATTAAGCCCTCCATCTGGTGGTGCTTCCGCCAGGCGGTGACGCGGTTGCTGATCCCGTGGCTGCCTTCCAGGGCGCAGTAGATCACGCCCCCTTCTTCCACTGCCCTGCCGTTCCATTCCATGCCGGCGGCAACGTGCAGGGCCAAATCGGTCATGAAGAAGGTCTTGCCGCAGTTCGATTCGCCGTAGGTGACTGACATACCGCCTTCGGTTAGTAGCCCTTCCACGAAATCGGCAGCATCCAGGTTGGCGTTGATATCGGTAAAATAAACCAACGGCAGCCCGCCATCTGGCGCAACGCCACCCGCAACACCTTGGGCGCTTAGTGTTGCGCCACCTGTTGCAACTGAATTTGGTTGCCCCAACCGCAGCACCCCCCGCTCCGCTCGGTCCAGCGTGTAGCGCACCTTCATGCGGAACTCTG
>VGDM01000122.1 GCA_016869715.1 Alphaproteobacteria bacterium
ACGTTTGGATGCGCCGCCCTATCACGCCTATTCCGCGACTGGCGGCATTACCTTCACCTTTGGCGGTTTGCGTGTCACGGAAAAGGCAGAGGTGGTTGGCACTGATTGGCGGCCCATCCCCGGTCTTTTCGCCTGCGGTGAAATGATTGGCGGATTATTCTACGATAACTATCCTGCCGGCACCGGCCTTGTCAGTGGCGCGACCTTTGGTCGCATCGCTGGCCAGGAAGCTGCCCGGCCAGGCAATGCGTGAAGGAGGAAAGGTAATGTCACAACCCCAGGATCCAATCACCCTTCGTCTTGCGGATCATGTTAGGGCGATTGGGCGACACAATCTCTCGCCGCGCGCATTATCAATGGCGCGCACCGGCATCATTGACACCATTGGGGTGACCCTTGCAGGGGTTCCCGAGAATTGTACCAAGATCCTATTGAAGACCCCCGGTGTCGCTACTGCGCCGGGTAAGGCGCTTGTGATGGGTACCGAAAAGCGCACCACCGCCCTTGATGCCGCTTTCATCAATGGTACCGCGAGCCACGCGCTGGATTATGATGATTTCAGCAGTGATTTTGGTGGCCATCAATCAGTACCTCTTGTGGCGCCTCTTTTCGCGCTGGCGGAAGAGCGCGGCGTAAATGGCACGCAAATCCTGCTGGCCTATATCGCGGGGATGGAAGCGCTGATACGCCTCGCCCGCGCGGTCAATTTTGTGCATTACGATAAGGGTTGGCATCCGACCTCCACGCTTGGTGTCTTCGGCGCGGCTGCTGCTTGCGGCCATCTGGTCGGCCTTGATCGCGAACGCCTTGCCTCTGCCTTTGCGCTTGCTGCCTCCATGTCGTCTGGCCTCAAGGCAAATTTTGGCAGCATGACCAAGCCCTTTCATGTAGGACATTGCGCGCGCAACGGTTTGCTTGCAGTCCTTATGGTCGAGCAGGGATTTGAAGCGCGGCATGGTGTCATGGAACACAAGCAGGGCTTTTTGGATGTCTATAATGGCCCCGGTCTTTACGATGTTGAAAAACTATTTGCCGATTGGGCCAATCCGTTGGAGGTGGAGGCACCCGGCATTGCGCTGAAGCAATTCCCCTGCTGTGGCAGTACGCATCCGGCGATAGCCATGATGCTTAAGCTGGTACAGGAAGAAGGCGTCACACCGGCCAATGTCACAAAGATCGAAATTCTGCCGCATGCGCGACGCATGCCGCATACGGATAACCCCTGGCCAGTGACACCACTGCAGGCGAAGTTCAGCGTGCAATATGGCGTCGTGCGTGCCCTGCTTTCAGGCGCGCCAAAGATCAATCATTTCGAAGGTACCGCATCGCTGGAGCCGGAGGTGCAAAGGCTGCTTGGCATCACCACTGCCGCGCCGCATCCGGATATGCCCCGCGATGGGAAGGATCAATGGGGGGCGGAGGTGATTGTCACCACCCTGGATGGCAGACGCCTGTCACGGCGCGTCAACCAAATGGTTGGACGCGGCGGCGACAATCCCATGACGTCCTCCGAATTATGGGAAAAATTCGCCGATTGTGCAGAACGCGGTATCCCAAGGGCCAATATCGCCCCGCTCTTTGATAAGCTTGAATCTTTCGAAGAAATTCGCGATGTGCATGAGGTAACGCGTCTGTTGGAATGCCCCTTACCATCGGAGGCGCCACGCTTCGCCGAGGTTGAGCGCGAGGGCGTTCCACTCGAGACCAGTTGGGTACCTTGAAAGAGTAATCGCCGCCATGGAGATTCAAGGAAATGCCTATCTCATTACAGGCGGCGCGAGTCTGATCGGGTCGCATCTGGCTGATGCCTTGCTGGCAGCAG
>VGDM01000123.1 GCA_016869715.1 Alphaproteobacteria bacterium
TGCAGCCTGACACCGGCGGCCAAGGCCCGCCCATGGGTATCGAGCCCCGGAAAGGCCGGCAGCAGGGAGGGGTGGATATTGATCAACCGCCCTTCCCAGCGCCGCACGAAATCAGGCGTCAGCACGCGCATGAAGCCGGCGAGCGCAATGATTTCAACGACATGACGCGCCAATTCCGCTTCCATGGCGGCTTCAAACCCGGCGCGATCCCCCTTGAAGGCGCTGCTTTCCACGACAGCGGTTGGCACCCCGCGCGCCTTGGCAACCTCAAGCCCCGCCGCATCGGCGCGGTTGGACAGCACCAGCACGGGCTCCGCCGGGTAATCCGGCCCGGCAGCCGCCAGAATCGCCGCCATATTGGACCCGCGCCCGGATATCAGCAGGGCGAGCCGCTTCCGCTTCATGCGCGCGGCCAGGCCTGAGGCAGGTTCTGGATATGAATGCCCGCTGGCCCGCTGGAGGCTTCCAGATGGCCGATGCGGAAGGGTGCTTCGCCAGCTTCAATAAGCATGCACGTGGCGGCCTCAACCCCAGCTTCAGGCACCGCCAGCACCATGCCAAGGCCGCAATTGAACACGCGCAGCATTTCATCGGCGCTGACATTGCCCGCCTCGGCCAGGAAGGCGAAGACCGGCGGCACGGGCCAGCTGCCGGCTTCCAGCACTGCCGTCACACCCGCTGGCAGCACGCGCGGTAGATTGCCCGGCAGCCCGCCGCCGGTGATATGCGCCGCCGCATGCAAAAGCCGGGCGCGATGCAGGGCGAGCAACGGCTTCACATAAATGCGCGTCGGCGCCAGCAGCGCCTCGCCAAGCTTCTGGCCGGGCGCGAAGGGCGCAGCATCAGCCAGCGTCAAGCCACGCGCGGCCAAGACGCGCCGCACCAGGGAAAACCCGTTGGAATGCACGCCCGAAGACCCAAGGCCGATCAGCACATCGCCCGCCGCAACGCCTGTGGGCAGCAGCCGCCCGCGTTCGGCAGCGCCCACGGAAAACCCGGCCAGATCATAATCATCCGCGGCATACATCCCCGGCATTTCAGCCGTTTCGCCGCCCACCAGGGCACAACCCGCCTGCCGGCAGCCTTCAGCAATACCCGCAATCACCGCCCGCGCCTGAGTGAGCTGGAGCTTGCCGGTCGCGAAATAATCAAGGAAAAACAGTGGCTCAGCGCCCTGCACCACCAGATCATTCACGCACATCGCCACCAGATCAATGCCGACCGTATCGTGAATGCCCGCTTCAATCGCGACCCGCAGCTTGGTGCCAACCCCATCGGTGGAGGAGACCAGCACAGGGTCGGTGAAACCCGCTGCCTTGGGGTCAAACAAGGCGCCGAAGCCGCCCAAGCCCCCCATGACGCCAGACCGGTTCGTGGCACGCGCCAGGGGCTTGATGGCTTCAACCAGGGCGTCGCCGGCCTCAATATCCACGCCCGCATCGCGGTAGGTGAGGTGTTCGGGATTGGAACTGGTCAGGGCGACCTCCGATTTGATAGAATGCCCCCGTGCTATAGCGTGGGAAAACGCGAAGGGAAGGCTTTGATGACAAAACGCCACGCCTGGCGAATGGCCGGAAGGAAACATGTGGCGGCGGCTTGCGCAAGCTTCTGGTTGAGCCTGCTTGCCCTGCCGGCCTTGGCGCAATTCAGCGATATGGGCGCGCTGACGCAGCGCGGCGTGGTGGCGGAAGCGATTGCGGAAAATGGCGTGGTGGCGCAGGAACGCGCCTTTGCCGCCGGGCGCCGCAGCGCTTGGAATCGCATTCAGGGCATGGTGAATGCGCCGCGCCGCCCAACAGATGCAGAGCTTGATC
>VGDM01000124.1 GCA_016869715.1 Alphaproteobacteria bacterium
GCCCTTTCCAGCGTATTGCCGGGCGTTGTGCCCCCGGCCTCCCCCTTCATGGCGGGGATGGTGGTCCGTACCGCCGATGGCGCAGCCTCCGCCAGGCGCATCCTGGCCGGCATTCCAACGCGGGAAGCGCCGGAAGGCATCATGGTGCCGCCCGAATACGCCGCCGGCGCGGCGCTTATCTTCACGTGAACCGCGCTGCCATCAGCCGGAGCCTGCGGACCTATCACGCGCCGGGCCGGGCCGAGGCTTTGGATGGCTTTTATCGCCGCTTCCTTGGCCCTGGCGATTTGGCCTTTGATGTCGGCGCGCATGTGGGGGACCGGATGCTGTGTTTTCGGCGCCTTGGCGCGCGCGTGGTGGCGGTGGAACCGCAAGCATCACTCGCCCGCGTATTGCGGCTTTTGCTGCGGCGCGATCCCGGCGTGACGCTCGTTTCGCAATTGGTGGGGGCGCGCGCGGGCCGGGCGGAGCTTCGACTCAATACCGCCAACCCAACTGTTGCCACCGCAAGCCCTGCCTTCATTGCCGCCGCCGCCGGCGCGCCGGGGTGGGAGGGGCAGGCATGGGATCAGGCCGAAACACTGCCGGTGACGACCCTGGATGCGCTGATCGCGGCGCATGGCATGCCGCATTTCATCAAGCTGGATATCGAAGGCTATGAGGCCGAGGCACTGAAGGCACTCTCCCGCCCGCCGCGCACACTTTCCTTCGAATTCACCACCATTCAGCGCGATGTGGCGGGCGAATGCCTGGGGCTGCTGGCGGCGCTTGGCTATCAGCATTTCCAGGCAAGCCTGGGGGAGAGCCTTACCTTCGCCCTGCCCGCGCCCTGTGATGCGGCGGCCATGCAAGAATGGATCGCGGCTTTGCCGGCCAGCGCCAATAGTGGCGATGTTTATGCCAGCCTGGAGTTGGATCGGCTGGCAGCATGATGCTTGCTGCGCGGCTTTCCGCCCTTTTGATCAGGTTATCGCCGCGCTGGCGGCGTGGGCGTGGCAGGTGCCGAGACAGCCTTGAGATCAGCCATCGCCTGATCGCGGCTTGGTGGATTGCCATTGCTCACCGCGACCATATGCCGCGCCGCAATGCGCGCGAGTTCCGGCAAATACTGCACATTCTGCGCCTGCATTTCCTGCTGCACCACATTGCCGGCATCCGCGATGCGTAGCCTGTCCGCGCTTCGCCCAACGGCAAGCACGCTGCGCAGATAGCTTGCCACCAATTCCTGGGCACGCGCAGGCTGGCCTTCAGCTTGGCTCCGCAGCGCGGCTTCAATGCGCGCCATGGTATTGGTTATTTGCTGCGTGCGTTCCTGCTGCCGGCGCAACGCCACCTGAATCTCAGCCTGCGTGGCGGCGGCGATGCGGCCCTGATCTTCGGCCAAGGTGCGCTGTGCTTGCACGGTTTCCGCCTGCACGCGCGCAAAAACGCCGAGCAATTCACCAAAACCTTCAGCCAGCAGGATTTGCCGGCCAATTTGCGCGGCGGCGGCGATTTGGCTTTGGATCGCCTGCATTTCCTGATCATTGCGTTCACGCTGCGCGGTACGCAAAGCCGCGCCCACGCGATCAATCCCTTGGCGCAGCGCCGGGTCTGGCGTGTCATTCTTCAGCACTTCCAATAGCCGCGCCGGGTCTTCGCTGGCGCTGCCGCGCGATTGCGCCTCCGCCTCAAACGCTGCGCGCAATTGCGCGGGGCGCTGGTCGCTGCTGGTCGCAACCAAAGCCAGCACTGGGCGAAAGCCAAGGCTGCGCAGCCGCAGCGCTTCGCCATTGCGATCAAGCGGCGGCAATTCAATACGCAAGCTG
>VGDM01000125.1 GCA_016869715.1 Alphaproteobacteria bacterium
GCCCTTTCCAGCGTATTGCCGGGCGTTGTGCCCCCGGCCTCCCCCTTCATGGCGGGGATGGTGGTCCGTACCGCCGATGGCGCAGCCTCCGCCAGGCGCATCCTGGCCGGCATTCCAACGCGGGAAGTGCCAGACGGCATCATGGTGCCGCCCGAATACGCCGCCGGCGCGGCGCTTATCTTCACGTGAACCGCGCTGCCATCAGCCGGAGCCTGCGAACCTATCACGCGCCGGGCCGGGCCGAGGCTTTGGATGGCTTTTATCGCCGCTTCCTTCGCCCGGGCGATCTTGCCTTTGATGTCGGCGCGCATGTGGGGGACCGGATGCTGAGTTTCCGCCGGCTTGGCGCGCGCGTGGTGGCGGTGGAACCGCAAGCATCCCTCGGCCGCGCGCTACGGCTATTGTTGCGGCGCGATCCCAGCGTGACGCTCGTTTCGCAATTGGTGGGGGCGCGGGCGGGCCAGGCGGAGCTTCGCCTCAATACCGCCAACCCAACTGTTGCCACCGCGAGCCCTGCCTTCATCGCCGCCGCCGCCGGCGCGCCGGGGTGGGAAGGGCAGGCATGGGATCAGGTCGAAACACTGCCGATGACGACCCTGGATGCGCTGATCGCGGCGCATGGCATGCCGCATTTCATCAAGCTGGATATCGAAGGCTATGAGGCCGAGGCACTGAAGGCGCTTTCCAGACCGCCAAGGGCGCTGTCCTTCGAATTCACCACCATTCAGCGCGATGTGGCGGGCGAATGCCTGGGGCTGCTGGCGGCGCTTGGCTATCGGCATTTCCAGGCAAGCCTGGGGGAGAGCCTTACCTTCGCCCTGCCCGCGCCCTGTGATGCGGCGGCCATGCAAGAATGGATCGCGGCTTTGCTGGCCAGCGCCAATAGTGGCGATGTTTATGCCAGCCTGGAGTTGGATCGGCTGGCAGCATGATGCTTGCTGCGCGGCTTTTCGCCCTTTTGATCAGGTTATCGCCGCGCTGGCGGCGTGGGCGTGGCAGGTGCCAAGACAGCCTTGAGATCAGCCATCGCCTGATCGCGGCTTGGTGGATTGCCATTGCTGACAGCTACCATATGCCGAACTGCGACACGTGCCATTTCGGGAAGGTATGGCAGGTTTTGAGCCTCAGTTTCCTGCTGGATTATGTTACCAGCGTCCTGAATACGCAGTCGATCGGCGTTGCGGCCAACGTTTAGCACTGTGCGCAGATAGCTTGAAGTCAATTCGTGGACGCGGGCAGGCTGGCCCTCAGCCTGACTGCGTAACGCCGCTTCGATGCGCGCCATGGTATTGGCGTTTGCACTCAATGCATGTTGCTGGCGCCGCAGTTCTGTTTGAAGCTCTGCTGTAGTAACGGCGGCAATCTGACCGTTTTTTTCAGCCAGTTGACGTTGCATCTGGGTAGATTCTGCCTGCACTCGCGCCAAGATAGCAAACAATTCGGCCCAACCACTCGCCAACATTATACTTCGTCCAAGCATCGCTGCGGCGGCGATTTGGCTTTGGATCGCCTGCATTTCCTGATCATTGCGTTCACGCTGCGCGGTACGCAAAGCCGCACCCACACGATCAATCCCCTGGCGCAGCGCTGGGTCTGGCGTGTCATTCTTCAGCACTTCCAATAGCCGCGCCGGGTCTTCGCTGGCGCTGCCGCGCGATTGCGCCTCCGCCTCAAACGCTGAGCGCAATTGCGCGGGGCGCTGGTCGCTGCTGGTCGCAACCAAAGCCAGCACTGGGCGAAAGCCAAGGCTGCGCAGCCGCAGCGCTTCGCCATTGCGATCAAGCGGCGGCAATTCAATACGCAAGCTG
>VGDM01000126.1 GCA_016869715.1 Alphaproteobacteria bacterium
CGCCCGAGCCGCGGTTGCACATTGCCGCGAATGATATCGACACGCAGATCAGGCCGGTGATGCAGCAATTGCGCTTGCCGCCGCACGGAAGCCGTGCCAACCAGCGCGCCGTGCGGCAAGGCAGCCAGCGGATCATGCGCCTGCTCCGTACCGCATCCCGCGCCCAGAATCAGCGCATCACGCGGGTCTTCGCGTTCCAACACAGCAGCGAGCACAATGCCCGGCGGCAATTCGGTTTCCAGATCCTTGAGGCTATGCACCGCGACATCAATGCGCCCATCGGTGAGCGCTTCATGGATTTCCTTGGCAAAAAGCCCCTTGCCGCCGATATCCGCGAGGCGTTTATCCTGCACCTTGTCGCCCGACGTCGCGATGATGTGTTCTTCAAGCACACTAGCTTCAGCCAGTGCCGGGACCGCTGCGCGCGCCACGCTGGCAAAATAACGCGCTTGCCAAAGGGCCAGCGGAGAACCGCGCGTGCCAACGCGCATGGGCTGAAACGTCATTCCTCAAAAACCTTACTTATTGATCAGGGCATGTCCGCTTCGCTGTTGCTCACCGGACATGCTCCAGCCTTAGTTAGATCGCATTTTCCAAGTCTCCAAGTTATGCCACTTGGCTTGAAAATGCTCAGGCTCTTGCGAGGCCAAATAGATGCGCCAAATCCTTGAAGAAAACCCTGACATGCGCAAGGGGATCGCAGCGGACCAATTCCTTGTTCATGTAGGATTCCCAAGTCAGGCGCTGCACATCCTTGTCCGCGCAGATGGCAACAAACTTCTCCCGCCTTTTATCCGATGAATACCAGAAATACTGCATGATGCCGAGCACCCAGAAGACCCGGCCATGCGCCTTCATGAAACGCTTGCGCGCACCGGCAAGGGCGCGTGCATCGCCGGTCTTCAGGCATTCCTCAGCGGCATCAGCGGCCAGCCTGCCGCCATACATGGCGTAATAAATCCCCTCGCCAGAAGCGGGCGCCACCACGCCCGCCGCATCGCCGGCCAGGATCACATCGCGGCCATTATCCCAGCGCTTGAGCGGCTTCAGCGGAATGGGCGCGCCTTCGCGCCTGATCGTCTCGGCATTCGTCAGGCCAATATCGCGGCGGAGTTCGGCCACCGAACCACGCAGCGAAAACCCCTTTTGCATGGAACCCGTGCCGATGCTGGTGGTATCGCCATGCGGGAAGATCCAGGCGTAGAAATCGGGCGAAAGCTTGCCCTGGTAATAGACATCGCAGCGCTTGGCATCGAAATCCCCGCCCCCACCATTGGGCGGCGAGCGCACAATCTCATGATAGGCGAAAACGCAGCGCACCTGATCGCCGCCCGGCACTTCCTGCTTCGCTATCTGGGACCGCGCGCCATCCGCGCCGATCACCAGGCGCGCCCGCGCGGTGCCTGCCGTGCCATCCTTCGCTTCCCAATGAACAATGGCCGCGCCATCCGTATCGCGCGTCATTTTTTCGTAGGTGCCAGTCTTGCGTTCCGCGCCGGCGCGTGCGGCGCGTTCGCGCAGCCATTCGTCAAAATCCTCGCGATCCACCATGCCGACATAGCCGCCATCAATCGGCATATCCACCGATTTCGCGCTGGGGGAAACCATGCGGGCGGAATTGATCTTCGCGACCAGTAGCTCATCCGGAATGCCGAAGTCTTGGATCAGGCGCGGCGGAATCGCACCACCACAGGGTTTGATTCGCCCGGCGCGATCCAACAGCAAAACACTGCGCCCGCAGCGCGCCAGATCATCGGCAGCGGTGGCCCCGGATGGCC
>VGDM01000127.1 GCA_016869715.1 Alphaproteobacteria bacterium
ACCGCCATGTCGCCGATTACCTGGCGCGACGCAGGGCTGGCGCTTAACGGCGCAGCACACCCCGTCCGGCATAACGCGCCGCCGGGCCAAGCCCTTGTTCAATCCGGATCAGCTGGTTGTATTTCGCCAGCCGATCAGACCGCGACAGCGACCCGGTCTTGATCTGCCCGCAATTGGTCGCAACGGCCAAATCCGCAATGGTCGCGTCCTCACTCTCACCCGAACGGTGGCTCATGACCGCGCGATAGCCGGCGCGATGGGCCATCTCAACCGCTTCCAGCGTTTCGGTCAGCGTGCCGATCTGGTTCACCTTCACCAGAATGGCATTGGCGGTGGCCGTTTCGATACCCCGGCGCAGGCGTTCCGGGTTGGTCACGAAAAGATCATCACCCACCAGCTGCACCTTGGCGCCGATCCGGTCCGTCAGCAGCTTCCAGCCCGCCCAATCATCTTCCGAACAGCCATCTTCAATCGAGACGATCGGCCATTTGGCGGTGAGTGCCGCCAGATATTCCACCATGGCGGCGGGGTCGAGCTTCTTGCCCTCACCCTCAAGCGCATAGACACCGTCATGGAAGAACTCGGTGGCGGCGCAATCAAGGGCGAAGACCACATCCTCACCAGGGCGATGGCCGGCCACTTCGCAGGCCTTGGTTATGAAGGCCAAGGCTTCATCCGCGCTTTTCAGATTGGGGGCGAAGCCGCCCTCATCGCCCACATTGGTGGAATGGCCGGCATCATGCAGCGCCTTTTTCAGCGCCATGAAGACTTCCGATCCAATGCGCACCGCATCCGCAATCGTGCCGGCGGCGACCGGCATGATCATGAATTCCTGGATATCGATCGGGTTATCCGCATGCTTGCCGCCATTGACGATATTCATCATGGGCACTGGCAGGGTGCGCGCGAAAACGCCACCAACATGGCGATAAAGCGGAATGTTCAAATCCGCTGCCGCCGCCTTGGCCACCGCGAGTGAGACCGCGAGCATCGCATTGGCCCCCAGCCGCGCCTTATTCGGCGTGCCGTCCAATTCGATCATCGTCTCGTCTATCTTGATCTGATCGAGTGGATCGAGGCCGGAGATCGCATCAAAGATTTCGCCCTCAACGCTCGCCACCGCCCTCAGCACGCCCTTGCCGCCATAGCGGGCCTTGTCGCCATCGCGCAGTTCCACGGCTTCATGCGCGCCGGTGGAAGCGCCGGATGGCACAATGGCGTGGCCGCGGGCGCCGGTATCCAGCACCACCTCGGCCTCCACGGTTGGGTTGCCGCGGGAATCCAGCACTTCGCGGGCGATGATATCGGCAATGGCGGCCATGGCGTATGATTCCAGTTGCAGTGGTTTCGGGCGGTTGGCTACACCGGACCGCCCGGGGCGCCAAGAGTGCCAGCCCATCAAGGTTCCCTAAGGGGCGCCCAGGCGCTAAGCCTTGCCTGAAGTTGAGAAAGGACCACCCCCATGCTGGATCGCCCGCACCCCACCCCGGCCGCCCCCTCGGCGGACCCCTTCGCGCTCGCCAAGGCGCTGTCCGGCTTGCATTTCATCGGTGGCGCCTATGTCCCGGCACGCAGCGGCAAGAGTTTTGCCGTGGTGAACCCGGCCACGGGCGTTGAGGTGGCGCGCGCGGCGGAAGGCGATGCGGCGGATGTGGATGCGGCGGTGACCAATGCCGCCAAGGCGCAAAAGGAATGGGCCAAGCTGCCGGCGAGG
>VGDM01000128.1 GCA_016869715.1 Alphaproteobacteria bacterium
CTGCAAGCTGGTCGCCCACCGGATCATCCTCGGTATTGCTGAGCCCATAGCCAAGAAAGGGGTCACCGCAGGTCGTGCCAACCGGCGGGCGGGCGGGAATGCCCACCACAGTGCATTCCGCCGGCACATCGCGCGTCACCACCGCATTGGCGCCAATCCGCGCGCCTCGGCCCACCGTGATCGGCCCCAAAACCTGCGCGCCGGCGCCAATTGAAACACCCGATTCAATCGTTGGGTGCCTTTTGCCCGGGCTGCCGGAAAGCCCGCCCAGCGTCACGCCATGATAAATGAGCACATCATCGGCAATCTCCGCCGTCTCCCCAATCACCACGCCCATGCCATGGTCAATGAAAAAGCGCTGACCAAGCTGCGCGCCAGGGTGGATTTCAATGCCGGTCAGAAAACGGCTGAGATGTGAAACCAGCCGCCCAGCACCGCGCCAGCCGCGCCGCCACAGCCAATGCGCCAGCCGATGCCACAGCACCGCATGCAGCCCGGCATAGCAGAAAATCGTCTCAAGCCAGGAAGGCCGCGCGGGATCGCGCGCGCGAATGCTGCGGCCAAGTTCAAGCGTTTCCCTGATCACCCTGCTGCCCTCATGCAAGCCAGGGCGGAATGGGCAGGCCGCGTTCGCGCAGGAATTCCGTATTGAACAGCTTGGATTGATAGCGGGCACCGCCATCACAAAGAATCGTCACCACGCGATGCCCCGGCCCCAATTGGCGCGCCACTTTGATGGCGGCGGCAACATTCAAGCCCGCGGACCCGCCAAGGCAAATGCCTTCCTGCACCAGCAAATCAAACACTTGCTGTAGTGCCTCCGAATCCGTCACCTGCACAGCGTCATCAATCAACGCGCGGTCGCCCACCAAATTACCCGGCACCCGCGCAGCCTGGCCAATGCCTTCGGTGATGGAAGACCCCTCGGGCTTCAATTCGCCCGTTTTGATCCAGGAATAAAGCGAACTGCCCAAGGGATCGGCCAACACAATGCGCGTCTTCGGGCCACGAACCTTCAGCGCACGCGCAATGCCAGCGAGTGTGCCGCCCGTACCGCAGGAACAGGTGAAGGCATCAATCTGCCCTCCGGTCTGATCCCAAATCTCAGGGCCTGTTGTGGCTTCATGCGCGGCGCGATTGGCAAGATTGTCGAATTGATTGGCGTAAACGGCGCCCAGTTCCTCAGCCAAGCGACGGCTGTAATGCACGTAATTGCCCGGGTCAGAAAATGGCTTGGCCGGCACCAGGCGGAGATCAGCGCCGATCATGCGGAGAAAATCGAGCTTTTCGCGGCTTTGCGTCTCAGGCACCACTATGACGCTGCGATAACCGCGCGCATTGGCAACCAGCGTAATGCCGATGCCCGTATTGCCGGCGGTGCCTTCCACAATCGTGCCGGGCTGGCCGGGGGTCAGCGCGCCGCGCGCTTCGGCATCGGCAATAATGCCAAGCCCAGCGCGATCCTTTACCGAACCGCCGGGGTTCATAAATTCTGCCTTGCCCAGAATATCGCAGCCGGTGATGTCGCTGGCGCGCTTCAGCCGGATCAGGGGCGTATTGCCGATGGCGCCAGCCAGCCCATCCACCACATGCCCCGTCCCATTCATGCTGATCACCATGCCTGATGTTGCAACTTCAGGCATCCATCGTCGCGCGGCGCAGGGCGCGGCACAAGCCTCGGAATATTCTTGTTTTTCTTG
>VGDM01000129.1 GCA_016869715.1 Alphaproteobacteria bacterium
CTGATCGAAACCGCGCTGGCGCGGGCGGAGAGTGCAAGCGCGTGAGGCCGCAGGGGATTATATCCCTGCTGAAGCGCTACGGCCCGACCTGTTTCGGGCTGATCCTGCTGGTTGGCGCGCTTTACGTGGTGCAGCGCGAATTTCGCGGGCTTTCGTGGCGGGATATCCAAACCGCGCTGCATGCGACACCACCTGCGGCACTTTGGTTGGCGGCGGGCTGCACGCTTGGCGCCTATTTGCTGCTATCGGCCTATGACCGGCTAGGGTCCATCTATGCCGGGCATCCGGTTTCCTGGCGACGATCCCTGCTTGCGTCCTTCTGCGCCTATTCGCTCGCGAACAACATCGGTGTGGCGACGGTTTCTGGCGCGGCGGTGCGTTATCGCTTCTATGCCAGTTGGGGACTGGCACCGGTTGCGATTGCGAAGGTGATTGCTGTCACCTCGCTCACTTTCGGGCTTGGGGGGTTTGCCATTGCCGGTCTGGTATTGATCCTTGAGCCTGACTTGCTCGGCTTTATGGGCGACGGCGCGCCGCGCTGGGTGCTGCCACTGCTTGGGCTTTGCTGCTGGGCCATTGTCATCACCTATGTCGTGCTGGCGCGCTTTTTGCCGCATCTCCGGCTTTTCGGGCACGAAATTGATCTGCCCGGCTTTCGCATCGCGGTTGCGCAGGTGGCGCTGGCAACCGCCGATGTCGCCGTGACGGCGTTGATCTTCTATGCGCTATTGCCACCCGCCGAGGGCCTCAGTTTCCTGCATTTCCTTGGGATTTACGTTGCCGCCTATATGGCGGGGCTGGCGGCCAATGTGCCGGGCGGCATTGGTGTTTTTGATGGTGCCATTCTGTTTGCGCTGGCGGGCTATATGCCGACCCCCGCGATTGTCGGCGCGCTGCTGCTGTTTCGGCTGTTTTACTACATCATCCCGCTTTTCCTGGCGGGCGCGCTGTTCGCGGGGTTTGAGGTCAGCCAGCGCCGCAAGCTGGTCGCGCGGCTGGCGCCGGATCGCGGCATCGCGGTTTCCTTTGGAGTGCCGGCGTTGGCGGGCCTGACCGGCCTTGCCGCCTTGGTGCTGATTTTCATCGGCGCGCTGCCGCCCAAGCCAAGCCTGCTTGGCCCGGTGCCCGATTTTCTGGAAGAAGCCGCCAGCCATTTTGCCGCTTCCGTTGTGGGCTCTCTGCTACTGGCCGCCGTCTATGGGCTGGTGCGGCGGCTCGTGCTGGCCTGGTGGGCCTCAGTGGTTTTGCTGGCAAATGGCGCGCTTATTCTAGTGCTGCGCGGGGAACCGCTTTGGCTGATCGCAGCCTTTCTGCTGGTGCCGCTGCTACTGACCACGGCGCGCGGCGCCTTTTATCGCCATGCGCGGCTGATCGGAGAAGCAGTTTCTGCTGATGGGGTCGGCGCACTCGCCGCCGGGGCGATTTGCGGGCTCACGCTTGCGACTGTGGCTTATCAGAGCAACCTTGCCGACCGATCCTGGTGGGGGGTGGTGCTGGCGGCAGATGCGCCGGATTCGCTCCGCTTCACCGTTGCTTTGGCGGCAGCGCTGCTGCTGGTCGCGGCGTTCCGGCTGCTGCTGCCCGCGCGCCCGCCGGTGCTGGCCTATGCGGAGCCGGTGCGGGAGAAGCTTTTGGCACTCGGCGCCATG
>VGDM01000130.1 GCA_016869715.1 Alphaproteobacteria bacterium
TTGGCGTGATGTGACGGATTTTGTTGACATGCCACATGGAGATGAAGATAGCGTGCTTTGCGCGCGATTCTCTTGCGCGATTCGCATTGCCTCAACGCTGCGAAAAAGTCGCTCCCCAGTTCAGGTGCATCACCTGAAAAAGGGCGCGGTGAAGCGGAAAGGAAGTGCAGTCGGCAAGGCAGAATTGCCGCAGCAGGGAAGGACGGTCCATGGACCGCAGACTCAAGGGACGCTTCGCTTCATGCGATCAGCGTTCCACACCGCCCCAAGCTGCCGTGATGGCATCTGCAAGGGGCGGGAGAGAGGCCAGGGGAAACACGCCGCGCCGGAATGCCGCGCGCCGTGATGCTTTGGCGGCTGCGCTTCACGGAGACTTTCAGTCCTGTCGGCCCGCGCATCGGGATCCGCGCGTCGCCGCCACTGCCTTTCTACCCTGCTGTACCCCGGGTTGGAATTGGGGATTAGCCGCGCAGAGCGTGGCCTTCCCATAACCGCCCTCAACAGGAACACATGGAGATTCATCCTCTGATGACTGATATCATCGAGACTACCGAAACCGAAGAAACCCCGCGCGCCCAGGCAATGGCCATGGCCGCGGCGAAGAAGAAGGCGCCTGCGAAGCGAAAGCCTGCTGCGAAAAAGGCTGCTGCGAAGAAGCCTGCCGCGAAGAAGGCTGCTGCCAAGAAGAAGCCGGCTGCGAAGAAGGCTGCTGCCAAGAAGAAGCCGGCTGCGAAGAAGGCTGCTGCCAAGAAGAAGCCGGCTGCGAAGAAGGCCGTTGCCAAGAAGAAGCCTGCTGCGAAGAAGGCTGCTGCGAAGAAGCCGGCTGCGAAGAAGGCCGTTGCCAAGAAGAAGCCTGCTGCGAAGAAGCCTGCTGCGAAGAAGGTTGCTGCCAAGAAGCCTGCCGCGAAGAAGGCTGCTCCGCGTCGTCGCAAGGCCGCTCCTGCTCCGGCAGCTTCCGCAACCCCGGCGAGCTAATCAGCTACCGGATCCCGGCACTGGGGCGTCGCATGCCAAGCATGCGGCGCCCTAGGTGTTTTTGGTGCTTGAATGATGCCTTTCGAAACGCGGCTGCTGTCTGCGCCTGACCATCGCCTGCTTTTGCCGCTGCTTGCTGCCTATGGCGCGGAAATGGGACCGCATCTTGCCGGCACCACACCTGCCGCGCCTCAAGCCATGCTCAACCTGATCGTGAATGACCCGCGCGCGGAAATGCTGGTGGTCTTCCGTAATGACGAAGCGCTTGGCTTTGCCCATTTCTTTGACCTGCCAGAAATTGTCTTTGCCCGGCGCTGTGTTGCGCTGGACGATCTTTTCGTGGCGCCCAATGCACGCCGCCAGGGTGTGGCGCAGCATCTGATTGAAGCGCTGGCCAGGCTTGGTCATGAACGCGGCTGGTCGCATCTGCGCTGGATCGTACCCGAGACCGATCAGGCCGCCGTCGCATTATATGAACGCATCGCAGCGCGTGCGCCTTGGCGTTCCTATGTGCTGCGCCTTGATCCGACCGTATCGCTTTAAGCGGCGACCCGCCCCGGCATGCGGTGGCGAAAGGCCAGCGCTTCAGCGATATGCGCGCGCCGGATCATGCCACTACCCGCGAGATCAGCGATGGTCCGCGCGACACGCAGGCTGCGTACTTGCCCA
>VGDM01000131.1 GCA_016869715.1 Alphaproteobacteria bacterium
CAATATCAGGGGGGAAATTGCCACGCATCTGCCAAGCCCGCGACAAAGGGTGGTCCTGGCGGCGGGCCCCATTTTCGCCGCCCGTTGGCTGACGCCGCGCCTTGGCCGCTTTCATCGCAAGCACCCGAAGATTGAATTGGTGGTGGCCCATGGCCCCCGCATCACGGGTATTGAAGGCATGGCGACACCCATCGCCGTGGATTGGGGAAAGGGCGACTGGACTGGCCTTGATGCCACCCATCTGCTGGATGTTTTCTATCGCCCTGTTGCCAGCCCAGCATTTCTGCAGGCGCATGGCCCGTTTCGGAAGCCCGGCGATATGTTGAAATTGCCCATCATCCATCAGCATGACCGTAGCGAATGGATCGCCTGGATGCGCCTTGCCGGCGTTGCCGATCCTCGCTTTCGGCAGGATACGATCATTCTGGATACCAATGTGGTCATGCAAGCCGCGCTGGATGGCCAAGGCTTGGCGCTGGGCAATTTCCCCCTCATTCAACCGGAAATTGAGGCGGGCCGGCTGGTTTGCCCCTTCGATATCGAATTGAAGCCGCAACGTTCCTATTATCTTTTGACCCGCCCAGGCGCGCGGGAACGGGCGGAATTACGGATTGTGGCCGAATGGATTGAAGCTGAAGCCGCGTTATCCTAACGGCAGCGGCGCATGCGCTTCAAGCCGAACCCAAATCAGTTTCGATCAAACCCTTTGGGCCGCGCCGGATCAACCGTGCCGCAGCGCCATGCCTTGCCCAAAGCAGCTTTGGCGGCGCATCGGCTTGGCATAACACGGCAACGCCATCATCCAACGCCAGGCCGCCGGGCAATTGGCCTGCCGCAATGAAAGACCTGAAAGTATCCAAGCGCATGCCATCCTGATCCGCATGCGGGGTGCAGCTTCCGGGCAGCACACCAAGCCCAAGCATGGGCGCCAAATCGCCAGTGGCATTCGTGAGCATCGCTTCGAACCAGCACATGGCGCCCGCGCTGACGCCAGCGATCACCGCGCCTTCCTCGGCGGCGGCCAAAAGCGCCTCCTGCAGGCAGGTTGCGCGCCAGTCCTGCAAAAGCCGCGCCGTATCGCCGCCACCAACATAGATCAGGTCGAGCCCCTGCACCCATCTGCGGGGCAGGCTGGCGTCCATATCGCGCGGCAGGATGCGGCATTCGGCCGCCAAGCCAGCGAAACGGGCGCGAAACCGTGCCTCCTTCAAGGGGTCATGATTGCTGGCGGTGCCGACAAGACCAATCCGCGGCGCGGGGCGCCGACAAAGGGCGAGCATGGCATTTTCCATGCCGGGGTCCGCGCCATTCGTCACGCCGCCGCCACCAATTGCGATGATCTTCACGCGACCCATGGCATGATCCTGCCGAAGGGGCCTCGCCCTGCCAAGGGCAACGGGCGCCATGATGCATAAATATTTCTTTATCTATGGCATCTTTTTTTCTCGTTTGTCGCCCTGCCGGAAGCCGCGCGACAAGTCTACTCCGGCAGGCTAGAAATTAAGGTGGTTTGCCGAAATATAAGGCAGGGGAAATCGGAAATCATGGCCAAAAAATTCATACCGGCGGCAAGTCTGGCAGTGTCCTTGCTGGCTGCAATGCCCGCATTGGCGCAGCCTTCCGGCACTTTCCGCCAGGCCCA
>VGDM01000132.1 GCA_016869715.1 Alphaproteobacteria bacterium
TCCGCCAAATGATCGCCGACCGCTTCCGCCGTATAGGCAACCTGGCGTTCATTGCGGTCTTCCAATTCGCGCAGGAATTCATTGCGCACCGCCGAAGAATAAAACCCGGTGGGTGAGAAAGGCTGCAACAGCACCTCACCTGGCTTCAGCGTCAGCAGGCGTTGCTTCCAGGCATCGCTGATCGGGCTTTCCTGCGTGAGCAAGGGCCGCGTGCCGAATTGGAAGGCGATGGGGCCAAGGTCGGGATTGTCGATCCAATCTTCCCATTCTTCCAACCACCAGACGCCGCCCGCCATGATGATCGGCACATCGCCCAGCCCAAATTCGCGCATTTGCTGGCGCAGTTTCAGCACGCGCGGAAACGGTGCCTCCGGCACCTTGGGGTTTTCGCTATTGGAAAGCCCGTTATGCCCGCCGGCCAGCCACGGGTCTTCATAAACAACGCCGCCCAGCCATTCGCGTGTCTTGTGGTAGGAACGCTTCCACAGCGCGGCAAAGGCGCGAGCAGAGGAAATGATCGGGTAGTAGTGAATGCCGAAATCCCGCGCCACTTCCGCGAGCTTATACGGCATCCCCGCACCGCAAGTAACGCCATGGATCAGGCCACGCGCGCCTTCCAGCATGCCGCGCGCCACACGTTCCGCGCCGCCCATTTCCCACAGGATATTGGCGTGGATGCGCCCCTTGCCGCCGGCCATATCCCAGGCGCGCTGGGCTTGGGCGATGCCACCCTTGATGCCGTATTCAACCAATTCCTCATGCCGGTCACGGCGCGTTTTGCCGTGATAGATCTGGCGGATGATATTGCCATCCGCATCATAGCTATCGGCATTGACGGCCGAAAAAGTGCCAACGCCACCGGCCGAGGCCCAGGCCCCGCAAGTGCGCCCATTGGAAACGGCAACACCCTTGCCGCCTTCCACGAGCGGCAGGACATCAACGCCCCCCATCCTGATTGTATTGATGGCCTTCAAGTACTGGCGCTCCCCACTGAATGGACCGGGTAATAGGCCAAGCCCCGCCCCGGTAAAAGGGGGCGGGGGGCCGGTTGGGCAGGATCAATCACCCCGCGGATGGTCACGGCGTTCGCGGCGTTCACCACGTTCACCACCGCGACGGTCATCACCTTCCGGGCGCGGGCGCTTGGCGCCGACCTGTTCGGTGATATCCGCCCCCGTCGCCTGATCCACAACGCGCATGGAAAGCTTCACCTTGCCGCGTTCGTCAAAGCCAATGACCTTGACCTTCACCTGATCGCCTTCCTTGACGATGTCGGTGGTCTTGTTCACGCGGTCATTCGCCAGTTCCGAGATATGCACCAGCCCGTCCTTGGCGCCGAGGAAATTCACGAAGGCGCCGAAATCGGCGGTCTTCACGACCTTCCCATTATAGATCACGCCAAGTTCCGGTTCCGCCACAATGCCCTTGATCCAATCAATGGCGCGCTGCGCGGCTTCCGTGCTGGTGGCGGCAACCTTGATGGTGCCGTCATCTTCGATATCCACCTTGGTGCCGGTCTGTTCCGTGATTTCACGAATAACCTTGCCGCCAGAGCCGATCACATCGCGGATCTTGTCCTTCGGCACATTGAT
>VGDM01000133.1 GCA_016869715.1 Alphaproteobacteria bacterium
CATGCCGTGATGGCGCGGCGTTGCGGTCAGATCAGTCTTGACCAGCAGCGCAAAGCAACTGCCTTCAATGCCATTGCTGATCCAGGTTTTCGTGCCATTAATGATGTAATCATCACCATCGCGCCGCGCCATGGTGCGAATGGCCTGCAAATCCGTTCCGCAATCCGGTTCTGTCAGGGCAAGCCCGCCGCGCAATTTACCGGTTGCGAATTGCGGCAAAAAGCGCGCGCGCTGCGCTGGCGTGCCCATCTTGTCCACAATCCGCGCCATGATCAGGTGCGAATTGAGGATGCCGGAAACCGACATCCATTCTTCGGAGATCAATTCAATGATCCGCGCATAGGTGGAAGGTCGCAAACCCAGTCCGCCAAATTCCTGCGGGATGATGGCGCCAAACAGCCCCATTTCCTTCATGCGCGCGACAATTTCATGCGGATAGGCGTCTTCATGTTCAAGCTTGGACGCCACGGGCCGCACATGGCGTTCCAGAAAACGCTCGACGGAGTCGAATACCAGTTTTTCCTGTTCGTCCAACTCGCTCATTTTGTTGCCTTCACGCCGGCGCCACGCTTGGGCACCAAGCTGACCCGTTCAAAGAAAAGAAATACCGTGCCATCGGCTTTGTAGCCTTCGGTCTTGGTGGTCACGATGCCCTGATTGGGGCGGGATTTGCTGGCGCGCACATCGGTGACCGTGGTGCGCGCATAAATCGTATCGCCCGGAAAGACCGGCGCAGTCAGCGCAATATCCTTCCAGCCTAGATTGGCGATGGCATTGAAGGAAATATCAGCCACCGTCATGCCGGTTACGATCGCGAGTGTGAGCGCGGAATTGACCAAGGGCTTGCCGAATTCAGAACGGGAAGCGAAATCCGCATCGCAATGCATGGGATGCTGGTTCATGGTAAGCAGGCTGAACTGGATATTATCCGCATCAGTGATGGTGCGGCCGGGCCAATGTTCAAAAACCTGGCCCGGCGCAAAATCCTCAAGAAAATTGCCGCGTTCCCTGCTGGCTACCTTCGTCACGCTTTTGCTTCCTCCCCCAAAAAAGCGGGGCATCACGCCCCCGCACTTCAGCCTGTGAGCGCTTCCGTCAGCGCCACCACGCTCTCCGCCTTGTCGAGTGACATGGCAAGATCAATCACACGCTCAATCCGCGCGGGCGACATCACGCGCCCGGCATTGTCGCGGAATTTCTGCTCAACATCAGTCGTACTCAAAGGCTGGCCGTCCGAGCCGCGATTGAATTCCTCCCGATGCCGCAGCGTGCGTCCATCGGTAGTTTCAATGACCACCTCACCAGAATAATAGCGCGGGAAGCGGGAAGCCGGGTCTTCGCCATAATGCGCGCGCTGGCAGAGATCTAACACGCGCGGATCGCGGATCGCCTGTTCATCTAACTCATTCAGCGTAAAGCGGCCATGCACAATTGAAGCGGCCATGGTGTAGTGGATGCTGAATTGCGCGTCATAGGAATTGGCCGGCGCCTTTTTCGCTTCTTCCGGCTGGCAGACAATCTTGTATTGGCCGGGGGAGAGCAGCGCTGTCATGCTGCGGATCATCTCCGGCATCAGGCCGTGCT
>VGDM01000134.1 GCA_016869715.1 Alphaproteobacteria bacterium
TGCAAATGGTACGCGATACCGCGACCGGCGAAGTGGCAGAATGGCAGGTGTATGATCGCGATGCGATGCGGCCCGGCGCCACGGTGGCCGGCCCCGCCATTATCGCTGAAGCGGAAACCAGCACCTTGATTGGCCCTGGCTGGATGTGCCGCATGGATGGGCTTGGCTATCTCGATCTTACGCAGGAGGCTGCACGATGAAGGAAACCGGCGCACTGGCGACAATTCAACGCCAGATCCAATGGAATCGCCTGATCGCGGTGGTCGAAGAACAGGCGCAAACCATGATCCGCACTGCCTTCAGCACCACGGTGCGCGAAGCAGGCGATCTTTCCGCCGGCGTCTTTGACCTGCAAGGGCGCATGCTGGCCCAGGCCGTGACCGGCACGCCTGGCCATGTGAATTCCATGGCGGAATCGGTGGGCCACTTCCTCGCGAAATTCCCAGCCGCAAGCATGAAGCCAGGTGATCACTACATCACCAATGATCCCTGGCTTGCGACCGGGCATTTGCATGACCTGACCGTGGTTTCGCCCGCCTTTCGCGGTGGCAAGATTGTCGGCCTTTTCGCCAATACCGCACATATCATTGATATCGGCGGCCTTGGCATGGGCCCGGAAGGGCGCAGCGTTTTCGAAGAAGGGCTCTATATCCCAATCGTGAAATGCTTCGATGCCGGCGCGCCGAATGAGACGTTTTTTGACTTCATCCGTGCAGGATCGCGCACGCCGGTGGAATTGGAAGGCGATATCTATTCGCTCTGTGCCTGCAATGATGCCGGATCGAAGCGGCTTGTCGAAATGATGGACGAGTTCGCGATGGATAGGCTGGATGATTTGGCGGAATACATCTTTGAAGCCAGCCGGCGCGCGACGCTGCTTGAAATCGCCAAGCTACCGCGCGGCACATTCCGTTCCGATATCAAATCGGATGGGTATGAGGCGCCGGTGACACTGAAGGCGGCCATGACCATCCATGCGGATCGGATTGTGGTGGATTATGCGGGTACCTCTGGGCTTTCCAGCCGCGGCATCAATGTGCCGCCGGCCTATTGCCGCGCCTATTCCTGCTTTGGCATCAAATGCGTCGTCGCCCCCGAAGTGCCGAATAACTGGGCGAGCCTCGCACCTTTTGAAATGGAAATCCCCGAAGGGTCCATCCTGAATGCGCCGCGCCCCTATCCAGTCAGTGTGCGCCATGTGATCGGGCAATTGATCCCCGATCTGATGATGGGGTGCCTGCATCAGGCGGTGCCGGGGCGCGTTAATGCCGAAGGTTCATCAGCACTTTGGAATCCGCCTTTGCGTGGTGGCTCCCAGGTGTCCGGCCAGGAAGCCGAGGTGGATGATTTTGAAATCATCACCTTCAATTCCGGCGGCACCGGCGCGCGGCCTGCCAAGGATGGGCTGGATGGCACGGCCTTCCCATCCGGCGTGCGCACCATGCCAGTGGAAGCGACCGAGAATGTCGCGCCGGTGATTTTCTGGAAGAAGGAATTGCGCCCGGATTCCGCAGGCGCGGGCAAGACACGCGGCGGCTTTGGCCAGATCATGGAAATCGGCGCCAAGGGCGA
>VGDM01000135.1 GCA_016869715.1 Alphaproteobacteria bacterium
CCTGCAAGGCGAATTCAAGCGTTCCCCACGCGGTTTCATGCACTGGCTTTGCCAGGCGCACGCCCTTCGCCTCAATGCTATTGGCAAGTGCGCTTACATCATGGCTGCCGAAATAGAGATGCAGATGCTCACCCGCCGCAACTTCGGCGATGGAACTGTCTGGCTGATCCACTTGCTTGAGGTGAATCATCTGACCATTGGCGGAAAGACCGGCGTAGAAATCACCATATTCGAAAACCAAATCGAGACCGATGATATCCGTGTAGAAGCGAATGCTACGCGCCAGATCGGTGGTGCGTAGCTGCGCCGCGACACTATGGGGCTTCATGCCGAAAGCCCGAGCTTTTCCGCAAGCCCAATGCGCATCAGCTTGCCGGTGGCACCCTTCGGGATTTCCGGCAGAAACACAACCTTGCGCGGCACCTTGAAATCCGCGAGCTGCTGCGCGGCAAAATCACGTAATTCGCGTTCCGTGCAGGCCGCCCCTTCGCGCAGCACCACGGCGGCGGCCACTTCCTCACCAAGCTTCGCATGCGGCATGGCGAAAGTCAGCGCCTGCGCAACTGCCGGATGGGCGGACAACACGCCATCCACTTCAAGCGGGCTCACTTTTTCACCGCCGCGATTGATCAATTCCTTCAAGCGACCCGTGAGTGTCAGATAACCTTCCGCATCAAAGGCACCCTGATCGCCGGTACGGAACCAGCCATTGGTGAAAGCCTTGGCATTGGCGTCCGGATTGGCTTCATAGCCCGCGGTGACATTGGGGCCACGGATGACGACTTCGCCAATCTCGCCCTGCTGCAGGATTTTGCCGTCATCATCCATAATCGCAACTTCCGGCCCAGCAGCTTGGCCCACTGAGCCTGGCTTGCGCGGCCCGGCGAGCGGGTTGGATGCCATCTGATGCGACGCTTCGGTCATGCCGTAGCTTTCCACCAGCGGGCAGCCAAACACCGCTTCCAATTGTTCCATCACTGGCCCCGGGAGCGATGCGGAGGATGAACGGATGAAGCGGAGCTTCGCGCGTGCAATGATCTCAGCATTGCGATCCGCACGCGTCAGGGTGGTTTGGTGCATGGTGGGCACGGCGGTGTACCAACTCGGCCGTTCCTCATCCAACAGCCGGAAGAAACGCAGCGCATCAAAGCCCGACGTGCAAATCACCGCGCCGCCCGCGCCAAGGGAAGAAAGCACCGCCGCGATCAGCCCATGAATATGAAACAGCGGCATGATGTTCAAACACGCATCAGCCGGCGAAAGCGAAAGTGTGGCGCCGATATGCCGTGCCGAGGCGCAGATATTCGCCTGAGACAGCGGCACGATCTTGGGCCGTGCCGTGGTGCCCGATGTATGCAGCACCAGCGCGATATCGCCAGCCTCAGCCGCGCCGGGTTGTGCTGCCTTCGCGGGCGCGCCGCCTTCCAGCGTGAAGCTGCCGGCGAGGTCACCGGGCACCAATTCCAGCACGGCCACGCCAAGCTTCGCCGCCACATCGCGCGCTTCGGTCGCGACACCCTTTTGCACGACCAGTGCCTTGGCCTTCAGATCG
>VGDM01000136.1 GCA_016869715.1 Alphaproteobacteria bacterium
AAAGGCTGGGCGCCCTTGCTGGATGGTTGCCGCGCGCGCGGCGATGAGGTGCAGCCCGGCCTGATTGCGGAATTGGACGCGGCGCTGGCCGGCATTCTCGCTGCCTGGCCCGCCGAGGGCAGCCTGCCGGTCGGGCAAATCCATGCCGATCTTTTCCCCGATAACGCATTTTTTCTGCCAGGCGCCGATGGCCAGCCGCGCGTGTCCGGCGTGATTGATTTCTATTTCGCCTGCACGGATCTTTTCGCCTATGACATCGCGGTCTGCCTGAATGCCTGGTGCTTTGAGGCTGATTATGCCTTCAACGTGACGCGCGCGCGCGCCATGCTTGGCGCCTATCGCGCCATGCGCCCGATGACCGATGCTGAATTGGCCGCGCTGCCCGTTCTCTGCCGCGGTGCGGCGCTGCGCTTTCTGCTGACCCGGCTGTATGACTGGACGCATACACCTGAAGGCGCGCTAGTGACGCGGAAAGACCCAGGGGAATATCTGCGGAAACTGAGATTCTTCAGCGGCGCCGAAACGCTTTCGGCCTTTGGCCTGTGACTGGCAGCGCAGACCCGCGCCCCCTGGTCCAGATTTGGACCGATGGCGGCTGCAAACCCAACCCCGGCCCCGGCGGCTGGGCCGCCATTCTGCGCTTTGGCGAACATGAGCGGGAACTTTCGGGTGGCGAGGCCGAGACCACCAATAACCGCATGGAATTGACCGCAGCCTTGCGGGCGCTTGAGGCGCTGAAAAAACCCTGTCGTGTCGCTTTGCATACGGATAGCGAATATCTGCGGAATGGTATCAGCCGCTGGATTCATGGCTGGGTGCGCGCCAATTGGCGCAATGCGGCGAAGGAGCCGGTGAAGAATCTTGATCTGTGGCAGGCCATTCTGGCCGCTGCCAAGCCGCATGAGATTGAATGGCATTGGGTGCGCGGCCATGCCGGGGACCCGATGAATGAACGCGCCGATGCGCTGGCGACGGCGGCGCGGGATAAGGCGGCTGAGGGATGAGCTTGCCCAAACCCGCTTGCCCCGACTATAAACGCGTACCGGCGCGGGCGTAGTTCAGAGGTAGAACGTCAGCTTCCCAAGCTGAATGTCGGGGGTTCGATTCCCCCCGCCCGCTCCATTCCTGCCCTACATAAACCGTTGCCCACCCCCGCCCAGCCCTGCCATGCTGGAGGCGCATAAAACCAACCAAGGCAACGCCCATGCTCCCATCCCTTCGCCGCCGCGCGCTGCTCGCCGCTCCTGTGCTTGCCGGCCTCATGCCGCGCGCTGCCCAGGCGCAGGCGCAGGCGCAGGCGGAATGGCCCAGCCGGCCCATTCGCATCATCATCCCCTCAGCGGCCGGGGGTGCTGCGGATTTCATCGGGCGCACGCTTGGGCGTTTTCTGGAACCGCATCTGCGCCAACCGGTCGTGGTGGATAATCGCCCCGGCGCTGGCGGCATCACGGGGACCGAGGCCGCGAAGCAAGCCGCGCCGGATGGCTACAGTTTTTTGATCGCCACCAATTCCACCCATTCGGCCAATCAATTTCTCT
>VGDM01000137.1 GCA_016869715.1 Alphaproteobacteria bacterium
GAATTTCTTGGTGGGCAATGGTGGCATCGTCAGCTTCGGGCATGCTGCCTATTTCGGCCTGGGTGCTTATGCGAGTGGGTTATTGGTCACAAAACTCGGCATGCCGATGGAACCGGCGCTGATCGCTGCCCCTTTAGCGGCTGGGTTTTTCGCCGCACTCTTTGGGTTTTTCATTGTGCGCTTGCAGGGCATTTATCTGGCGATGCTGACGCTCGCTTTTGCGCAAATTGCCTATGCGGTCTGCTTTCAATGGGTGGAGGTCACGGGCGGCGATAATGGCATTGTCGGTGTTTGGCCGGCAACATGGGCGGCATCGCGCAGCGCCTATCATTACCTGGTGCTGGTCGCGGCAGTACTGGGAATTCTCGCGCTGCGCCATGTGATCTATGCGCCGTTTGGCGCAGGCCTGCGCGCCGCGCGCGATTCAGCCCCGCGCGCCGAGGCGATTGGGATTGATGTGCAGAGCCACCGTTGGCTTGGCTTCACCATTGCCGGTGCGGCGGCGGGCTTGGCGGGTGGGCTTTACGCATTTTCCAAAGGCTCGATTGATCCGACGCTGCTTGGGATTCCCTTGTCAGTGGATTTCCTTGCGATGATTTTGCTGGGCGGCATGCAGACCGTGATGGGCCCGGTGCTGGGGGCGGCAGCGTTTCACAGCATCAAGGATGGCTTCATGCCGCTCACGGATCATTGGCGGTTTCTGCTGGGGGCTTCCATTATTGCGCTGGTGCTGATCTTCCCGCGTGGGCTTGGTGGCGCCTATGCAGCGTTGCGCGCGCGGTCTTCGGGTAGGGCGCTATGACGCTGCTGGTGGTGGAAAATCTCAACAAGAATTTCGGCGGTGTCGTGGCGGCGCGCAATGTGAGTTTCACACTGGCAGCAGGGGAAATGCTCGCCATGATCGGCCCGAATGGCGCGGGCAAATCCACCAGCTTCAATATGGTGGGTGGGCAATTGCGCCCCGATGGCGGGCGCGTAATGTTGGAAGGGCAGGAGATTACCAGCCTGCCGCCGCGCACCATTTGCCGCCTGGGTGTGGGGCGCAGCTTTCAGGTGGCGCAGACCTTTCTTTCGATGTCAGTGCGGGAAAATCTGCAAATGGCGCTGATTGCCCATGCCGGGCGGACGCGTGATGTGATTTCTCGCGCTGGCGCGCTTTATCGGGTGGAAGCACTCGCCTTGCTTGATCAGTTGGGCATGGCGGAACAGGCAGAACGCCCCATGGGGGCGCTGGCTTATGGCGATGTGAAGCGCGTGGAATTGGCAATCGCACTTTCCGGCGCGCCGCGCCTGTTGCTGATGGATGAACCGACGGCCGGCATGGCGCCGGCTGAACGCGCTGCACTGATGCGCCTGGTGGCCGGCATTGCGCGGCGGTCTGGCATCGGCGTGTTGTTCACCGAACATGACATGGATGCGGTGTTTGCGCATGCGGATCGCATCCTGGTGCTGGTGCGGGGTGAGATCATCGCTGCTGGCACGCCGGAAGACGTCCGCGCCAATCCGGAAGTGCAGAGGGTTTA
>VGDM01000138.1 GCA_016869715.1 Alphaproteobacteria bacterium
GCGGTATAGACCCCTGGCGCGCCATCCAGCGCCGCCACCGAAAACCCTGAATCATCGGAAAGCGCCGGCATCCCCGCTGCCCGCGCCGCCGCATGCGCTTTGATGCGCGCATTGCCGAGGAAGCTGGTTTCGGTCTCCTCCGGCTCCGGCAGGCCAAGCGCGCCGGCGCTGATTACCTCAATGCCATGCGGCGCCAGCAATGCCGCCACTTCACGGAGCTTCCCAGAATTATGGGAGGCGATGACAATCTTCTCGCCGCGTGAGAGGCGCCGATGCGCCATCACTTATCCACCGCAAGAAGCTGCTTGGCGAAAAGCGCTGCCGTGCCTTCACGCGCATGGCCCATCAGCGCCTGCAAATCGGCTTCCGTAAAGGGCGCACCTTCGGCGGTGCCTTGAATTTCCACAATCCCGCCGGATGCCGTCAGCACAAAATTCGCATCCGCATCGGCCTTGCTGTCCTCATCATAATCAAGGTCGAGCACGGGCACGCCCTGATAAATGCCGCAGGAAATCGCCGCCACCTGATCCTTGAGCGGATTGCGCGAGATGATGTTCATGCGCTTGCAATGTTCAAAGGCCAGATGCAGCGCGACCCAGGCGCCAGTGATGGACGCACAGCGCGTGCCGCCATCGGCGGTCAGCACATCGCAATCCAGCGTGATGGTCATCTCCCCCATCGCCTTCAGATCCGTGACAGCGCGCAGGCTGCGCCCGATCAGGCGTTGGATTTCCTGCGTGCGGCCGGATTGCTTGCCGCGCGCCGCTTCGCGGTCCCCGCGTGTATGCGTCGCACGCGGCAACATGCCATATTCCGCCGTGACCCAGCCCTGGCCCTGGCCGCGCAGGAAAGGCGGCACCTTGCCTTCTACGCTCGCGGTGCACAGCACCTCGGTCAGGCCCATGCGAATAACGCAGGAACCTTCCGCATGGCGGGCGACGCCGGGTTGGATGGAAACGGTGCGAAGCGCGCCGGGGGCGCGGCCTGAAGGTCTGGTCATGGGCCGCGCGGTTAGCACAAGCGAAGGGGCGGCGCTAACCCGTTGACGCGCCCGGTGCAGGCTTCATACTCGCACCATGACAAATCGGGACCCAAACCCGTGACCCATACGCCCGCGAGGCTTGCACCCGGCCTGTCGGCCGCTGCCGGGTTGGATAGCCGTTCGGCGCTGATCCTGCGTGAATTGGTGGAAACCTATGTCGCGACCGGGGAACCTGTGGGGTCCCGCACCCTGTCGCGACGTCTGCCGCTCGGCCTTTCCCCGGCCACCATCCGCAATGCCATGGCGGATTTGGAAGATGCCGGGCTGCTTTACGCGCCGCATACCTCGGCGGGGCGGTTGCCGACTGAACGAGGCCTCAGGCTTTTCGTGGACGGCTTGCTGGAATTTGGCGCGCTCGGCGAAGAAGACCGCGATGCGATTGCGGCGCGTTGCGCGGCATCGGGCCGGTCCTTGCAGGAAACCCTGGCCGAGGCCGGGCTGATGCTCTCTGGCCTTGCCGGCGCGGCTGGGCTGGTGGTCG
>VGDM01000139.1 GCA_016869715.1 Alphaproteobacteria bacterium
GGCGTGCGGGCCTTGGCGCGGCGCGTTTCCGTGCCGCGTGCGCTGGATATGGGTATGGCGATGGCGATTTTCGCCTTTGCGGCCTGTGCCTGGCATGGCGGCTTGGCATGGCTCGGGTTTTGGCGCTGCCTGGCAGGCATTTCGGGCGGCATGTTGATGGGCCTTGCGGGGCCTTCGGTGCAGGCGGTAACACCGCCGGAACGCCGAGGCCGGGCGGGCGGCATGGTGCTGTTTGGTGTCGGCGGTGGCATCACGCTCGGTGCGCTTTTGGTCCCGCTATTGCTGCATGGTGGTGTTGCCGCGGCCTGGCTTGGGCTCGCTGGCGTTGCACTGGTCTTGTGGCTGGTGATGCGCCCCTATTGGCCCCGCCCACCCGCGGCGGAAACCGCGCCGGATGGCCGCGCCCCGCCGGCGCTTGGCATCATCATCGTCTATGCGCTTTCAGGTGCGGGGCTGGTGCCGCCGATGCTCTATCTGTCGGACCTTGCGGCGCGGGGCAGGGGGCTTGGTGTTGCGCTTGGTGCCGGCATGTGGGTGCTGTTCGGCCTTGGCTGCATCGCGGGTGCCGTGCTGGGTGGGCGCGCGGTGGATCGCTGGGGAGGGCGCCTCGCCATCCTGGTCTGGATGGTGATCCAGAGCATTGCGCTATCACTCGCCTTGCCGCGGGCGCTTTGGGTGCTGGTGCCGCTTGGGCTGGTTTCCGGCTTCGCCGCGCTCGGCATCACCACAGTGGCGCTGGCCGCAGCGCGGGAAAGGACGGGCGCCTTGGCCGGCGTGATTTGGGTGCGCGTGACGGCAGGCTTTGCCGTGGCGCAGGCCATTTCGGGCTTTGCCTTGGCAGCGCTGTTTAGCATGACCGACGAAAGCCACGCCGCGGTATTTGCGGCGGGGTTTTTGCTGTCACTCGCGGGTTTGGCTGTGGCCTGGGCGGATTGGCGCTGGCGCTGGAACTGAAAAGCTACGCCCGCCGCAGGCGGGCGCGCGCCCGAACGGGCGCCGCCGCTTATCCGGCGAAGCCAAGCGCGCGGAGGCGCGCGCCGGCGCCCAAAGCATTTTCGAGCCAAGTGGTTTCACTTGGCGGCTCGGAAAATGCGACCACAATAAATTCAGGTCAATTCCGTTAAGCGTCCGCAAAAAAGAAATTGGTCCTGGGGCGGATCGGTCACGATCCGCGACATTTCAATTATGCCCTTCCGCGCGTGACCAAGCGGCCTGGCTTTTCCCCCGTGGCACCCTTGCCGGCGACGAAGGTGGATACACCATTGGCCCAGACTTCCTCGATCCCGGCGCTTTCCTGCTTCGGGTTTTCGAAAGTGGCGCGGTCAATCACCGTATCGGGGTCGAATAAAACCAGATCGGCATAAGCACCTTCGCGGATCACGCCACGATCCACCATGCCAAAGACAGCAGCGGGGCGACCCGTCATTTTATGCACGGCGGTCTCAAGGCTGAACAAGCGCAATTCGCGCGCATAAAGGCCCAGCACGCGCGGGA
>VGDM01000140.1 GCA_016869715.1 Alphaproteobacteria bacterium
GGGCGCTGATCATGGAAGATCGTCGCAATACGCAGGTGATGAACCGCGCCGCACTCACCAAGCGCGTGGTGGGCAAGCTGACCAAGCAGGAAGCCGTGATTGGCGGCATCGGCAATTCCAACTGGGATTTGTGGGCCGCTGGCCATCGTGCCGAGAATTACTACATGCTCGGCAGCATGGGTCTGGCCGCACCGATTGCCATGGGTGTGGCCATTGCTCAGCCGGAACGGCGCGTTTTCGCCTTGGAAGGCGATGGGTCGCTGCTGATGCAGCTTGGCTGCCTTTCCACCATTGCCGCACAGGCGCCGAAGAATCTGATTGTCATCATTTGGGACAATGGCATTTATCAGATCACCGGCGGCCAGGGCACGCCCGCCGCAAAGGCAGGCACTGATCTGGTCGGCATTGCGCGCGCATCCGGCATTGCTTCCGCCCATTGGGCGGCGGATGAGGCAGAGTTTGATGCGCTGATTGACCGCGCCCTTACGACCGATGGCCCGCATGTGATCGGCGCGCGAATTGATAACGAATCCGGCAAAACGCAAACGGACCGCGACCCGATCCGTTTCCGTGAGACCTTTATGCGCGGGATGGCGGCGCGCGTCTGATCGGCGGAGGCTGAAGGCCGGAGCCGTGAATCAGCCGTGCAAAAAGTGATTCATGGTGCAGTCCGTTTGGCGGACCACACCATGAATGATTCAACCCCAAGCGCGGGCGGGGACATAAACCTCGCCCGCCATCAAGCGCCGCGCGGTCCGCAGCGTGCCGCCCGAAATCACCTCGCGCGATCCATCCGCGGCGCGCCGCGTAGTGATCACCGCTTCCATGCTGCCGGTTGGGTGTTCCAGCACAATCGTCTCCCGATCCGCGCCGGTGATTTGCGCCACCCCTTCCGCCACCGTGCCCGGCAGCACGCAAGCACTCGCGATGCAAATCCCGCCCGTCACCGCCATCGCCTCATGGCAGGCGAGTGGCGTGAAATAACGCGCCGCGACACCGCCCTGCCCACCGGCGGATTCCGCGATAATGGCGAATTTCGGAATGACGCGGCCTTCGGCATCACCCATGCCCATGGCAAGGCTCGCCTTGCGGCGAATGGCCTCAATCCGCGCCATGAATTCCTTATCGGCGTCCAATTCCTTCGCGGTCTCACGCGCGGTTTTGCCGAAATCACGCGCGCGCGCGATCACGACCGGCATGCAGATATCAAGGCAGGTAACTTCCACGCCATCAATCACATCAATGGCATTGCCGGTTGGCATCAGCTTGCCGGTGGCACCGCCCACCGCATCGGCAAAATTCAGCACAATCGGGGCAGCCGTGCCGGGCACGCCGGCTATCGCGGTATCGCCCTCATAATTCACGCGCTTGCCTGGCGTTTGCACCACGGCTTCGATCATCGCACCGGTATTCACCGCGCGGATCATCACGCGGGTTTCGCCTTCTTCGGCTGGCACCAGCCCGCTTTCAATCGCGAAAG
>VGDM01000141.1 GCA_016869715.1 Alphaproteobacteria bacterium
GCATCGGCAGTTTTTTGGTGGCACTCCATCAATTGGCCTTCGCTGTGGATCGCGGTTTTGATCCGCTTTATGCGGCCTTCGTTGTCGGGCTGGGCAGTTTGCTGGCGCTGCCCGGAGTGATTCTGACGGGGACGATTTCGGATTACATCGGGCGCGAAGGTGCCGCGATACTCGCTTATGTGATTTCCATCATCGGCGTTGCTGCGGCGCTGCTGATTGATAATGCGGATCAGCATTTGTTGTTCTGGCTGCATGCGTGTTTCTTTGGCATTACCTGGGGTGCGCGCGGGCCGGCTGTTACGGCGAAAACCGCCGATCTTTTCGGCGGCCCCAGGCTTGGCACCATTCTTGGCATGATCACCATCGGTTCCGGTTTGGGCGCTGGGCTTGGCGCCTGGGGCGCGGGTTTCCTATTTGACCTAACGGGCAGCTACCAGCTTGGCTTCATGCTTTCTATCGCCGCTTACACAACCGGCGCCTGCGTATTCTGGGCGCTGCGCAAGCCGGTGCGGGGCTGAACGTTATCTCTGCGTGCGCGCGAGAAACTCTGTTACCCTGGCGGCAGCATCAGCATTCATTGCACCTTCCGGCATTTTGCCCCGCGCGAGGGCAGCGATTTGGCGCACCGTATCCATGGCTTGGTGTTCCATTGCCTCTGGCGTCATGCCGCCGATATGCGGGGTCGCCACCACATCGGCGCGGGCTGCCAGTGCAGGGTTTGGTCTTTGATCCGGCGCAGTGCCGACATCCATGGCAGCGCCGGTGAGATGCTTTGAGTCAAGCGCTGCCATGAGCGCCGCCTCATCCACCAATTCCCCGCGCGAGAGATTGATGAAGCGCGCGCCCGGCTTCATCACGGCGAAGGCGGCGGCATTGAAAAGATGCCTGGTGGAGGCATCAGAAATCGCGAGACACACCACAATATCCGATTGCGCCAAAACTTCCGTGAACGACGCTTGCGTGATGCCGGGATCGGTCACCTTGGCGAAGGGGTCCGCCACCGCCACTTGCATGCCCAGCGCCAGCGCCACTTCGGCCAAGCGTTGCCCTATGCGCCCATAGCCAATAATGCCAAGCCGTGCTGCCGATAGCTGCAAGCCCATGCGCCCTTGCGGCAGACCGCCGGCGCGATAGGTGCCGACCATAACGCTGACATCGCGCGCCAAATCCACCATGAAGCCCAGCGCCAATTCCACCACCGCATCCACAAAGCCAGGGGTGGCGCGCGTTACCAAAACGCCCGCTGAGCTGGCAGCCGGCACATTGATGGTGGAGATATCCACGGCCACGCGGAGAAACGCCAAAAGCTCTGGCATGGCGGCGAAGGTTTCAGGAAGCCCCGGCGTTGCGCGATCCGCCACAATGGCGTGACAGCCGCGTGCCGCTTCGGCCAGGGCAGCGCCGGACAGCACAGTTGTGCCAGGATTGCGGATCACCTCGGCATGCTCAGCCAAGGCCGCGAGTGCGCGGGGGCCGTAA
>VGDM01000142.1 GCA_016869715.1 Alphaproteobacteria bacterium
AAGACCGGGGATGGGCCGCCAATCAGTGCCAACCACCTCTGCCTTTTCCGTGACACGCAAACCGCCAAAGGTGAAGGTAATGCCGCCAGTCGCGGAATAGGCGTGATAGGGCGGCGCATCCAAACGTTGCGCCCAATTGGTCTTGTCCAGATCCAGGCCCTCGGTGCGCACGCCATCCTTTCGCGAAGGATCGTATTTATCCTCGTTGATCCGGGCCGCATCATTGAAGGCTTTCAAGGTGGCGAGCGCCGTTTTCGTGTCATCAATATCGAGCTGGTCGAGCAATTCCTCGAAGGTATTGCCAATGATCGGCTTGCTGGTGGAATAGCGCGGCTCCAGCAAATGCAGCACGCGGCTGTCGAAAATCTGCCAGGCTTTGGCGCCTGGCTGCGCCAGGATCGCGCGCCCGAATTTGGCGTAGGTGAAAAGCGCGCCATCTTCGCCTTCATCCACAAAGCGCTTGCCTTGGCGGTTCAGCATGACGCCATAAATATAGCTGAGGCGATTTGATTTATCGGTGAGCTCACGCGGTGCGAAGTCGCCCCAATCTGCGCTGATCGGGGTGGCGTGGCAACCACTCCATTGGCCCCAAGGCATGGCATGGATCGCCATAGCCATGCGTAGGCCATCACCCTGATTATGCGGCGTGCCGCGCACCTTCGCAGCACCTACAAGGGGGCCGATATGCTGAGTGCGCATTTGCACATTTGCCTCAAAACCCCCGCAGCCGAGAACCACGGCATGGCCAAGGATATCACTTATGCCGGCATCATCGCGCAGGCGCACACCATTCACGCGGCCACGGCCATCCTGCAGAAGTTCTGTCACCGCGCTGCCATAGCGGATTTCAATGCCCATACGCTCAGCCGTGGCGAACCAGCTCCGCGAAAGCCCTACACCTTCATGGGCTGCACGCACCACCAGGCCGCGCGCCCAGACCAGCTTATTATCCTTCCGCACAGCTGAAAGGGTTGTGGCAGGTTCCATTTCAATGCAGCCCACCTGCTGCATCCAAAAAACGGTGTCCTTAGAATTATCAACCAAAATGCGTGAAAGAACCGGATCAGTTCTGCCACTGGTCACGCGCATCAGATCACCATGATAATCCGCCTTGGTATAGGGTTCGATACCAGCGTAGAATTCCTCATGCTGCTTTTCTGCATCGGGGACGAGAGGTGCAATCTCTCGCGGATCATCGAAAGCGAAGCGCAAAACACCGCCAGACCAATGGGTATTGCCGCCGCGCATGGAACGCGGCGCTTTCTCCAAAACTACCACCCGGTCTGCGCCGTTTTCCTTGGCGGAAACCGCAGCCGCCAGCGCCGCATTGCCAGCACCAACGACAATCACATCATAGTCGCTCATATACTACTTCCTCCTCGAATTCTGCGCAGTTCCTGTCGAATGGCCGCACCGGCACGCACATGGTCACGCATCTCAGATTCGGCCGTCTTGGGATCCCGTGCAACGATAGCTC
>VGDM01000143.1 GCA_016869715.1 Alphaproteobacteria bacterium
CCGATCGCAATGTTAGTTAAGGAAACGCTGAACAAGTAATTGCGTGCAGTGATTGATGCGCAAGATTCGATGGAATGTGCAAATTGCGCAAGTTTTTATCGCTGATGAAGGCTATTTGCCTCGATCAGCCGGGCCCTACCCCGGCTTTTCACTCACGCTGGACGCACCGCTCCCTTGAGAGGCCTACCCCATTTGCACAGATTGATCAGCGCCAGCATCGCAAAGACCCGGTTCGCGTTCTTCGCCAGCCCCCGGTAACGCACCTTGGCAAAGCCCCACAGCGTCTTCAACGGCCGGAACACATGCTCAACCTTGGCGCGCACCGCGGACTTTCTGCGGTTGGTTTGCCGGTCCGCCTCGGTCAATGGCCGGTTCTTGTAGGCCCGCCGGTTGGTGAAGTCGTGTGCCGCCGGCGCCAGGGCTTTGAGCTGGGCGCGCGGCTTCTTGCCCCGGTAGGCGCTGTCGCCGTAGAGCCGCGTTTCCTGGCCATGCAGCAGATCGGGCAGGGCTTGGCTGTCATGGACGTTGGCCGCGGTCACGCTCGCGCTGTGAACCAGCCCGCTGGCACTGTCCACGCCGATATGCACCTTCATGCCGAAATACCACTGATTGCCCTTCTTGGTCTGGCGCATTTGCGGGTCGCGCGCCTGGCCCGCGTTCTTCGTCGAACTGGGGGCGGCGATGATGGTGGCATCCACAATGGTGCCCCCCGAGAGTTTCAGGCCATCGGCGAGCAGCCGTTCGCCCACCTTGGCGAACATCGCCAAGCCGAGCTGGTGGCGCTCCAGCAGGTGGCGAAAGTTGAGCAGCGTGGTGGCGTCCGGTACGCACTCCCGCCCCAGGTCCACCCGGCAGAAGGTGCGAAACACCGGAACGTCGTAGAGCGCCTCTTCGCAGGCTTCATCCGCGAGGTTGAACCAGTTGGCCACGAAATACATGCGCAGCATCGTCTCCAGGTCCCGCGGCGGGCGTCCGTCGCCCGCCTTCGGGTAGTGCGGCTCGATCAGCGCGCAGAATTCGGCCCACGGCACCAGGACTTCCATGCGGTCCAGGAAGGCCGCTTTGCGGGTGGCCCTGCCGTGCGCTTCAAATCCCTGCAGCATCGCAAATGTGTTCTGTTTCATGATGTGCTCCGTGGCGTTCGATCTCATGATCTACTCATGCACAACGTACCGCTTTCAATACGGTGGACACGGGCGCAGACTTATTCAGTGTTTCCTTAATAGTTAATTTGGCTTTTGAGCCAGACAACGAAGCCACATGCCGTCTGATTTAGGCTGGTAACGCCATATAAAATCGTCAATTAACTTTGTAATTTGCGTAAAGCCTATTTTAGCGGCGACATGTAGCGCCGCACCTGCAAAGTGAAACTGCTTTGGGGTTATGCCGCCAAGTGTGCCGGGGTGTGCGCCAAATGCAGTACATTCAAGAACTTCAAGTCCGATTTTT
>VGDM01000144.1 GCA_016869715.1 Alphaproteobacteria bacterium
TGGCAGTGACGAAGCCTGGCATTTCGCCCAAAGCGGCGGGCGCGGCGGAACGCGCATCGGCCACGATGGTATCACCTGCAATCAGGCAACGCGTTTCGAAATCGCGCAAGGTTGCGGCAGGTGCAAAGCGATTGCATTCAATGGAAAAGCCCAGAAGGGCAATGCGAGGCCCGGCCATCAGATGGCTACCCCCAGAAGTTCAGCAATGCGCGGTGTGGATTTCAAGCCTGTTCCGGTCAGCACCACCACAGTGGTTTCATCAGCGCGAATGGTGCGGGCTTCGAGCAATTTGACGAATGCCGCCGCTGCCTGCGCGCAGGTTGGCTCCACATAAATGCCGGTGCGTGCGAGTTCGAGCGTGGCAGCACCAATCTCGGCTTCGCTCAACATCACCGCGCCGCCTTGGCTTTCCTGCAAAACCGCCATGACTTCCGGTGTGCGGATTGGCTGCGCGATGGCGGTGCCCTCCGCAATGGTTGGCTGGGCGGCAACCGGCGCTTGCTTCAGGAGAGCGCGCGCAATCGGTGCGCAGTTTTCCGGTTGGGCTGCGAAAATACGCGGCAGCTTCTTGATTTCCCCCGCGCGCCGTAACTCGGCGAAACCGATGCCGCAGCCCAGCACATTGGACCCCGCGCCGCAGGGCACAATCACATTATCGGGCGCGACAAAGCCCAAATCTTCCCACAATTCATAGGCGAGCGTCTTCGTGCCATGCAGGAAAAACGGATGCCAATTATGGCTGGCGTAGAAGATATCCTTGGCCTGGCGCAACGCCTCATCCGCGCAATCCTGACGGCTGCCGGGCACCAATTCGATCTCAGCGCCCGAGGCACGGGATTGCACGGTCTTGGCGGGGGAGGTTGAGGCCGGCACCAGGATTTTCGCGCGCATTCCGCCCGCGGCGGCATAGGCCGCAACGGCAGCACCGCCATTGCCCGACGAATCTTCCAGAACATGCGCCACACCCTGTGCGCGCAGCAGGGACAGCATCACGGAGGCGCCACGATCCTTGAAGGACCCGGTTGGCATGAACCATTCGCATTTGATCAGCGCGGAAGCACCGCCAATCACGCGCGGCACCAGGGGCGAACAGCCCTCCCCCATGGTGATGGGATCATCCGGCAGGAAGGGAAGTGCGGCGCCATAGCGCCAGAGCGAACGATCCTCCGTACGGATCGCGGCCCGGGTGATGCCGGGCAGCGGCGTCAGCATCAGGGGGGCTTGGCCGTCGCCACACCAGCGCGGCGTAGCAAGCGGATAGGCGGCCCCGCTGCGGGGGTCCAGATAGGCGGTTTCGGTCATGGGCTTAGCATGATCGGTTTTGGGGAAACGTGCCATGGCCCAGCTGTGGGACCGTTCCACTAGACCGGTGGTCACGCCTTTTGCCCAGGCATGGGCGCTAGTTTGGAAGGCGGACGTTCTCGATGGTCTCGAAGACACC
>VGDM01000145.1 GCA_016869715.1 Alphaproteobacteria bacterium
CGGTCGTGGCCGCGCCAACACCGATGATCACATCGCCCCGGCGCAAACCGGCTTCCTGGGCCCGCGAATTCGGCTCCACCGCCTGCACCAGCGCGCCCTTGGCATCATTGGGCAGCTTGAGCGAGGCACGCGCTTCCGGCGTGATCGGCAGCAGCGAAACACCAATGCGCGGCGCGTTGGATTGTTCCGCACCCGCGCGGGCACGTTCCGCACCAGGCTGCGCGGCGATATCCACCCGGAGACTCGCTTCCGCGCCATCGCGCCAGAGCTTCAGATCAGCCTTCGCACCGGGGCGAAGATCGGCCACGCTGCGCGCCAGGTCACGCGGGTTGCGCACGGTCTTGCCATCCAGCGCCGTCACCACATCACCGGGCTTGAGGCCGGCCTTGGCGGCGGGGCTGTCATTTTCCACACCCGCGACAAGGGCACCCTGCGGGGCATCGGCGCCCTTGGCCGGCAGCTTCAGCGCAGCCGCCATGGCGGTATTCACCGGTTGCGTAGAAACGCCGAGGAAGCCGCGCTGCACATGGCCTTTCTCACGCAATTCGGCGACGACGCGCTTCACCATATTGGACGGCACGGCAAAGCCGATGCCAACCGAACCGCCGGTCGGGCTGAAGATCGCGGTATTCACGCCAATCACGCCGCCATCGCGGGCGAAAAGCGGGCCACCGGAATTGCCCTGATTGATCGGCGCATCCACCTGGATGAAATCATCATAGGGGCCAGCGCCAATGTCTCGGCCGGTCGCTGAAATCACGCCCGTGGTCACGGTGCCGGACAGGCCAAAGGGATTGCCCATGGCGACCACCCAATCGCCGGGCTGGGCGCGTTCAGAATCACCAAGTGCGACGAAGGGCAGCGGCGCGCCGGCTTCAATCTTCAGCAGCGCGACATCGGTCCGCGCATCGCGGCCCACCAGGCGGGCCTGCAATTCACGGCCATCTTCCAGCTTCACGGTGATGCGATTGGCGCCATCCACCACATGGTTATTGGTGACGATGAAGCCGGCGGCATCAATGATGAAGCCCGAACCAGTGCCCTGCACACGGCCCTGGCCAGGGTTGGGCATGCCCGCCTCAGCGCGCGGCGCCTTGCCGGCGACATTGATGGTGACAACGGCGGGGCGCACGGCCTTCACCAGCTCGGCAAAGCCGGCAGCGGGGGCGGCGCGGTCAAGCGTAATGGCCGGGGCGGCCGGGGCAGGGGCATTCTGCGCATGCACAGCCAGGCCGGTAAGCGCGGTTGAGCCAAGCAGCAGGCCGAGCAGCGCATAGCGCGCAGTCCGGCGGGCGGGGCTGGATGTAGCCATGTGTTTTTCTCCATTTAAGGGCAGGGCGCTGAGTCGCTTCGCCTTGCCCTGAAAATGGAGAAACCCCGCTGTAAAGTCCTGAACGCCAAGCTGAAATGATTTTCAGGATCGGGCGTGATTTGA
>VGDM01000146.1 GCA_016869715.1 Alphaproteobacteria bacterium
CACCAATTGGTCATTCTGGCGCCATTCAATGCCATCACGCGCCGTGACCTCAATCGGCCCACCCTGATTGAGGTCCACGCCCTGCGCGAAGGCGGCACCTGTCAGCAATGCACAGGCAAGGGCAAGGCGGCGTATCATTGCGTGCCTTCCAGCAAAGCGCGGGATTGGCCGGTGAAGACCACCACCGCGCCCTTGTCATAAAGGCGGAAGCCTTCGCTCACCAGCGTACCGAAAGGCCCTTGCGCGGCAACGGGCTTGTCGCCGGAAGCAGCACCTTCCTTCAATTCAATCGCGGCTTCTTCGGTCACCAGCAGATTGCCGCCATCATGCCAAAGCGTGACTTCGCCGCGCAGATCAAGATGATTGCGCGCCTTGTTCAAGCGCCCTTCGCGCGATTCCAACAGCACCCAACCATCGGTCATCATCAAATCAGCCCGCGGCGTTTCAAGATCAACAATGTCCTGGTCGTGCCCTTGGGTCGCAACCGATGCCGTGACGGTATAGGGCCGGTTCTGTTCATCCACACCCTGATAACGGGGTGCGACGATCCGCACCGCATCAGGCGCGGTTTGCGCGACGCGACGGAAGGAAACCCGCGCGCGTTCTTCCGCGCCTTCCAATTCCGGCCAGATCGCAATGATCAGCAGCAGCGCCAGGCCCGCCCCTGGCACCAGCCATTTCAGTGCACTGACCACCAGCCGCCGCCGCGCCATTTGCCCCGCGGAAGGGGACCAGCGTTCGCGCGAAGGCGGCGTGATGCGTCGCGGCGCGCGCGGCGCCGCCATCACCAGCGCATCAGGCGCGCGGTTTTTCACGCCACACCTGCACGCAGCAAATCATGGATATGCAAAATACCGATCGGCCGGCGCGCTTCATCCACCACGAAAAGCGCAGTGATGCCGTGCTTGTTCATCAGCCCAAGCGCTTCCGCCGCCAACGCATCGCCGGTGATGGCCCTTGGATTGCGCGTCATCACCTCACCTGCTGGGCGCGCCAGCAAACCAGCCCCGCCCGAGACTTCCAGCGCGCGGCGCAAATCGCCATCCGTAATCACGCCGGCCAGCGCGCTATCTTCGCCCACCACGCCAAGGCAGCCAAAGCGCCGCGCGGTCATCGCCAAAATTGCGGCTTCCATCGGCATATCCGGCGGCGCCAAGGGCAATTCCGCCGCGCCATGCATCAGATCCCGCACGCGCGACAACCGCGCCCCCAGCTTGCCGCCCGGATGGAACACGCGAAAAGCGGATGCGGTAAAACCCCGCCGCGTCAGCAAGGCCACCGCCAGGGCATCGCCCAGCGCCATTTGCATGGTGGTGGAGGTTGTGGGGGCGAGCCCCATCGGGCAGGCCTCAGGCGCTGCGGGCAAAACCAGTGCGACATCCGCAGCGCGTGCGAGTGTACTTTCCGCGCGG
>VGDM01000147.1 GCA_016869715.1 Alphaproteobacteria bacterium
TTTCGGCTTCGATCCCGACCGCGCCGGGCAGGCCACGGAAATTGGTGCAATGGATGACGATGGCATCGGGCTTCGCAGCAGCGGCTTCGCGCACCAGCGCATCCACCTTGGCGGCGCTATGTTCGGCAAAGCTGTAATTGCCGGGGTCTTCCAGATGGCGTTCCACCACGGTTTCAATGCCAAGACCTGCGAAGTTTTCCATGATGGCGGTTTGCACCGTGTTCAAATAGGGCGTCACCAACCCGATACGTTTTGCCCCAAGCGCCGCCAAGGCATCGAATAGCGCGAGAGTCGCCGTGGTGCAGGGCAGCCCGGTTTCGCGCGTGATGGTGCCGCAAAGCGCGCGATCACTTTCCAGGCCAAGCCAGGCACCCGAAGTGCCATTCCAGCAAAGCGCATGCACCTTCGCATCGGCCAAAAGACCCGCCGCATCGGCCATGGGGCGCGGGTCAAACTGGCTGGTGGCATCCGCGCCGAGGTTGATCGCCAGCACGCGCAAGCGTTGGAAATGCGCCGTGATCCAAGGGGTTTGCCCCAAGAGCGCGGCGGTCACTGGTTCCAACACGGTGTTGGAACTTGGCGTCATCATGCCAAGCCGTAGCGGCGCCTCTGTCATGTTTTCAGCCGCCGGCCGCGAGACGCGGGTCCTGCTGGCCGCGCGTGGCCCAGCCGGTGGTGCGTTCTTCGATTGTGACCGCCACCCAATACATCGCGATGCCCATGACGCCGGTGATGATCAGCCCCGCGAAAACCAACGGCACATCAAAGCGGGAGGATGCTACCAGCATCAAATGCCCAATGCCTTCATTGGCGGCGACAGTTTCACTGATGATGGAACCAACAAAGGCCACCGTGATAGCGACCTTCAGTGACGCAAAGAAATACGGCATGGCGCGCGGCAGCCCGACCTTGCGGATGATATCTATGGGCTTCGCACCAAGCGCACGCAGCACATCGCGTAATTCGGGTTCAACGGTTGCGATGCCGGTCGCGACATTCACCACAATCGGGAAGAAGGAAATCAGAAAGGCGGTCAGCACCGCGGGCCAGAAGCCTGCACCGAACCAAATCACCAGCACCGGCACCACGGCCACTTTGGGCACGGAATTAAAGGCGATCAGCAGAGGATAAAGCCCGCGATAGACCAGCACGGAAGACCCGATCACCACCCCCAGCAAAAGGCCAAAGACAATTGCCATGGCAAAGCCGATGACGGTGGTGAGCAAAGTCGCCCATGAATTGCTGAGCAAGGGCTGCCACCATTTCACCATGCTGGCGGCAATGGCCGAAGGCGCGGGCAGGATGAAGGGCTGAATGGCGAAAATGCGCACTGCCGCTTCCCAGATCAGGAACATGCCGGCAATAACCAGCCAGGGCAGCCAGGCTTCCAATCGGCGGCGCCGGCGC
>VGDM01000148.1 GCA_016869715.1 Alphaproteobacteria bacterium
CGGAGCAGGCACATGATCCGCTGGCTGCCTTGCCGCACGGCGCGCTGGTTGGCACGGCTTCCGTGCGGCGGCAAGCGCAATTGCTGCATCACCGGCCTGATCTGCGTGTCGATATCATTCGCGGCAATGTGCAAACGCGGCTCGGGCGTGTGGCGGCAGGGGATTTCGCTTGTTCCCTGCTGGCGCTGGCTGGCTTGAAACGCCTTGGCATGGCGGATCGCGCGCAACTGGTGCTGGAAGCCGATGCCATGCTGCCCGCTGCCTGCCAGGGTATTGTCGGCATAACCGCACGCGCGAATGATGCGGGAACACTGGCGCTGCTTGCACGCATTGAACACGCGCCAAGCCGGCTGGTGGCAGATGCCGAACGCGCCTTGCTCGGTGCGCTGGATGGTTCCTGCCGCACACCGATTGGCGCATATGCGACACTGCTGCCGGATGGCCGGCTTCGCCTGCATGGGCTGGTCGCGCGCGCCGATGGCAGTTTCCTGAAGCGCAATTTGGGCGAGGCCGCGGCGAAAGACGGCCCGCAGCTTGGGCGCGATCTGGCCGCAGTTTTGAAGCGCGAAAGCCCTGCGGATATTTTTGGTTGAACGCTCAGCTTGCGCGCCGCGAATCCCGCCACATCACAACCCCGACCACCAGCGCAGGCAAACCACACAGCACAAAGCCAATGCCATGGCTATTGGTCACGGCAAGCTGCGCCGCATAGATCACGGGCAGGATGAAGGCGCCCACCTGGCCGAAGGACAGCACCCCCCCCGTCGCCGCACCGCGCATGCCAGGCGGCGCAAGCCTCGCAGCCTCAGACAGCAGCACACCATGCCAGGACATGGCCGTGGCACTCATGCCTGTTGCGATGGTGGCGATCAGCAGCGGGTGCCAATCAGCGCCATAGAGGCTCATCAATACAGCGCTCGCGGCCATGCCAAGCGAAAGCCCCGCCATGACCCGGCGCGGCGAAACCCGGCCACTGCCAAGCCAGCCCCAAAAAATACGCATTGGCACGGCGATCACCATCGCAATGGCAAACACCAGCCCCGCCGCCGCCAGATCGTAATTCAGCGCGGTCAAATACAGCACGTAATAGCTGGTGAAGGCGGTTTGCAGTCCATTAAAGGCAAAGCAGGCCATGGACAATTCGCGCAAATCCTTGGCGCGCAACACGGATGTCAGCGTCGTGCGAAAATCTGAAAAATGAAAACTGCGGCTCGGCACGCGGTCCGAGTCAAACTCGCCCCGCAGCGGTTCCAGCATCACGGCGAACAGGAAACAGGCACCCGCTGTCACCAGCAAAGCGCCGCTCCACCCCCAATACAAGGTCATGAGGGGACCAAGCAGCCCGGCCAACAAAAGCCCGGCGGGCACAGCCGTTTGCTTGATGGAAAACACCAACGGCGCCTGC
>VGDM01000149.1 GCA_016869715.1 Alphaproteobacteria bacterium
CTCCTCCACAACCCGCGTCCATGACTGTTCTGGCCATCCGTGATCTCACCATTCGTCTTGGCGGGCGCGCCTTATTGGAATCTGCTGCCCTCCAGGTGGATGATGGGCGCAAGATTGGCCTGATTGGCCGCAATGGCGCCGGCAAATCCACCTTGTTGCGTGCCATTGTGGGTGAATTGCAGCCGGATGGGGGGGAGATCAGGCTCTCCGCCCGCGCGCGCATGGGCCATGTGGCGCAGGAAGCGCCGGCGGGGGCGGCTTCCTTGCTGGAAGCGGTACTGGCGGCGGATACGGAACGCGCGGCGCTGTTGGCGGAAGCCGATCATGCCGCTGATCCGGCGCGCGTTGCGGAAGTACATGAAAGGCTGATCGCGATCCGCGCCGAGAGTGCGCCGGCGCGTGCGGCGGCGGTGCTTTCCGGGCTTGGTTTTGATGCTGCGGCGCAGGCGCGGCCTTTGGCGGAATTTTCCGGTGGGTGGCGCATGCGTGTGGCGCTCGCGCGCGCCTTGTTTCTGGAACCGGATTTGTTGTTGTTGGATGAACCAACCAACCATCTGGATTTGGAGGCAACGCTCTGGCTGGAAGGCTGGCTCGCGCGGTTTCCGGGGGCGGCGATTGTTGTCAGCCATGATCGCGGGCTGCTGGAACGCTGCGTGGATGCAATCGCGCATCTCGATCGTGGGGGCATCACGCTCTATTCCGGGAGCTTCGCGGATTTCTTGCGGGTGCGGGCGGAACGCCAGGCGCAGCAGCAGGCGCAGAATGCGAAGCTGATATCGGAACGCGCGCGCATTCAGGCTTTTGTGGACCGCTTTCGCGCCAAGGCCACCAAGGCGCGTCAGGCGCAATCTCGGCTGAAGGCGCTTGAGCGTATGCCGGCGGTGGAAGCGCTGGTGGAAGACACGCCCGTGCGTTTTGCCTTTCCAGCGCCGGAAGCTTTGGCGCCGCCGATCCTGTCGGTCAATCGAGCGTCAGTCGGTTATGGCGGGCCGCCGGTGTTGCGGAATTTGTCGCTGCGGCTGGATCAGGAAGATCGCGTGGCGCTGCTGGGTGCGAATGGCAATGGCAAATCCACGCTGGCGAAGCTGTTGGCCGGGCGGCTTGATGTGGCAGGCGGGGATGTGTTTCGGAATAACCGCCTGCGCGTTGGTTATTTCGCTCAGCACCAGGCCGAGGAATTGGACCTTAACGGCACACCGCTTTCGCATATGCAAGCCGCGCTACCGAAGGCGACTGAAACCGCATGCCGCGCGCAATTGGCGCGTTTCGGGCTGGATGCGGATAGGGCGGATACGCGTGTGGGGCAGTGTTCGGGCGGGGAAAAGGCCAGGCTGCTTTTGGCGCTCACCACACGCGATGCGCCGCAAATGCTGATCCTGGATGAACCGACGAACCATCT
>VGDM01000150.1 GCA_016869715.1 Alphaproteobacteria bacterium
TGTCGGAAGACACAATCGTCACATGCCCGCCGGTGGCCTCAAAAGCCTTGGCATAGGCAGCGATCAAATCATCCGCTTCAAAACCTTCCTGTTCCACGCGCGCAACGCCAAAGGCATCGGTGGCATCACGGATCAGGCCGAACTGCGGCACCAATTCCGGCGGTGGGTCCGGGCGATGCGCCTTGTAATTGGGGTAAATCTCATTGCGGAAAGTAAGGCGCCCGGCATCGAACACCACGGCGATATGGCTTGCAGCGTGCCGCAGCAGGAATTGCGACAGCATATTGGTGAAGCCAAACACCGCATTTACCGGCGTGCCATCCGGCCGCGTCATGGGCGGCAGCGCGTGATAGGCGCGAAAGATATAGCCCGAACCATCCACCAAAATCAGATGGCGTTCGCTGGGCTTGGTTTCCGGCAGGCCCTCGGCCCCAGCAATCGCCTCGCTCAAGGCTTTGCCATGCGGGCGAGCTGCCTTAGGGCCGGTGCCATCTTCAATGGCCATGATCCTCGCCAGCGCCTTCGGCCAGCACATAGGTGATGGAACAATAAGGGCAGGTCACATCATGCCCTTCAATATGCAGCCAGATGCGCGGATGGCCGAGGCCACTCGCCGCTTCCCCATCACACGCCGCCTTGCGGTTATGGACCGTGACGCGTTGTTCGGGTGTCACGCCCACCACGGGCTTCGGGCCATAGCCGGTCATTTGCTGGTCGCGCATCTGGGTCCTCATGTCGCAATACTTGGTAGGATCATACCGGGGCAGCGGGTGATGGACCAGCCTTGCCCGGCAGCCTATCTGACAGCCATGACCATGAAGCCCTTTATAACGTCGCGACGAGCGCTAATGGCGGCGCTGGCTTTGGCGGGCTGTGCCGAGGCGCGCGCGCCCATGGGGCCGGTGGTGACCAGGCCCGCGGTGCTGGATGATGCGCTGGTCATGGCCGATGGGCTGCGCCTTCCCTTGCATGTCTGGCGACCAGATGGCCCGCCGCGCGCGGTGATGCTCGCCTTGCATGGCATGAATGAATATGGCCGATCCTTCGCGGAAGATGCCGCGCCCTGGTTCGCCGCCGCCGGGGTGGCGCTTTACGCCTATGACCAGCGCGGCTTTGGCGGCACGGCGCCGCGCGGTGTTTGGCCGGGGCATGAAACCCTGGCGCAGGATGCCATTACCGCGGCTGGTTTAATGCGTGCCCGCTATCCTGGCCTGCCGCTTTTCATGCTGGGCGAAAGCATGGGGGGTGCTGTGTTGGTGCTGGCCGGCAGCAAGGCGCCCATGGCGGATGGCCTGGTGCTTTCTGCCCCGGCCTTGCGCGGGCGGGCCAGCCTTGGTTGGCAAGCGCGCTGGACCCTGGATGTCATGGTGGCGCTGACGCCGGGGCTGGCGGTTTCCTC
>VGDM01000151.1 GCA_016869715.1 Alphaproteobacteria bacterium
GAAATTTATGCGTCAGGCCCAAGAATTTTCCTGCCAGTCTGAGTAAGGGCAAAAATCTTTATCGCCTTGGTGGTGCAGGTGCTGGCGCCGTCGCTGCTGCGGCTGGTGCCGGCGCATTCAGCCCGCCCAATCTTTCCGGCAGCAGGCGCAATTGGCTGATTTCGCGTTGCAGCCGTGGCAAATCCTGCACACCGCGCAGTGATTCCCCCGTCAGCAGCGTGAAAGCCTCCGCCAGCGGCCCACCCTGCATCCGCACGCCGTAGGTGTCGCGCAGTTGCGCAGTCGTCGCGGCATCATTGGCCATGGCGGCATAGGCAGCCGCGCGCGCCAAATCGCGGCGCATGCTGGCATCCAGGGGCGCGGGCGGAGGCGGCACCTTGGCGTCCACATGCTGCATCATGGCCGAGGCAGCACCCCGCCAATCCTGCGCTGCCGCGCGCACCTCCGCCAGCGCTTCCGCGCCATCATCGCCCAATTCGGAGAGCAGCCCTTCGGCGACACGGCGATTACCGGCCCGTGCCAAAGCGCGCCCGCGCAGAATGGCGCGCTCCACTTCCTGGCCATTGCCCTCGGACGCGGCATCAAGCGCGGCCAAGGCGCCCGGCGCATCGCCCTCGGCCAGCCTTATGGCAGCGAGCTTTGTGCTGACCGGGCGGCGCGCCGCAGGGTCGCTCAGCCGCGCCAAGGCATCGCGCAGCACTGCCGAAGCGCGGTCCACCAAATCGAGCGCTGCCAGCCGGTCGGCCAGGGTCAGCACGGAACGGATGCCGGCCTCATCTTCCGGGAGGAATTCCGGATGCGCATCATAAAAGGCAGCGGCATTCAAGGGCGGTGCGCTTTGTAGCGCTGACGCGAAGGCGGCACGCAAATGCGGGCGCAAATCATTGTCGCGTTCCGGGAAGAAGCGCTGGGTTTCTTGCAACAGCTCAAACGCCGCGCGGCCATTGCCGGCTTCGCGCTGCAATTCGGCAAGGCGCGTGCGGGCATTCACCTCATCCATATCGCCACGCCAGGCAAACAGCGCTGCTTCCAATTCCGCAATGGCGCCAGCGGCATCAAGCTGCCCTGTTGCCAGGCGCAATTCCACGCTGCGCCGAATGGCGCGGGCGCGGCGTAACCGGTCCCGCCCCTGGATCGCCTGACGATAGGAAGCCAGCGCATCTTCAATCCGGCCATCCGCTTCGGCCATCATGCCGCGCGCCAGATGCAGGCTGGGATTGTCAGGATCGGCTTCCGAAATGCGATTGGCCGCGGTCAGTTCACCGGCAGCGGCAAGGCTTTCCATGGCGATGGGGAAAAGGCGCTGCGCCAAAGGACGCGGGTAGGAAAGCAATAGCGGCAGGCTGGCGGCAATGGCGGGTCCGGCCACAGC
>VGDM01000152.1 GCA_016869715.1 Alphaproteobacteria bacterium
ATCATGAATTCATCGGCCTTGGCCATGGAAGAATCCACATATTCCGGGCCCAATACCGCACGGCGGATGGGCAGACCCTTATCAAACAGCGCCTGATCGTCGGACATTTCTCTGCTCCCTCTGGAATGGATGGCGCAGGCTGGCGCGATGGCGCGGGGCGGTCAACCGGTGCGGGTTGCGCCAGCGCCCCGGAAGGTTAGTGTGGCGCGAAAGATAAAACTGGGAGATGCGCGCCATGATTCGCCTGCTTGCCCTGCTTTGCCTGCTCTGCGCCGCGCCCGCCTTGGGGCAAACCGCGCCGGAAGCCTATCCTGCGCGGCCCATTCGCATGATCGTACCCTTTGCCGCAGGCGGTTCCGCGGATTTGGTGGCGCGTATCGCGGCGCAGGGCATGTCGGAAAAGCTCGGCCAGAGCATTGCGGTTGAAAATCGCGGCGGCAGCGGCGGTGTGATTGGGTCTGAAGCGGTGCTGGCCGCGCCGGCGGATGGTTATACCATCGCCTTTCATTCCATGTCTTCCGCCGTGCTGAATGCAGGGCTGTTTCGCAACCTGTCCTTTGATGTGCGCCGCGCCTTCATTCCCGTGTCGCTGGTCGGCACGGTGCCGAATATTGTCATCATCAATCCGCGCCTGCCCGCGGCCAATCTTGCGGAATTCGTTGCGCTGATCCGCGCCAATCCGGGCAAATACAGCTATGGGAGTTCCGGCGCCGGCACGATTGTGCATCTTTCCGCGCATATGCTGGCCAGCATGGCGGGCGCCGAGATGCTGCATGTGCCCTATCGCGGATCAGGCCCCGCCATGAGTGATCTTTTGGCCGGGCGGAGTGACATGATGGTGGATACGCTGCCTTCCGTGATCCCGCAGGTGCGCGCGGGGCAATTGCGTGCGCTCGCCATGGGCACGCGCCAGCGCAACCCAACCCTGCCCGAGGTACCCACCGCCGAAGAAGCCGGGCTGCCTGGCTATGAAAGCTATAATTGGCATGCGGTATTCGCGCCGCAGGGCACGCCGCCCGCAATTGTCGCGCGGCTGGAACGCGCCGCCCGAGACGCCGTGGCAGACCCCGCCATTCGCCAGAGGCTGATGGATGTTGGCGTTGACCCAAGGGGCACCAGCGCGGCGGAATTGGCGGCGTTTTGGGATCAACAATTGGCGCTATGGATCCCGATCATCCGCGCTTCCGGCGCGACGGCGGATTAGGCTCTATTCCGCCTTTTCCGGTTCATACCAAGGCCAGCGCTGCTTCACGACCGGGCTATCCGGCGCATAGGCGATGCAGGTGCCAATAAGCGCCGGCCTCACCTTCTTTTCATCCACCACCTCACAGGCGGCGCGGCGCGCTTCCGCCTGTTCGCGTTCCCAC
>VGDM01000153.1 GCA_016869715.1 Alphaproteobacteria bacterium
GGCTCGGGATTTCGGAAGCGACCGTGATGATGCAGGCCGTGGCGGAAAGCGGCGCCTGCATGTCGGGTGCCTCGGCCATTCATATGAATATCTTTGGGCTGAACCCGGTGGTGGTTTTCGGCACGCCCGCGCAAAAGCAGCGCTTTCTGCCACCGCTGATCGAAGGCCGCGAAAAAGCCTGCTTCGGCGTGACCGAACCCAATACCGGCCTCAACACCACGGAATTGAAGACGCGTGCCGAAAAGCGCGGTGATCGCTATGTTATCAATGGCCAGAAAATCTGGATTTCAACGGCGCAGGTTGCGGACCGCATCCTGCTGCTGGCGCGTACCACGCCGCTTGAACAGGTAAAGCGCAAGACCGATGGGCTGACGCTTTTCTACACCACGCTGGATCGCGCCAAGGTGGAAGTGCGGCTGATCCATAAAATGGGCCGGCATGGCGTTGATTCGAACATGCTGTTCTTCGATGGGCTGGAAGTGCCGGAAGAAGACCGCATCGGCGCGGAAGGCGAAGGTTTCCGCCTGATCCTGCATGGCCTCAACCCCGAGCGTATCCTGATTGCGGGGGAAGCGGTTGGCATCGGCCAGGCGGCACTTAGCCGCGCCGCAAATTACGCTCGCACACGGGAAGTGTTTGGCCGACCCATTGGCCAAAATCAGGGCATTCAGCATCCGCTGGCTAGGGTTTGGGCGCAGTTGGAAGCGGCCGGCTTGCTGACCATGAAGGCCGCTGCGCTTTACGATGCGGGTCGCGATTGCGGGGCGGAAGCCAATGCCGCGAAATACCTTGCGGCCGAAGCCGGCTTCGCCGCTGCGGAAGCCGCCGTGCTGACCCATGGCGGCATGGGCTATGCCCAGGAATACCAGGTGGAACGCTATTTCCGTGAAAGCATGATCCCGCGCATCGCCCCGGTCAGCCGCGAATTGATTCTGAGCCATATCGCCGAGAAAGTACTCGGCCTGCCGAAATCATATTGAAAGTGAAGGCAGTGGTGGGCGCGACAGGGATTGAACCTGTGACCCTTCGCGTGTGAAGCGAATGCTCTACCGCTGAGCTACGCGCCCGACCTGGGATTGCTTTAGGGGTGCAGGGCCTGCCCCGTCAAGCAGGCCCGTGACCGGGGGTGTTTCCCGCCAGACCCGGCAACCGAATATTATGATGTGAACGGTATCTTCTTGGTTCTTCTTCAAGAGCCAAGAAATGAGCCGATTATTAAAGGATAATATCCCGGATTCCCGTCAAGGGGTGCCGCTTTTATGCTTTCTTCATCTTCCCCGCACTGGCGGCACCACCATCAACCGCCTGTTGAAATACGCCTTCGGCAATCGGGCCATCTTCCATGCCACTCTTTTGGCCCAACAT
>VGDM01000154.1 GCA_016869715.1 Alphaproteobacteria bacterium
TTCCAACTTGCACGGCGCCTCCCCTTTCGGGCCGCGCCAATCGGCGCGCACGGTGGAAGGTGCGGCCGGCGGCCAGGACGCGCTTTCAAGCTGGAAAACGCCGCGTTCCTTCAAGCTCGTGCGCCAATGCTGATCCATATAGGCAAACAGGCTTGCCATAGATGGCAGACCCGGATGCAGATCGCAATCTATTGCCGCTTCGGTCACGGTTCCTCCTGCGCTTCATCCAGTGCCGCGCGGGCGGAGCATCCTCCCTTTTTTCAGGGGGATCAATGGCCGGGAAGGGCCAAAATCGCCGCGCGATAGGGCAAGGAAGGCACGGCGCCTCGCTGCGTGCAGGCCAAGGCGCCCGCCGTCACCGCAAGCCGCAAGGTCTTTTCCGGCGTGAAGCCTTCCGCGCTGAAGGCCGCGAAGGCGCCCAGAAAGGCATCACCCGCGCCAGTGCTATCAACAACCGTCACGCAGGGCGGCGCGGCATCAATTACCTCACCATCCGGGCGCGCCCAAAAGGCGCCGATGGCGCCGGCGGTCACGATTACGTCCCGCATTGTCTCGGCAGCGAGCGCGAGCGCCAGATCAGCGGGCTCGGCCTCGCGTTGTGCCAAAATGGCGGCTTCGGTTTCATTCAGCACCAGCATATCGGTGGCGGCGAGAAGCTCGGGCAGGATGGGCGCCGCAGGCGCGACATTCAGGATGCGGCGTACAACGGGCAACGCGCGAAACAGCGCGGCTGTGGCAGCTTGCGGCGTTTCAAGCTGGGCGAGTGCCACCGCGATATCGGCAGGCGGCTTAAAGCTTGAACGCAATGCCAATTTCGCATTGGCCCCAGGGATGATGATGATCTGATTTTCGCCCGCTGCATCGAGCAGAATTGTCGCGGCGCCGGTGGGCGCGCTGGCTATTTGCACCGCCTGCGCATCAATCCCCTCCGCCGCCCAAAGCGCGCGCGCAGCCTGGCCCGCCGCGTCAGCACCAATGGCGGCGATCATCCCAACGCGCCCACCTGCACGCGCCGCCGCGACTGCCTGATTGCTGCCCTTGCCGCCATGAAATTCAGCCATGCCAAGCGCAGTGAGCGTCTCACCGGGCGCGGGAAAGCGCGCGAGCCGCAGCACCGTGTCGCGGTTATAGGATCCAATCACCAAAACGCCGCCCATGGAGGTCAAGCCTGCGGGGCCGGGCCGCGCGGGTCAAGCCTTGGCGATTTGCCGCTTGCTTAACGGGCCTAAACCACGGCTAGATGGCGCCGACACGGCTGCCCAAGCCAGACAAACCCAAAGGCAGCGTGTGGGGAGGAGAGATGGCCAAGACTCGCCATCCGGCGCAGCGTTTGACCGCAGATGAC
>VGDM01000155.1 GCA_016869715.1 Alphaproteobacteria bacterium
TCCCAAGCCTCCATATCCTGCAAGACGCGCCATTCGCCGGGATGGGTGGCGATGATGCGCTGCGGGCGATGCCGCGTCACCGCGCGCGCCACCTCACCCGCGAAGCTTTGTGTATTCGCAGGATCATCCAGGCGGATGTAATCCACGGCCACGCCGCGCGCTTCCAAGGCGCGGGCGAAATGGCGCATGGCGGATAGGATCAGGGTGATCTTTTGCGGGTGATGCGGCACATAGGTGGATTCCGCCATCACTTCCATCAGCAATACGCGATCCCGCTTGGGGTCGAGGCCCTCAAGCGCCGCGACATTGGGCGACAATTGATCACCCAGCACCACGCGCAAGGCAACGGTTTTGCTCATCCGATCAGCTCATAAACAACGGCGCTGCCATCCTCGCCCTTGGTGGAGAAGCCCACCCAGCGGCCTTCAGCGTCAAAGCGCGCCACGGCTTCAACCTCGCCATTCAGGGTAAATTGCACGCCGCCGCCGGGCACCGCGCTGCGCATTGGTGTTGCCGCAAGCGCTTTGCCGGTCAGCGGGCGAATCAGCGGGCGGGAGAAATTGGCGCCATTCCACCAGGTGAGCGGCGCGGCATTGGCGGGCAGGCGCGCCGCACCCTCCGGCCCTTCTGCCACCAGCGCGTTACCCTCGGCCAGCACACGCGCTTCGGCCACGGTGCCGTTGCGATCATGGCGCGATGTCAGGCGTTGCAGCCGATCATTCGCCCATTCTTCGACGATGTCATGACGGAGCCGAAACGCGGTGAAGCCGGCAAGCTTCACGTGCAGGGCGATTTCGGTCTGCACGGAAAGCTTCGCGGCATTGCCGGAAAGCCGCACCTGATGCGTGCCAATCTCTCGGCCTTCACGCAATACGCGAAAGCGCACGGCGCCGGGGGCGGCCAGTGCTGCCATGGGCAGCAAGGCGGGCAGCGCGAGAAACGCACGACGCAACATCAACCACGGCTCCGCACAGTGGAACGGCCGCCATCCACGGCCATAATCTGGCCGGTGATCCAGCCCGCCTGATCCGATAGCAGAAAATCGGCGAGTGCGGCGGCATCCTCGCCCTCTCCCAGCCTTGGGATCGGGTGTTGCTTGGCAATCGCATCGGCCATTTGCGCATTGGCCAACAAAGGTGCCGCCATGTTGCTGCGCGTCAGTGATGGCGCGATGCAATTGATGCGAATGGCGGGCGCCAATTCAGCGGCGAGTGCGACCGTCAGGCCCTCAATTGCGCCCTTGGCGGCGGCAATCGCGGCGTGGTTGGTGAAGCCCGCCCGCGCCGCGATAGACGAAAACAGCACGACGGAACCGCGGCCTGCTGACAGCGCAT
>VGDM01000156.1 GCA_016869715.1 Alphaproteobacteria bacterium
TTGCCATGCTGATCGCCTCCTCCCCCACCATTTCGGCGGCGATCTATCCGCTGCTGGTGATCACGCAATCCATCCCGAAAGTGGCCCTGGCACCAATCCTGATTGTAGCGCTTGGTGCCAATGAAATGCCGCGCATCATTGTGACCTTTCTGGTGGCGTTTTTCCCATTGGTGGTCAGCAGTGTTGCGGGACTTCTGGCGGTGCCGCCTGAATTGATTGAACTCGGCCGCGCCTGCCGTGCCGGCCGCTTCCAGGAATTGCTGCGTATTCGCTTGCCCTTTGCGGTGCCTTTTGTCTTTGGCGGCCTGAAGGTCGCAGCGGCGCTTTCTGTCGTGGGGGCGGTGGTGGCGGAATTCGTCGGCGCCGATGCCGGGCTTGGCTATCTGATCCAGACTTCGATGGCGTTTTTCCGCACACCGCTTGCATTCGGCGCGGTGGTTGTTCTCGCCATCATGGGGATTGTGCTTTTCCAGGCAGTCGCGCTGGCCGAACGCCTTTTATTTCCTTGGTCAAGCAGCGTTGAAGGCACCAACAAGGCAGTAGGCTGAACGGAGTATTCCATGGCTGAAATCGAACCTGGCTTCATCATCATCCGCAACGCCATGTTGGCTGATCCCGCCAGGCGGCGTGCTGAAGCGACCGATGTGCTGATCCAGGATGGCGTCATCAAAACAGTCGGTCTTGGCATTGCGGCGCCACCTGATGCAAAAATGATCGATGCCACCGGGCATATCATTCACCCCGGCCTGATCAATGCGCATACCCATGGCCATGGCGGACTCGCCCGCGGGCAGGGCGATAAATGGACGCTTGAATTGCTGCTTGCCGCAGCGCCCTGGATTGGTGGCAATCGATCTTTGCAGGACAAGAAACTGACCGCGCAAATCATTGCGGCAGAGATGGTGCTGAAGGGCTGCACGGCGGCTTATGATTTATATGCAGAGGTTCCGATCCCAAGCAAGGATGGCCTGGATGCGGTTGCGGAAGCTTATGCCGAAATTGGCATGCGCGCCGTGATTGCGCCCATGGTGGCTGACCGTACGGTCTATGAGGCTATCCCAGGGCTTTACGATAGCCTGCCCGATGCCTTGCGCACGCGTGTTGACAAGCTTCGTCTGCCGGCCTGGGAGAGAACGCTTGGCGCAATGGATGAGGCGATCAGCGCCTGGCGCTGGAACAGCAAGGATATCCGCGCCGCCGTTGCGCCCACCATTCCGCATCATTGTTCCGATGCCTTCCTGTGCGGCTGCCGTGATTTGGCGCGCAAACATAATCTTGGCATCCATAGCCATGTTGGTGAAAGCAAGGTCCAGGCACTCACGGGGATCAGG
>VGDM01000157.1 GCA_016869715.1 Alphaproteobacteria bacterium
CACCAAAGGCCCGGGGCCTTTGGAAACCAAAACTTTGTCACCCAGCCGCGTCGGTGTTCCGGTCTGAGACAAACCGCTCCAACCAATGGATCGTATAATCCCCATCCTGGAATTCGGGCGCTTCCATCACCGCCTGATGCAGCGGCAAGGTCGTCTTGATGCCGGCCACCACCATTTCCGAAAGCGCGCGGCGCATGCGGCCAATCGCCTCGGCCCGGTTTGGCGCATGCACAATCAGCTTGGCGACCAGGCTGTCATAATGCGGCGGCACCACATAACCCGAATAAAGCGCGCTATCCACGCGCACACCAAGCCCGCCCGGCGCGTGATATGTCGTCACCTTGCCAGGATTGGGCGCGAAGGTTTCGGGGTCTTCCGCAGTCACGCGGCATTCAATCGCATGGCCGTAAAACAGGATGTCCTTCTGGCCATAACCCAAAGCCTCACCGGCGGCGATGCGGATCTGTTCCTTCACCAAATCAATGCCGCAAACCATCTCAGTGACAGGGTGTTCCACCTGTAGCCGGGTGTTCATTTCAATGAAGGCAAACTGCCCATCCTGCCACAGGAATTCCAACGTGCCGGCATTGCGATAGCCAAGTTTTGATAGCCCTGCGGTCACGGTGGCACCCAGCGCATCGCGCGCCGCCGCATCCAGCACGGGGCTGCCGGCTTCTTCCACCAGCTTCTGGTGGCGCCGTTGCAGGGAACAATCACGCTCCCCGAAATGCACCACATTGCCATGCGTATCCGCCAGCACCTGCAATTCGATATGGCGCGGACGATCGAGGTATTTTTCCAGATAGACGCTGTCATCACCAAAGGCGGCCTTGGCTTCGGTGCGCGCCACACTCCAGGCTTCCTCAAGCTCATCGGCGCTGCGCGCCACCTTCATGCCGCGCCCACCGCCGCCGGCAGCTGCCTTGATCAGCACGGGGTATTTCACGGCCTCGGCCACGTCGCGCGCCTGTTCCAGGGTTTCCAGCGCGCCCATGGAACCTGGCACCAGCGGCACACCAAGGCTCCGCATCGCATCCTTGGCCGCGATCTTGTCGCCCATCATGCGGATATGCTCGGGCGCGGGGCCGATGAATTTCAGCCCATGCGCTTCCACCATTTCGGCAAAGCGCGCATTTTCGGAAAGGAACCCATAACCGGGATGAATGGCATCCGCGCCGGTTACCATGGCGGCTGAAATCACTGCTGCCATGTTCAAATAGGAATCCCGCGCAGCCGGCGGGCCAATGCAAACGCTTTCGTCGGCAAAGCGCACATGCATCGCGGTGGCATCGGCGGTGGAATGCACCGCGACCGTCCG
>VGDM01000158.1 GCA_016869715.1 Alphaproteobacteria bacterium
AATTCGGCGGCGATCAAATCTCCACCTGCTTTGGCCATGTGCGCGCCGGTGCGCTGAAGGGGCTGGCCACCACCGCATCCAAGCGCGCCAAGGTGTTGCCCGATGTGCCCACCGTGCGCGAACAGGGCTTCCCTTCCTTGGAATTGGAAGGCTGGAACGGCTTCTTCGCGCCCGCGCGCACGCCAGCACCCATCATGGCGCGGCTGCAACGCGAAATCGCCGCCGCCGCCGCGCAGCCCGAATTCATCAGGCGCTGCGATGAGGTAGGCGCGGAGGCCGTGGGGTCTGATTCCGAAAGCTTCGGCGCCATGGTGCGCGCCCAGGCTGCGAAAATCCGTGACCTGGTGGCGAGTGTGCAGTTGAAGCCGGAGTGAGCATACCCATGAGCGAAGCCACCGAAGCCAGCCTGATTGCCACGCGTGAAGGCGCTGCAGGCGCAATTCTTATGAACCGCCCCAAGGCGCTGAATGCGCTCAATCAGGACATGATCCGTGGCTTCGCTGCCGCCATTCGTGATTGGCGCCATGATCCCGTGGTGAAGCTTGTGCTGCTGGAAGGTGCTGGCGGGCGCGCCTTTTGCGCAGGTGGTGATGTGCGTGCCGTACGCGCTGCGGCGGTTGCGGGTGATCGCGCGGCGGTAGAGGCGTTTTTCTCGGAAGAATATGCCGTGAATGCCGGCATTGCCGATTTTGGCAAGCCATGGGTCAGCCTGATAGATGGTGTTTGCATGGGCGGTGGCATTGGCGTTTCGGTGCATGGCAGCCATCGCATCGTCACCAACCACGCCATGTTCGCCATGCCGGAAACCGCGATTGCGCTGTTTCCGGATGTTGGCACATCCTTCGTGCTGCCGCGCCTGCCGGGCGCACTTGGCATGTGGCTGGCGCTGACCGGCGCGCGGTTGAATGGCGCGGATGCGGTGCATGCTGGGTTGGCCACGCTTTTCACCACACGAGAAGCACTGCCCGCCTTGCGCGCTGCGCTGGTTGCAGGCGATATCGGCGCGGTTGCCCGGTATTGTGAAGCCGCGCCCGAGGCAAGCTTCGCGCCGCAGCGCGCGGCGATTGATCGCTGCTTCGGGGCGGGGTCCATCCCTGCCATCATCGCGGTGCTGGAAGCAGAAGGCACGGATTGGGCGCGTGAACAGCTTGGCATTTTGCATCACGCCTCACCCACATCGCTGTTTGTGACGCATGAATTGCTGACCCGTGGCGCGAAGCGGGATCTGGCGGGGTGTCTTGCGATGGAATTGGCGCTGACGCGCGTGGTGGTGAATGACCACCCGGATTTTCGCGAAGGCGTGCGCGCC
>VGDM01000159.1 GCA_016869715.1 Alphaproteobacteria bacterium
AGGTAGCGCGGCATCGACTGTCGGAAGCCTTGCCGGCTGAACTGGAAGGCAAGGACCTGCAGCTGACCGGGATCATCGCCAGTTTGCCGAACCGGTTTGATGATGGGCAGCGCTTTGTGTTTGAAGTCGAGCACGCGCGTGACGCCGACAGCGAAGTGCGCGTGCCCCGCCGCGTGGCGCTCGGCTGGTATGGCGGTGAGCGTGCGGTGCCGGATCTTGTACCGGGGCAGCGCTAGCAATTGACTGCACGGCTAAAGCTACCGCATGGCCAGCTCAACCCGGACGGGTTTGATGCCGAGGCTTGGTGGCTGACTGAGGGCATACGCGCCAACGGTTTCGTGCGGTCAGATCCGCCGTTGATGCTCGGCGACTTTGTTTTCAGCGCACGTGATGCGGTGGGTCGTGCGCGCCATGCACTGCGCGAGCGCATACAACATGCTTTACCCGATGCACGCTTCGCGAGCGTGATCATCGCGCTGGTGATTGGCGACCAGCGTGGCATCGAAGCGGCCGACTGGGAGGTGTTCAATCGTACCGGTATCGGTCATCTGATATCGATCTCCGGGCTGCATATCACCATGATCGCGGCGCTGTTCTCGGGGCTAGTGCATTTTTTGTGGCGCCATTCATTTTTTACTAACGCGCAGCTGCCATTGCGGCCCGGCGCGCAAGGCGGCCGCGCTCGCCGGCCTGCTTGCGGCCCTGGTGTACGTTGCATTGGCCGGGTTTGGGATACCGGCGCAACGCACTTTGCTGATGCTGGCGGTGGCAGGGTTGGCAGTGTGGTGCCATGCCATGCTGACGGCTTCGCAGTTGTTGGCTTGTGCGCTGCTGGTGGTACTGCTGTTTGATCCGTGGTCGGTGTTGTGGCCAGGATTTTGGTTGTCATTCGGCGCGATTGCCTGCCTGCTGTTTGCGTCCAGCGGGCGGCTGGCTGAGGGTGGCGGCTGGCGCGCCGGCTTGCGCTCGGCGTCGCACACCCAGTGGGCGGTGACCGCGGGGTTATTGCCATTGACCTTATTGCTATTTGCTCAGGTGTCGCTGATCAGCCCAATAGCCAATGCGGTGGCTATTCCGGTGGTGAGCGCCCTGGTCACACCGTTGGCGCTGGCCGGCGTGGTGCTACCCGCGCCGCTGTGCGGCTGGGTGCTGCAGCTGGCGCACGGCGCGCTCTCGCTTTTGGCGGCGGGTTTGGCATGGCTGGCGGCGCTGCCGATAGCGGTGTGGCAGGCGCCCAAGCCCGGCCTGATTGAATCCTTGATGGCGATACTCGGCACGCTCTGGGTGCTCGCGCCGCGTGGA
>VGDM01000160.1 GCA_016869715.1 Alphaproteobacteria bacterium
CCAGGCCACGCAGGCGGCGCGTGCCATCGGCTGCGGTTTCAATGATCAAATCATCCACCCGCGCGCCGAAGCGATATTCACCGCCCAAGGCTTCGATCTCGGCGCGGATATGCTCAACCATAGACACCAAGCGGAAGGTGCCAATATGCGGCTTGGAGACATAAAGAATCTCCTCAGGCGCACCGGCCTTCACGAATTCCGCCAGCACCTTGCGCCCGTAATGGCGTGGGTCGCGGATCTGGCTATAGAGCTTGCCGTCCGAAAACGTACCGGCTCCGCCCTCGCCATATTGCACATTGCTTTCGGGGTTCAGCGTGCCACGGCGCCAAAGCCCCCAGGTATCCTTGGTGCGTTCGCGTACCACCTTGCCGCGTTCCAGAATCAGCGGGCGGAAACCCATCTGCGCCAGCAACAGCGCCGCCATGAAGCCGCAAGGCCCGGTGCCCACAACAACCGGACGGCGAGTGCCTCCGGGCGCGCGGGCGACAAAGCGATATTCCGTATCCGGCGCCGGGCCGATCCGTTGATCCCCTGCGTGGCGCGCGAGCAAAGCGGCTTCATCCGCGACTTCGACATCCAACGTATAGACCAGCATGATCGCCTGCGGCTTGCGCGCATCATAACCGCGGCGGAACACCTGCATCGCCTTCAGCGCCGCATCGGCAATACCAAGCCGCGCCAGCACGGCGGCGCGCAAGGCGTCTTCCGGATGGTTCAGCGGTAGGCGCAATTCAGTCAGGCGGATCATGGGGGTTGTATAGTCCGTCTTGCGCTCTGCTTGAAATCCTCCCTTCCATCGGTCAAGCATGGGGCATGGCTGATATTCTTTGTCTTGGTGAACCCATGCTGGAATTCAACGCCCAGAAACCGGGCGCGGATGAGCGGCGTTATTACTTGGAAGGCCATGGTGGCGATACCTCCAACGCCGCGATCGCAGCCGCCCGCGCCGGGGCCTCGGTTGGGATGCTGACCGCTCTTGGCCAGGATGGGCCGGGCGAGAGCTTCATGCAGCTTTGGGCGCTAGAAGGGGTGGATACCGCGCATGTCATCCGCAATCCTGCTGCGCCGACAGGGATTTACTTCGTGACGCATGATGCGCGCGGCCATCATTTCAGTTTTTATCGCAGTGGCAGCGCGGCTTCGCTTTACCGGCCTGAAGATGTGCCGAAAGCGGCCATTCGCCGCGCAAAATACCTGCATCTGTCGGGCATCAGCCAGGCGATTTCGACCAGCGCCTGCGATGCTGCCTTCCGCGCCATGGAAATCGCCCGCGCTGCTGGTGTGCGGATTTCCTA
>VGDM01000161.1 GCA_016869715.1 Alphaproteobacteria bacterium
GCGTCACTGATCCCAGCCGTCCGGCAAGCCTTCGCCACATCCGCACCGCCAGCCAAATCAAGCTCAACCTGACGTAAAATCTTCAGACAATCCTCATCCGAATAGCGCTTCCGAGCCATCCAAAACCCTCCCCTATGGCACAACAATAGTGGCTCAACTTTAGGGGGCTGAGACAACATTCTGGTCCTGCTCACCATGATCCTGTTGTTGCAGCAAATAGCTGAAACCAAGCGAGGTATCCTTGCCGATGCTTTGCGTGAGTCCGGCGGCAAATTCGTAACGCCCGGCCCTTTCACCTGGCGCCGCATTGAATAATTCCGACCAGCCGGCATTGAAGGAAAAGGCGAGCGGCCGCGGGCCTTCGATGATGGTTTTGCTGAGCAGACCGACAATCTGTCCGCTTTGCGATGGCCCGCTGGTTTCACCGTAGGCGGTCCGCAGCGCGCCGAAAACACCCATTGCCGGGCGCCAGCCATCTTCCTCCATGAACTGCCAGCGTAGGCCAAGCTGAGAAAGCCCGCCCCAAAGCCGCTTGGTATCATCCGCGGGGTAAGGTGCCGCGTCGCCATAATCCAGCGATTGGGTGACACGCAGATCAAGCCCGCGCACCAGCCCCGCTTCGGCTTCAAGCGCGCCACTGTAAAGATTGCGGTTCGCACCTTCCCGCGCGCGCATATACCCCAAGCTTAGGCTCAAGGTTTGGCCGCCAACGGGGGTTGGCGTAACACCAATGATGCCGGAAGGGTCTTCCATCAGCGGCTCGGTTTCACCAAGCGCCGGCAGATTGGGCAGCGCCAGCAAAAGCGCGATCAGCAACGCGCGGGAATGCAGCTTCATGGCACGCTTCATGGTCAAGGCTCCGTTTGAAAGACCGGTTGCGCCGAGCGACGCAGAAGCCGCCGCTCGCCAGACCTAGTAAAGGTGAAATTCTATCCGCTCACCAGCACCATGAAACGCTGCGCCAATTGCACATCGGCAAGCCGGCCCTGGCGCCGCGCCTCGGCCTCGGGATCGGTGCCCCAGAATGCTTCCTGGAATAGTTCGTCTATCACGGCCAGGCGATGGGCTTCCTCGGCCGGGAATCCCGCATCATTCAGATCGCCAGTTTGTTCGTATGCGTCTGGACGCAGGGCACTAGCTCAGCCTTTCACTTCCATGTGACGCGGCGAATTTAAAGCTTGGGTCATTTGTGCAGGTCGGAGCGCGCATTACCGTGCCGCCCCCGCTACAAAATCGCCCTTCCAACATAGTGCCTCAAAGAAACTGCAACGCGCGCGCGTGGACG
>VGDM01000162.1 GCA_016869715.1 Alphaproteobacteria bacterium
AATCAAACTTACGCGTTGAAAGATGCCGCTTCGGCTCATATCGCTCTTGAAGCGCGCAAGACGACGGGCAGCACTATTCTCGTCCCGTAACATGGCCTCCAGGGCTTTGATGTAGGCATCAAAGCCCTGTTGGGGGGTGATCTATCCGAACTTCATCCCTGCCAGCTTATCCTGAGGCCGCACGAAATAGATGTAGCGATAAGCCTCAAACATACCGAGGCTTCGTTGCGCCGCGCAGGACGCTTGATTAGCCGAAGCCACTTGCGCCCATAGCCAACTAGCCCCTTGCCTCCGCGCCTCAGGCACCACGGCCAAGTCAAAAAATCCGGCGAGGTTCCCATCAGCCACAATGGATATGCAGGCCGTAGGCTTGCCGCCTTCATACAACACTAGCCAGGCGGCAGGCACCAACATCATATTGGCCGCCTGCTGCTTTTCAGCGCGCCGCGCAGGTACTTGATGCTCGGCTGTTGCGGTCAAGACCATCCAATCATCATCCGGTGCCGCCAGTACACGCACAGCTTCATCGGGGCGTGCTACGCCCGAAATCGGCGCCAGGACGATGATCGTTTTATCTTTGCAAATATAGCCGCGTGTAGACAGGGCTTCGGCCAAACCAGGCGGATCAAGCGGGGTTGATCGGAAACGCACCGGCAGGCCATGGGAAACGTAGCGGCTTTCGATACGCTGAATTCGCTCGGCCAGGTCCGCATCATCCTGCCGTCAAAGCGCGCTTGCCGGATTGGCGCGTCCGGTACCGCCCAGAAAGCTACGCACCACAAAACTACCATCGAATGCTATGCGCTGCGCCGGCACGGCGGTGAGACAGGCATGCTCCAGAGCCATGACATCGGGTGCCGCACGCTGTGCCACCTTCAAGCCCTCCCTATCACGGCGGCAGCTGGATCCTCCGGTGCTGAAGTTACCTTGGCCTCCCTCCGCCTTGCATGCCAGGCTTCCATCAATTGCAAAATAGTCGCCGCGGTTTCTTCAATACTTCGCCTTGTTACATCAATTACGGGCCAACCTTGCGCCGTACATAGGCGGCGCGCCGCGATGATTTCCGCCTTCACTGCTTCAGGATCTATGTATTCGCTGGTATTCTGGCGCACACCCTGGCCACCAATAATTTTCAGGCGATGGCGGCGGATATCAATCAACGCATTGGCTTCAATATGCAGCCCCACAACCGGGCAAGGCGGATCGTTCAAAATCTCGGGCAGGCTTGCACCTGGTACTATCGGCACATTCGCGGCCTTGATG
>VGDM01000163.1 GCA_016869715.1 Alphaproteobacteria bacterium
ATTCCATCCCAAACCTCACCATGCTCTGCGCATGGCTGAGGTATCGGAAGCCCGGATGGCAGGCGCGTCAAGTCACGCGGGCTGGGCTTCCTCGGCGGGTGCGATGGTAATGAGCCCAAGCTTCATCATCCAGACCATGGCCATGGCCGCGCGTGCGCGTTGATCCGGCGGCAAGGTGCCGCCCAATTCCGCCGCCGTCATGCTGCCCTGCGCAAGGCGTTCCAACATGATCTGAAAACCATTGAGCGAAGGCAGCAATTGGCCACGCGAAACCGCACCCGGAATGCCAGCGCGCTGGCGCAGCAGATCAAGATTGGCGCCGGGCACCAGGGTAACGCGCTGCTTCGGGTCCAGCCGATAGGTTGGGTAATCGGCAAACAGCATGAATGGATCGGGGCGCGTCGGCGCTGGCTGCCGGCCTGGGATCAGCGGCGCGAATTCCGTGGCCTTGGCGCGAATGCGCGCCTGTTCCTGCCATAGCGCCAAATACTGCGGAATGATCGCCGCCCAATCATAAACCCGCCGGGCGCGCAGCCTGGCCGCTTCCGCCATTTGCCGGCGCAAATTCGCATCTTCCGCCAGCCGATAATAAGCATCCGCCGCCGCGCCGATATTCATCGCAATACCCTGCGATGTGCTGCGCAGATAGGCGTTGTAGTCATCACCACCCATCTGATAGCGCGTGGCAATCGTGTTGCCATTGCCGCCCATCAGCGTTGGGATGCGGTACCCGGTGACGCCGTCTTCCACCGTATCGCGAAAGCCATCCCAATCCGTCACCACCATGGGCAGGCCGGCCGCCATGGCCTCAACAGGCGCAAGGCCGAAGGTTTCCTGGATATTATCCACGGGCAGGGTGAAGATATCCGCTGCCGCCCAAGCTCTTGCGCGGATTTCGGCATTCTGCCCATCCAGCAGATGCACCTTCACATCCGGGCAGGCCTGGGTCGCGGCATCGGTAAAGGCCGGGCGCGACCCATCGCCCTCAATCCAGCCGGTCAGCAGCAAATGCAGCTTCCGCCCGCGCCGCTCGGTTGCCTTTTGCAGCGCAAGGAACATCGGCAGCGGCGAGAATTTGGTCGCATTGGAAAGCCGCGCCACCATAATAATGGCGACATCCTCAGGCCCGATGCCCAATTCCTGACGATAGGCAGCACCAAGGGCCGGATCGCGGCGGAAGGCATCGCAATCCACACCAAGCGGAATCATGGGCAGCATTGGCACGCCGGCGCGCGTCGCCCCCAACGCGCTTTGC
>VGDM01000164.1 GCA_016869715.1 Alphaproteobacteria bacterium
GCCTCCGGCGCATGGGGGCGGTCAGGCCAGACCGCGTCAATCGGGTTCGCTTCCAGCGCGCGGAAAGTCACCCCTGGGCGGCGCAGCCGGTCCAAGGCCGGTTCGCTATGCAGCCAGGGGTCATAGCCAATCACCAGACCTTCGCCATGGGTAGCGAGCCATTCGGCGGGCGGTTCTTCCGTGATATGGCGCGGTTCCCACTGCGCAACATCAATCTGGTTGCGCAATTGCAGCGTATAGCGACCATCGGAAAACACCGCCGCTTGCCTTGGCAGCACAATCGCGAGCCCCGCGCTGCCGGTGAAGCCGGTCAGCCAGGCCAGCCTTTCGGCTGAACGCGGCACATATTCGCCGAGATGCTCATCCGCGCGCGGGATCAGGAAGCCCTGCACTCCCATTCGCGCGAGTTCGGCGCGGACCGCGCCCAGGCGTTCAGCCTTGTTCATGCACACCACCTGACCGAATGCTTCTCAATTTTTGCGTGGCTTCCTGTGAAATTATGCGTTTCACGCATATCTCTACTGTTGTCTTTGCGCATCACCTGTGCCCCGGAAGCCTTTATACATCGACCATCGGACAGCGATCCTGCCCTATCGGCCGGCGCCTCCGCAAAGGAAAGCTTAACATGAACCCGCATTTCGCCAATCTCGAAACCAGCCTCTCGGCCCGCACCGCGACGATTGAGGCTATTCACCGCGAAGCCGCCGCCGCCCGCGCCGCCGCACGAAAGCAGGTATTCGGCCATGCCTTCAAGATGATCGGGGCCGGTATCGGCGCCGTGCTGACCGCCATCGCCACCTGGCCGACCCGTCGCGACACCTATAAGGCGCTGGATCAGCTTTCGGACAAGCAGCTTGCCGATATCGGGCTGGATCGCGGCGACATCACCCGCGTTTTTGAACCGGGCTTTGCTTTGCAGGCCGCCAATGATGGCGCCCCGCCGGCGGGGCGCGCTGCCTAACCCCGAAATATCCTGCGCAGCCAGGATTTCAGGCCGCCCCCCCCGGGCGGCCTTTTTTTTGGTTGGTGTGTCACATGCGGCCGCCGGGCCGGGGGGGCGATGGCGGAGGCAATGCTATGCCGCCCCGCATCTTCCGCCGTAATCAACCGCGCTTCCAAAGCCGCAACCTGCGCCACGGCTTCCGGCGGATCGCTCGCCATCAATGCTTCCGCCGCGGCTTCGGCTTCGGCGAAATCGCCCGCACGGCGCAGCGCATCAATCACGCGCACGGATTGCTCAGCGTCCAGCGCCGGG
>VGDM01000165.1 GCA_016869715.1 Alphaproteobacteria bacterium
TCTGCTCAGCCTTGGCTGGGGTTTCAGCAATGGTATCCGGCTGGAAATCGAAGGCAGTTACCGCAGCAATGAGGTGGATAGCGCCAATGGTGCCGCTGGCCTCGCCAGCCCCGGGGCGCATGGCGGGCGGCAAGATAGCTATGGGCTGATGGGCAATGCGCTGGTGGATCTGGTGCGAATCGGCCCCTTCCTGCCCTATATCGGGATTGGCGCTGGGTATCTTGTCACCAGCTTTAGTGATTTGAATGGCCGGCCCGGCAATGGCAGCTTGCGGTTGCGTGGTGATGATACGGGCAGCGCCTTCGCCTTTCAGGGCATTGTTGGCCTTGGTCTGCAGATCAGCCAGGTGCCAGGGCTGACCCTTACTGCCGAGTATCGTTACCTCGAAAGCCTGGGGCCGAGCATCCCGGTCAGCTACGTCAATGCCACCGGCACAACGGTGCTGTCCGGCAAGGCGGATACGGAAAGCCGCAACCAATCCTTCCTGCTTGGGCTCCGCTATGCCTTCAATGCACCCGCTGCCGCACCCGCAGCTGTCGCGGCCCCCGTCGCCGCGCGGAGCTTCCTGATTTTCTTTGACTGGAATCGCGCCGATCTGACCGCACGTGCGCGCCAAATCATTGGTGAAGCCGCGGAAGCCGCGCGCGCGCAGCCCACACGGATTGAATTGGCGGGCCATGCGGATCGCACCGGCACGCCGCAATATAATTTGGCCTTGTCGCGCCGGCGCGCAGAAACAGTGGCAGAAGAATTGGTCAGGCGTGGCATTGCGCGCCAGGAAATCAGCGTCACGGCGCTTGGTGAAACGCAGCCCCTGGTCGCGACCGCAGATGGCATTCGCGAACCGCAAAACCGCCGCGTGGAAATTATCCTGAAATAATTGCTGATTTTTGCGCGGCGGACCGCCATTGGCGCAGCAGCATCGCCCCCGCCACCGCAAGCCCACCCAGCGTGCCAATGACGCCCGCCGCATTTAGCGCAAAATCCTGCCCAAAGGCCGCCGGCAAAGGTCCGGCGAGCGTATAGCCCAAAGCGCCAATCGCAGCCCCAAGTACTGCGCCGCCTAGCACCTGCGCGCGATAGGAATCCGTCAGCAAGCGTATCGCTGCCGCTGGGCACACCAGCATCGCCACCACCAGAATACTGCCCACCGCTTCAAAAGCCGCCACCGCCGCTGCCGCCACCATCAAATTCAGCGCCAATTCCAGCCGTCGCGCCGGCAGGCCAATGGCGGCTGCGTAATCGGGG
>VGDM01000166.1 GCA_016869715.1 Alphaproteobacteria bacterium
TGCCGATTGTGGTCACTGGTCTGGATGAGGATTCACTCTCCCAGAACGGTACAGAAGGCGCCTTGAAGCGTGCTGCTGCAACGCAGGACGCCGAATTGCCGGCAGTGGTAGTGACCGGTTCCATCGCCGAGATGATTGGCGGTGGCGTAACCCCACAGGGCAGCAATCTGCAGCGCTTCATCTGCCGCACGATTGATGAGGATCAGTGGCAAGCCGCTGATCGTGCCATCATGTGGCTTTGGAGTGAGTTCGGCTCTCGTGGCCGTAAACCAAAGCCTCGCACGCGCAAGGAAGGCGAAAAGCCGCGCGTGAATATCATTGGCCCCATCTATGGCACTTTCAATATGCCGTCCGACTTGGCCGAGATTCGCCGCTTGGTCGAAGGCATTGGCTGTGAGATCAATCTGGTCTTCCCCCTGGGAAGCCATGTGGAAGATATCGCGAAGCTGCCCGATGCGGATGTGAATATCTGCATGTATCGCGAATTTGGGCGCAAGCTTTGTGAGGAACTGGAACGGCCTTACCTGCAAGCGCCGATAGGATTGTTCGCGACCACGAATTTTCTTCGCAAGCTTGGTGAACTGACCGGGCTTGACCCGGAGCCCTTCATCGAGCGCGAGAAGCACACCACGGTGAAGCCGCTTTGGGATTTGTGGCGCAGCGTGACGCAGGATTTCTATGCCTCGGCGTCCTTCGCGGTAGTTGCTACCGATACTTACGCGCGTGGTTTGCAGCGCTTCTTGCATGATGAAATGGGCATTCCATGTGCCTTCGCCTTTTCGCGTAAGGCAGGGCAGAAGCCCGACAATGCCGCAGTGCGTGATGCGCTACGCAAGACACCGCCCTTAGTGCTATTCGGTTCCTATAATGAACGCATGTATGCGGCTGAAATCAAAAGCCGCGCCATGTATATTCCGGCAAGTTTCCCGGGTGCCATCATTCGCCGTGCACCGGGCACTCCGTTCATGGGCTATGCGGGCGCTACCTACATCATCCAGGAATATTGCAACGCGTTGTTTGACGCTCTGTTCCATATCCTGCCGCTCGGCACTGATCTTGATCGTGTCGAACCAACCCCGGTACGCGCTGCCGAACCCTGGGATGCGGCGGCGGTCGCGCTGCTTGATGAACGGGTGGAACAGGAACCCTTCCTGCTCCGCATTTCTGCAGCGAAGCGGCTGCGTGAACAAGTTGAACGCGCCGCGCGCGATGCGGCAGAGCCGCGCGTGACGGCA
>VGDM01000167.1 GCA_016869715.1 Alphaproteobacteria bacterium
GAGATCGGTCGTGTAATCGCCCGCACCGAAGGCAAGGCGCCGCACGCGCCCGGAAGGCAGCGCAGCGGCAGCACGCGCCAGATCGCGCAAAGCGACAAGGCCGCGTGCGGTTTCAATAATTGGCATCAGGTCAATGCCGCCAGCGGGCAGGCCGCGTTCGGCTTCCAGATTGCCGATCATCCAATCAACGGCGAGCAATTGTCCGGCATCTTCGAGCTTTGGCTGCACAATGCCATCCAACTTAGCGCCAATCACGGCGTGCAGATCGCCAAAGCAGAATGGCGTATCAAAGGCATTGACGCGCACATAGGCGCGGCATTGGCGCGGGTTTTCCAAAGCCGCCCGCACTGCCCCGCGCGCGGCGGGCTTGGCGGCAATGGCGACCGCATCTTCCAAATCCAGAATGGCGGCATCGGCGCCGACTTGAAGAACCTTTTCCGCCCGGCGCGGATGGTCGCCCGGGGCGAAAAGGAAACTGCGATTGGGGCCGGGTGCGTTCATCTGCTTCTGCCTTACCAGGATGCTTGCGTGACGCCGATTCATAGGCGCCCCACGCCCCCATGGCCAGAGCTTTACAGCCCCGCCAGAGCATGCGGAGATACGGAAAACAGCAAGGAGGAAACATCATGATGGATACTCTGCCCGGCACCCTGGCTCAAGCTGATGTGCAAAGCCGAGCGCCGATTTCTGCCCAATTGGCCGGTTTCGCCGCAAAGCTCCGCGTCGATGACATCCCGGCTGATGTCATCGAACAAGCCAAGCGCCATATGCTGGATTGCCTTGGCATCGCGTTGGCCTCCACCAGTTTTGATTTCGCCCATCGGACGGCAAATGCGCTGCAAAGCCTCGCCGGCGCCGGCGCGCATCCCGTAATTGGCTATGCCATGCGCCTGCCGCTGCGTGATGCCGTCATGCTGAACGGCACGCTGATGCATGGGCTTGATTTTGACGACACACATTCGGACGCCGTGGTGCATGGCTCGGCCAGCGCGGTGCCGACCGCGCTTGGTATGGCGCGCGAACATGGCGGCAGCGGCACGGAAGCCTTGCTTGCCTATATCATTGGCATTGAAGCGTCATCACGCATTGGTGCAGCCGCACAGGGTGCCTTTCACCAGCTTGGCTTTCACCCAACCGGCATGGTGGGCGCCTTTGGCGCATCGCTCACTGCCGGGCGCTTGGCGGGGGCGACGGCCGCGCAAATGGCGGCAGCGCAGGGCG
>VGDM01000168.1 GCA_016869715.1 Alphaproteobacteria bacterium
CGCGCAGGGCGCGCGGCAGGCGCACCATGGCGCGCTTGATGATCTCCGCCGCGCCGCCCTGGAAGGGGGCGTTGATGGCGGCGCGTTCCGCCCCGGCGCGGCGCACCGGGTCGCGCGTGGCGATATCGGGGATCCACAGTTTGCGGCCAAAGGGCGTGCGCACAAAACCATGCGTGCGCGCTTCTTCCTTCAAGCGTTCCATTTCCTGCCGGATACCCGGATATTGCGCGAAATAGGCATCAATAATGCTGCGGCCTTCACCTGACGGAATACCAAGGCGGGTCGCGAGGCCAAAGGCCGACATGCCATAGATGATGCCAAAATTGATCATCTTGGCGCGGCGGCGTGCTTCCTTATCCACCTTGTCGCGCGGAATGCCGAAGATTTCGGATGCGGTGCGGGCGTGGATGTCTTCACCGGCTGCAAAGGCTTCGCGCAAAGTCGGCACATCGGCCAAATGCGCGAGCAAGCGGAGTTCAATCTGGCTGTAATCTGCGGCCAGCAGTACATGGCCTTTTTCGGCAATGAAGGCGCGGCGGATGCGCATGCCTTCTTCACTCCGGATCGGGATATTCTGCAAATTGGGATCGGTCGAAGAAAGGCGCCCGGTGGAGGTGATCGCCATCTGATAGGATGTATGCACGCGCTTATCGGCGGGATCGATCTGCGCGGCCAGGCCCTCAACATAGGTGGATTTCAGCTTGGCCAATTGGCGCCATTCCAGCACCTTGCCCGCCAATTCCACACCCTGGGCGCTGAGTTCTTCCAGCACCGCCGCATCGGTGGAATAGGCGCCGGTCTTGCCCTTGCGCCCGCCCGCAAGCCCCATTTCATCGAACAGGATTTCGCCCAATTGCTTGGGTGAGCCAACATTGAAGGCACGGCCCGCAAGCTTATGAATGGCCGCTTCCAGGACCGCCAAGCGCCCGGCGAAGTCTTCCCCAATGCGCGCCAATTCCGCGCCATCCACCTTCACGCCGGCGGCTTCCATTTCGCGCAGCACGGGGATCATGCGGCGTTCGATCTGTTCGTAACTCGCCAGCGCGCCATCCGCACGCAAGCGCGGGCGCAGCAGCAGCCAAAGCCGCAGCGTCACATCCGCATCTTCGGCGGCGTAAGCGGTGGCCTTGTCCAAAGGCACTTCGCTGAACAGCATGCGTGCCTTGCCGGTGCCGGTTACCTCATCAAAGCTGATCGGCTTATGGCCCAGATG
>VGDM01000169.1 GCA_016869715.1 Alphaproteobacteria bacterium
GCCGCATCTGACAGCGGAGTTATTGAGGCTGCGAGCGGGTATTGAATTGGTGCAGGTCACGCATCAAAGCGCGGCGCAGGCAGTGCAAGCGGTGCTTGCGGGCACCACGCCGATTGGTGTGGCCGCCCTGCCACCCGCACATTCCTTGATCAAGGCCGGCACCTTGCGCGCCTTGGCCATTACGGGAGGGCAGCGCTGGCATGACCTGCCCGACCTGCCGACGATGGTGGAGCTTGGCTATGATGGTTTTGTTTCGGAAACCTTCCAGGGCTTGCTGGCACCCGCCGGTACCCCGCAAGCCATTCTGAATCGCTGCGCGCAAGTGGCGATTGCGCTGCTAAATGAATCTGAGACAAAAAATCGCCTGCTCGGCGCAGGCTTCACGCTAAACCCGAAAGGCCCGGAGGCGCTGGCACAACGCATTGCGCGCGAAGTGCCGCTGTGGCGGGATGTGATCGAAAAAGCGGGCATCCCGCGGGAATAGTATCAGCCCAGTTTCGCCTGCAGCAGCTTAAGTTCCGCCAAAAACCGCTCCGCTGCCAGAGCCGGCGGCCAGGGGCGCCAAGCCTCTCCGCCGTAGCGCGCAGCCAGCGGATCACGCGCCAATAGCGCCGCGCGAATGCCGAGTGTTTCGCGCATTTCTGCCTCTGTCCAACCGGCAACATGCACGGCTTCCGCCGCAGCGGCGGCGATATCGGCGGCCTTATGCGCGCGCTTGTCTTCGACGCCCCAGGGCGGCAGGCGATAGCGTAGCGCCACCGCAGCCGAAAGGCTTGCCTGCAAGGCCGCGAAACGCTCCCCCAAAAATGGCTTGAGCGGTGAGATGCAGTCAAAATTGATCAAACCCTCATCTGCATCGTGCAGCAATTCGCGCAATTCCTCAGGCGGCGTCAGCCAATGGCGCGTTCGCTGGCGGCGGAGTTGCAGCACGAAAAGCGCGTGCTGCGCGACCGAAAGAGGCTCAGGCCAAATGGAATGGCCACCCCAGCGAAAGGTTCGGGCAAGCCCTGTCGCCAGATCCTCATCCGTCCAATCGAAGGGGGTGGGGGAAAGCAAATCCAGCCGCCGCCCGGATGGCAAACGCACCCAGGCGCGTTCGGGGGCAGCGGCTTTGTTTTGTGCCATGTTCAATACGTCGCGAAGGCGCGCCTTATGCCATCATCATCCAGCCCCTTCGTGAGCGCGAGCGAGAGCAAAATG
>VGDM01000170.1 GCA_016869715.1 Alphaproteobacteria bacterium
GATATCAAGCGGCTGCGACATGTGCTGACATCCATGTATTGAAAGGGTCAAAGGGTATCCCCGCGTGATCAGGCTGAGCATCCCTCTACGGCAGGTATTGGCGCGGCTTTCGCTGCCGATCATGATTGCCGTTGCCTTTGGGGTGATGCTGCTTGGCAAGGCGGATACGGTGCTGGTGGAGCGGCTGCGCAATACGCTTTCTGATGCGCTGGCGCCGATTTATGGCGCGGTATCCCAGCCGATGAATGCGGTTGAGGAAGCGATTGACGAAATCCGTAGCCTGGCCGCGTTGCGAAGCGACAATGCAAAGCTGCGTGAGGAGAATGAACGCCTGCGCCGCTGGCAGGCCGCAGCCTTGGGGCTTGAGGCTGAAAATGCGCTGCTGCGCCGCCAGCTGGGCTTCATGCCGGAAGCTGCGCCCAATTTTCACGCGGCACGGGTAGTGGCGGATGGCGGCGGCACCTATGCCCGCGCCGTGCTGCTTTCCATCCCGCCGCAGCATGGCATCCGCAAGGGTCAGGTTGCCTTGGATGAGCGCGGCTTTGTCGGCCGCGTGACGGAAGTGGGCTCTCGTTCCGCCCGCGTGCTGCTGGCGACCGACATGAACAGCCGCGTGCCGGTCACGCTTGAAGGAAGCCGTGCGCGCGCGGTGATGGCCGGCACCAGTGGGGCGCGTCCGCGCCTTGCACATTGGCCAGAAGGGGTCATTCCGCAGGAAGGCGAAAGGGTCGTCACCAGCGCGCAAGCAAATGCGTTCCCGGCTGGCCTGCCGGTTGGCGTGGTGCGGCGCAATGCGCAAGGGTCTTTGGAAGTGGAGCTTTTTGCGCGGCTCGATCATCTGGAAATGGTACGGCTATTTGATTTCGGCCTTTCCGGCATTTTGCCGCCGGAAGCGGTGGCGCGCCCGGAACCGCGCGCGTCTCGGCGCTAAGCCCCGCAGATGAGCCTTGCGCCAAAACTCCGCGCGCCGCCGCCCGGGCGCCCGGAACCGCCGCAGGATTTGCCGCGTCGGCTTGAAGCGCTGCTGCGTTTGGCCTTTCCGCTCGTCTCGACGGCGCTGGTGCTGATCCTGTCAGCGACACCAACCGGCCTGCCGGCGCTGGCCTTCGCGCTTTCCATGCCAGCGATTGCCTTCTGGACGGTGTTTCGCCCCGCCGGCATGGCGCCGCCGATGGTGTTTGTGCTGGGGCTTTTGCTGG
>VGDM01000171.1 GCA_016869715.1 Alphaproteobacteria bacterium
AGGCGCCGGCCATGGCGCCTGCCAGCAGCATCACTGGCAAAAGCCAGGGGCCCTGCGTGCTGCCATGGGTGATGATGGCGATATAGCCGCCCGCCATGGCACCAAACAGGAATTGCCCCTCGGCGCCGATATTCCAGACCTTGGCGCGATAGCAGACCGCAAGCCCAACGGCGATGAGCACCAGCGGTGTCGCCTTCACCGCCACTTCCTGCAAGCCCCAGGAATCCGAGAGCGGATCGAGGAAATAGGTTTGCAGCGCCGCCACCGGGTCCTTACCCAGCAGCGCAAACATGATGGCGGCCGATATCATGGTGAGCGCCACCGCAATCACGGGCGATATCAGCATCAGGCTGATCGGCGTTTCCGTCCGCTTTTCCATGACAAGCTTCATCACGCCGCCATCCCCGCCCCGCCCATGAGTAGGCCGAGCGATTCGCGTGTGGCTTCCGCAGTTGGCATGGCGGGCGAAAGCCTGCCCATGAACATCACGCAGAGCCGGTCTGAGATTTCCAGCAGCTCATCCAAATCCTGGCTGATCACCAGAACAGCGCTGCCCGCGCGCGCAAGATCCATCAGCGCTTGGCGAATGGTGGCAGCGGCACCCGCATCAACGCCCCAGCTTGGCTGCGCCACGACCAAAAGGCCGGGGCGACGCTCAATCTCGCGGCCAATGACGAATTTCTGCAAATTGCCGCCAGATAGCGCGCGGGCTTCCGGATCGGCTGGGCCTTTGCGTACATCAAAGGCGCGTACCACCTTGCCCACGAATTCCGTCAGCGTGGCGCGATCCACCAGGCCGTGGCGCAAAAACCCATTCGTGGCATGGCCTGACAGCAGCGCGTTTTCCGTGAGCCGCATGGCAGGCGCCGCGCCATGGCCAAGCCGTTCTTCCGGCACAAAGGCCGCACCGCGCCGGCGACGTTCATTGATGCCGGCGCGGCCCACCGCGACACCATCCATTTCAATGGCCGCATCATGCGGCGCCAATTCTTCGCCGCTGAGGGCTGCAAAAAGCTCATCCTGGCCATTGCCGGCGACGCCCGCGATGCCCAGCACCTCACCGGCGCGGAGTTCCAGGCTGATCCTGTCAAGCGCAATGCCATGCGCGTGCAGCGGCGGGAGTGACAGCGCCGAGACCGCCAGCCGTACCGGGCCTTGCGCTTCGATCACATCATGGCGGATGGG
>VGDM01000172.1 GCA_016869715.1 Alphaproteobacteria bacterium
CTTTACCGTCGCCCGGCGCTCACACCACCCATTCGGCAAGTGCTGCGCCGCATGGTGCCTGGGGTGCTCGGCGCCGGGGTTACGCAGATCAATCTGGCGGTGGATGTGATCATCGCGTCGTTCCTGGTGAGTGGGTCGGTTTCCTACCTCTATTACGCGGATCGCGTGGCGCAGCTGCCGCTTGGCGTGATTGGCGCGGCGCTGGGTACGGCGCTGTTGCCCTTGCTCGCGCGGCATTTGCGCCTGGGCGAGAGGCTTGCGGCGCATCGTGCGCTGAATCGGGGCATTGAATTGGCAGTGCTGCTGACGCTGCCTTGCGCGGCGGGCCTGGCAGTCGCAGCAGGGCCGATCATTGCGGCCTTGTTCCAGCGCGGCGCCTTTGATGCGGCGGCGAGTGCGGCTTCGGCGGCTGCGCTGGTGGCTTATGCAGTTGGGTTGCCCGCCTTTGTGCTGGTCAAGGTTTTTGCGCCGGCATTTTTCGCGCGCGGCGATACCTCGGCCCCAGTGCGGATCGGGATTCTGTCCGTCGCGATCAATCTGGCGCTGAACCTCGCGCTGATGGATGTGCTGGGGCATGTCGGCGTCGCACTCGCCACCAGTATCGCAGCCTGGGTGAATGGCGGCTTGCTTGCCTGGCTTTTGGTGCGGCGCGGGCATTTGGTGCTGGACCGGCGCTGCCGGCGCGTGCTGCCGCGGCTGGTGCTGGCGAGTGTGATCATGGCGGCTGCGGTTTTTGCCATCGGCTTGGTTCTGCCTGGGCTTGGTAATTTGCTGCGCGCGGGCCTCATGATCCTGGTCGGCATGGCGGGTTTTACCCTTGCCGGCATGGCGCTTGGCGCCTTCCAGCCGCGTGATGTACTGCGCCAATTGCGCCGCCGCGCCGCCCGTGGCGCAAGCCCGGCTGATACTGCATGATGTCCAAAGCTCTTGGGGGATAGGCGCATGGATGCGGCTCGGCGGCAGGTGGTTCTGATCAATGCCGCGCATAGTTTCACCCATTACAGCCTGCTGATCCTGGCAACCGCCGTGCTTGCCATGGTGCAGCAGGATGCGGGGATTTTCGGCCCGGATTACGGGCCGATCCTCGCACTCGGCACCACCATGTTCGTGATTTACGGGCTTTGCGCCCTGCCGATGGGCTGGCTTGCGGATCGCTTCGGGCGGCGCTTTTTGGTGGTGG
>VGDM01000173.1 GCA_016869715.1 Alphaproteobacteria bacterium
CAGCGCGGTGTCGCGCGGCTTGGAAGCGGCGAAGTTCAAGGGCGCCAAGGGCCAATCCTGCACGCTTTGGGCGCCGGGCGGGGGCCTCACCAAAATCGTCGCCATCGGGCTTGGCAAGGCCGATGCGCTGGAGGCGCAGGGGGCCGAGAATGCCGGCGGCACAGCGCTGGTTGCCGTGCAGCAGGAACGGGACGCGGTGATGGCAGCGGATGGGCTGACGCCGGCACTCGCCGCAAGCGCTGCCATGGGCGCGCGGCTACGCAGCTATCGTTTTGATCGCTACCGCACCACGGAAAAGGAAGAAGACAAGCCGAAGCTGGAACGCATCGCAGTTGCAGCTGCGGAGCCCACCAAGGCCAAGGCTGCCTTTGCGCCGATGCAGGCCATTGCGGATGGTGTTTTCCTGACGCGCGATCTGGTGTCCGAACCGCCCAATGTGCTGACGCCGGCTGAAATGGCGGAACGCTGCAAGGCGCTCGAAAAACTGGGCGTTGTCGTCGAAATCATGGGCCCGCGTGAGATGAAGCGCCTTGGCTTTGGTGCGCTATTGGGTGTGGCGCAGGGCAGTGCGCAGGAACCGCGCATGGTGACCATGAAATGGATGGGCGCGCCCAAGGGCAAGAAGCAAAAGCCGCTCGCTTTCATCGGCAAGGGTGTGACCTTTGATACGGGCGGCATTTCCATCAAGCCGGCGGGCGGGATGGAAGACATGAAATGGGATATGGCCGGCGCGGGCACGGTGATTGGCCTGATGGCGGCACTCGCCGGGCGCAAGGCCAAGGCGGATGTGATTGGCATGGTGGGGCTGGTGGAGAACATGCCCTCCGCCACCGCGCAGCGCCCGGGTGATGTGGTGAAATCCTATTCCGGCCAGACCGTGGAAGTGATCAATACCGATGCGGAAGGACGTTTGGTGCTTGCCGATGTCATGTGGTATTGCCAGGAAAAATATGATCCGCGCTTCATGGTGGATCTGGCGACACTCACGGGTGCCATCATCATCGCGCTTGGCCATGAACGCGCGGGGCTTTTCAGCAATGACGACACGCTCGCGACCCATGTGAAGGAAGCGGGCAGTGCAGTGGGTGAAAAAGCCTGGCGCATGCCGCTCGGTGATGCCTATGACAAGCAGATCAAATCCGACATTGCCGATATGAAGAATGTCGGT
>VGDM01000174.1 GCA_016869715.1 Alphaproteobacteria bacterium
CGCTGGATTGCGCTGCCCGCCGATACGGAACCCTATGCCGCAGCGGTGGCGCGCGGGGCGAATAGCCTCGGGCGGCCTGTGGCGCTGGCGCTGGATCCGAAGGGCGCGCGGCTCTGCCTCGCACTGCGTGAAAGTGGCCGCAACCCGGCGGGGGCGGTGGTGGAAATGCTGTTCTCGGCCCGCGATCCCGCCGCTGATACGGCGATTGTCGAAAGCCTGATTGAAGGCCGCTCGCCACCGCGCCCGCGTACCGGGCGGGAACCCGCAACAGTGCCAGCTTGGCCAGTGACACCTGCAAGCATCTGCCTGGATAGCCAGGGCAACCTTCTGCTCGGCACGGCGCAGCCGGCGCGCGACAGCCCCTTGCCGGATGCGCTTTACGTGCTGTCCGTAGAAGGGCCGGCGCGCGGCCAGCCAAGCCTTGCCTATATCACGCCGCTTGGCGCCGCTTTGGGCGGTGTGGCGGTAGTACCAAATGCAGCAACCTGGATCGCCGGCGTGTCGCATCCGGGCGCCGGCATGGGCGCGCAATTCGCCGCACCGCGCAGCCGCTGGCCGCATTTCCGAGACGGCGAACCGCCACGCGGTGGGGTGGTGGCATTGAGCCGCGGCGGCTAAGGGATGGTTTCGCCAAAGCTTCACGATTCGCCGCTTTCTAATGCGGTGCATCCCTCTTAAATCAAGACTGAGCACAAGCCCCGCCTTACAGGAGAGAGAAATGGCGCAACCTGAAAACCATGCCGATGATTTCGAAGCCTTCGACGACATTGAGAATATCGGCAGCAATCCCGAACCCAAAACCCCAATCGCCGAAATTATTGAAGCCCGCTATGGCCGGCGCGGTCTGCTGAGTTCCGCCGCCGCCCTGGCGACATTATCCGCGGCGCTTCCCAGTACCGCGAAAGCGCAGACAGCGGTGCCTGTTTCCGGCGGTCCTTCCAGCCTGACCTTCAGCGAACCGCCGCGCGCCCTGGCGCAGCGCGATTCGGTGGCGGATGGGTATGAAGTGCAATCCATCATCCGCTGGGGTGATCCCATGCTGCCGGGTGCGCCCGCCTTCGAAGCCGGCCGGACCACGCCCGCCGCGCAGGCTTTGCAATTCGGCTACAATAATGACTACCTGGATTTCTTCCCCCTGCCACAAGGCAGCAAGGGCAGCGATCA
>VGDM01000175.1 GCA_016869715.1 Alphaproteobacteria bacterium
CGTGGCCCCATCATTGCCGCGCGCGGCGGCGGAAAGCCGCACTGCTTCGGGGCCGATGCGCACCGGGCTCAGCCATTGAAAGGCATTGCCGCGCCCGGAACGGCGGCTCAGCGCATCCTTGCCGAAACTCGCGCGCGCAAATTCCACCCGGCTTTCAAAGGGAAAAGCATAGCCCGATTCAGGCGCGCTCAAATCGCGCAGCTTCAGGGGATAGCTGTTGTTCAGATTAAGCCGGCTGTCGCGTTCATCTTCGACCAGAATGCCACAAGTGCGCGTATTGCCGATATCCAGCACCAGATCAACATTGATCGGTTCATAGGATTTGCTGTTGGACACCACATCCACCAGCTTCACGCGCGGCAGGATGCGCGCTTCGGTCAGCAATTCCAACAGCGTGATATAGCGCGCCCAATGTTCGCAGGCGCGTTGTTCATCCTCGGGGCGCGGGCGCCGGCCACTGGCCAAGCGCATTTCCTGCAAGACTTCTTCCAGCCATTGGATCAGCCAAGGTTCATTCATGAACCAGCTTGTCTGTTCTCGGTCTGACACAAAGGTGAATTCGCCGGCGCGTTCGCTATCGGCCGGCGAAATCGCGGTATAGGGGCGGCCTTCTTCGCGTACGCGCAACGCCGTATCGAAGGCCAGCACGGCGTGGTGCGTATGGCCTTCCTCATCCGGCGCCGACAACGCGGTGATGCGAAACCGCGCCCAATTGGTCGGCCCCTTGTCATAGACTTCCTGGCCCGAGGCACCCACGGCAGCCACACGAAAATACGGCAACGGTATCCAACGGCCAAGGATGAATTCCAAAGCCTGACCGCGACCGATTTGATAGATCTCCTCATCGGGCGGGCTGCGGCCACTGATCGGGTCCAGCAGCGCGCCTTCGCCGCTTTCCGTCAGGCGGCGCAGATTAACCAGGCCCGCACTCGCCGGATCAGCCCCTGGCGGCAGGGGCTGTTCCCAGAAGGAACGCGGCGCACGCGGCAGGCGGTCCAGATTGAACCGGATGTCAATGAATTGCAGACCGGTCTGCGGCACCAGGCTGATGATCTGCGGCAGGCCCTGCATTCCCGAAAATCCTGAGATTAGAGTGTGCTTTGCCGCAATATGCCGCCCCCCCCTGCCGAGCGCAACTTTAGGC
>VGDM01000176.1 GCA_016869715.1 Alphaproteobacteria bacterium
TTTGCGGCAAAGCAATGATGAACGGGAAAAGCTGCATGAACGCGCTGCAACCTTGAGGCAGCGCCTGGACGCGATTGGTGTGCCGCATCTGGATAATCTCAGCCATATTGTGCCGGTGATGGTGGGTGATCCGACGCTCTGCAAGAAACTCAGTGACACGCTTTTGGATGAGCACGGGATTTACGTGCAGCCGATCAATTATCCAACCGTACCGCGCGGGACGGAACGGCTGCGCATCACGCCATCGCCGGTTCATTCGGATGCCGATATGGATCATCTGGTCCAGTCGCTTGAACAGGTTTGGTCGCAGTTTCGCTTGCGGCGGGCCGCGTAATGGATGGCGCCCTGAGCAGCTTCCGCCCGGCCAATCGGCCTGGCCAGGAAGCGCAGGTTTCGCGTCGGCAAGCGCCGCGCGCACCATCAAACAACATAAGCCGCTTAGCCGCGCCGGCTGCGCGCAACGCCTATCCCTTCAGCGCCATCGTCGGGCAGGAGGAAATGAAGCGCGCCCTGATGATTGCAGCAGTTGATCCAAGCATTGGTGGCGTCCTGGTATTTGGGGATCGTGGCACGGGCAAATCCACCGCCGTGCGTTCATTGGCGGCGCTGCTACCCCAAATGCCTGTTGTTGCGGCTTGTCCCTTCGCCTGTGACCCTGCCGCGCCGCAATCAAGCTGTTCCCATTGTGGCAATCTGCCCAAGGGGCGTAAGCCAGAAAAGCGAATGGTACCCGTGCCCGTGGTGGATTTACCGCTTGGCACAACGGAAGATCGCCTGGCTGGCGCCATCGATATCGAAAGGGCCTTGGCCCAGGGCGTGAAAGCCTTTGAGCCAGGGCTGCTTGCTGCCGCGCATCGCGGGTTTCTCTATATCGATGAGGTGAATCTGCTTGAAGATCACCTCGTTGATCTTCTGCTCGATGTCGCCGCATCGGGAGAGAATGTGGTGGAGCGTGAGGGCATCAGCCTTCGCCATCCCGCGCGCTTTGTGCTGATTGGCAGTGGCAATCCGGAAGAAGGCGAATTGCGACCGCAATTGCTTGACCGCTTCGGGCTTTCGGTAGAGGTCAGCACGCCGAAAGACCTCGGCAGCCGGGTGGAAGTTGTGTGCCGGCGCGATGCTTATGACCGC
>VGDM01000177.1 GCA_016869715.1 Alphaproteobacteria bacterium
CATAAAGCGCGCGTTCCCGGTAGCCCGTGCCATCGGGCGCGGTGATGTCGAATAGGTGGATCTTGCGATAGCGCGCAATCTCAACCCCATCAGGCCCAAAAACCAGCGAGGTATTGAACAGCTTCTCACCACCATTTTCGATGATGGAACCGCCATGCACGGTAATGCCATGCCGACGCGCCAGGCCGCGTAGCAGCTCATAAGCCGGGCCGCCTTCAGCACCTGGTCTGGGCAGCACCTCGGCGGCGGCCATGCGGGCATCTCGCCCACCGCCAAGATTGGTCCAGGTCTCGGGCAGGCTGACCAGCCCCGGCCGGTCAGACGCCACCGCGGCTTCAATCAGCGCTTCGGCCTGCGCAAGATTTGCGGCCTTGTTGCTGCCCTGGTTCATCTGGATCACGCTGACGCGCATCCGCCTACTCCTGCCATGTAAGGCCCCCATCAAGCCGGGGCGGGGGCCGGTCCGCAAGGGGGCGCGTGATCAGCCGCGCGGCGTACGCCAATCAAGCTTCGGTTCGGCGCGGCGTTCCCGCAAGGGCGGCGCGCTATAGGCAGGCGGCGGCGGTACCGGCGCGCTGAGGCGCGGCCCGGCTTCAACTTCCCGCCGCGTGAAGCCTGCGGGTTCTTCCCAATCCCGCTCCACCGGGGCGCGCGGGGCGGCGGCAGGCCCGGCGCGGCGCAATTCGGCGCGGAGTTCCGCCAATTGCAGTTCCAGCGCTTCCAGCCGCGATTTCACGCCATAAACGGCGAAGGGCATGCCAAGGAAGGCCAGCACCAGAAGTCCCAATAGCAGCGCCAGGATCAAGCCCGTCCAGCCCGGAAAGCCAGGGAAGGTGAAGGCGGCGATCAGGGCTTGCAGGGCTTCAACCACCGGTCACACTCATGTGCCGGGCGACGGCGGGGCGGTTATGCCTGCGGTCAATCACGAAATCATGGCCCTTGGGCTTGCGCGCAATGGCGTCATGGATCGCTTGCAACAGCGCGGCGTCATCCACGCCGGGGTCTCGCAAAAGCGCGCGGAATTCCGCCGCATCATCCTGACCCAAGCACATATAGAGCGTGCCGGTGCAGGTCAGCCGCACGCGGTTGCAGCTTTCGCAGAAATTATGCGTCATGGGCGTGATGAAGCCA
>VGDM01000178.1 GCA_016869715.1 Alphaproteobacteria bacterium
CGGCGGTACCCAGCGCCGCCGCCAGCAAACGCCGATCCCATGGTCCCGCCTTGCGCAAGAGCTTGAGACTCTCACGGAAACCCGGGTCACCGGGGGCGCGACCCACCGTCAATTCCGGGCGTCTTGGTTCCTGCTTCCAGGCCGCAATCAGATTGATCACCAGCGTCGCGGCAGCCATGCCTTGCACAAGCTGAATCAACTTGATTTGCGAAAAATCTGCAAGAAATGCACCAAAAACAATCGCCGACATCACCATGCCAATCAACTGCATCAACGACAGGAGCGTAACGACATTTGGCTGCGCTTCACGCGGAACTATATCAGTGGCCAAGGCAAGACCTACGGTCTGCACCGTATGCATGCCGGCGCCCACCATCAGAAACGCGAGCCCCGCCGCAAGCTGAGCGACCCAAGGCGGCGCCCAAGTATCGCCCGACAGGATAATCAGGGCGAAGGGCATCATCGCGAGCCCGCCGAACTGGATGATGCTGCCGAGCCAGAGATAGGGCACGCGCCGCCACCCAAGCACTGAACGATGGGAATCGGATCGGAACCCTATCAAGGCACGCAACGGCGCGAATAGCAGCGGCAGCGCTACCATGATCGCCACCAGGCTGGCGGCAACACCCATTTCAACAATCATGACGCGATTGAGCGTGCCCATCATCAGCACGGCAGTCATGCCGCAGGAAATCTGGAACAGGGAAAGGCGCAATAGGCGCTTAATCGGCAGAGGACCCATGCTGGCCTCGGCAAATGGCAGCACATTCACGCTGATCCCCGTCCAAAGTCGTGCCACGCGGTCATTCACCTCGCTCATTTCCGGATTAACTCCAGCGCATGAGAGGTATAAAAGCCGCGCGAAATCCGCCGATCCTGGCCGAGATCCCAGGACATGAGATGTCTTTCGCCAGTGATGCGGGCCTTCAGGCTACGCTCTGCCACCGGTTCAATCGCTGGTGCACGATCACCGCGCGGAAAAGCGCGCCCAACAAAATGCATTGCTGCGAGCAATGGCGTTTTTGGCGCAAAGGTCATCAGCATGGAACGGCGGATGCGGGGCGCGAGGCTTGATAGGCTCTGCACTATATCCTCTGGTTGATAGTGGATCAGGCTATCCATAGCGACG
>VGDM01000179.1 GCA_016869715.1 Alphaproteobacteria bacterium
GAAGCGCAAGGCGAGCCTTTCGCCGACGCCGCCATACAAAAATGTCTCATACAAATCGCGCTGACCGATACTCGCGACCGAAAGCGCTGCATGGCCTGGCCCACCCGCACGCCGGGCGAGTGCCACACGCTGCGGCCATTCCATCTCGACCGGTGGCATGCCGAGCATGAGTGGCCCGTCAAAGGCGCCTTCCTTCAAGCCTGCCGCGACCAGTGCTTCGGCAATCGCGGCTGCCGCCATGCGTTCCACGCGCACCGGCGCGGGCACGGGATCGGCGCCCGCGATTTCTTCCGGCAAATCCACCGTGCCGGCCATGGTGGTTTTCAGATGATCGGTCGCGAAACGGCGAATGCGCGTAATGCCGGAAGTGCCGGCCAAGAGCGCCGCCCAATTCTTATCAAGCCCCCAGCCGAGCGGGCTCACCAGCCCAATCCCCGTCACTGCCACCAAGGGGCGGCCCAGATGGTCCTTCATGGCGCTTTCTCCAGTAGCGCAAGCGCTTCACCGCGCCATTGGCCGAAGCCGGTCACCAGAATGCGCTCGACTGGGCCATCGCCGGCATCGGCGGGGTCCATTACCGGATAAAATCCACCGCGCGACAGCGCGAGTGCCGCGAGCGCTACATTGGCCGGGAAGCTCGCCTCCACCCCATGCCCAAGTAGGGATGCACTGCGCCGCACCGGCACACTGCCCAGCCCCGCCAGGAAGGCTTCTTCTTCCAGCCGCGCTTCCGCGACACCGGTCATGCCGGAAATCACGCCAAGCCCTGCTTGCGGCGCTGCCATGCCCTGCCAAAGCGCAGATGCCGCCGCGGCACTGCCGCCGCCCCCGCGCTGATGCGCTGCGTCGCTCGCAATGCCGCCAATCCGCGCGAGCGCCGTGGCACCGCGCGCCCGCGCATGTTCCGCCGTTTCCAGCACCAGAACCGCCGCCATGCCGCCCAGGATCAAACCGCCCGCGTCGCCCCGCGCGGAAACCGGCGCGTAATCGCCCTGCCACAGCACGCCACCCGGCGCATAAAGCAGAACCATATCCCAGCGCTGGGACGCAAAAGCGCCGCCCACCAAGGCAATCTCGCCGCGCCCTTCCGCCAAGC
>VGDM01000180.1 GCA_016869715.1 Alphaproteobacteria bacterium
CGGATTGGCGATGGCAGCCATTTCGTGGATCGGCGCATCATTCGCGCTTTTGCCGAACCTGTCTCCCCGGTTGGTGGCTTGGTCGCGCTGTTTGGTTCACTCGCGCCGGAAGGGGCGATTTTGAAGCGCAGCGCCGCAACCCCCGCGCTATTCGAAACCGAAGCCCGCTGCATGGTGTTTGACGGGTTGGAGGATTTGGCGAACCGCATTGACGACCCCGCGCTTGATGTCACCGCCCAGGATATTCTGGTGTTAAAATATGCCGGGCCGCGTTCGCCTTCCGGCATGCCGGAAGCGGGCTATTTGCCGATCCCGAAAAAACTCGCCCGCGCCGGCGTGAAGGACATGGTGCGCATGAGCGATTGCCGCATGTCCGGCACGGCTTTCGGTACGATTGTGCTGCATATTGCGCCGGAAGCGGCGGTGGGTGGGCCGCTTGCTTTGGTGCAAACGGGTGATCGCATCAGGCTTTCGGTGAAGGACCGCAAGCTTGATCTGCTGGTGGCGGAAGATGAAATGGCCCGCCGCCGCGCTACCTGGCAGCCTGCCCCGGCGCCCAAGCGCGGCTGGGACAAGCTGGTGTATGACCAGGTGACGCAGGCACCGCTTGGCGCTGACCTGGCGTTCCTGCGCGCGGCACCTTGATTGCGCTGATTGGTGCCACGGGGCGGAGCGGCGCGGCACTCGCCCGCGCCTTGCTCGCTGAAGGCACGCCCTTCACGCCTGTGGTGCGCGATGCGGCGAAATGGGCAGCGCTTGGCTTGCCTGTTGCGCCGCGCATCGCTGATTTGGCCGATCCCGCCGCACTGCGCGCTGCGCTGGAAGGTGCCACGCTTGTCATCAGCACTGCCCATGCGCGCCATGCGCCGGCCATCCTTGCCGCCGCGCCGGCAGAGGCGCGTTTTGTGTTGATGGGATCAACTCGGCGCTATTCGCGCTGGGCGGATGCCCATGGCGATGGCGTGCGCGCGGGTGAGGCCGCCTTCCTCGCCAGCGGGCGTGCCGGCGTCATGCTGCACCCGACCATGGTTTATGGCGCGCAAGGCGAAGATAATGTGCAGCGCTTGGCCGCCCTTTTGCGCCGCCTGCCCTTC
>VGDM01000181.1 GCA_016869715.1 Alphaproteobacteria bacterium
ACCGCGGAATGGATGGGCTGGCGCATCACGCCGCGCACCAGCCGCGAAACCGGCATCCCTGCCGGCCTGCCCTACCTGACGGGCTTCGTGATCAACGAAGGCATCGCCGCCGAAGCGCAAGACTGACGCGCAGCCCGCCGCGAGGCGGCGCCGCACTGCCCCGCAGGGTCCGCCCGCGGGGCTCCCGGCAGTAGGGGGCCGATGGTCGGCGCCCGCAACCGGAGACGAAGACGATGAAGCTTTCTGACACGCAGCGGATTGTATTGAGCCATGGCGCGCAGCACCCGCAATTGCTGGCGATTGCGCCGAAGCATTTGCCAGTCGCTGCCTGCCGCGCGGTGGTGAATAGCCTGATCAAAAGCCGCTTGCTGATTGAGGTGGCTGCGCCGCGCGATCAATTGGCGATGGTGTGGCGCAAGGATGCGGATGGCACGCCGATCCTGATCCAGGTGACGGATGAGGGGCTGCGCGCCATTGGCATTGACCCGAATGAGGGCCGCGTCGCGCGCGACACGGCGCCACAGGGCGGGGAAAGCCCCGCACCGCAGCCGGACGACGCGGTGGCGGAACAACCCGCCCAGGCCGCGCCAGAGGCGCCCGACATGGGAAGCGTGAATTTGCGCGAGGCAGCAGAACGCCTCCTGGCAGCCTGGGAAGAAACGCCGCCCGCCAGCGCAGACAAAGACCCCATTGCGCGCGCAATGGACACGCTGCGCCGCGCACTCTCACGGCGCGGCACACGCGCCACGGGCGCGCCACGCAAGCCGCGCGAGGGCACGAAGCAGGAAGTGGTGCTGGCGATGCTCCGCCGCCCTGAGGGCGCGACGGTGGCGCAAATCGCCGAGGCCACCGGCTGGGCGCAGCATACGGTGCGCGGATTTTTCGCCGGGCTGAAAAAGCGCCAGGGCATCACGGTGGAGATTGCCGAGCGCATTCGCCAGGTCGGCCCGAACAAGCAGGGCGCGAAAGGGTCCTACACCGTCTACCGCGTAGCCGAATGAAGCTGCGCAGCCACAGCGGCATGAATGATTACAAAGCCCAGGGATCATCGCGATCCCTGGCGCTTTATTGCCTTGGCTCGCGCG
>VGDM01000182.1 GCA_016869715.1 Alphaproteobacteria bacterium
ATCGCCGAAGATCTTGGCCTGTCTCGCGCCATGGTGTTCGGCGTGTTTTCGGGCTCCCTGCTTCTGACAGCTTTGCTGGGCCCGGCAGCGGGCCGCGCGATTGATCAGCGCGGCGGGCGCGATGTGCTGGCGATTTCCAATCTGATCTTTATCCTCGGCCTTCTGATCATGGCTTTCGCCAATGGCCTGCCCTTGCTGATTCTGAGTTGGTTCATCATCGGCATCGCCATGGCAATAGGGCTTTATGACGCGGCCTTTGCGACCCTTGCCGGGCTTTACGGCAAGGATGCGCGCAATAGCATCACCGGCATTACACTGATTGCGGGCTTTGCCAGCACGGTCGGTTGGCCACTTTCCGCGCTGATGGAAGCGGAATGGGGCTGGCGTGGCGCTTGTCTTGGCTGGGTTGCCTTGCATCTTTTCATCTGCCTGCCGCTCAATCGCTTGCTGATCCCGAAGGCACCGCCGCCCCCGCCAAAGGAAGCCGTGCCACCCTTATCTGCCGAAGAAATGCGGGATCGCAAACGCGATATGATCCTGCTGGCTTTCGTGTTGGCGACAGCGAGTTTCAGTTCCACCGCGCTTGGGGCACATTTGCCGGGGTTGCTGCAATCTGCCGGCACATCGCTTGCCGCGGCAATTGCAGCTGGCGCGCTGATGGGCCCGGCACAGGTGGCCGCGCGTGTGGTGGAATTCACCCTCATGCGCAAGATGAACCCGCTGTTTTCTGCACGCGTTGCTGCCGGCGCACACCCGGTGGCGGTGGTGGTGTTGATGGTGCTTGGCGCGCCCTTTGCCGCGTTATTCGTGATTATCCATGGCGCGGGGAATGGCCTGCTGACCATCACGCGCGGCACGCTGCCCTTGGCGCTGTTTGGTCCAATTGGTTATGGCCAGCGCCAGGGTTTTATTACCGCGCCAGCGCGGGCTTCGCAGGCTTTCGCGCCCTTATTGTTCGGGCTGCTGCTGGATGATTTCGGCGCGGCTTCCTTGTGGTTCACGGCCTTGCTGGGTGTGGCGGCGGTTGGTGCGCTCATGCTCATGCGGGTTCGGCAATAGAAAGAACATTCTCATGACCAAGG
>VGDM01000183.1 GCA_016869715.1 Alphaproteobacteria bacterium
CCCACCATATCGGCATTGGCGTAATTCAGTACAATCAGATCATGCGCGCGGCTTTTGATTGCCGCTACAGCCTTTTCCGAGAGTTCCGGCGCCGACATCTCGGGCTTCAGATCATAGGTCGCAACATCCTTGGGCGATGGCACCATGATGCGTTCCTCGCCGGGATAGGTCGCTTCTTCGCCACCATTCAGGAAGAAGGTGACATGCGGGTATTTTTCCGTCTCCGCCATGCGAAGCTGCTTGAGCCCCGCGCGCGCCACCACTTCCCCAAGCTTATCCGCCATGGATTGGGGCGCAAACGCAGTTGTGAGATGCGCATTCAGCGCATCACTATATTCCGTAAGGCCAACAGCGGCAGCGAAACGCGGCATGCGCGTGCGGGCAAAGCCATCGAAGCCGGGATCAAGCAGTGCGGTGAGGATTTCCCGCGCGCGATCGGCGCGGAAATTGAAGCAGAGAATGCCATCGCCATCCTGCATGCCGGCGTAATCGCCAATCACACTGGCCGGGATGAATTCATCGGTTTTCTCGGCAGCATGGGCAGCCGTGATGGCCGCAGCGGCGGAAGGCGCGTGATTGCCCTTGGCTTCCACCATCGCTTCATAGGCTTGCGAAACACGATCCCAGCGCTTGTCGCGATCCATCGCGAAATAGCGCCCGATGATGGTGGCGATACGCACGCCCGCAACGTCTGCGAGATCGGCTTCGAAACGCGCCACGTAATCGGGCGCCGCGCGCGGGGGCGTATCCCGCCCATCGGTGAAGCCATGGATGGCGACAGGGATGCCTGCGCCTGCCAGTAGTTTTGCGACCGCCACCGCATGATCCTGATGCGCATGCACACCCCCCGGTGACAGCAGGCCCATCAAATGGCAGGTTCCGCCGGAGGCTTTCAGCTTCGCAATCAGCCCCGTGATTGCCGGCAATCGCGCGAAAGACCCATCGGCGATGGCGGCATCAATGCGCGGCAGATCCTGCATCACCACGCGCCCGGCCCCGATATTGAGGTGCCCGACCTCGGAATTGCCCATCTGGCCTTCCGGCAGCCCGACATCCAGGCCGGAGGTTTTGAGGAAAGC
>VGDM01000184.1 GCA_016869715.1 Alphaproteobacteria bacterium
AGGCGCATGAACTTGGCGCATTCGCGCATCGCCTGGCAGCGGCTGCGCTGGCAGGGGTGGTTGCTTGGCATTGTATTGGCTTTGATGGCGATAGTGCCGGTGCTGAATTTATTGGTACCGATCATTGGCATTGCGGCGGCGGCGCATTTGCTGATCCGCGGCTTGGCCGACTTCGATAAATTTCCGAGTGCATCACCAGAAAACGGGGGATAACCTGTTTTCGCCCGTTGTGGCACGGCAGAGTCGCATGCTAGCCCATGGCATTACCAACGCGAATCACCAAGGGGGCCAAGATGTCGCTTTTCCGTCGCAAGGATGAAGGCACGACTCCGCCAGCACCGGAACCCAGCAGCGTGCCGACAGCGCGCGATCCTGACCTGGCGGTGCCTCCCTTCCGGCCTGCGGCATTGGTGCCGCCGGCAGCCAGCGCAGCGGCCTCGTCGGCGAAGCCGACCAACGCGCCATCCCCCGCCGCACGCCCCACGACGCCAACTGCTGGCCGCCCCATCGGCCGCGCCGAGGCTGGTGAAAAGCGCGTCCTGCAATTGGGCAAGGGCATCAGCATCCAGGGCAGCGTCACGGAAGCCGAGCGCATCGTCATTGAAGGCACCATGGAAAGCCAGCTTTTGCAGTGCCAGGAATTGGCGATCAGCCATTCCGGCGTCTTCAAGGGTGAAGTGCAGGTCGAAGATGCCGATATCGCCGGCGTCTTTGACGGCACTTTGACTGCAACCGGCAGCCTGATCATCCGTGCCACGGGCCGAGTTTTGGGTGTAGCGCGGTCCCGCCGCCTTTCCGTGGAAGATGGCGGCCAGCTGACGGGCCGCATGGAAATGCTCACCGAAGCACCTGCGAGTGCGCCGATGGCAGTGACGCCGCCTGTACGCGTGGTCGAGTCCAGCGATTCCTGATCTGGCGCCGCGTGCGCCGGGGGCCAAGGCCAATAATCCCATCACCGCAGCGCCGCATGGCGCCGCGGGCAAGTTACCTTGGCGCCGCCAGCTTGGCCGTGGCGGCGCTATTGCTCACCCCCGCCTGCCGCAAATCCGACACTGAGGGGGCAACGCTTG
>VGDM01000185.1 GCA_016869715.1 Alphaproteobacteria bacterium
AAGGGGCGCATCGGTGGCCGCGATTCGCCCGGCGCGCAGCCTTGAATTGGCGATGCAGGGCAGACCAGCGACATCAAAATTATCCTTGATGCCCCAGGGAATACCAGTGAGCGGCCCGGTCCCACGCATCGCGCGCGCCCCTGCCTCATCCAAGTAATGCACGGCATGCAGCGTGCCATTCCGGGCGGCGATGCGCGTAAGGCAGGCGTCAAGGATTTCTTCGGGCCTTGCGCTTCCCTCAGCCATTACGGTCAGGGCGCCTGCCACTGTCGGGATGACAGATGTATGCACGGGGGTTATCATGCCGCCTCCTGCCCGGTCTGTGCGGCGGCTGCCAGGAACACGGCCTTACCGGCTTCAACATGTGCGCGCATCACCGCGCCGGCCCAGCTTGGATTGCGCGCGGCAATCGCCTCAATCATTTCGCGGTGCTGCGCCAGGCTGCGGCGCAGATTGGCGTCATTGAATTTGCGGAAATTGCGCAGAATCATGGGCGGCACTGCCAAGCTGATCAGGCTGGCGCGTGTACGGTGCTGCCCGCTCATTTCCCAAAGCGCCTGGTGAAAGCGCACATTGGCCTCAGAAATCTGCTCAATCGCCGCCAGATCTGCGCCGGGCATCGCTGCTTCCCCAGCCTCACAAGCCGCGCGCAGCGTAGCCAGTCCCTGAGCGGTAGGCGCCATCGCCGCGTGCTCAGCTGCATGGGCTTCCAGCATAACTCGTCTCTCCGTTTTCCGAGCTTGAACAAAAAGTTCAGATAAATCAAGATTTCCACGAGTAGGCCCCCGCTAGCGCAGGATGGCCAGGGTCCTACTAGGTGCTTCTTGTGGCTCTGGCTGTTCTGAAGGGACCGTAGTCAAAGCGCGTGGTCGGCCCCAATTGGAAGAAGCGGCTTGAATGTTAACCACCGAGGCAACCGCAGTGGCCGGCTGCGAGACCGGGCCAGCTACGCCGGCTACCCCAACAATAGCGCCACCGACTGTCGTGACCTTAGGTTCAACTAGGCTCGCCCAATTGGCGCTGGCCAAGTCTAAAAATCAACCATCTGTCCGCCCCGATAACA
>VGDM01000186.1 GCA_016869715.1 Alphaproteobacteria bacterium
GATATAGCCGCCCTGGTCGCTCGCCAGCAGCAGCGCCATGGCCGCGAATTCCTCGGCCTTGCCGATGCGGCCAAGCGGCACGCCCTTGCCCTGTTCGGCCTTCCAATCCTCCCAGGTGATGTTGCGCTTTTCGGCGGCATGCCGGCGCACCCATTGGTCGCTTTCAATAATGCCCACCAGCATGGCATTCACCAGCACATTATGGGGCGCGAATTCATTCGCCATCGCCTTGGTGAGCGCCATGCCCGCCGCGCGCGAGACTGAGGTGGGCGTGGACCCGCCCGGCGGTGCCTTGGCGCCGATATTGAGCACATTGATGATGCGGCCCCATTTGCGATCCCGCATGCCGGGCAGGGCCAGGCGGGAAAGCCGGATGGCCGCGAATAGCTTGAGGTCCAGATCATCCTGCCAAAGCGCGTCTGACACCTCCAGAAAGCCGCCGCGCTGGGATGTGCCGGCATTGTTGATCAGGATATCCACCTGGCCGAGGCCCTTCACGGCGGCAGCATGGGCGGCTTCGCAGCCTTCTGCCGTGCGGATATCGGCGGCGATGGCGGCGACCTTGGCGGCAGGCGCGGCGGCGCGGATTTCCGCTTCCGCCTTGGCAAGGCTTTCCGCCCCGCGTGCAACAATCGCGACATGCCCGCCCGATTCAGCAAACATTTTCGCCATGGCAAGGCCGAGGCCCTTGGACCCGCCGGAAATGAGCGCAGCGCGCCCGTTCAAGGTGATGTTCATGGATCACTCCCCCCAATGATGGGAGCCATCCTGCCGGAAGTGGGGCGGGGCGCAAGCGGTGGGGATTTTAGCCCCTGCAATGCGCGCCATGCCAGGCGATGATGGGCGCAAGGCTGGCCTCGGCCCAGGGTTGCCACATCATGCAATGCGGCATGTCGCGCAGCATCTGATAATCAAGCCCAAGAAATTCCGCGATCGCGAGGTCCTGCCCAGGCGGGTGGCGCGCGGCATCATCCTGCCCAGCCTCAATCACCAGCCCTGGCATGCCGCGCAGAGTTTCGCGCGCGATGGGGATACGGAGCTGGTAGCGGTCATTCAAGACG
>VGDM01000187.1 GCA_016869715.1 Alphaproteobacteria bacterium
ACGGCGCCACCACGGCTGATCATCAGATCATGCGCGCTGTCTTCGGCAAGGCCGGTGAAACGCACCTCAAAACCTTGCGCGCGATAAAGCGCGGCTGAGCGCAGCAGATGAAATAGCGGGATCAGCGTTGCCTCACCGGAAAGCCCTTGGATGATGGCAGCGCGCAGCTTCTCGCGCCGCGCTTCCGGCAGGCCATTGGCCAGGCGCACTGCTTCCGCCGCGAAGCCAAGCGCGCGGCGTTCCGCACTGCCCTGCGCCGTGCCGCGCGCAGCACGCGCCAGGGCGAATTCCAAGGCATGGCGATGCTGTGTGGCGCGGCCCTGAAAGGCGCTGGCCTGCGCGCGGCGCCCCAAATCCGCGAGCCGCGTTGCCCAAAGATCAGCGCCGACAAGCCGGAGGAAATCCGGCATGGCCTTGGGATCGGTGGCGGTTGCGGCAAGCGGCATGGCAAGACCCTCGGCGCGCAAAGCCTGAATGCTGGCTGCACGCGGAAACGCGTTAACAGAGCCAAGCCAGCCTCAAATTGCACCAGCGCATGCGCGCCGCTTCCGGTCTTTGTGCCGAGGAGATAAGGATACCCCGCAGCCCCCGGGGGGCGCAAGCGTTATCACTAAGGCACGCCGATCTGCCGCAGCACCATGGCCTCGGTCAGCACTTCGGGCAGGATCACGGCCTCACCACCGCCTGGTGGCCAGAACAGGTAAAGCGGCACGCCTTCGCGGCCATGGGCGCGGAGCAAGGCGGTGATGGCGGGATCGCCCCGCGTCCAATCCGCCTTCAGATAGACAATGCCGCGCGCAGCCATGGCTGCCTGCACGGCATCGCGGCGAAGGGCGATGCGTTCATTGACCTGGCAAGTGATGCACCAGGCGGCGGTGACATTGAGGAACACGCCCTTGCCTTCAGCCCGCAGCGCCTCCACCCGCGCGGGGGTCCAGCTTTCGGCGGTCTCGGTGGCGGCGGGGGCGGGAGGCGCGGCCGTCAGGCCAAAGGGCAGCGCCAGCAGCAGGGCCAGCGCGGCGAAAACCGGGCCAAACCCTGCCCGGCCATGGCGCTGCG
>VGDM01000188.1 GCA_016869715.1 Alphaproteobacteria bacterium
CACGTCCTCAGCTTCGGCGCGCATCGCGTCATAAAGACTATTGATCAGCGGCGCATCAAAGGCGTTCAAGCTGACAAGACGTGTGCGCACCACCTCATAGCCGATTGGCGCAGCAAGGAAGCCATGTGCGGAGCCCACCCCTGCGCCCACCGGCACCAGCACACGATCTATGCCGAGCTTTTGTGCCATGCGTGCAGCATGCAGAGGTGCGGCGCCACCAAAGGCAATCATGGTGCGCCCGCTGGTTTCCTTGCCATTTTCCACTGCATGCACCCGCGCCGCATTCGCCATGGTTTCGGTGACGATTTCGGTAATGCCGAGCGCAGCTTGGGCGGGCGCCATGCCAAGCGGCTGACCCACAATGGTGTCACAGGCGGCGTGTGATGCCGCAGCATCAAGCAAGATATGCCCACCCGCAAAGCGCGCAGGATCAATCCAGGAAAGTGCCAAATCCGCATCGGTTACGGTTGGCATGGTGCCGCCGCGCCCATAACAGGCGGGCCCCGGCATGGAACCCGCGCTATCCGGTCCAACCGTGATGCGCCCAAGCCCATCCACACGCGCGATGGAACCACCGCCCGCGCCTATTTCAACCATGTCAATCACCGGGATGCGTACCGGAATGCCGCTGCCCTTAACAAAGCGGGCAGCGCGCGCAATTTCAAAATGCCGTGCCTGCTGCGGCTTCATGTCATCAATCAGCGTAATCTTCGCCGTGGTGCCGCCCATATCGAAGGAAAGCGCACGGCTGATGCCACTTTCCGCCGCGATCATTTGCGCGAGAATGGCCCCACCTGCCGGGCCACTTTCCACCAGCCGTATCGGGAAGCGCCGCGCCGTTTCCACCGTTGTAATGCCGCCCGATGACATGATGAGGAGCAATGGCGCCGCGCTACCAAGTGCCTTCAGCCCATCTTCCAGACGACGCAAATAGCGTTCCATCAAGGGCAGCACATAGGCATTGGCAACAGTGGTGGAGGTACGTTCATATTCGCGGATTTCGGGGCAGACCTCACTCGAAATCGCGATAACTTCCGGCGCGAAAT
>VGDM01000189.1 GCA_016869715.1 Alphaproteobacteria bacterium
ACCCGCTGCGGGCCCTGCCTCCACCACGCGGCCAACCGATTCGTAACCAGGCACCAGCGGATAACCCATGCCAGGGAAGGATGGCATGCGCCCGGACCACAAAAGCCGTTCCGTGCCTGTGCTGATGCCGCTCCAATCAATGTCCACAACTACATCCCCTGCGCCAGGCGGCGTCAGTTGCAGGCGCGAGAGCGAAAGCTGTTCAGGTGCGCTCAGCAGGATGGCGAGTGTTTCCACTCCGATACTCCCAGTTGGGCTTGTAACTCTATTGTGACATTTATTTCTGTCAAGTTAAAATGACATCAAAAGTGTCAAACTGCCTCAGCCTGCATCACGCGGGTCAGCAAGGGGGTATCGGTCGGCAGCAAGCGCGGCGCGCTGAAACCGGCGGCGGTCAGCATCGCTGCCAATTCATCAGGCCGCCGAGGCCGCCCGCGGCCCATGGCCAGCAAATAAAAGCCGAAATAGGCGCCGCCCATCGGCTCCGCCCCGGCGGTGGCCGCCATGGGTTCGGCGATCAGCACCCGCCCACCTTTGGGAAGGGCCGCGCGCACGCGGTGCAGCAAGGCCTGCACCACATCATCATCATGGTCGTGCAGCACGCGCACCAGGCTGATGATATCGGCGCCGAGCGGCAGGGAACCGGTGGTGAAATCCCCGCCCATGGTCATGGCGCGGTCAGCCAGCCCTTCGCGGGCAAAGCGTTGCCGGCCCTGTTCGGCCACGGCCGGCAGGTCAAACAACAGCAGATCAAGCCCAGGATTGGCCTTGCCGACCGCAGTCAGGAAGGCGCCGCTGCCGCCCCCCACATCCATCAGCCGCCGATGCGGGCCAAAGCGATAAGCCGCCAGAACCTCCTGCGCGACCATGGGCTGGCTGGCGGCCATCAGCGCCGTGTAATCGGCCACTTTTTCGCCCGGCAGGGCATCGGGCCGGGCCGCGCCAGCATAGGCCCAATATTGCGCCAGCGCCGTGCCGCCCCTTTCGCGGCGGAGCAAGGCCACTGGATCCGCCAGATCGGCGTAGAGCATGGCATGGT
>VGDM01000190.1 GCA_016869715.1 Alphaproteobacteria bacterium
CATGAGGCGCCGAAGATGAGCATTCCCTTCCTGAAAAATGACAGCTTGGCCCCGGGCGCGGTGGAACAGACGGCGCCAGGCGTGCGGCGGGTGCTCTGCAATAATCCCGGCGCTTTCACCTTTCGCGGCACAAATAGCTGGATCATCGGGCAAGGGAATTCCGTAGCGATCCTTGACCCCGGCCCGGTGGATGCGGCGCATCTGGATGCCTTGCTGGCGGCGACCAAGGGTGAGCGCATCACGCATATCCTGGTGTCTCACACGCATCGGGATCATTCGCCTGGCGTGGCCGCATTGAAGGCCGCAACGGGCGCGCCGAGCTACGCCTTCGGCCCGCATATGACCCCACCAGAACAGCGCGGCGAAGGCGGTGATCATGATTTCCGCCCGGATGTAACGCTTGCGGATGGCGCCACTGTGGCCGGTGCCGATTGGCGCGTGACCGCGCTGCACACGCCGGGCCATTGTGCCAATCATCTTTGCTTTGCTTTGGAAAACGCCAATACGAACTGCACGTTGTTCAGCGCAGATCACGTCATGTCCTGGTCCACCAGCGTGGTCAGCCCGCCGGATGGCGATATGGCGGCCTATATGGCCTCGCTCGCCAAGCTTCAGGCGCGCGGCAATGACGCGCTTTACCTGCCAGGCCATGGCCCACCCTTGCCTGATCCGCTGCCCTTCGTCGCTGCCCTCGCCGCGCATCGGCGGGAGAGGGAGGCGCGTATCCTGGAAGAACTCCGCCGCGCCGGGCGCGCGCATGCCGAGGCTTTGGTGCCGCCCGTCTATGGCGCCGCGCTTGATGCCAGGCTGATCCCGGCGGCAGCGCGCAGCCTGACCGCGCATTTGATCAAGCTGGCAGCGGAAGGCGCGGTGCGGCAGGAAGCAGGGGCATGGGTGGTGTCATGAAGCTTGGTCGCGGAATCCTCGCCCTGCCCTTGGCCGCGCTGATCGGTTGCGGCCCGCCGGATTACACGCCGGTGCGCGATTGGGCGAATGTGGCGGGCAATGCTGCCATCTATCCCGAATTGGTGAC
>VGDM01000191.1 GCA_016869715.1 Alphaproteobacteria bacterium
TTGCGAACCTTGCCCGCCATGTCGAGAATATGGGCAAGTTCGGCCTGCCGGTGGTGGTGGCGCTGAATCGCTTCACCTCAGACACGGATGTGGAAATCGCGGCGGTGCAAGCGGCCATTCAGGCGGTGGGGACGGAGGCGATCCTTTGTACCCATTGGGGTGATGGCGCCAAGGGCGCGGCTGAGTTGGCGCGCGCCGTGCAGGCACGCATCGCCGCGAAATCCGCGCGCTTCGCGCCGCTTTATCCGGATGCCATGCCCTTGGCTGACAAGATCCGCACCATTGCGCAGCAGATTTATCGCGCGCGCGATATCGCGCTGCCGGCGGATGTGGCGAAGCGCCTCGCGCGGTTTGAAGAACTCGGCTTCGGTCATCTGCCGGTCTGCATCGCCAAGACGCAATATTCCTTCAGCGCAGACCCAACGAAGCTGGGCGCGCCGGTGGATCATGTGCTGCCGGTGCGCGAAGTGCGGCTTTCTGCCGGTGCCGGCTTCATTGTCGCGGTGTGCGGTGACATCATGACCATGCCCGGCCTGCCACGCCGCCCGGCGGCGGAGACGATTGGCCTGGATGGGGAAGGGCGGATTGAGGGGCTTTTCTGAAAGGCACCTTCCGGCCTAGCCTTTGCTCCGGAGGGTATGGCCATGCTTAACATCACGCCCCTGCAACCGCTTTTCGCCGCGCGCATCGAAGGCGTTGATGCAGCGCAGCCGGTCGCCGCGCCGGTCATGGCGGCGCTGCGTGATGCGCTGGATCGCTACGCGGTGCTGGTGCTGCCCGGTCAGCATTTGGATGACGCGGCGCAGATCGCCTTCAGCGAGGGGTTTGGTGCGCTTGAGCAAACCCGACCTGGCGCGCTTGGCGCGGGCAGTCCAGTGATTGTTCTGACCAATATGGGCGCGGGTGGCGAGATTGTCGCACCAAGCGACAAGCAGGTGTTGAACAACAAGGCCAATCGGCTCTGGCATCATGATTCCTCCTTCAAGCCTGTCCCGGCGCGGGCTTCCTTGCTTTCGGCACGGCAGATTCC
>VGDM01000192.1 GCA_016869715.1 Alphaproteobacteria bacterium
CTGCGCCCGGGCGCTGCGCCTGCGGCTGTTCCGCCAGCAGCGCCACGCGGGTGAAGCCCGCACCGGCGATGGTGCCCATCACCTCCATCACACGGCCATAGGAAATGGCCTTGTCGCCACGTACGAAAATCCGCCGCTCCGGCGCGCCCTGCGGCTGTTCCCGCATGATCGCCTGCAGGCGCGGAACCAAGCCCTCCAAAGGCACTTCCGTTTCCTGCAAGAAAATCTTGCCCTCAGGATTCACCGTAATGGTCAGCGGTTCGGTTTCCTGATTGAGCGGCTGGGCAGCGGTTTTCGGCAAATCCACCGGCACGCCCACCGTCATCAGTGGCGCTGCCACCATGAAAATAATCAGGAGCACCAGCATCACATCCACAAGCGGCGTGACGTTGATTTCCGCCATCGGCCGGTAGCGAGACCGCCCGGAAGCCCGCCCGCCGGAAAGGGAAACCGCCATGGCCTATTCCGCCGCCTGGTTCGGGCTGCGCGGCCCGCCATCATTCGCCGCCGCTTCCGTCTGGCGCGACAGGATGGCGCCAAATTCAGTCGCGAAACCCTCAAGCCGCGCGGCAAAGCGCGCCAGGTCCGTATTGATTTTGTTATAGGCCAGCACGGCAGGGATCGCCGCCACCAGACCAATTGCGGTGGCAAACAAGGCTTCCGCAATCCCCGGCGCCACCACGGCCAGATTCGTGTTCTGCATGCCCGCAATGGCCGAGAAGGAATTCATGATCCCCCAAACCGTGCCGAACAAACCGACAAATGGCCCGACCGAGCCGACAGAGGCCAGAAACACCATCCAGCGTTCCAGCCTTTCCATCTCCCGCCCAATCGTCACCGCCATGGCGCGTTCCACGCGTTCCTTGGCACCGCCCAGCATCGCGGTACTGCCGGCGCTGCGGCGCCATTCGCGCATCGCCGCGCCAAACACGGCAGCGAGCGGATGCGTCGGCTGCTCCCCTTCGCGCGAAAACAGATCATCCAGACTGCCGCCGGACCAGAAGCGATCCTCGAACCCATCCGCC
>VGDM01000193.1 GCA_016869715.1 Alphaproteobacteria bacterium
GCGCGCAAGGCCTGAGGCGCTGCCATGATCCGGGGGACGGATCATGGCCCAACAGATGGTGCCTGACGGCTGGCGCTGGTGCGCCTATTCCGCCGCCAGAGCCGGCGCCACTGCGCCCTTCATGCCGAACACCTCCGCCAGCAGCATATAGGAACGCTGGCGGGCCGCCGCGTCATGGCAATGGGTGATCACGGCAAATTCCGAAATGCCGCCATGCGCCGCGGAAAGCGCTTCCAGCTTGGCGCGTACCTGTTCCGGTGTGCCGACCATGGCCTGGGCGCGGATTTGCTCCAGCCGCGCCAATTCCAGATCGGAATAGGGATAGGCTTCGGCTTCCTCGACACTCGGCAAGGGCAGAAACATGCCGCGGTCGCGCTTCAGGCGCCATAATTCGCGCGATCGGAACAGGCGCCGTGCCTCGGCCTCCGTATCCGCGACCAGGCAGAACACGCCAAGCGCGGGATAGGGGGCCGCAAGGCGCGCGGGCAGATCGGGCTTGGGCTGGAAGCTTTGGCGGTAGATGTCCATCACCTGTTCGCTGCCGCCGCCGTCGGAAAAGAAATGCGCGAAGCAATAGGGCAGGCCGAAATAGCCCGCGACCTGCGCGCCGTAATCCGAACTGCCCAGTACCCACATTTGTGGGCGCGTGGCGGTGACAGGCTGGGCAATGATGCTGGCGAAGGGGTGGCCTTCCGGCAGGCCATCACCATGCCAGCCCAGGATTTCCATGATCTGATTGGGGAAGCGTTCCGCCGCCCGTGCCGCATCGGGGTTGAGCGCGAAGGCAGTGCGCCCATCAGACCCCGGCGCGCGACCCACGCCCAAATCAACGCGCCCCGGCGCAATCGCTTCCAGCATGCGGAATTGCTCGGCCACTTTCAGCGCGCTGTAATGCGGCAGCATGATCCCGGCTGACCCGATGCGAATCCGGCTGGTCGTGGCGCCAATGGCCGCCAACAGGATTTCCGGCGCGCTGCCGGCATGCGATGCGCTATTGTGATGTTCCGCGCA
>VGDM01000194.1 GCA_016869715.1 Alphaproteobacteria bacterium
CTTCCAACCTCGCGGTGCAAATGGTGGAAAAAGGCAAGCCCGTGGAAGTGCTGGCGGGTGTGAACCTGCCTTTGCTGGTGAAGCTTGCGAAGGTGCGGGGCAGTGAACCGCTGCATGAGGCGCTTGATCACGCCAAGGCAGCGGGGCGGAAATATATCGCGCTTGCGCGTGATGTCGCGGGCGCCAAGCCCAATGGCAGCGCCAAGGAATGAACGAAGCCACTCCGGCCCCTTCATCCGGCGGCATGGTGCTGCGCCGTTCTGTTGTCATCCCCAATAGTCGTGGCTTGCATGCGCGCGCGGCGGCAAAGCTGGTTGCCCTGGCGGAACGCTATTCGGCTTGCGTGAATGTGCTGCGTGATGGGCAAAGCGTGCCCGCCGTTTCCATCATGGGGCTGATGATGCTGGGCGCCGGGCGCGGTGCTGAAATTGTGATCGCAGCCGAAGGCTGGGACGCCAAGGAAGCGCTAGACGCGGTGGCAGCCCTGGTGGAAGCGGGTTTTAATGAAGACTGAAACGCCCGCCCGCCCGCGTGCCAGCAAAACACCACGCCGCCGCGAAACTCAGTTGCGCGGCATTGCGGTTTCGCCCGGCATTGCAATGGGTCCCGCTTTCGATACCAGCGAAGCCCCCGCCGAAGCGCCGCGCCGACGCATCACGACCGAGGCGATTGAAGCCGAACGCCAGCGCCTGGCCGATGCGGTGGCGTTTTCGCGCAAGCAGGTCACCAAGCTGAAAACACGCATCGCCATTCTGCCCGAAGAAGCGCAGGAGGAAATCGCGCCCCTTTTGGACGCGCATCTGCTCATGCTCGGCAATTCGCGGCTGATCCGTGGTGCGCGCAAAAGAATCGAAGGTGAGTTGCTGGCCGCCGAGACCGCCATCACCGATGAAGCGGAAGCGATTGCTGATGCGATTCTGGCCGCCAAGGATGATGACCGCGCGGGCCTTACGCGCCGCGCGACGGAAGTGTGCGATATTGCACGGCGCGTCACGCGCAACCTGACGGC
>VGDM01000195.1 GCA_016869715.1 Alphaproteobacteria bacterium
CTTCGGATCAAGAATGCAGATATCCGCATCCGCGCCCGCGGCAATGGCACCCTTGCGCGGATACATGCCCATGAACTTCGCCGCATTGGTGGAAACCGCATCCACGAATTGGCGCAGCGTGAAGCCGCGTTTGCCGACCATTTCGGTGTACATCACGGCCACGCGGGGCTCCACGCCGGAATTGCCGCCGGTTGTGTCATCCACCCGCTTGCCTTGGGTTTTCACCGCAAGCGAACAGCAAAGTTCATCAGTCGCCACACAGGAAATGGACCCGTCACGGGCGCCCGTCCAAAGCTCATCCTGATCCGTCTGGGACTTCAACGATGGGTAGGTGTGATAGATCTGCCCATTCGGGCGCTTATAATCCTCGCTCGTGTAGAGCATGTATTGATGGAGCGATTCACCATAAATGGGCAGGCCCTTGGCGCGCGCATCGCGAATGGCGCGGACACCATTCTCGGCTGAGACATGCATCATATAAAGCGCTGTCCCAGGCACATGTTCTGCCAAGCGCATGACGCGGCGGAAGGACAGGTCTTCTGAGAGCGTATTGTGCACCTCCGCCATATTCCCGAACCCCGTGCGGTTTTCGCGGAACAGCTTGGCATACATGTGCATGACAATGTCATTGTCTTCAGCATGGATCACGCCAAGTCCACCCTTGGCGGAAAGCACCTGAAACACTTCCCAGATATCGCCGAAATCCACCATGCGGCCCTTGCGGGAAGGGGCGATATCGGTGGTGAAGATTTTCGTGGTGGCGTGGCCGGCTTCAATCGCCTCCCCAAGCTGCGCGGGGAGATCAGGCGGCAAATCGCCTTCCACCATGATGTGAAAAGCATAATCGCAGGGGCAGCCATCGGCCTTCCAGGCAGCGTGGCGTTCGGCGATGGCGCCTTCAATGGTCTTGCCATGTGTCCAGCGCACAAAATCCAGAATGCTCGTGGTGCCGCCGTAAAGTGCGGCTTTGCCGACGACCGAAGCGCCCTGGGTTTGTTCAAGCTTCC
>VGDM01000196.1 GCA_016869715.1 Alphaproteobacteria bacterium
GCCTTGATGGAGCAATTGCATGAAGGAATGCTGCGCATTGGTGCCTGGTTCACCGAACACCACAGGACCGGATGCGCGCTGCAAGGGTGCCCCAGAAAGCGCCACTCGCTTGCCGAGGCTTTCCATTTCCACCTGCTGCAAATGCGCGGGCAAGCGTGCCAAGCGTTCATCATAGGCCAGGACGGCACGGCTCGGATAACCCAACCCGTTTACATGCCACACTTCCACCAGCGCCAGCAGCACTGGCAGGTTTTCGGCGAGTGGGGTATCTCGGAAATGCTGATCCATCACGCGTGCGCCAGCCAGTAGCCGCGCGAAAGCATCCCAGCCAAGCGCCAGCGCGAGTGACAGCCCAATCGCACTCCAAAGCGAAAACCGCCCGCCGACCCAATCGCGAAAACCAAAGACGCGATCAGGGGAAATGCCGAAAGCGCCGGTTGCGGCAAGATTGGTGGAAAGGGCCGCCATATGCTGGGAAGCGCCGGCCTCACCCAAGGCAGCGCGCAACCAATCGCGCGCCAGCGCGGCATTGGCCATGGTTTCCTGCGTGGTGAAAGTTTTGGACGCAACCAGCACCAGCGTGCGCGCGGGATCGAGCTTCGCTTGCATCTCCGCCCAGGCATGGCCATCCACATTCGCCAAATAATGCCCGCGCAGCGGTGCATCAGGAGTCCATAGGGCGCGCGCCACCATGGCCGGGCCGAGATCCGATCCGCCAATGCCGATATTCAGCACATCGGTGAAGCGTTCACCCTTGGCTGTCAGGATGCGCCCTTCATGTACGGCGCGGGCGAAGGCCTCCATCCGCGCGCGCACTGCGAGCAGTTCGGGCATGATGTTTTCAGTACATGCGCTGAATTGGTCTTCGGGCGCGGCACGCAGCGCCATATGCAGCGCGGCGCGGCCTTCGGTTGCATTCACCGCCGCGCCGGCGAAAAGCCGCGCGCGAAAGCCTGCGGCATCGCGTACTTCGGCGAGTGCGAGCAAAGCCGCGAGCACTTCATCT